>NZ_RWIN01000132.1 GCF_009761815.1 Pseudomonas sp. PB120
TCCCACAAGACCTGTGGGAGCTGGCCTGCCGGCGATGAACGATAACGTGGTCTCAAGCCGGGCGGATGACGTTCCCGGTCGCCAGATCCCGAATCACGCTCGGGTTCTTGCGCCCACCCAGATTCCCACCCATCACCCAATCAAGCTGCCCACGGAAATACTGTTCCACGCGAATCCGCGTGCGCGCCGCCGGCCGCCCTTGGGGGTTCGCCGAGGTCGACACCAACGGCCCGACCACTGCGCACAAATCCCGCACCAACGGGTGATCGCTGACCCGCAGCGCTACCGTTTCATGCACGCCGGTTATCCATTGCGGCAACATATTCTGATGCGGCACCAGCCAGGTATTCGGCCCCGGCCAGGTGCTGGCCATGCGGTCCATCCACAGTTCAGGGAAATCCTCGAACAGGAAGTCGAACTGGCGAATGTTGTCGGCCACCAGGATCAAGCCCTTGTGCACCGACCGGCCCTTGAGCAGCAGCAGACGTTCCACCGCTTCTCTGTCCCACGGGTCACAACCCAGACCCCAGACCGCCTCGGTTGGATAGGCAATCACCCCTCCTGCGCGAACGGCTTGCGCGGCTTGTTGCACACGCCAACTGTTGACCATGAAAAACTCTCCGGAATAAGGCTCTGCGCAGTTTACCGATCTTCCTTATAAAACCTAGCTCACCCGTGCAAACCAGCGCCCGCTTTCGCAGACGACCCGGCCTTCCATTTCCAGTTCGGTCAGCGCCGCCAGTACTTTGGGCAAGGTCCAACCGCTGGAGACGGACAAGGCTTCACTGGTGTGCGGCGCCGCATGTAACAGCATGAGCAGAGGATGGACCACCGACGACGTCTCGATGGACAAGGGCAACTGTTGCCAGCCGCGCAAGGCTTCGAGGATATGTTCGATGGTTTCCACCAGCATCGCACCGTCACGAATCAGCTGATGACAGCCCTTCGCGCCAGGATGATGAATCGACCCAGGAATGGCATACACCTCGCGACCTTGCTCCGCCGCCAGCCTCGCGGTAATCAATGATCCACTGGCCACACTGGCCTCGACCACCAGTACACCGAGGGATAAACCGCTGATGATTCGGTTGCGTCGCGGGAAGTTGCTGGCGGTGGGACCGGCGTCCAGCGGGAACTCCGAAAGCACTGCACTGCCCGACGCAATCATCGCGTCAGCCAACCGTCGGTTGCGCTGTGGATAAAACTTTTCAAGTCCCGTGCCAAGTACCCCGACCGTTTGCCCGCCCACGTCCAGCGCAGCTTGATGCGCGGCGGCATCAATACCCAGTGCCAGACCGCTGGTGATGACAAAACCGGCGCTGGCCAGGCTGCGCGAAAACGCGGCGGCGGTGTCCATCCCCGGCCGGGAAGCACGGCGACTGCCAACCATCGCCAGTTGCGGTTTTTCCAGAATTCCCGGATCGCCCGCCACGAACAACAGCGGCGGTGAATCGCTGATCTCTGCGAGCAGCGCCGGGTAGTCAGGTTGGTCCCACATCAGTAAATGCTGGGCCGGACGCTCAAGCCAGGCCAATGCGTGGCTCGCGCCATCACGGACTTCACTCGATCTTCGAGCCTCCGAACAAGTAGCCGGCAATCCCAGCGCACGCCATGCACTGGCCGGCGCGCTGATGGCTTTGGACGCCGAGCCGAAGGCTTCGAGCAATTTCTTGAACCGCGCCGGGCCGAGTTCCGGCAGACGATGCAGACGTAAACGAGCTTCCAGTTCCGCAGGGGAGACCGGTGCAGCAGCAGACGGTGACATGGATCATCCTTGATCGTTATGAGCCCCGTTCAAACGGGAATAAGCTGTGGATAACTCTGTTGGTAACTTGTGGAGCAGGCTAAGGATTTCGCACCTTGTCCAGCACCGCCAAAGAACGCGATGCATTGAGCACCAATCCGTAACTGAGTTTGTCGTAGGTGCGAAAAACCATCAGCAAACCGGCACGCTCATCCGGAATCTTCAACGGCTGGCCGGTGATTCGGTCACGCACGGTTTCGCCGGTTTTCATCACCACCAGCACGTTGCCTTCAGCCAGACCGTCGCGTTGCCCCTTGTTCAGCGTGACGACGTCCATCGCACCGATCTGCGTAACCCCGCGCGGCACATCAATGATCAAGCCGTTGATCTCGCTTTTGGGTGCACTGGGCATGAAGGTCGAGTTGATAGATCGTTCCTCCCCACTGAACAACCGGTCGCCAAGACGCACTTCCTGGGTCGTGCGCTGCAACGCCAGCGTGGCCACATCGCCTTCGGTGGCCACGACTTCACCGCCGCCAATGTCGTCAGCGTTGATGCCCAGGAATTCTTTGCTCTGCGGGTCGGTGTAGACCTTGCCCTGGCGGAAGATGCCGTACACCGGCTGATCCGGATCGAAATGACCGCGGGCGAAAATCCGGTCGCCGGTGCCGCTGAGCACGCGTTCGGCATCGCCGGCGACGATGTAGGGCGCCTTGTCGAAATCCTCGACCTTGTCGACGATGCGGTTGCTCAACAGAAAACTGTTGATCGATTGCAACGGAATGCTCGGGATGGCCTCAGCCACCGGACTGCTGCGGATGCGTGGCGAGAGCTTGATGGTGCCCCGTGACGCGCCGCGGTTGAGCGTCAACCGCGGCTGGCCGTTGACGTAGACCAGCGACAGCGAATCCCCGGGGTAGATCAGATTGGGGTTCTGGATCTGCGGGTTGGCCTGCCAGAGCTCAGGCCATTGCCATGGCTCACGCAGGAACTTGCCGGAGATGTCCCAGAGTGTGTCGCCTGCAACAACGGTGTATTGCTGTGGAAAACCTTCCCTGAGTTGCACTTGCCCGTGCGCCAAACCGGCCGAGGCCAGAAGGAGCAGGGCGAGTAGTGATTTCCTCATGCGGTGAATCCCTTTATTATGTGCGTTCGCGTGAAACGCCAGAGCCCTCGTGGCTCGCTCCGGATTCTTTGCAGAAAAGAAAAGGGAGCTACGCTTCACAACGGTAGCCTGCATCTTCGGACCCGCCAGGCCATCGACCCGACTTTACCTCACACGTGCAGCAAATAAGCCTATGGCCATTTTAGACATCCTCGAATTCCCCGACTCGCGTCTGCGCACTATCGCCAAACCTGTGGCTGTAGTGGACGACGAAGTACGTCAGTTGGTCGATGACATGTTTGAAACAATGTATGAAGCGCCAGGCATCGGCCTCGCCGCGACCCAGGTCAACGTGCACAAACGTATCGTCGTGATGGACCTCTCCGAAGACCGCAGCGAACCACGGGTGTTCATCAATCCCGAGTTCGAATCCCTGACCGACGAGATGGAGCAATACCAGGAAGGCTGCCTCTCGGTGCCGGGTTTCTACGAAAACGTCGATCGCCCACAGAAGATCAAGGTCAAGGCGCTGGACCGCGACGGAAAGCCCTACGAACTGATCGCAGAAGGCCTGCTCGCCGTGTGCATCCAGCATGAATGCGACCACCTCAACGGCAAATTGTTCGTCGACTACCTGTCCAATCTCAAACGCGACCGAATCAAGAAGAAACTGGAAAAGCTCCATCGCCAGAACGCTTGATGCCCTCCTTCCAAAGGCTTGCTGCGGCAAGCCTTTTTCTTTTGCGACTGCTTTGTAAATGAGAGCTTCCCATGACTGAGCCACTGCGCATCGTCTTTGCCGGCACCCCGGAATTCGCCGCTGAACACCTCAAGGCCCTGCTCGACAGTCCTTACGAGATCGTCGCGGTCTACACCCAGCCAGACCGTCCGGCAGGCCGCGGGCAAAAGCTGATGCCGAGCCCGGTCAAGCAACTCGCACTGGAAAACAACATCCCGGTGCTGCAGCCGCCGACCCTGCGCAACGAAGACGCGCAGGCTGAACTGGCAGCGCTCAAGCCGGATTTGCTGGTGGTGGTCGCCTACGGCCTGATCCTGCCGCAAGTGGTGCTGGATATTCCGCGTTTGGGCTGCATCAACAGCCACGCCTCCTTGCTGCCACGCTGGCGGGGTGCGGCGCCGATCCAGCGCGCCGTTGAAGCGGGCGACAGCGAAAGCGGCGTGACCGTGATGCGCATGGAACTGGGCCTCGACACCGGCCCGATGCTGTTGAAAGTCACCACGCCGATCACCGGTGATGACACCGGTGGCAGCCTCCACGATCGTCTGGCCGAAATGGGCCCACCGGCAGTGATTCAAGCCATTGCCGGCCTGGCGGCTGGCACGCTGGAAGGCGAAGTGCAGGACGACAGCCTCGCCACCTATGCGCACAAATTGAACAAAGACGAAGCGCGTATCGACTGGACCCGCCCGGCCATTGAGCTGGAGCGCCTGGTTCGCGCCTTCAACCCATGGCCGGTTACCCACAGCACACTGAACGGCGAAGCGCTGAAAGTACTCGCCGCCAGCCTCGCCGAAGGGCAGGGCGCCCCCGGTGAGATCCTCAGTGCGAGCAAGGACGGCTTGATCGTGGCCTGTGGCGAGCAAGCGCTGTGTCTGACGCGTCTGCAATTGCCCGGCGGCAAGGCGCTGAACTTCAGCGACCTGTTCAACAGCCGTCGTGAGAAATTCGCCGTCGGCACCGTGCTCGGTCAAACGGCGGACGCCCAATGAACCCGCGTCTGGCCGCCGCCAAGGCACTCGCTGCTGTTCTGAACGGAAAAGCCTCACTCAACAGTTCGTTGCCAACGCAAATGGACAAGGTTGAAGACCGCGATCGCGGTTTCACCCAAGACCTGGCGTTTGGCACCGCTCGCTGGCAGCCGCGCTTGTCGGCGCTGGCGGCGAAATTGTTGCAAAAGCCGTTCAAGGCAGCGGATGCCGATGTCGAAGCGCTACTGCTGGTCGGCCTCTACCAATTGCTTTACACCCGCGTTCCGGCCCACGCGGCCATCGGCGAAACCGTCGGTTGCGCCGATAAGCTGAAAAAGCCTTGGGCCAAGGCCTTACTCAACGCGGTGTTGCGCCGCGCCCAGCGTGAAAGCGAAGCGCTGCTGGCCGAACTTGAACACGACCCGGTGGTGCGCACGGCCCACCCGCGCTGGCTGCAAAAATCCCTGAAAGCGTTTTGGCCTGAGCAATGGGAAGCCATTTGCGCAGCAAACAACGCGCACCCGCCGATGATTCTGCGGGTCAATCGCCGTCATCACGCGCGCGATGCCTACCTGGGGCTGCTGACCGAAGCGGGCATTGCCGCCACGCCGTGTGTCTACAGCCAGGACGGCATCATCCTCGACGCCGCCGCTGACGTGCGCAGCCTGCCGGGTTTCGCCGAAGGCTGGGTCAGCGTGCAGGACGAGGCGGCGCAACTGGCTGCCGACCTGCTCGACCTGGCGCCAGGCCAACGGGTGCTGGATGCCTGCTGCGCTCCCGGCGGCAAGACCTGCCACATCCTTGAAGCCGAGCCTGCCCTGGCCGGCGTCGTGGCCGTGGACCTGGAAGCCAAGCGTCTGGTGCGGGTGCGGGAAAACCTTGCACGCCTGGGCCTGAGCGCTGAATTGATCGCCGCCGACGGCCGCGACACCGCGACCTGGTGGGATGGCAAACCGTTCCAGCGCATCCTGCTCGACGCGCCGTGCTCGGCCACTGGTGTGATCCGTCGCCACCCCGACATCAAGTTGACTCGCCAACCCGACGACATCGCCGCGCTGGCGGTGCTGCAAGGCGAATTGCTCGATGCGCTGTGGATAACTCTGGAGGTCGGCGGGATTCTGCTTTACGCCACCTGTTCCACGTTGCCGACCGAGAACACTGAAGTCATCGAGGCGTTCCTGGCCCGTACGCCGGGCGCCCGCGAACTGGACCTCGCCACGACGGCCGGCATCAAGCAGCCCCATGGTCGCCAGTTGCTGGCCCAGGAAGGCGGCCACGACGGGTTCTACTACGCCAAGCTGATCAAGATCGCCGCCGCGCGCGGTTAATGGATTCAATGGAGTGACTGGATGAAAATCATCATCCTCGGTGCTGGGCAGGTCGGCGGTTCGCTGGCGGAGCATTTGGCCAGCGAAGCCAACGACATCACGGTAGTCGACACCGACGGCGAACGCCTGCGCGATCTGGGCGATCGGCTGGACATTCGCACCGTGCAGGGCCGCGGCTCGTTGCCGACCGTCCTGCGCCAGGCCGGCGCGGACGACGCTGACATGCTGGTGGCCGTGACCAACAGCGACGAAACCAACATGGTTGCCTGCCAGGTCGCCCACACGTTGTTCCACACGCCGACCAAAATCGCCCGGGTCCGCGAAGCCGCTTACCTCACACGCAACGAACTGTTCGATAACGAAGCGATTCCCGTCGACGTGCTGATCAGCCCGGAGCAAGTGGTCACCAACTACATCAAGCGCCTGATCCAGTACCCGGGCGCCTTGCAGGTGATCGACTTCGCCGATGGCAAAGCGCAATTGGTGGCCGTGAAGGCTTACTACGGCGGGCCGCTGGTGGGGCAGCAGTTGCGTCAGTTGCGCGAGCACATGCCGAATGTCGAAACCC
Source organism: Pseudomonas sp. PB120 (assembly GCF_009761815.1). GTDB lineage: Bacteria > Pseudomonadota > Gammaproteobacteria > Pseudomonadales > Pseudomonadaceae > Aquipseudomonas. The sequence goes on from NZ_RWIN01000132.1 coordinate 6,456, forward strand.
GCGTCGCCGCGATTTTCCGTCGTGACCGGCCGATATTGCCCCAGGGCGATACGGTGATCGAGGCGGACGACGAGGTGTTTTTCATTGCCGCCAAAGCGAATATTCGTGCGGTGATGAGCGAAATGCGCCGCCTGGATGAAACCTACAAACGCATCGTGATCGCCGGTGGCGGGCAGATCGGTGAGCGCTTGGCCGAGGCGATCGAAAGTCGCTATCAAGTGAAAATCATCGAAATGAACCCGGCGCGCTGCCGCCATCTTTCAGACACCCTGGACAGCACGGTGGTGTTACAGGGCAGCGCGTCGGACCGCGACCTGCTGCTGGAAGAGAACATCGCCGATGCGGACCTGTTCCTGGCGCTGACCAACGATGATGAAGCGAACATCATGTCCTCGTTGCTGGCCAAGCGCCTGGGCGCGAAGAAGGTGATGACGATCATCAACAACCCGGCCTATGTTGACCTGATCCAGGGCGGCGATATCGACATTGCCATCAGCCCGCAGCTGGCGACCATCGGCACCTTGCTGGCCCACGTGCGACGGGGCGACATCGTCAGCGTGCACTCATTGCGCCGGGGCGCGGCGGAAGCCATCGAGGCGATCGCTCACGGCGATGCGAAATCGAGCAAGGTGATTGGCAAGGCCATCGAGGACATCGGGTTGCCGCCCGGGACGACGATTGGCGCGATCATTCGCGACGAAGAAGTGATCATCGCCCACGACGACACGGTGATCGAAGCGGGGGACCATGTGATTCTGTTCCTTGTGGATAAGAAGCACATTCGGGATGTGGAGAAGCTGTTTCATGTGGGGTTGAGTTTCTTCTGAGGCTTTTTTGGAGGCTGACCCGGCCCCATCGCGAGCAGGCTCACTCCTACCTTTGGAATGCGCTCCCCTGTAGGAGTGAGCCTGCTCGCGATAGCCATCTCACTAGTCCCCATTCATCCCTGACTCACCTCTACCTAGGAGTCCACAATGATCGAATCCCTGGAAAAAATGCTCGCCAAAGGTGTGGATAACTCATTGCTGCGCTTCGGCCTGGGCAAGGGTTACCTGGATTTGGGCGAGAACGCCAAGGCGGCCGAACATTTCCAGCGTTGCGTCGAACTCGATCCGAAGTATTCGGCGGCGTGGAAGCTGCTGGGCAAAGCGCACCTGGCGCTGGCGGACTACTTGGCCGCGCGTCAGGCTTGGGAACAGGGCCTGGAAGCCGCCCGCGCTCACGGCGACAAGCAGGCCGAAAAAGAAATGACGGTTTTTCTGAAGAAGCTCGAACGTCAGGCGCTCTGATCAGAGATAACGCAGGCCAATGCCGTCGGCATCCACCAGCACCACTTCCATGCGAACCCGCGGCGCACCTGTGGGTAAATCCTGCACCTGACCGAACACCACCGCGCCTTTAGGCAACGCCGACAAGCGCGGATGCTTGACGTAGACGCCGGTGGTCGAAAGGTTGCGGGTCTGCCCAAGGCAATCGCCGAAGCTTTCGTGACTGATCTTGATACGAAACGATTTGATGTGTTCGGACATCTTCTGCGCCCTTTAATGAACAGTTGTGGATAACCCTGATCCTGTAGGAGCGAAGCTTGCTCGCGAAGGCGATTTAACATCCAACATCAATGTTGAATGTAATGGCCTCTTCGCGAGCAAGCTCAGCTCCTACAGGTTCAAGTTATCCACAGATCATGCCAATCAACTCAATACCAGCGCTCTTCGCCCGGCGGGCGCTTCTTGAAGCGCTTCATGCTCCACATGTACTGGCTCGGGTACGCCGCTACATAGCGTTCGACCACCTTGCTCATCGCCGCGCATGACGTTTCGGTATCGGTGCTGTACATGGCCTCCGGCGCGGCTTCGAGAATCACTTTGTAGCCCGAACCGTCCGGCAATCGCAGCGCATGCAGGAACACGCCAACGGCTTTGCCGCCAGCGAGCATGTTCGGCACAAACTTGCTGGTCAGGGCCTGAGTGGCGAAGAACGGCACGAAAATCCCGGCGGATTCGGCCGGTTCCGGGTCAGCGGGAATCCCCACTGCACCACCTTTGCGCACTTCCTTGATGACACTGAGGATGCCTTCCTTGGTGGAAGCGGCGACCTTGTTGCCCAGTTGTACGCGTTGCTTGCGCAGCAACTCATCCACCGCCTTCAACTTTGGCGGACGATAGAAAATGATCGGTTTGCACTGGCTGCAATAGAAGTGGTTCAACACTTCCCAGTTGCCCAGGTGGCTGGTAATCCCCACGACACCTTTGCCGGAAGCGAGGGCGTCCTTCAAGACGTCCAGCCCTTCGACTTCGCGCACCAGGTCAATGGAACGCTGTGCCGGCCAGATCCACGCGCAGGCGCTTTCGGTCAGGGATTTGCCAATGTCTTTCAGGCTCTGGCCGACCAGACGCTCGCGCTCGGTGGGGTCCATGTCGGGAAAGCACTTGGCGAGGTTGATCCGCACCACGTCGCGGGAACGGTTGGGAGTTTTCCACATTATCCAACCGATGGCCGAACCTACCGCCTGCACTGCCCGCCAAGGAAGCAGGGCAAACAACCGCAGAGCGCCTACCAGCAAGGCGCCTTTCAACTTATCCACAGGTCACTCCTGATCTTGTGCTGTGCGCGAGGCGGCTATTCTAACCGCCGTTCGCCAGTGTCGCGTAGCGATCGCAATCCTGGGTGTGGTCCATGACCATCCCCGAGGCCTGCATCAGTGCGTAGCAAATGGTCGGGCCGACGAACGTGAAGCCGGCCTTTTTCAGGCCCTTGCTCATCTCCACGGCGACCGGGGTGACCGCCGGCACTTCGGTGCGATCCTTGAAGTGATTGATCACAGGCTTGTCGCCAACGAACGACCAGAGAAACGCCACCGGGTCTTCGAGCGCCAGCCAGGCCTGGGCGTTGCGCCGGGCGGCGTTGAGTTTCAGGCGATTGCGGATGATGCCCGGATCGAGCATCAATTCATCGATTTCCGCGTCGCTCATCTGCGCCACCCGCTGCACGTCGAAGCCGAACAAGACCTCGCGATAACGCTCGCGTTTGCGCAGCACGGTGATCCATGAGAGGCCGGCCTGGAACCCTTCGAGCAAAAGCAACTCGAACAATCCCTGCGCATCGCGTAGCGGCGTGCCCCACTCCTGGTCGTGATAAGCCATGTACAGCGGATCTTCGGAACACCAAAAGCAGCGTGGCATAAGGCTCCAGGGGGCGTGCGCAGCAACGAATCGGGTATACTCCCGCTCTTTAAATCGCAGCCCAAGAAACAGGTGAATTTCGTGAGCCAGCCTACGCCAGCCGTGCGTACCTTCCAAGACTTGATCCTCGCCCTCCAGCAATACTGGGCCGAGCAAGGTTGCGTGGTACTTCAGCCCTACGATATGGAAGTAGGCGCCGGGACTTTCCACACTGCCACGTTTCTGCGCGCCATCGGCCCGGAAACCTGGAACGCCGCTTATGTGCAGCCCAGTCGTCGTCCGACTGACGGCCGCTACGGCGAAAACCCGAACCGTCTGCAGCACTACTACCAGTTCCAGGTGGTCCTGAAGCCGAACCCGGACAATTTCCAGGAACTGTACCTGGGCTCCCTCAAGCACGTCGGCCTGGACCCGCTGGTCCACGACATTCGCTTCGTCGAAGACAACTGGGAATCGCCGACCCTCGGCGCCTGGGGTCTGGGCTGGGAAGTCTGGCTCAACGGCATGGAAGTGACGCAGTTCACTTACTTCCAGCAAGCGGGCGGCATTGAGTGCTACCCGGTGACCGGCGAAATCACTTACGGCCTCGAGCGCCTGGCGATGTACCTGCAAGGCGTGGACTCGGTCTACGACCTGGTCTGGGCTGACGGTCCGTTCGGCAAAGTGACTTACGGCGACGTGTTCCACCAGAACGAAGTGGAGCAGTCCACCTACAACTTCGAACACGCCAACGTCGAGAAGCTGTTCGAGCTGTTCGATTTCTACGAAAGCGAAGCCAAGCGCCTGATTGAACTCGACCAGCCACTGCCGTTGCCGAGCTACGAAATGGTGTTGAAGGCGTCCCATACCTTCAACCTGCTGGATGCGCGCCGGGCGATCTCGGTGACTGCGCGTCAGCAATACATTCTGCGAGTGCGCACCCTGGCGCGTTCCGTTGCGCAAGCCTACCTGCTGGCTCGCGCCAAGCTGGGCTTCCCGATGGCGACCCCGGACCTGCGTGATGAAGTACTGGCCAAGCTGGAGGCTGCACAATGAGTGCTCTGGATTTTCTGGTTGAACTGGGCACCGAAGAACTGCCACCCAAAGCCCTGAACACCCTGGCTGATGCGTTCATGGCCGGTATCGACAAAGGCCTGCAGGCCGCTGGCCTGAACTACGAGACCAAAACCGTCTACGCGGCGCCGCGTCGCCTGGCTGTGCTGATCACCTCGCTGGCGACCCAGCAGCCGGATCGCAGCATCAACCTCGATGGCCCGCCACGCCAGGCCGCTTTCGATGCTGAAGGCAACCCGACTCAAGCGGCATTGGGCTTCGCCAAGAAGTGCGGCGTCGAGCTGAGCGAGATCGATCAGAGCGGCCCGAAACTGCGTTACAGCCAAAGCATCGCCGGCAAACCGACCGCGAGCCTGCTGCCGACCATCGTCGAAGACTCCCTGAACGACCTGCCGATCCCGAAGCGCATGCGCTGGGGCGCTCGCAAGGAAGAATTCGTTCGCCCGACCCAATGGCTGGTGATGCTGCTCGGTGACCAGGTCATCGATTGCACCATCCTCGCCCAGAAGGCCGGTCGCGATTCCCGTGGTCACCGCTTCCACCACCCGGAAAACGTGCGCATCACCTCGCCGGCCAATTACCTGACCGACCTACGTGCCGCCTACGTATTGGCCGATGCCAACGAGCGTCGCGAGCTGATCAGCAAGCGTACCGAAGCGTTGGCGACGATGCAGGAAGGTACTGCGATCGTCCCGCCAGCCTTGCTCGACGAAGTGACCGCGCTGGTCGAATGGCCGGTGCCGCTGGTGTGCTCGTTCGAAGAACGTTTCCTCGACGTGCCACAAGAAGCGCTGATCACCACCATGCAGGACAACCAGAAGTATTTCTGCCTGCTGGATGCCGACGGCAAGTTGCTGCCACGTTTCATTACCGTGGCCAACATCGAAAGCAAAGACCCGCAGCAGATCATCGCCGGTAACGAGAAAGTGGTTCGCCCACGCCTGACCGACGCCGAATTCTTCTTCAAACAAGACAAGAAGCAGAAACTCGAAGACTTCAACCTGCGCCTGCAAAACGTGGTGTTCCAGGAAAAGCTCGGCAGCGTCTACGACAAGGCCGAGCGCGTTTCCAAACTCGCTGCGTTCATCGCTCAGCGCATTGGCGGCAACGCTGCCTGGGCTTCCCGTGCCGGCCTGCTGTCCAAGTGCGACCTGGCGACCGAGATGGTCGGTGAGTTCCCGGAGATGCAAGGCGTCGCCGGTTACTACTACGCGCTGAACGACGGCGAGCCGGAAGATGTAGCCCTGGCGCTGAACGAGCAGTACATGCCTCGCGGTGCTGGCGCTGAACTGCCAACCACCCTGACCGGTGCGGCCGTCGCCATCGCCGACAAGCTCGACACCCTGGTCGGCATCTTCGGCATCGGCATGCTGCCAACCGGTAGCAAAGACCCGTATGCCCTGCGCCGTGCTGCACTCGGCGTGCTGCGCATCCTGATCGACAAGAAGCTCGACCTCGACCTGAACGACGCCGTGGCATTCGCCGTGAATGCGTTCGGTGCCAAGGTCAAGGCTGCCGGCCTGAACGATTCGGTGCTGGAGTTCATCTTCGACCGTCTGCGTGCCCGTTACGAAGACGAAGGCGTGGACGTCGGCACTTACCTGTCGGTGCGTGCCCTGAAGCCGGGTTCGGCGCTGGACTTCGATCAGCGTGTCCAGGCAGTTGAAGCCTTCCGCAAATTGCCGGAAGCAGCAGCCCTGGCGGCAGTGAACAAGCGCGTTTCGAACCTGCTGAGCAAGGTCGAAGGCTCGGTGCCGACGGTCGTTGAAGCCAAGTACTTCGACAACGCCAACGAATTCTCCTTGTACTCGGCGATCCAGCAGGCTGACCAGGCTGTCCAGCCGATGGCCGCTGCGCGTCAGTACAGCGAATCGCTGGCGCGCCTGGCAGCACTGCGCGAACCGGTAGATGCGTTTTTCGAAGCGGTAATGGTCAACGCCGAAGATGCCAAGGTCCGGGCTAACCGCTATGCGCTGCTGGCGCGTCTGCGTGGCTTGTTCCTCGGCGTCGCCGACATTTCGTTGCTGGGGTAAGACTGTTTGAAACTGCTGATTCTCGATCGGGACGGGGTGATCAATTACGACTCCGACGCTTACATCAAGTCGGTGGAGGAGTGGATTCCGCTCCCCGGTTCGGTCGAGGCCATCGCGCAGTTGAGCAAGGCCGGCTGGACGGTAGCGGTCGCTACCAACCAGTCGGGCATCGCTCGTGGCTATTACGACATCGCCACCCTGGACGCCATGCACGCGCGCTTGCGCTCGCTGGTGGCGGAGCAGGGTGGGGAAGTCGGGCTGATCGTCTATTGCCCGCATGGGCCGGACGAAGGCTGCGATTGCCGCAAGCCAAAACCCGGGATGCTGAAAACCATCGCCGCGCATTACAACGTATCGCTGACTAATCTATGGTTCGTCGGCGACAGTCTCGGTGACCTGGAAGCCGCCAAAGCCGTCGATTCTCAGCCAGTTTTGGTAAAAACCGGAAAAGGTGAAATAACCTTGGGCAAGACCCTACCGGTGGGCACCTTGATTTTTGACGATCTTGCGGCGATTGCCGCAGAACTTATCCACAATTAAAGCGCTTTCGAGATTCCTGACCAAGGATTGATCGGGGTTGCGCTTTATATAGACGGGCAGAGCCCGCACGGTAAACGTCGCCATGTCGATACTGCAGGCCATCAGAACCTTCCTCTTTTACCTGCTGCTGGGCACCAGTTCTTTGCTCTGGTGCAGCCTGAGCTTTTTTATCGCGCCGTTCCTGCCCTTCAAGGCGCGCTATCGCTTCATCAACGTCTACTGGTGCCGCTGCGCCTTGTGGCTGAGCAAAGTCTTTCTGGGCATCAGCTACGAAGTGAAGGGTGCAGAGAACGTACCTGACCAGCCGTGCGTGATTCAGTCGAATCACCAGAGCACCTGGGAGACGTTCTTCCTGTCGGCCTATTTCGAGCCGTTGAGCCAGGTGCTCAAGCGTTCATTGCTGTTTGTGCCGTTCTTCGGCTGGGCCATGGCCATGCTGCGTCCGATCGCCATCGACCGCGACAATCCGAAAGCCGCGCTCAAGCATGTGGCGAAGAAGGGCGATGAACTGCTGAAGGATGGCGTATGGGTGCTGATCTTCCCGGAAGGGACGCGCGTTCCCTATGGCACCATCGGAAAGTTCTCACGCGGTGGTACCGCGCTGGCGGTCAACGCCGCACTTCCGGTACTGCCGGTTGCGCACAATGCTGGCAAGTTTTGGCCAAAAACCGGTTGGGCGAAGAAGCAGGGCGTCATCACTGTGATCATCGGCAAGCCGATGTACGCCGAGGGCAGCGGCCCGCGAGCCATTGCCGATCTGAATGATCGGGTGCAGAGCTGGAACGAGCAAATGCAGCGGGAAATGGGATCACTTCCACCCGTTCCGCAGGCTCCCGCACCAGGTGATCAAGTGGCTGTCTGATTTCTGTGGATAACCTGTGTACCGTTTTGCTGAAAACCCGCTGAATCAGTTTTTAAGCTTATGATTTATATACATATTTCTTAAACTCATAAAATACCGAAAATGGTGCATAAGTTTTTTTCGGACGTAAAAAAACCGGCTGATATAGCCGGTTTTTTTATGCGTGTAAATTGGGTGGAACAGGTTGCTCTTATTGGGTGGGCGAGCTGAAAAAATCTGACAAAAAAAGGCCAGCGCATGCGCTGGCCTTTTTTTGGAGAACCGACCGAATCAGAAATCCAGGTTGGAAACTGCCAGTGCGTTGCTCTCGATGAAGTCACGACGAGGCTCGACCGCATCACCCATCAGGGTGTTGAAGATCTGGTCCGCGCCAATGGCGTCTTCGATGGTCACTTTCAGCATCCGGCGCTGGCTTGGGTCCATGGTGGTTTCCCACAGCTGATCCGGGTTCATTTCGCCCAGACCTTTGTATCGCTGGATGGTGTGACGCTTGGTGCTTTCAGCCATCAGCCATTCAAGTGCTTCCTTGAACTCGGTGACCGGCTTCTTGCGCTCGCCACGCTGGATGTACGCACCTTCGTCCAGCAGAGTGCTCAATTGAGCGCCCAGGGAAACGACGGTTTTGTAGTCGTTGCTGCCGAAGAAGTCGCGGTTGAAGGTGATGTAGTTCGACAGGCCGTGGGAGATCAGTTCGACCTCTGGCAGCCAGACGTTACGTTCACGGTCTTCACGCAGGCTGGCTTTGTAAACCAGGCCAGACTTCTCGACGGTGCGCAGACGGACTTCGTACTTGGCCATCCAGTCCTGCATCGCTGCGTGGTCCGACAGCTGTTCCATGCTCACGGCTGGCAGGTAGATGAAGTGCTCGGTCAATTCCTGTGGGTACAGGCGCGACAGACGCTTGAGGGTCTTCATCACCAGACGGAAGTCATTCACCAGACGCTCGAGGGCCGGACCGGAGATTCCCGGGGCTTCTTCGTTCAGGTGCAGGCTCGCGTCTTCCAGGGCCGACTGCGTCATGTACTCTTCCATGGCGTCGTCGTCTTTGATGTACTGCTCTTGCTTGCCTTTCTTGACCTTGTACAGCGGTGGCTGAGCGATGTAGATGTAGCCACGCTCGATCAGCTCTGGCAGCTGACGGAAGAAGAAGGTCAGCAGCAGGGTACGAATGTGCGAACCGTCGACGTCAGCATCGGTCATGATGATGATGTTGTGGTAACGCAATTTCGCAATGTTGTACTCGTCGCGGCCGATGCCGCAGCCCAGCGCGGTGATCAAGGTGCCCACTTCCTGCGAAGAGATCATCTTGTCGAAACGCGCCTTCTCGACGTTCAGGATCTTGCCCTTCAACGGCAGGATGGCCTGGGTCTTACGGTTACGTCCCTGCTTGGCGGAGCCGCCAGCAGAGTCACCTTCCACGAGGTACAGTTCGGAGAGGGCAGGGTCCTTTTCCTGGCAGTCAGCCAGTTTGCCCGGCAGGCCGGCGATATCCAGCGCGCCTTTGCGACGGGTCATCTCACGGGCTTTACGCGCCGCTTCACGCGCACGTGCCGCGTCGATCATCTTGCCGACGACCAGTTTGGCCTCGTTCGGGTTTTCCAGCAGGAAGTCGGAGAAGTACTTGCCCATTTCCTGTTCGACCGCGGTCTTCACTTCGGAAGACACCAGCTTGTCTTTAGTCTGGGAGCTGAACTTCGGGTCCGGTACCTTCACCGAAATGATCGCGGTCAGGCCTTCACGGGCATCGTCACCGGTGGTCGCGACTTTGTGCTTCTTCGCCAGGCCTTCAGCTTCGATGTAGGTGTTGAGGTTACGCGTCAGTGCGGAACGGAAACCCACCAGGTGAGTACCGCCATCGCGCTGTGGAATGTTGTTGGTGAAGCACAACAGGTTCTCGTTGAAGCTGTCGTTCCACTGCAGGGCGATTTCCACGCCGATGCCGTCTTCACGCTGGATGTTGAAGTGGAACACCTGGTTGACCGCAGTCTTGTTGGTGTTCAGGTATTCAACGAACGCACGCAGGCCGCCTTCGTATTTGAACAGCTCTTCCTTGCCGCTGCGCTCGTCCTTGAGGACGATGCCAACACCAGAGTTGAGGAAGGACAGTTCACGAATCCGCTTGGCCAGGATGTCCCAGCTGAAGTGGATATTCTTGAAGGTTTCAGCCGATGGCTTGAAGTGAATCTGGGTGCCCGTGGTTTCGCTCTCGCCAACGATTTTCATCGGCTCTTGCGGGACGCCATGGACGTAAGTCTGTTCCCAGATCTTGCCGCTGCGGCGAACGGTCAGGACCAGTTCCTTGGACAGTGCGTTTACAACCGACACACCTACACCGTGCAGGCCGCCGGATACTTTGTAGGAGTTGTCGTCGAATTTACCGCCGGCGTGCAGCACGGTCATGATGACCTCGGCTGCCGAAACGCCTTCTTCTTTGTGGACGTCTACCGGGATACCACGGCCGTTGTCGCGAACGGTGATGGATTCATCCGGGTGAATAATGATGCTGATGTCGTCGCAGTGGCCGGCGAGAGCTTCGTCGATCGAGTTATCGACCACCTCGAACACCATGTGGTGCAGACCGCTGCCATCGTCTGTGTCACCAATGTACATACCGGGACGTTTGCGTACGGCATCCAGGCCTTTCAGCACTTTAATGCTCGTTGAGTCGTACGTATTTTCTTCGCTCAATGCCTTCACTCCCGATGGTCGTGGGTCTGGGTGATACGGCCCTGTTCCACGTGGAACAGGGCGACTGGCGTTTCCGTCTGCCAGCCTTCCCTCAATAATTCGTGATCTACACAAGTGATAAACACCTGGCAGCGTAAGTCTTCCAGCAAGCGGCAAAGCGCGCGGCGGTGGTTCTCGTCCAGTTCGGACGGCAGATCATCCACCAGATAAATACACTGGCCGCGTCGGGCCTGGCTGACCAAATGCCCTTGGGCAATACGCAATGCGCACACCACCAACTTTTGCTGTCCGCGGGACAAGATGTCCGCAGCGTTATGTGCGCCTAATCTAAGGCGCAAATCAGCGCGTTGTGGTCCGGCCTGGGTATGACCCATTTGCTGATCCCGCTGAACAGACCCAGCGAGCACGGCGCTTAGTTCGCGGTCCTTGTCCCAGCCCCGGTAATAGCTGAGCGTCAAACCTTCCAGCTCAACCAATTCGCTCAAGGTCTGTTCAAAGACTGGTTTCAAAGCTTTGATGTAGGCGCGGCGGTATTCATCTATTTCAGCGCTGGCCTGGCACAGTTCCCTGTCCCAAACCGCTTGCGAAACGGCGTCAAGTGTACCATGCCGCAGCCAAGAGTTTCTCTGGCGCAAGGCCTTCTGCAAGCGCTGCCAGGTGGACATGAATCGCGGTTCCACGTGGAACACGCCCCAGTCGAGGAACTGCCGGCGGATCTTCGGCGCACCTTCGAGCAAGCGAAAGCTGTCCGGGTTGATCAGCTGCAGAGGAAGGATTTCCGCCAGCTGCGCCGCACTGCGAGCATTCTGCCCATCGATACGGATCTGAAACTCCCCTTGGCGATCGCGTGATATTCCCAGGGCGCTATGCCCACCCTCGGCCAACTCCACCTGACCGAACACCGTACAGGCAAGCTGCTCATACTGGATAACCGGTAAAAGGCGGGTGCTACGAAACGAACGGGCAAGCCCCAGCAAATGAATGGCTTCCAGCACACTGGTTTTGCCGCTGCCGTTGGCGCCGTAAAGAATATTGATTCGGGGGGAGGGGGAGAAGGTCACCGGGTGCAAATTGCGCACCGCGGTGACCGAGACGCGACTTAAGGACATCTAGCTTCTGCTAAGCATGATTACAGGCGCATCGGCATGACAACGTAAGCCGAGTCGTCGTTGTCGGACTCTTGCACCAGCGCGCTGCTGTTGGAGTCAGACAGGATCAGGCGAACCTGCTCGGTGGTCATCACGCCCAGCACGTCGAGCAGATAGCTCACGTTGAAGCCGATTTCCAGATTGCCGCCGTTGTACTCGACGCCCACTTCTTCTTCCGCTTCCTCTTGTTCCGGGTTGTTCGCCTGGATTTTCAGCTGACCGTTGGCCAGTTGCAGTCGGATGCCTCGGTACTTCTCGTTGGACAGAATCGCGGTACGGCTGAACGCTTCACGCAGGGCCTGACGATCGCCGAGTACCAGCTTGTCACCGCCTTTTGGCAGGACGCGCTCGTAATCAGGGAATTTACCGTCGACCAGTTTCGAGGTGAATGTGAATTCACCGGTGGTCGCACGAATGTGGTGCTGGCCCAGGACGATACTGACGATGCCGTCTGGCTCGGTCAGCAAGCGCGCGAGTTCAAGGATGCCCTTGCGCGGGACGATCACCTGATGGCGATCCGGCTGACCGATATCAGCCTTCATCGAGCACATGGCCAGACGGTGACCGTCAGTGGCCACAGCGCGGATGATGCCTTCAGAAACCTCCAGCAGCATACCGTTCAGGTAGTAACGCACATCCTGCTGGGCCATGGCGAAGCTGGTGCGTTCGATCAGACGGCGCAGTTTGCTTTGCTCGAGGCTGCAGGTCAGCGAACCCGGGCCTTCTTCAACGGTCGGGAAATCGTTGGCTGGCAGTGTCGACAGGGTGAAGCGGCTGCGGCCGGCCTTCACCACCAGCTTCTGCTCGTCGACCTTGATGTCGATCAGCGCGTCGTTAGGCAGGCTCTTGCAGATGTCCATCAGCTTGCGCGCAGGCACGGTGATGGAGCCTGGATCAGCCGGCTCTTCGAGTTGCACACGACCGACCAGCTCGACTTCCAGGTCGGTACCGGTCAGCGACAATTGCTGGCCTTCGACAACCAGCAGCACGTTGGAGAGCACCGGCAAGGTCTGGCGGCGCTCGACGACGCCTGCGACCAGTTGCAGGGGTTTCAACAGGGCTTCGCGTTGAATGGTGAAATGCATGGTCTAGTCCCTTGCCTTAATAAGCTGCGCTGGTGTTCATCAAGTGGTCAGTGTACGCAGCAGGTTCTTGTAGTCCTCGCGGATGTCCGCGTCGGATTCCTTAAGTTCGTTGATCTTGCGGCAGGCGTGCAGAACAGTCGTATGGTCACGGCCACCAAACACATCGCCGATTTCCGGCAAGCTGTGGTTAGTGAGCTCCTTGGACAGTGCCATGGCAACCTGACGCGGACGAGCGACCGAACGTGAGCGACGTTTGGACAGCAGGTCGGAGATCTTGATCTTGTAGTACTCGGCGACGGTGCGCTGAATGTTATCCACAGAGACCAGTTTGTCTTGCAGTGCCAACAAGTCTTTCAGGGATTCGCGAATCAGCTCGATGGTGATGTCGCGCCCCATGAAGTGCGAGTGGGCGATTACGCGTTTCAGCGCGCCTTCCAGTTCACGGACGTTGGAACGAATACGCTGGGCAATGAAGAACGCCGCGTCGTGGGGCAGATCGACTTTGGCCTGGTCGGCCTTTTTCATCAGGATCGCAACACGGGTTTCCAGCTCTGGCGGCTCTACGGCAACGGTCAGGCCCCAGCCAAAGCGGGATTTAAGGCGCTCTTCAAGGCCTTCGATTTCTTTCGGGTAGCGGTCACTGGTGAGAATGACCTGCTGGCCACCTTCGAGCAGAGCGTTGAAGGTGTGGAAAAACTCTTCCTGCGAACGCTCCTTGCGGGCAAAGAACTGAATGTCATCGATCAGCAACGCATCCACCGAGCGGTAGAAACGCTTGAACTCGTTGATCGCGTTCAGTTGCAGCGCCTTGACCATGTCGGCCACGAAGCGCTCGGAATGCAGGTACACGACCTTGGCATTCGGGTTCTTCTTTAATAGATGGTTACCCACAGCGTGCATCAAGTGAGTTTTACCCAAGCCGACGCCGCCATAAAGGAAGAGCGGGTTGTAACCGTGCTTGGGGTTGTCCGCCACCTGCCAGGCCGCAGCCCGCGCCAGTTGGTTGGACTTACCCTCAACGAAGTTTTCGAAGGTGAAGGTGCGGTTCAGGTAACTGGTGTGCTTGAGCGCACCTTCGACCTGCACCGTGCGCTGCTCGGAACGAACCGGAGCCTGCTGCGAGCTGGCGCCGGCCATTGGGTCGAAGCTGTCGCGAGACGGCTCTTCACTGACCTCAGCCACTTTTTGCGTCGAACGCTTGGTCTGTGTCGCTACCGGTGCCGGCGCCGACGGGCTGGCAGGTACTTGAGCAGCCTGAGCCTGGGACGCTGCGGCGGCCAAGGGCGCATTGGGCGCGGCGCGCGGTGCCGAACTGCGTTTGCTACCTATTAATAAGGAAAGCGCAGGCGCTGAGCCATTGCCGTGCTCATCCAGCAGTTCAAGGACGCGGCCCAGGTACTTTTCGTTGACCCAGTCGAGAACAAAACGATTCGGTGCGTAGACACGCAACTCGTCGCCTTCGGCTTCGACCTGTAGTGGACGGATCCAAGTGTTGAATTGTTGGGCAGGCAGCTCATCGCGCAAAAGCTCCACGCACTGCTGCCAAAGTTCCACTGACACGGATATCCCCTAAGTTGAAAGCCGGTGAGGCAAAAACAAGCGGCCATTGTAGCGACCAGACGCCGACTTATCCACACGTAGCGTGTCCGTCACTCAAGAAGAATCAGCGCCTTATACGAAAAAAAGACGACCAATGGTCTGTGCATAAGCTCTGTGGATAACCGGGTCTGAGCTCATTGCACAAGTGGGGGGTAAGCTCAGTGGATAACTCACCTGTGGATAACAAGCCCTTTCGCCCACAGCTTATCCGACAGCGCAGCACAGGGTTACCACCGTTTTCCACTGTAGTTGTCATTCTCTGTACAGCTTGTATTTTAAGGGCTAGAGCCAGTTATCCACAGATGATCGCTTCCCTAGCTTTTATAAGCTTTACAGAAAAGCTTTAAATAATTCCCTTCTTTATTTTTATATCTAGCGAAGGACGATGCAGCGCCAAACGCCTGGAGATCTATTTATAAGGAAACGTTGGTTGGAAATTGACCTAGAGGCTTGCTTTCTCTAGAATCCCCGGTCTCTTAAAACGGGGGCCATTCCGGCCCGTTGTGGACGAACCAGGTAACACGACAATGAAACGTACTTTCCAACCAAGCACTATCAAACGCGCTCGTACCCACGGTTTCCGTGCTCGCATGGCTACCAAGAACGGTCGTGCCGTTCTGTCGCGTCGTCGCGCCAAAGGTCGTGCGCGTCTGGCAGTTTGATAAGCCGGCACTGGAGGTGAGTCAGGACTTCAGTCGGGAAAAGCGTCTGCTTACTCCCCGGCATTTCAAGGCAGTCTTTGACTCCCCTACCGGCAAGGTTCCGGGGAAAAATCTCCTGCTCCTTGCGCGCAATAACGATCTCGATCACCCCCGTCTAGGGCTGGTTATCGGGAAAAAGAGCGTAAAGCTCTCCGTCGAGCGCAATCGCCTCAAACGTCTGATGCGCGAATCGTTCCGTCTGCACCAGGATTCACTGGTCGGCTGGGACATTGTTATCGTCGCGCGCAAAGGTTTGGGTGACGTAGAAAACCCCGAATTGATTCAGCATTTCGGCAAACTCTGGAAGCGTCTGGCACGCAGCACGCCGGTACCAGCAGTCAAAGCCGAAACTGTAGGGGTAGACAGTCCCGATGCGTAAACTGGCACTCGTTCCGATCCAGTTTTATCGCTATGCCATTAGTCCTCTGATGGCCAGTCACTGTCGTTTCTACCCCAGTTGTTCCTGCTACGCGTATGAAGCCATAGAAAATCATGGCCTTCTGCGCGGTGGCTGGCTGACCTTTCGTCGTTTAGGTCGCTGTCATCCGTGGAATCCCGGTGGTTATGACCCGGTTCCATCTATCCCTACCTCCCGTTCTTCTTCGATGGCCGAGTAATCATGGATATCAAACGCACGATCCTGATCGTCGCCCTGGCAATCGTGTCCTACGTTATGGTTCTTAAATGGAACCAGGACTATGGCCAGGCTGCCCTGCCGACTCAGAATGTTGCTTCCAGTACTACCGCACCGGGCCTACCGGACACGGCGACTGGCAATAATGCTTCTGTCAGTGACGACATTCCACGCGCCGCAAGCGATACCAGTGCTACCGCACCTGCTGAAACACCAGTAGCGGTAAGCAAAGACCTCATCCAGATCAAAACGGATGTGCTCAACCTGGCTATCGATCCACAGGGTGGCGATGTTGCCCAGCTGACGCTGCCGCTGTATCCACGTCGCCAGGACCATCCGGAGATTCCATTCCAGCTGTTCGATAACGGCAACGAACGGACTTATCTGGCTCAAAGTGGTTTGATTGGTACCGACGGTCCGGACGCAAGTCCTGCCGGTCGTCCGGTTTACTCCTCGGAGAAGAAGATCTACCAACTGGCTGACGGTCAGGACCAATTGGTCGTGGACCTGAAGTTCAGCAAGGACGGCGTCAACTACATCAAGCGTTTCACTTTGAAACGTGGCCTGTATGACGTCACCGTTTCCTACGTGATCGACAACGAAAGCGCCAAGCCTTGGTCGGGTGCGATGTTCGCGCAATTGAAGCGTGACGCCAGTTCCGATCCTTCTTCCAGCACGGCCACCGGCACCGCGACTTACCTGGGCGCCGCCCTGTGGACAAGTAACGAGCCGTACAAGAAAGTGTCGATGAAGGACATGGACAAGGCTCAGCTGAAAGAAACCGTTAACGGTGGTTGGGTTGCCTGGTTGCAACACTACTTCGTGACCGCGTGGATTCCGGCGAAGGGCGAAAACAATGTCGTCCAGACCCGTAAAGACAGCAAAGGCAACTACATCATCGGCTACACCGCGCCAGCAATCACTGTCGCACCAGGTGCAAAAGCTGAAACCAGCGCTGTGCTGTACGCCGGTCCGAAAAGCCAGGCTGTGTTGAAAGAGTTGTCCCCAGGCCTGGAACTGACTGTCGACTACGGCATTCTGTGGTTCATTGCCCAGCCAATCTTCTGGCTGCTGCAACATATCCACGCGATCGTCGGTAACTGGGGCTGGTCGATCATCTTCCTGACCATGCTGATCAAAGGGCTTTTCTTCCCGTTGTCGGCTGCCAGCTACAAATCCATGGCTCGTATGCGCGCAGTGGCACCTAAACTGGCCGCACTGAAAGAGCAACATGGCGACGACCGGCAGAAAATGTCGCAAGCCATGATGGAGCTGTACAAGAAAGAGAAGATCAATCCGCTGGGTGGTTGCTTGCCAATCCTCGTGCAGATGCCGGTTTTCCTTTCGCTGTACTGGGTTCTGCTCGAAAGCGTTGAAATGCGCCAAGCGCCGTTCATGCTGTGGATTACCGACCTGTCGATCAAGGATCCGTTCTTCATTCTGCCGATCATCATGGGCGCAACCATGTTCATCCAGCAGCAGTTGAACCCGACACCTCCGGATCCGATGCAGGCGAAGGTGATGAAGCTGATGCCAATCATCTTCACCTTCTTCTTCCTGTGGTTCCCTGCAGGTCTGGTGCTGTATTGGGTAGTCAACAACTGCCTGTCCATCACCCAACAGTGGTACATCACACGTAAAATCGAACGAGCTACCAAAGCAGCCGCTTGATTTACACTGTGGATAACCACTCAAAACGCCCCCTAGTGGGGCGTTTTGCTATCTGTCACTTTTGTCTGGATACCGGTTTATGAGCGTTCCTCGTGAAACCATCGCCGCCGTCGCCACCGCTCAAGGTCGCGGCGGTGTAGGCATCGTCCGCATTTCGGGGCCACTGGCGAGCGTCGCTGCCAAGGCCTTCGGCGGTCGCGAACTCAAGCCGCGATTTGCCCACTATGGTCCGTTCCTCAGTGAAAACGACGAGGTGCTGGACCAAGGCATCGCACTGTATTTCCCCGGTCCGAACTCGTTTACCGGCGAAGATGTGCTGGAACTCCAGGGCCACGGCGGCCCGATCGTGCTGGATATGCTGCTCAAACGGTGCCTGGAGCTGGGATGTCGGCTGGCCCGACCGGGGGAATTCAGCGAACGCGCGTTTCTCAATGACAAGCTCGACCTGGCTCAGGCCGAGGCGATCGCTGATTTGATCGAGGCAAGTTCTGCACAGGCAGCACGAAATGCACTGCGTTCCTTGCAAGGCGCATTCTCCGCACGTGTGCATAACCTCACTGAGCAGCTGATTGGCCTGCGGATCTATGTTGAAGCCGCTATCGACTTCCCGGAAGAAGAAATCGACTTTCTCGCCGATGGCCATGTACTGAGCATGCTCGATAAAGTGCGTGACGAGTTATCCACTGTACTGCGTGAAGCCGGGCAGGGTGCATTGTTGCGTGACGGCATGACCGTGGTGATCGCTGGTCGCCCGAATGCCGGTAAATCCAGTTTGCTGAATGCGCTGGCGGGTCGAGAGGCTGCAATCGTCACCGAGATTGCCGGCACCACCCGGGATGTCCTTCGCGAACATATCCACATCGATGGCATGCCACTGCACGTTGTCGACACCGCAGGCCTGCGGGATACCGATGACCATGTGGAAAAAATCGGCGTTGAACGGGCGTTGAAAGCCATCGGCGAGGCTGATCGTGTGCTGTTGGTCGTCGACGCGACGGCCCCGGAGGCACTTGATCCGTTCGCACTGTGGCCAGAGTTTCTGGAAACCCGTCCGGACCCGGCCAAAGTCACGCTGATCCGTAACAAGGCAGATCTCACGGGCGAGCCGATTGCCCTGGAAGTCAGTGAAGATGGCCACGTCACCATCAGCCTCAGTGCAAAGTCTGCCGGCACCGGCCTGGAACTGCTGCGTGACCACCTCAAAAGCTGTATGGGCTACGAGCAGACATCGGAGAGCAGCTTCAGCGCTCGCAGACGTCATCTGGAAGCCCTGCGACATGCCAGTGCTTCCCTCGAGCACGGCCGTGCGCAGCTGACCCTGGCGGGTGCGGGCGAACTGCTGGCCGAGGATTTACGACAAGCGCAGCATTCTTTGGGCGAAATAACCGGTGCCTTCAGCTCCGATGACCTGCTTGGACGCATTTTTTCCAGTTTCTGCATCGGCAAGTAACCCTCCCGCTGTCCACAGACAGGCCGTTCGTGCCTGTCTGTACCCTCCCTTTCTTCAAATATCTCCCAGTGCCGAGCAAATTATTTGTGCTTGAGCGAATTTTCCGTGCCTGGAATTTGGTCATCGAGCGCTTTTCTGTGGATTAAGCCCTGTGAATAACTGCCACTAAGGGCAGTTGATAACAGGGTCTGAAAACTGAAGATAACCGCATCTGTGGATAACCACCCCTTTCATCCACAGGCTTACACCGGTTATCCAAGGGCCTCCTTGGCACATGACCACAGGGTTTTGAATCTCTGTACACATTGAATTTAAAGGCCTGTATCAATCTATCCACAGAAACTATGCCCAGTAGAAATAAACATAAAAACAAAGATTTAATAAATTTCTCTCTTTTTAATTTCTATAACCGCGACTTCTCCACAGCTGGTTAAATTTTGTGCAAAGGGTTCTTTAGGAAGGGCGAAGTCCCTATACTTGCCGACCTGGTCCATAAACCTGGGCCCAAACTATTCCTGAATTACCTACTTAAGCAGGCACGAGGTGCGTGGTGGATTTCCCTTCCCGTTTTGAAGTGATCGTCATCGGCGGCGGTCATGCCGGTACCGAGGCAGCACTGGCGTCAGCACGTATGGGGGCAAAAACCCTGTTGCTGACGCATAACGTGGAAACCCTCGGCGCCATGAGCTGCAACCCCGCCATTGGTGGCATCGGCAAAAGCCATCTGGTCAAGGAAATCGATGCCCTTGGCGGCGCGATGGCCATGGCTACCGATAAAGGCGGCATCCAGTTTCGCGTGTTGAACAGCCGTAAAGGCCCCGCCGTGCGTGCAACTCGCGCTCAGGCAGACCGGATTCTGTACAAAGCCGCTGTCCGCGAAATTCTGGAAAACCAGCCGAACCTGTGGATATTTCAACAAGCCGCCGATGACCTGATCGTCGAACAGGACCAGGTTCGTGGTGTTGTCACCCAAATGGGCCTGCGTTTCTTCGCCGATTCCGTGGTGTTGACCACCGGTACGTTCCTTGGTGGACTTATCCACATCGGTTTGCAGAATTTTTCCGGCGGTCGCGCCGGTGATCCACCATCGATCGCGCTGGCTCACCGTCTGCGTGAACTGCCACTGCGTGTGGGTCGCTTGAAAACCGGTACTCCGCCGCGTATCGACGGCCGGTCTGTGGATTTCTCGGTGATGTCCGAACAACCGGGCGATACGCCGATTCCGGTGATGTCGTTCATGGGCAACAAGGAACAGCATCCACGGCAGGTCAGTTGCTGGATTACCCACACGAATGCCCGTACCCACGAAATCATTGCCGCGAACCTCGACCGTTCGCCGATGTATTCCGCTGCCGGTGAGATCGAAGGCATCGGTCCGCGCTATTGCCCATCGATCGAAGACAAGATCCATCGCTTTGCCGACAAGGAAAGCCATCAGGTCTTTATCGAGCCGGAAGGTCTGACCACGCACGAGCTGTACCCGAACGGGATATCCACATCCTTGCCGTTCGACGTGCAATTGCAGATCGTGCAATCGATCCGCGGCATGGAAAACGCGCACATCGTTCGCCCGGGTTATGCCATCGAGTACGACTACTTCGACCCGCGTGACCTGAAGTACAGCCTCGAAACCAAAGTTATTGGCGGCTTGTTCTTCGCCGGACAAATCAACGGCACGACCGGTTACGAAGAAGCCGGCGCCCAGGGTTTGCTGGCCGGGGCCAACGCGGCACTGCGTGCGCAGGGCAAAGATGCCTGGTGCCCGCGTCGCGACGAAGCCTACATCGGAGTATTGGTCGACGACCTGATCACGCTCGGTACCCAAGAGCCGTACCGGATGTTCACGTCCCGCGCCGAGTACCGTTTGATTCTGCGCGAAGACAACGCAGACCTGCGTCTGACCGAAAAAGGCCGCGTACTGGGTCTGGTCGATGATGCGCGTTGGGCGGCTTTCTGCAAGAAACGCGAAAGTATCGACCTCGAAGAACAGCGCCTGAAAAGCACCTGGGTTCGTCCGGGCACCGAGCAGGGCGATGCGATTTCCGAGAAGTTCGGTACACCGCTGACCCACGAGTACAACTTGCTCAACCTGCTGAGCCGCCCGGAAATCGACTACGCGGGCCTGATCGCCGTCACTGGCGGGGGCGCAGAAGATCCACAGGTCGCCGAACAGGTCGAAATCAAGACCAAATACGCCGGTTACATCGATCGTCAGCAAGACGAAATCGCGCGTCTGCGGGCCAGTGAAGATACGAAGCTGCCTGTGGATATCGATTACACGAACATTTCCGGTCTCTCCAAAGAGATCCAGAGCAAGCTAGGTGCGACCCGTCCAGAGACTCTGGGCCAGGCGTCACGCATTCCGGGCGTCACACCGGCAGCGATTTCGCTGTTGATGATTCATTTGAAAAAACGCGGCGCGGGCCGTCAGTTGGAGCAAAGCGCTTGAGTTCGTTGGTCACCTCGCAACACGCCGAAGAGTTATCCACAGGTGCTCGCCAGCTCGGTGTCACATTGACCGAAGCCCAGCACGCGCAGCTGCTGGGTTATCTGGCCCTGTTGATCAAATGGAACAAGGCCTACAACCTGACCGCGGTGCGCGATCCGGATGAAATGGTGTCCCGTCACTTGCTCGATAGTCTGAGCGTGATGTCGTTCATCGAAGACGGCCGCTGGCTGGACGTCGGTAGCGGCGGCGGCATGCCGGGCATTCCGTTGGCGATCCTGTTTCCAGACTCGCAAGTGACCTGCCTGGACAGCAACGGCAAGAAAACCCGCTTCCTGACCCAGGTCAAACTCGAACTCAAACTGGATAACCTCCAGGTTATCCACAGTCGCGTCGAAGCGTTCCAGCCTGCACAGCCTTTCAACGGGATCATCTCCCGGGCGTTCAGCAGCATGGAGAACTTCAGCAACTGGACGCGCCACCTCGGGGATGCCGATACACGCTGGCTGGCAATGAAGGGCGTTCATCCGGCCGATGAGCTGGTAGCATTGCCGGCAGACTTCCACCTCGATAGCGAACACGCCCTGGCCGTACCTGGTTGCCAAGGCCAACGCCATCTGCTGATACTGCGCCGCACGGCATGATTGGGAACACAAGCAAGAATGGCTAAGGTATTCGCGATTGCGAACCAAAAAGGTGGTGTGGGTAAAACCACCACCTGCATCAACCTCGCAGCTTCCCTGGTCGCTACCAAGCGTCGGGTTTTGCTGATCGATCTCGATCCACAGGGCAACGCCACCATGGGTAGCGGTGTGGATAAACACGGCCTGGAGAACTCGGTCTACGACCTGTTGATCGGCGAGTGTGACCTGGCTCAGGCCATGCATTTCTCCGAGCACGGTGGTTACCAGTTGTTGCCGGCCAACCGCGACCTGACAGCGGCTGAAGTGGTTCTGCTGGAAATGCAGATGAAGGAGAGCCGCCTGCGCAGCGCGTTGGCGCCAATCCGTGAAAACTACGATTACATTTTGATCGACTGCCCGCCGTCGCTTTCGATGCTGACGCTGAACGCATTGGTCGCCGCCGATGGGGTCATTATCCCCATGCAGTGCGAGTACTTCGCGCTTGAAGGCTTGAGCGACCTTGTGGATAACATCAAGCGCATCGCTGAGTTGCTGAACCCGAACCTGAAAGTCGAAGGTTTGCTGCGGACCATGTACGACCCGCGTCTGAGCCTGATGAACGACGTTTCGGCGCAGCTCAAGGAACACTTCGGCGAGCAGCTCTACGATACGGTGATTCCACGCAACATCCGCCTGGCCGAAGCGCCAAGCTATGGCATGCCGGCGCTGGCCTACGACAAAACATCGCGGGGCGCGATTGCCTATCTGGCATTGGCGGGCGAGATGGTTCGCCGTCAACGCAAAAACTCACGCATCGCCGCTGCTCAGGCAACTTAAGGAATCCCCATGGCCGTCAAGAAACGAGGTCTCGGACGTGGACTGGATGCACTGCTGAGCGGTCCGACTGTCAGCTCGCTCGAAGAGCAAGCCGTACAGGCGGATCTACGCGAACTGCAGCACCTGCCCCTGGACCTGATCCAGCGCGGCAAGTACCAGCCACGCCGGGACATGGATCCTCAGGCGCTGGAAGAGTTGGCGCAGTCGATCAAGGCCCAGGGCGTTATGCAGCCGATCGTGGTGCGTCCGATCGGTAGCGGTCGCTTCGAAATCATCGCGGGTGAACGTCGCTGGCGCGCCAGCCAGCAGGCCGGCCAGGAAACCATCCCGGCCATGGTTCGCGATGTACCGGATGAAACCGCTATCGCCATGGCGCTGATCGAGAACATCCAGCGCGAAGACCTGAATCCCATCGAGGAAGCGGTTGCACTGCAGCGTTTGCAGCAGGAATTCCAGCTGACTCAGCAACAAGTCGCGGAAGCAGTGGGCAAGTCCCGCGTGACCGTCGCCAACCTGCTACGCTTGATCGCGTTGCCGGAAGTTATCAAAACCATGCTGTCCCACGGTGACCTGGAAATGGGTCATGCGCGTGCTTTGCTTGGTTTGCCGGAAAATCAACAGGTTGAAGGGGCGCGACATGTTGTCGCACGCGGGCTGACCGTGCGCCAAACTGAAGCACTGGTTCGCCAGTGGTTGAGTGGTAAACCGGCACCTGCTGAACCGGTAAAGCCGGACCCGGATATCGCCCGGCTCGAGCAACGTTTGGCTGAGCGTCTAGGCTCTGCGGTGCAGATCCGCCACGGTAAGAAGGGGAAAGGGCAGTTGGTAATCGGTTACAACTCCCTCGATGAGCTTCAGGGTGTGCTTGCACATATTCGCTGAAACATTTCCTCATGTAGCGCGCAGTCGGAAATCACTACCTGACAGTTGAATAGGGGCAGATCCGCCCCTATACTCTGCGCGCATTTTGTCGGCACAAATTATGCCAAGTTATTGAATTCTGGCAGCCGACCATTGGAGAGCAATAGTGATGGATAGCCGCACGCCAAACCGCTTGCCGTTCCATCGCCTGGCAGTTTTTCCGGTGTTAATGGCTCAGTTTGTCGTTTTGCTGATCGCCGCTTTGGCGCTTTGGCAATGGCGCGGAGTCGTTGCCGGGTACTCAGGACTTTGCGGAGGCCTGATAGCCTTGCTGCCCAATGTTTATTTCGCTCACAGGGCATTTCGGTTTTCCGGCGCCCGAGCAGCTCAAGCCATCGTCCGGTCTTTTTATGCCGGCGAGGCGGGCAAACTGATTTTGACCGCAGTGCTCTTTGCATTGACGTTCGCAGGTGTGAAGCCATTGGCGCCGCTAGCTGTATTCGGCGTCTTCGTGTTGACCCAACTGGTCAGCTGGTTCGCGCCCCTGCTGATGAGAACAAGACTTTCGAGACCTTAGGGCGTTTGAGGCAACCATGGCAGAAACAACCGCTTCGGGCTATATCCAGCACCACTTGCAGAACCTGACTTTCGGTCAGCACCCTACCGGCGGCTGGGGCTTTGCCCACACCGCAGCAGAAGCCAAGGAAATGGGCTTCTGGGCTTTCCACGTCGATACCCTCGGCTGGTCGGTCGCATTGGGTCTGATCTTCGTTCTTCTTTTCCGCATGGCGGCAAAGAAAGCGACTTCCGGTCAGCCTGGTGCTTTGCAGAACTTCGTTGAAGTATTGGTCGAATTCGTCGATGGCAGCGTGAAAGACAGCTTCCATGGCCGTAGCCCGGTGATTGCACCGCTGGCACTGACCATCTTCGTCTGGGTGTTCATGATGAACGCCGTCGACCTGATTCCGGTCGACTGGATTCCTCACCTGGCCATCCTGATCACTGGCGATTCGCACATTCCGTTCCGTGCGGTATCGACCACTGACCCGAACGCCACCCTGGGCATGGCCCTGTCGGTGTTCGCGTTGATCATTTTCTACAGCATCAAGGTCAAGGGCATCGGCGGCTTCATCGGCGAACTGACCCTGCACCCGTTCGGCAGCAAGAACATCTTCGTTCAGGCTCTGCTGATTCCGGTGAACTTCCTGCTGGAGTTCGTGACGCTGGTCGCCAAGCCTATCTCCCTGGCACTGCGTCTGTTCGGCAACATGTATGCCGGCGAGCTGGTCTTCATTCTGATCGCTGTGATGTTCGGCAGTGGTCTGCTCTGGCTTAGCGGCCTGGGCGTAGTTCTGCAGTGGGCGTGGGCTGTGTTCCACATCCTGATCATCACCCTGCAGGCGTTTATCTTCATGATGCTGACCATCGTTTACCTGTCGATGGCGCACGAAGAGAACCATTAAGGCCAGTCTCGACTAGTCTGATGTCCCACTCGGTCAAACGAGTGGGTGCCCGAACAGGGCTATGAAACGATTTGTTTTACCGCTTTAAAATCTAAAAAACCTAAACCATACGACGTAAAAGTCGGGAGGAAAGATGGAAACTGTAGTTGGTCTAACCGCTATCGCTGTTGCACTGTTGATCGGCCTGGGCGCACTGGGTACCGCAATTGGTTTCGGCCTGTTGGGCGGCAAGTTCCTGGAAGGCGCAGCGCGTCAACCAGAAATGGTTCCAATGCTGCAAGTTAAAATGTTCATCGTTGCCGGTCTGCTCGACGCCGTAACCATGATCGGTGTTGGTATCGCTCTGTTCTTCACTTTCGCGAACCCATTCGTTGGTCAACTCGCTGGCTAATTACTCGAATCGTCGAGTAATTGGTGTGATGTGTAACGAACGAGCGAGGTGTTGGCGTGAACATTAATGCAACCCTGATTGGCCAGTCCGTTGCGTTCTTCATTTTTGTACTGTTTTGCATGAAGTTCGTGTGGCCTCCGGTCATCGCGGCTTTGCACGAACGTCAGAAGAAGATCGCGGATGGACTGGACGCTGCCGCCCGAGCAGCTCGCGACCTGGAATTGGCCCAAGATAAAGCGGGTCAACAACTGCGCGAAGCAAAAGCTCAGGCAGCTGAAATCATTGAGCAAGCCAAGAAACGCGGTAACCAGATCGTTGAAGAGGCTGTTGAAAAAGCCCGTATCGACGCTGACCGTGTGAAGGTTCAGGCTCAGGCCGAGATCGAGCAGGAACTGAACAGTGTCAAAGACGCGCTGCGTGCCCAATTGGGTGCTCTGGCCGTTGGCGGCGCCGAGAAGATCCTGGGTGCCACAATCGATCAAAACGCGCACGCGGAGCTGGTAAACAAACTGGCTGCTGAAATTTAAGCGAGGGCGATCATGGCAGAATTGACCACGTTGGCCCGACCTTACGCTAAGGCAGCCTTCGAGCACGCCCAGGCCCACCAGCAACTGGCCTCTTGGTCAGCCATGCTCGGCCTGGCTGCAGCAGTGTCGCAAGACGACACCATGCAGCGCGTGCTCAAGGCCCCGCGACTGACGAGCGCAGACAAGGCCGCCACGTTTATTGACGTGTGCGGCGACAAGTTTGATGCCAAGGCACAGAACTTCATTAACGTCGTTGCCGAAAACGACCGTCTCCCGCTTTTGCCGGAGATTTCCGCTCTGTTCGACCTGTACAAGGCCGAACAAGAGAAGTCGGTAGACGTTGAAGTGACCAGTGCTTTTGCATTGAACCAAGAACAGCAAGACAAACTCGCCAAGGTTCTCAGTGCACGACTCAACCGGGAAGTGCGCCTGCAAGTCGAGGAAGACAAATCCCTTATTGGGGGCATTGTCATCCGCGCCGGCGACCTGGTTATCGATGGCTCGGTTCGCGGCAAACTCGCGAGCCTTGCCGAAGCATTGAAATCTTGAGTTTGAAGGGGCAGCAGAGCAATGCAGCAACTCAATCCTTCCGAAATAAGTGAAATTATCAAGGGCCGCATCGACAAGCTCGATGTGACCTCCCAAGCCCGTAACGAAGGCACTGTCGTCAGCGTGTCTGACGGTATCGTGCGGATTCACGGTCTGGCCGACGTAATGTACGGCGAGATGATCGAGTTTCCGGGCGGCGTCTTCGGTATGGCTCTCAACCTGGAGCAAGACTCCGTAGGTGCCGTTGTATTGGGCGTCTACCAGTCTCTGGCTGAAGGCATGAGCGCCAAGTGCACCGGCCGCATCCTCGAAGTTCCGGTTGGTAAGGAACTGCTGGGTCGCGTAGTCGACGCACTGGGTAACCCAGTTGACGGCAAAGGTCCGCTGAACAACACCGAGACCGATGCGGTCGAGAAAGTTGCTCCAGGCGTGATCTGGCGTAAGTCGGTAGACCAGCCTGTACAGACTGGCTACAAGGCTGTCGATGCCATGATTCCTGTCGGCCGTGGCCAGCGTGAGCTGATCATCGGTGACCGTCAGATCGGTAAAACCGCTCTGGCGATCGACGCGATCATTAACCAGAAAGACAGCGGCATTTTCTGCGTCTACGTAGCGATCGGTCAGAAGCAATCGACCATCGCCAACGTGGTTCGCAAGCTGGAAGAAAACGGCGCACTGGCTAACACCATCGTCGTGGCTGCGAGCGCTTCGGAATCTGCAGCACTGCAATTCCTGGCACCGTACTCCGGTTGCACCATGGGTGAATACTTCCGCGACCGCGGTGAAGACGCGCTGATCGTTTATGACGATCTGTCGAAGCAAGCAGTGGCTTACCGCCAGATTTCCCTGCTGCTGCGCCGTCCACCAGGCCGTGAAGCTTACCCAGGCGACGTGTTCTATCTCCACTCCCGTCTGCTGGAGCGCGCATCCCGCGTTTCGGAAGAATACGTAGAGAAGTTCACCAACGGCGCAGTGACCGGCAAAACCGGTTCCCTGACCGCACTGCCGATCATCGAAACCCAGGCTGGCGACGTTTCCGCGTTCGTTCCGACCAACGTGATTTCCATCACCGACGGTCAGATCTTCCTGGAATCGGCCATGTTCAACTCCGGGATCCGTCCTGCAGTGAACGCCGGTGTTTCGGTATCCCGTGTGGGTGGTGCCGCTCAGACCAAGATCATCAAGAAGCTTTCCGGTGGTATCCGTACCGCCCTGGCTCAGTACCGTGAACTGGCAGCATTCGCCCAGTTCGCTTCTGACCTGGACGAAGCGACCCGTAAGCAACTTGAGCATGGTCAGCGCGTTACCGAGCTGATGAAGCAGAAGCAATACGCACCAATGTCGATCGCTGACATGGCGCTGTCGCTGTATGCCGCTGAGCGTGGGTTCCTGACTGACGTTGAAATCGCCAAGATCGGTAGCTTCGAACAAGCGCTGATTGCTTTCTTCAACCGCGATCACGCCGATTTGATGGCGAAGATCAACGTGAAGGGTGACTTCAATGACGAAATCGACGCTGGCATGAAAGCCGGTATCGAGAAGTTCAAGGCCACCCAAACCTGGTAAGCCGCAGCGGGAGCCGCAAGGCTCCCGCTTGCTAACCTGATAGGTGTTACATGGCAGGCGCAAAAGAGATTCGCAGTAAGATTGCGAGCATCAAAAGCACGCAAAAGATTACCAGCGCCATGGAAAAAGTGGCGGTCAGTAAAATGCGCAAGGCACAAATGCGCATGGCTGCTAGCCGTCCTTATGCGGAGCGCATCCGCCAGGTTATTGGCCATCTGGCCAACGCTAACCCGGAATATCGCCACCCATTCATGATCGACCGTGAAGTAAAGCGTGTTGGTTATGTCGTGGTGAGCAGTGACCGTGGTCTGTGTGGTGGCTTGAACACCAACCTGTTCAAGGCCCTGGTCAAGGACATGGCGAAAAACCGTGAAAACGGCGTCGAGATCGATCTGTGTGTAGTGGGTAGCAAGGGTGCGGCTTTCTTCCGCAACTTCGGCGGCAACGTCGTAGCAGCTATCAGCCACCTGGGTGAAGAGCCATCGATCAATGATCTGATTGGCAGCGTCAAGGTGATGCTGGATGCCTACCTGGATGGCCGTATCGACCGTCTGAGCGTTGTGTCCAACAAGTTCATCAACACCATGACGCAACAGCCTACCGTGGAGCAGTTGATTCCATTGGTGGCAACCCCGGATCAAGAACTCAAGCACCACTGGGATTATCTGTACGAACCGGACGCCAAAGAGCTGCTTGACGGCTTGATGGTCCGTTACGTGGAGTCGCAGGTCTACCAGGCGGTGGTCGAGAACAACGCGGCTGAACAAGCTGCGCGGATGATCGCGATGAAGAACGCTACCGACAACGCCGGTGATTTGATCAGCGATTTGCAGCTGATCTACAACAAGGCGCGTCAGGCTGCGATCACCCAAGAGATCTCGGAAATCGTCGGCGGCGCTGCCGCGGTTTAACGGTTCAAATATTCAGAGGATCCAGCTATGAGTAGCGGACGTATCGTTCAAATCATCGGCGCCGTTATCGACGTGGAATTTCCACGCGACAGCGTACCGAGCATCTACAACGCGCTGAAAGTAGTGAGCGCGGCCGAAACCACCCTGGAAGTTCAGCAACAGCTGGGCGACGGCGTGGTTCGTACCATTGCGATGGGTTCCACCGAGGGCTTGAAGCGCGGTCTGGAAGTCACCGATTCTGGCGCAGCCATCTCCGTACCGGTCGGTAAAGCGACTCTGGGCCGGATCATGGACGTACTGGGCAACCCGATCGACGAAGCTGGCCCGATCGACACCGAAGAGCGCTGGGGCATTCACCGTCCTGCGCCAACCTTCGCTGAACAAGCGGGCGGCAACGACCTGCTGGAAACCGGCATCAAGGTTATCGACCTGGTTTGCCCGTTCGCCAAGGGTGGTAAAGTTGGTCTGTTCGGTGGTGCCGGTGTAGGCAAAACCGTAAACATGATGGAACTGATCCGTAACATCGCCATCGAGCACAGCGGTTATTCCGTGTTCGCCGGTGTGGGTGAGCGTACTCGTGAGGGTAACGACTTCTACCACGAGATGAAGGATTCCAACGTTCTGGACAAAGTGGCACTGGTTTACGGTCAGATGAACGAGCCGCCGGGTAACCGTCTGCGCGTAGCACTGACCGGCCTGACCATGGCCGAGAAGTTCCGTGACGAAGGTAACGACGTTCTGCTGTTCGTCGACAATATCTATCGTTACACCCTGGCCGGTACTGAAGTATCCGCACTGCTGGGCCGTATGCCTTCCGCAGTAGGTTACCAGCCGACCCTGGCCGAAGAGATGGGTACTCTGCAAGAGCGTATCACTTCGACCAAAAACGGTTCGATCACCTCGATCCAAGCGGTATACGTACCTGCGGATGACTTGACTGACCCGTCGCCAGCGACCACCTTCGCCCACTTGGACGCCACCGTCGTTCTGTCCCGTGACATCGCTTCCCTGGGTATCTACCCAGCGGTCGATCCACTCGACTCGACTTCGCGCCAGCTGGACCCGAACGTAATCGGCCAGGACCACTACGACACTGCTCGCGGTGTACAGTATGTTCTGCAGCGTTACAAAGAACTGAAGGACATCATTGCGATCCTGGGTATGGACGAGCTGTCGGAAGCCGACAAGCAGTTGGTAAACCGTGCTCGTAAGATCCAGCGCTTCTTGTCGCAACCGTTCTTCGTGGCTGAAGTCTTCACCGGTGCATCGGGTAAATACGTTTCCCTGAAAGACACCATTGCTGGCTTCAAAGGCATCCTCAACGGTGACTACGACCACCTGCCAGAACAAGCGTTCTACATGGTCGGCGGCATCGAAGAAGCGATCGAGAAAGCCAAGAAACTGTAATCCCGGCGCCCGGCAACGGGCGCTAATTTAGGTTGAGGCAATCAGATGGCTATGACAGTCCATTGCGATATCGTCAGTGCGGAAGGGGAGATCTTTTCCGGCCTGGTCGAGATGGTGATTGCGCACGGTGCACTGGGTGATCTTGGTATCGCCCTGGGTCACGCGCCGCTGATCACTAATCTCAAGCCAGGTCCGATCCGCCTGATCAAGCAGGGCGGGGAAGCCGAGGTGTTTTACATCTCCGGTGGTTTCCTCGAGGTTCAGCCGAACATGGTCAAGGTGCTTGCCGATACCGTGCAACGTGCCGCCGACCTGGATGAAGCCTCCGCTCAGGAAGCCGTTAAGGCTGCCGAGAAGGCCTTGCATGAACGTGGTGCAGAATTCGATTACGGTTCTGCTGCCGCACGTCTGGCCGAAGCTGCAGCTCAGCTGCGCACCGTCCAGCAGATCCGCAAGAAGTTTGGCGGTTAATTCGCCATCGACTTGTTGTGCGATTGATTAAAAAGGGTAGCCTCGGCTACCCTTTTTTCTTTTCCGACTTTCATCACCTGGTCGCTGTTTCTGACCAGTCAGGATTGGTAGCCAGTCATGTCTCTTGAAATCGTTATTCTCGCCGCTGGCCAAGGCACACGCATGCGTTCGGCCTTGCCGAAAGTGCTGCATCCGATTGCCGGCAATTCGATGCTCGGCCATGTTATCCACAGCGCCCGGCAACTCCATCCACAGCGCATTCATGTCGTGATCGGCCACGGTGCCGACGTCGTACGTGAGCGCCTGGCGGCGGATGATCTGAATTTCGTCCTGCAGGACAAACAACTGGGTACCGGTCATGCGGTCGCCCAGGCTGTGCCGTTCATCAAGTCCGATACCGTGCTGATTCTCTACGGTGATGTGCCGTTGATTGAAGTCGAAACATTGCAGCGTCTGCTGAAGAAAGTAGCGCCGCAACAACTGGGACTTCTCACCGTCGAACTGGACGACCCGACCGGTTACGGCCGCATCGTTCGTAATGCCGCGGGTAACGTGACCGCTATCGTTGAACAGAAAGACGCCAACGAAACCGAGCGTGCCATCACGGAAGGCAATACCGGTATTCTGGCGATGCCGGTCGAAGGGTTGAGCGGCTGGATGAGTCGACTCTCCAACAACAATGCCCAAGGCGAGTATTACCTCACCGACGTGATTGCCATGGCGGTCAGCGATGGCCTGGTGGTGGCGACCGAGCAACCTCACGACGCCATGGAAGTGCAGGGCGCCAACGATCGTAAGCAGCTTTCCGACCTTGAGCGTCACTACCAGCTTCGCGCCGGCCGTCGTTTGATGGCACAGGGCGTCACCCTGCGTGACCCGGCCCGTTTCGATGTTCGCGGTGAAATCACTGTGGGTCGTGACGTGCTGATCGATATCAACGTGATCCTCGAAGGCAAGGTCGTTATCGAAGACGACGTGGTGATCGGTCCGAATTGCGTGATCAAGGACAGCACCCTGCGCAAAGGCGTGGTGATCAAGGCCAACAGCCACATCGACGGCGCGATTCTCGGTGAAGGCAGCGATGCCGGTCCGTTCGCACGTTTGCGTCCAGGGACTGTTCTTGAGGCTCGGGCCCATGTGGGTAACTTCGTCGAGCTGAAAAATGCTCATTTGGGCGAAGGTGCCAAGGCCGGCCATTTAACCTACCTGGGGGATGCTGAGGTTGGGGCTCGGACCAACATTGGTGCCGGTACCATCACTTGCAACTATGACGGCGCCAATAAGTGGAAAACCGTATTGGGTGAGGATGTGTTTATCGGTTCCAACAACTCGTTGGTAGCTCCTGTGGATATCTCCAATGGTGCAACGACCGCCGCCGGATCGACGATTACCCAGAATGTGGATAACTCACAATTAGCGGTGGGCCGTGCGCGGCAGAAGAACATCGACGGCTGGAAGCGGCCGGAGAAGATAAAGAAAGCT
This sequence comes from Pseudomonas sp. PB120, assembly GCF_009761815.1. GTDB lineage: Bacteria > Pseudomonadota > Gammaproteobacteria > Pseudomonadales > Pseudomonadaceae > Aquipseudomonas. The sequence continues at coordinate 38,636 of NZ_RWIN01000132.1, forward strand.
TGAGTTATCCACATTTCCTGTAGGAGCGAGCTTGCTCGCGATGGCGTTAACGATAACGCGTGCGCATTGGAAGAACGTCGCGCTCGGAATCATCGCCAGCAAGCTCGCTCCTTTAGGTTATCCACAGATCTTTTTATCGCTTCGCGCTTGACGGAGTTTCGACAATAGGTTTTGATTGCTTACGTTATCTTTCGAAACGAAACTTAATCATGTCGAAGCGCAACACGCCTCAACGCCGTCACAACATCCTCGCCTTGCTCAATGAGCAGGGCGAAGTCAGCGTGGATGAGTTGGCCAAGCGCTTCGAGACGTCGGAAGTCACTATCCGCAAGGATCTGGCGGCACTTGAAAGCAACGGTCTGTTGTTACGCCGCTATGGCGGTGCTATCACCATGCCGCAAGAACTTGTGGCCGATATCAGCCAGCCGGTCTCCAAGTACAAACAGGCCATCGCTCGCGCCGCCGTCACTCGGATTCGCGAACATGCACGGATCATCATCGACAGCGGCAGCACCACCGCGTCGATGATTCCGGAACTTGGCCAACAGCCGGGCCTGGTTGTAATGACCAACTCCCTGCATGTCGCCAACGCCTTGAGCGAACTCGAACACGAGCCCGTCCTGTTGATGACCGGTGGTACCTGGGATCCTCACTCCGAGTCCTTTCAGGGGCAGGTGGCCGAGCAAGTACTACGCTCCTACGACTTTGATCAGTTGTTCATCGGCGCCGATGGTATCGACCTGGTGCGCGGCACAACCACCTTCAACGAACTGCTGGGATTGAGCCGGGTCATGGCTGAAGTCGCTCGTGAAGTCGTCGTGATGGTGGAGGCTGACAAGATCGGCCGCAAGATTCCTAACCTGGAGCTGCCGTGGAGCAGCGTCCATACCCTAATTACCGATGATCGCCTGCCGCTTGAGGCACGTGATCAGATTCAGGCCCGCGGCATCACATTGATTTGCGCGGCTGTCAGTCAGGAGAAATAGCATGTGTGGAATTGTTGGCGCGGTCGCAGAACGTAACATCACCGCCATCCTGCTCGAGGGCCTGAAGCGCCTGGAATACCGTGGTTATGACAGCGCCGGCGTGGCGGTCTTCACCAATGACGAAAAGCTGGAACGCGTTCGACGTCCTGGGAAAGTCAGTGAGCTGGAACTGGCACTCGCCGCCGAGCCACTGATCGGTCGACTCGGTATCGCCCATACCCGCTGGGCCACTCACGGCGCTCCGTGTGAACGCAACGCCCACCCGATTTTCTCGGGCGGTCTGGCGGTGGTGCATAACGGCATCATCGAGAACCACGAAGCCCTGCGCGAACAACTGAAAGCCCTGGGTTACGTGTTCACGTCAGACACCGACACGGAAGTCATCGCCCACCTGTTGAACCACAAACTCAAGGATCTTGGCGATCTGACCGTAGCCCTCAAAGCCACCGTGAAAGAACTGCACGGTGCTTACGGCCTGGCCGTGATCAGCGCGGATCAACCAGATCGCCTGGTCGCCGCCCGCAGTGGCAGCCCGCTGGTGATCGGCCTGGGTCTGGGGGAAAACTTCCTGGCCTCCGACCAGTTGGCGCTGCGTCAGGTCACTGACCGCTTCATGTATCTTGAAGAAGGCGATATCGCCGAAATTCGCCGCGACAGCGTGCAGATCTGGGACGTCAACGGCAAGGCGGTCGAGCGCGAAGCCGTGCAGTACCGCGACGGTGCCGAAGCCGCCGACAAAGGCGAGTTCCGCCACTTCATGCTCAAGGAAATCCACGAGCAACCGGCGGTTGTGCAACGCACTCTCGAAGGTCGTCTGAGCGCCAATGGCGTGCTGGTTCAGGCGTTCGGTCCGCAGGCCGCCGAGCTGTTTGCCAAGGTGCGCAACGTCCAGATCGTCGCCTGTGGTACCAGTTACCATGCCGGGATGGTCGCTCGCTATTGGCTCGAAGAACTGGCCGGCATCCCGTGCCAGGTCGAAGTCGCCAGCGAATTCCGCTACCGCAAGGTGGTGGTCCAGCCCGACACGCTGTTCGTGACCATTTCCCAGTCCGGCGAAACCGCCGACACCCTGGCCGCGCTACGTAACGCCAAGGAACTGGGCTTCCTTGCCAGCCTGGCCATCTGCAACGTCGGCATCAGCTCGCTGGTGCGTGAGTCCGATCTGACCCTGCTGACTCAGGCCGGTCGTGAAATCGGTGTGGCCTCGACCAAAGCCTTTACCACTCAGCTGGTTGGTTTGCTGTTGCTGACGCTGTCCCTGGGCCAGGTTCGCGGTTCGTTGGCCAAAGGCGTCGAAGCCACCCTGGTCGAAGAATTGCGTCGCCTGCCAACTCGTCTGGGTGAAGCCTTGGCAATGGACAGCACTGTCGAAAAAATCGCTGAGCTGTTCGCCGAGAAAAACCACACGCTGTTCCTTGGTCGGGGAGCGCAGTTCCCGGTGGCCATGGAAGGCGCGCTCAAGCTCAAGGAAATTTCCTATATCCACGCCGAGGCCTATCCGGCCGGCGAGCTGAAGCACGGCCCATTGGCACTTGTGGATAACGATATGCCGGTGGTTACCGTGGCGCCAAACAACGAACTGCTGGAGAAGTTGAAGTCCAACCTCCAGGAAGTCCGGGCTCGTGGCGGTCAGTTGGTGGTCTTCGCAGACGAACAAGCCGGCATGACCAACGGGGAAGGGACGCATGTGGTGAACATGCCGCACATCCACGACATCCTGTCGCCCATCCTTTACACCATCCCGCTGCAGCTGCTCTCGTACTACGTCGCTGTACTGAAGGGCACCGACGTCGATCAGCCGCGTAACCTGGCGAAGTCGGTGACGGTGGAATAAGTTATCCACAGGTGATCGAAACATAAAGAATCGCAGCCAATGGTTGCGATTTTTTTTTCTGATTGAGGGTGTGCCCATGGACCGTTTCCAGGAAATGCAGGTGTTCGCTGTCGTCGCCCAAGAGCAGGGCTTTTCGGCGGCGGCGCGGCGTTTGGGCATGTCGGCGGCGAGTGTCACGCGGGCGGTGGCGGCGCTGGAGAAGCGCATTGGCACGCTGTTGCTGACGCGCACCACGCGCAGTGTGCATTTGAGCGAGGCGGGTCAGCGGTATCTTGAAGACTGTCGGCGGATTCTCTCTGAGGTGCAGGAAGCGGAGGATTCGGCCGCAGGCAGCCACGCTCATCCTCGTGGGCAACTGACGATTACCGCGCCAGTATTGTTTGGGGAGTTGTTCGTCACCCCGTTGATGGTCGGCTATCTGAGTCAATTTCCTGAGGTCTGCATCAACGGATTGCTGGTCGATCGAGTGGTCAGCATGGTCGAGGAGGGCATTGATGTCGCAGTGCGCATCGGTGAACTGCCCGATAGCAATCAACATGCGATTCATGTCGGTGAAGTGCGACGAGTTGTGTGTGGTTCGCCGAGGCTGTTGGCGACACATGGGCGGCCCCGTCATCCACAGGATCTGGCGCAAGCCCCCGTTATTGCAACGTCTGCCATTGGCCAGCAGCGCACCTGGCCATTTCTAGACGCGGGAGAGCCGGTCAACGTTCGACCGGAGCCGCGACTCGTGGTAACGGCGAATCAGGCGGCCATCACTGCCGCGAGCCTGGACCTGGGATTCACCCGGGTCCTGTCTTATCAGGTGGCGAGTAAAGTCGCTGCAGGTGAGTTGGAAATCATCCTCGCCGACTTCGAACTGCCGCCTCTTCCCATACACGTGGTGTATCAAGGCGGGCGCCAGGCCCCGGCGCGGGTTCGCAGTTTTGTAGATTTTGCGGTGAATGCGCTGCGTCAGCACCCAGATTTGTAGCACTGATGGTTTATTGCACCAGCTGAAATAATCGATTGCGTTTGCTGGTTATTCTGTTGTTTTGAGGATGGGTAGATGATGGCTTCCATCGGCGCTGACACCTGAGCAGCGCCACCCTTCAGCGGAGTCGACCATGCAAGCGATCAAACTCTACAACTTCCCACGTTCCGGCCATGCTCACCGTGTGGAGCTGATGCTGTCCCTGATGCAGCTGCCCACGGAGCTGATTTTTGTCGACCTGGCCAAGGGGGCGCACAAACAGCCGGAGTTTCTCGCGGTTAACCCGTTCGGGCAGGTTCCGGCCATCGATGATCAAGGCGTGGTGCTGGCCGACTCGAACGCGATTCTGGTGTACCTGGCGCAAAAATACGGTAACGGTCGCTGGCTGCCAGCCGATCCGCTCGGCGCGGCCAAGGTACAGCGTTGGTTGTCGGTGGCGGCCGGACCGATTGCCTTTGGTCCCGGCCGAGCCAGGCTGATCACGGTGTTTGGCGCGGCGTATAACGCTGAAGAGGTGATCGCTTTCTCGCACGTCTGGCTCAAATTGATTGATCATGAACTGGCGGGTTCGGCTTTTCTGGTTGGTAGCGAGCCGACCATTGCCGACGTCGCGGCCTACAGTTACATCGCCCATGCACCGGAAGGCAATGTGTCGCTTGAGGACTACGCCAACATTCGGGCATGGCTGGCGCGCATCGAAGCCTTGCCGGGGTTCGTCGGCATGCCGCGCACGGTGGCCGGCCTGCAAAAAACTGCCTGACGCTGACGGCCCGACATTGTCGGGCCCCTCACACTGCGCGAATTTCGCGGGGGGAGAAGCCGTAATGGAACGTTCACCTTGGCACGCGGGCGAAAAACAGTTGCAGGAGCACGTCGGCGTTGCCGAGCGAATGGAGACGTTGGGGCGCAGAGTGGTTCGCACCGAGATGCCGGACCAGCATCGTAAATTCTATGAGCAACTGCCGTTCATGCTGTACGGCGCGGTGGACGTCAACGGTAATCCTTGGGCGAGCATCCTTGAAGGGCCTCCGGGTTTCGCTCACTCACCCGTGCCCGGGGCGCTGCAATTCAATAGCTTGCCGGGGGCGGATGATCCGGCACAGTTGAACGATGGCGCAGCCATCGGCCTGCTGGGAATCGAATTGCACACGCGGCGTCGCAACCGCCTCAATGGTCGTGTGGGCGCAGTGACGAGCAAGGGCTTTGAAGTCACGGTCGAACAGTCCTATGGCAATTGCCCGCAATACATTCAATTGCGCCAGTTTCGCTCCGTACCGCTGGCCGACTCTGCGACCCGCATCGCACAGCATCTCAACACACTGGATGAAGCGGCCCAGGCGATGATCGCCGGAGCCGACACCTTTTTTGTCGCCAGTTATGTGGATGTCGATGGCCAACGTTCGGTAGACGTTTCACACCGTGGTGGCCAGGCCGGTTTCGTACAGGTAGAAGGCAATCGCCTGACTATCCCGGACTTCGCCGGCAACCTGTTCTTCAATACCCTGGGCAATCTGCTGATCAATCCCCGGGCGGGTTTGCTGTTTATCGATTTCAACTCGGGCGACCTGCTGCACCTCAGCGGTCGCACGGAAATTATTCTTGAAGGCCCACAGGTCGAAGCCTTTCAAGGCGCCGAGCGTCTGTGGACGTTCCACGTGGAACACGTGGTACGTCGACCCGCAGCATTAGCCCTGCGCTGGCGCTTCGACGGTGTTTCGCCCACCAGTTTGCTGACCGGCACCTGGGGGCAGGCCAATGCCCGGCTGCAAGCCCAGGCGTTGGGTGATCGTTGGCGGCCGCTGCGGGTAACGCGGATCGAAGCGGAGAGCCACAGCATTCTCTCGATTTATCTTGAGCCGGCCGATGGCGCCGGGTTGCCCGTGTTTCAGGCCGGTCAACATTTGCCGTTGCGGTTCAACATTGGCGGTGACGTGCATATCCGCACTTACAGCCTGTCGAGTGCGCCGTCGGATGATTTTTTCCGTATCAGTGTGAAGCGTGAAGGGTTGGTGTCTTCGCACCTGCATGACCAGCTTCGTGTCGGAGATCTGCTGGAGGCCCGTGCACCGCAGGGTCACTTCACCGTGGCGCCCCATGAACGTCGTCCGCTGGTGTTGTTGGCGGCGGGCGTAGGCATCACGCCTTTGCTCTCGATGGCGCGGGAGGTGGTGTACCAGGGCCTACGGACCCGGTCCATTCGGCCTACATGGTTTTTCCAGAGTTCGCGCACGCTGGCCGATCAACCTTTTCGTGCCGAATTGGATCGCCTGATCGAGGACGCCGGTGGCTCCGTGAGAGTCCTGCGTCTACTCAGTCAGCCGGAACCCGGCGTGCTGGAGGGCGAAGATTTCGACCTGACCGGGCGTATCGACACTGAATTGCTCAAGTCCATGCTTGAGGTTGAGGACTACGATCAGCTGGATTTTGTCCTCTGTGGCCCGGGAGGTTTTACCCAAGGGCTGTACGACAGTCTGCGGGAACTGGACATCCGTGACTCACAGATTCATGCCGAAACATTTGGCCCCTCGACGTTGCGCCGCCAGCCAGATCCGGATGCAGTGGTCATTGAGCAACCCCCAGCCGCCACCACGTCAGTGCCGGTGGTGTTCGAGCGTTCTGCCAAGGAAGCCCGCTGGCAACCCGATGGCGGCAGTTTGCTGGAGTTGGCGGAAAGCCGAGGCTTGCGTCCGGAGTTCAGTTGCCGGGGTGGTTCCTGCGGAACCTGCAAGACGCGTCTGATCAGCGGCCAGGTGAATTATCCGCAGCCTCCAGCGGAAATGCCGGACGACGGACATGTGCTGATTTGTTGTGCGATTCCGGCACAGGGCTCGCAGCCTTTGGTGCTGGACCTGTAGCAGCTGCCGAGCCTGCGTTCGGCTGCGAAGCAGTCGTAGAATGGTACGCCGCGGTGTTTCAGATAAACCGTGTACCCAGAATTACGACTGCTGCGCAGCCGAACGCAGCCTCGCAGGCTCGGCAGCTGCTACAAGGGATTTGATTCTATTCAAGGAGCTTTATGGTTTTTCTCGCTCGCCTAGCTGTCTTGTTGGCAGCGCTGGTGCTGCTCACCGGTTGCGAACGACACGACGGGCCAGCGCTCGATCAGCAACTCTACGTCTGGCAGCGGCAATGGACACCCGCCCACGAAGCCGCGCTCAAGGACAGTCGCGCGGATTTTTCGACCGTGCGGGTCCTGGCCTTGCAGGCGTTCCCGCAGGCTGGGTGGAGTCCGGCGCGAATCGACCCGGCGCTGCTCAAACAGGATGGTCGGCCGCTGATTGCGGTCATTCGCCTTGATGGCCAGCTCAAGTCGCTGAATCAGGGCGATGTCATCGCACGGATTCAACAACTGCTCAGCGACTGGCAAGGATTGGGGCTGCAGCTCGCCGGCGTGGAAATCGACCACGATGCGGGTAACGCTCGCCTACCGGCCTACCGCGAATTTCTTACACACCTGCGGGTTGTTCTGCCGGCATCAATGCCGCTGAGTATCACCGCGTTGCCGGCCTGGCTCGACAGCCCAGAGTTGCCATCGTTGTTATCCACAGTCGACAGCAGCGTGCTGCAGGTGCACGCCGTCAACGATCCGCGTCGCGGTTTGTTTGACCCGGATCAGGCCAGAAGATGGGCCAGCGCCTGGAGCCGCATCACTTCAAAACCTTTTTACCTGGCGCTGCCGGCGTATGGCGTGGCGCTGTTGCCGCGGGTCAGCGGCGTGCCAGAAGTGGAAAGCGAAGTGCCCGTCGAACACGTCGGTGAGCGTAGGGAGTTGCTGGCCGACCCACACCAACTGAGTAAATTGGCCAGCGCGTTACGCAACGATCCACCACCTCATCTGGCCGGCCTGATCTGGTTTCGGCTGCCGCTGCCCAATGATCGACGAGCCTGGAGCCTCACGACTCTGCGTGCGGTCGCAAGGGGCGATGCGCTCGACAGTCACCTGAACGTGCAGCTCTCGTCGAATGAAGGCCTGTTTGATATCAGCGTCAGCAACCGGGGCAATCTCGACACAGCTTGGCCCGAGCGGCTGACCCTCGCGGTACGGGATTGTGATGGCGCCGATGCACTGGCCGGTTATGCATTGCAACAGAGCCCCGATCTGCTTACCTTCACCCGCCTGCGCGACGGTCGACTGCCGGCCGGCGGACAACGCGCCATCGGTTGGGCGCGCTGTGCACATATTGATCAAGGAGGTTCGAATGTTCATCCGTAACTGGCCCCGCCATTTGCTTTGCCTGAGCCTCGGCTTGCCGATGGGTTCGGCGTTGGCCTGCGGGCCGGATTTCCCCATGCGTCTGCTCGACAATCGGGGACAGTCGCTGGAGGAGCTGCCGGAAGGGAACTTCAACTTCGAGGTCAATCGTCTCGGGCATGCCATCGTTGGTTTGAAAACCATCACCCAGACTGCTGCTTACGCGGAGGCCGCCGATTATGCTGAACAGCGGAGCAACGCCGAGCAGGTTGGTTTGACGGCCGAGCAGCAAGCGCTCGTAAAACAGCTTCGTGAGCTGACTGATCCTCATCAGGTTGAAGAACAGGGCGCGACGTTACCCGATGAACTCAGGTTCTACCTGGCGGGCGCGGCGGCGTTCAATACCGGTGATCATGCGCTGTCGGCCGAATATTTCCACGCAGTGTTGGCGCTGCCGGCCGGGGAACGACTGTTGCGCAGCACGTGGGCCGCTTACTCATTGGGGCGAGCGCTGTTTGCCATGAGTGCCGAAGCGGATGCTGGCGCCGACCTGTTCAGTCAGGCTCGTCAGGCCTTTGAGCAGACCCGTCAGCTGAGCATTGATGGCTTCAGTGACCCCATGGAACTGGGGGTTGCCAGCCTTGGCGAAGAAGCGCGCGTGGCGCGTACGGCCGGTGATTGGGACAGCGCCATCGAACTCTATGCCACGCAAAACCTGCAGGGTTCGGCGGTGGGCTACACCTCGCTGAAGCTGTTGATGAACGATCTGGCTGCAATGCCAGAGGAGCAATTAGCCGGGTTGCTCAAGGGCAAACCCGTTCAGCAATTGGTCACGGCTTCGCTGATCAGTCGACTCGGCTGGTCATTCGGTGATCAACCGCCGAATGAACAGAAACTGATCAAACTGCTGCAAAACAGCACCCGTGGCAGCCTCGATAATGCTGATCGACTGGCGGCGGTGAGTTATCAACAGGGCGATTACGCCAGCGCCAACGCCTTCCTTGAACACGCGGGCGAGGGTGGTCTGGCGTGGTGGTTGCGGGCAAAACTGGCGCTGCGCGACGGCGATAAAGGCGCTGCCGCCGCCGCGTATGCCAAGGCTGCGCAAGCCTTCCCGCAGAATGAATCATGGGGGGAGCGGCGCACGCCAGCCTGGGATTTTGAAACACTCCAGCCCAAGTGCCGGGTCGAGGGCGAAAGCGCGATCCTGGCGTTGCAACGCGGAGACTATCTGCAAGCGTTCGATCAGTTGTATCGCAGCAACGGCATTTACTGGTTCGACGCCGCAACAGTCGCCGAGCGGGTGCTGACCGTCGATGAACTCAAACATTACGTCGACACTCAAGTGCCGGCGCCGCCACCGCAGACCCAACAGGATCGCGATAACTACGTGCCGTTGCCGGTGGCGGCGAAATTGCGTGACCTGCTCGGGCGGCGTTTGCTGCGTGAAGAGCGCTACGACGAAGCGCCGGGGTATTTCGACAATACGACGCTGCAACACCAGGCCCGGTGGTATGGGGAATTGCGCCGTGACGCCGAATCGAAATGGTGGCCGAGCAAGCGCGCATTCGCGTACTACAACGCGGCGACCCTGGCCCGCTTCAACGGAATGGAGTTGTTGGGTTACGAAATGTCCCCGGATTACGCGACCTTCGGTGGCAATTACAGTCTTGAAAGCAGCGAGCTCAAGGTCGGTCCCCTGGTGGCTGAAGAGGAAGTCAAACGCCAGCAGGCCAGCGCCGCCCAACCCGATCTGCGTTACCACTACCGTTATGCCGCGAATGCATTGGCCAGTCGTGCTGCCGATTACTTGCCTCATACCAGCCAGGCCTTTGCAGCCGTGCTTTGCGCCGCGACGGGGTGGAATAGCGGGCAGGAAGAAAAGAGCGCGTTCTATCAGCGCTATGTCAAAGAAGGCCCCTACGTGGATTGGGCGATGTTCTTTGGTGAGCATTGCCCTTATCCGGATTTCCAGAATGCCGACAAGCGTTACGTGACCCAGGCGTTGAGCCCGATTCGCGCATTGTTGCGGCCCTACAAAAAGTGGCTGGAAATAGGCGGTGCTGTGCTGCTCGCCGCTTTCGCACTGGTGCTGATCAATCGTCACAAGCGCAAAACGCGGACTTGATCACGCCTGTTGAACGAAGGTCAGGCGCACTGCGAAGCCAATCAACAGGCTGCCGAACAACCATTGCTGCAGGCGTTGAGCCGATGGACTGCGTTGCAGCCAGCGGCCGAGTGCGGCGCCGGTCAAGGCATACGCGCTGTCGAACAGCAAACCGACACCGACCAGCACCACGCCAAGGGTCGCGAATTGCGCAAGCACTGGCCCGGCATGAGGGTCGATGAACTGTGGCAACAGCACCGAACAAAACAACAGCGCTTTTGGATTGAGCAGGTTGGTCAGCAAACCGCGCTGGATTGCTTCGCGCCAGTGAGTGTCTGCGGGTTTTACTTCTGCATTGTTCAGCGCCGGCAGCATCGTGGTTCGCAGGCATTGAATGCCGATCCACAACAGGTACGCGGCACCGGCCAGCCGAACAACCTCGAAGGTCCAGGGCGCCGCTTTGAACAACGCCGCGAGCCCTAGCGCCGCGAGTGCCACATGGCAGCCACGCGCAATGCCCAAACCCACCGCCGTCGCCAACGCCGCGCGTTTGCCGTGACGGGCACCTGTCTGCAACAGCAGGATCATGTCCGGGCCCGGCAACAGGTAAACCACCGCCAATGCCATGAAAAACAGCCAGAGACCTGCCATGTTGCACCCCGTTCGTTGTCGATGTGGTAGAGGCAGTCTAGGGCGGAAGGGCAAGGCAGGTGGTTGCGTAGTTTGCTTCTAAAGCTTCTGTGATTGGCATAACCTGCTACGTTATTACAGCTAAACCATCAGGATCTGCCAAGTCATGAAACTGGACGCCTACGACCGAAAAATTCTCGCCGCCTTGCAACGGGACGGTCGCCTGAGCAATGTGCAATTGGCTGAGGAAATCGGCTTGTCGCCGTCGCCGTGTTTGCGCCGGGTGCGGATGCTTGAAGAGGCCGGGGTGATTCGGGGCTACCAGGCGAATCTCGATCGCGATGAAGTGGGGCTCGGGCTGACCGTGTTCGTGGGGGTCAAGGTTGAACGCCACAACGATGAACAGGCCGAAGCCTTTCGGTTGGCGGTGACGGCGTTGCCGGAGGTGATTTCGGCGTTCCTGGTATCAGGGGAATCGGATTTTCTGTTGCAAGTGGTGGTGCCGGATCTGCGCGCCTATGACCGCTTCCTGACGGGACGTTTGTTGAAACTGCCAGGGGTGAGTGACATCCGCAGCAACTTTGCGATTCACACGGTGAAGACGCCGGGGGCATTACCGCTTGAGCATTTGCCGCTCTAGGCCGTGTGCCCCCTTCGTCGGATTACATCTGCGTCGCCATCCCCTCCACATTCATCGCCGCCTGGCGCAACGCCTCGGAGCGGGTTGGGTGTGGATGACAGGTCAGCGCGATGTCCTCGGCGGAAGCGCTGAACTCCATGGCCACGCAATATTCGCCAATCATTTCACTGACGCTCGGGCCGACCAGGTGTACGCCGAGCACTTCGTCGGTGCGTTCATCGGCCAATACTTTGGCGAAGCCTTCGGTTTCGTGGTTGATCTTCGCCCGGCTGTTGGCGGTAAAGGGGAACTTCCCGACCTTGTAGGCACGGCCTTCTGCCTTGAGCTGCTCCTCGGTCTTGCCGACGCTGGCCAGTTCCGGTTTGGTGTAGATCACATTAGGGATCAAGTCGTAATTGACCTCGCCGGCCTTGCCAACGATTTGTTCCACGCAGGCCATCGCCTCGTCTTCGGCCTTGTGCGCGAGCATCGGCCCTGAAGTCACGTCGCCGATCACCCAGACGCCGGCCGCTTCGGTGCGATGGCCCTTGTTGGCGAGCATGCCGCGCTTGTCGGTCGAGAGGCCGACGTTTTCCAGGCCCAAGCCTTGGGTGTAAGGCCGACGCCCGATGGACACCAACACATAATCGGCTTCAAGCACCTCGGCGGCGCCTCCGGCAGCGGGTTCGACGCTGAGCTGCACCCCTGCATCGGACGCGACGGCGCGGGTGACTTTGGAACTCAACTTGAAGTTGATGCCCTGTTTGCTCAAGGAGCGCTGCAGGGTTTTGCCCGCCTCGGCATCCACTCCCGGGCAGATCCGGTCGAGAAACTCTACGACCGTGACCTGCGCACCCAGGCGCCGCCATACCGAACCCAGTTCCAGGCCGATCACGCCGGCGCCAATCACCACCAGGTGTTTGGGCACTTCAGCCAGCGACAGGGCGCCCGTGGAATCGAGGATGCGTTTATTATCGATCTCCACGCCGGGCAGGGGAGTGGGCTCCGAACCGGTGGCGATGATGATGTCCTTGGCGATCAGTTCGGTCTTGCCGCCCTGGCTGTCGGTCACGGTGACTTTGCCCGGGCCGTCGATGTGCCCCCAGCCCTTGATCCAGTCGACCTTGTTTTTGCGAAACAGAAACTCGATGCCCTTGGTCAGCCCGGTAACGCTTTCATCCTTCTGTTTCATCATCTGCGCGAGATTGAGCGTAGGTTTGACTTCAATCCCCAGGTTGGCGAATTCAGCACCCATGGCTGCGTCGTAGAGCTCCGAGGCATGCAGCAATGCTTTGGACGGCATGCAACCCACGTTCAGGCAGGTGCCGCCGAGGGTGGAGCGTCCTTCTACGCAGGCCGCTTTCAACCCCAGTTGGCCAGCACGGATGGCTGCGTTGTAGCCGCCGGGGCCACCGCCCAGAATCACGACGTCATAGGTGCTCATGGATGTACTCCTGGATGGGAAAAGACTGGATGGGTAAAAGTAGTTCCTGAAGAAAATTACGAACGTAATATGTGCGTTGCGAGGCATTTCGGTCAAGGCTTCAGGTAAACGACAGGTTGAGCACCTTTAGATAGCGCGTTTAAAAACGGAAATTTCACGACTTTCGTTATACCGTAACGAAATGCATTTTGAGCAACGATAATCACTGGGGTGGTATGCAAGTCGATCTCGATGTCGATGGGACGCACGTAGCCGAGCTGCCGCGTTTCCAGCAGGCGATTTTTCAAGGAAGACGATTACGTCAGCTCGCCATTGGCCTGGGCGCTCTCGTGGCCTCGGGCTGGGTGTTAGCGTTTTTTGTCGGGTTGTTTGCACCGCAGTCGCTGTGGCCGGCTTTATTGGTCAATCAGAGCGCCGGCTTGCTGGTGTTGATGGCTGGTTTGCAATCGGCGGGATGGATCACCCAGTGGCGCGCGCGGGCGATGAATCCGGTCGTGCGGGAAGTTGATACTGAGGAAGTAGTTGCCCCGGTGGGCTGGTACGAACGGTTACTGGATCGGATCAGTCAGCGATGGGTCAACGTGCTGGGTCAGATCGGTCCGGCAACGTTGTGGCTGGGTGCCTGGGCGCCGCTGACAGTGTTGAGCATCGAACAAACCTGGAACCTTGCCCTGCCGCCCGCCGCGTTGGGCCTTTCGGCCTCCGTCGGCGCTGCGCTCTCATTATTGCTGGCCTTTGGTTTGCTGGTGCTGGAGCGGCAACTGGCCCAGGAAAACAACGCGCAATGGCCTGAAGCCTCGGCGTTGGCACAACTGAGCCGAGTGGCGATCATTTGCCTTGTATTCGGTGCGATGTGCCTGTTATTCGGCAACGAAAACTCGGTCTGGCCGGTGCGACTGGCCGTGTTGATTGGCGTGTTGCCGGGCTTGGTCGCCGTCGAATTGTTGTTGCGCGCAGTACTGTCACTATTCAGTCCCCGGCGTGAACAACTCGAGCCAGCGTTGCTGGCGCGAAGCTTCGTCGCGGACATGCTGCGCTGGCCCCCGCAGCCTTTGCTGGTATTGCAGCACGAATTGCACAACCGCTTCGGCATCGACCTGCGGCAGATCTGGGCCATCACGTACATGCGGCGGGCGTTTGTGCCGGTGTTGGCGGTGGTGTCCATCGTCGGTTGGTCGTTGACCGGGATTCACGAAATCCCCATGCAAGGGCGAGGAATCTACGAGCGCTTCGGCAAACCGGTGGAAGTGTTCGGCCCCGGCCTGCATGCAGGTTTGCCATGGCCGTTAGGCCGAGTGCTGAGTGTCGAGAATGGCGTCGTCCATGAGTTGGCCACCAGCGTCGGCGAAGCCTCCGCGCCCATCGTGGCCGAACCGGCTGAAGGGCCGGCGCCGGCGATTGCCAATCGTCTGTGGGACGCGAGCCATGTGAATGACAAATCCCAGGTCATCGCCAGCAGCCGTGCCAACAAGCAGAGCTTCCAGATCGTCAACATGGACGTGCGCTTCGTCTACCGCATAGGTCTGACGGATCAGGAAGCGCTGGCTGCCACCTACAACAGTGCTGATGTGCCAACGCTGATTCGCAGCACCGCCAGCCGCATTCTGGTTCACGATTTCGCCTCGAGAACACTCGATGGTTTGCTCGGGGAGGACAGGGTAGGGCTGGCGGAAGAGATCGGCCGCGCGGTGCAGACGGACCTGAAAAAACTCGACAGCGGCGTGGAAATTCTCGCCACCGTGGTGGAGGCCATTCACCCGCCAGCGGGGGCTGCCAATGCGTATCACGGTGTGCAAGCGGCGCAAATTGGCGCTCAGGCATTGATCTCCCGCGAGCGCGGTGCCGCAGCGGAAGCGACCAACCAGGCACAATTGCAGGCCAGTATCGCTCGCGATCAAGCGACGGCCAGCGCGCGGGAAATCAACGCCGCCGCCCAAGCGGCCGACTTGAGATTCAGCGCCGAACAAAAAGCCTACGCCAGCGCCGGCCAGGCCTTTGTGCTTGAGCAATACCTCAGCCAACTTTCCCAGGGCCTGGCCAATGCCAAGTTGCTGGTCCTCGATCATCGATTGGGCGGCAGCAGCAACGCGCCGACCATCGACCTCCGCACATTCACGCTGCCGGCCGACCCATCGCCTGCGCGTAAAACCGCTCAGCCAGGAGCTGCCAATTGAGCCAGTCGCACACTCACGATCACGACGACCACACTGGCCACGATCATGGTCATGGCGGGCATCACCATGGGCATCACCATCACCACCATGGCGATCCACAAGACGCGGGCCCATTTCCGTGGCGACGCATGGGTTGGGCTGCATTGCTGGTGGCGTTCGCCGTCGCGGCGGCGAGTCTGGTGCAGGTCAGATCAGGCGAAGCCACGGTCATCACACGCTTCGGCAACCCGTCACGCGTATTGCTTGAGCCCGGCCTTGGCTGGCGTTGGCCAGCACCGTTTGAAGCGGCAATCCCCGTCGACCTGAGATTGCGCACCACCTCCAGCGGCTTGCAGGATGTGGGCACGCGGGATGGTTTGCGCATTATCGTTCAGGCGTATGTGGCCTGGCAGGTGCAGGGCGATCCGGACAACGTGCAGCGCTTTATGCGCGCGGTGCAGAATCAGCCAGATGAAGCGGCGCGGCAAATTCGCACGTTTGTCGGTTCGGCGTTGGAGACTACGGCCAGCAGTTTTGATCTGGCCAACCTGGTCAATACCGATGCCAGTCAGGTGCGCATCGCCGACTTCGAGGCCCAGCTGCGTCAGCAAATCGATCAGCAGTTGCTGACCACTTATGGTGTTCGCGTGCTGCAAGTCGGCATTGAGCGTCTTACTTTGCCGTCAGTCACGCTCACCGCCACGGTCGATCGCATGCGCGCCGAGCGTGAAACAATCGCCACCGAACGCACCGCCATCGGCAAGCGCGAGGCGGCGCAAATCCGCTCCGCCGCCGAACGCGATGCGCGAATCGTGCAGGCGGATGCCACGGTCAAAGCCGCCGACATCGAGGCGCAATCCCGTGTCGAAGCCGCGCAGATTTACGGCCGTGCCTATGCGGGTTCGCCGCAGCTCTACAACTTGCTGCGCTCACTCGACACCTTGGGCACCATCGTCACGCCTGGCACCAAACTGATTTTGCGTACTGATGCGGCGCCGTTCCGGGTGTTGGTTGATGGGCCGCCGGCGCTCGATAACAAGCCCGGGTCGCAGCCATGAATTTGGTTCCACGTGGAACAAACGGGTTAAGCAGCCCCTGGATTCAAGCCGGGCGTTTGGCGTTTCTCGCGTTATACGCGGTGACCGTTTTGGCCGCATTGGCTTGGGTGTTCTCCAATGTACGGCAGATCGATCCGCAGAATCGGGCGGTGGTTTTGCACTTTGGCGCACTGGATCGAATTCAAAATGCCGGTTTGCTATTGGCTTGGCCGAGCCCCTTTGAGCAGGTGGTTTTGTTGCCGGCGGCAGATCGGGTGATCGAGCGTCGCGTGGAAAACTTGCTACGAACGGCTGATGCGGTGCAGGCCGATCGAGCGGCGAGTTTCGCCACACCGATCAGCGATGCACTCGCCGGATCGGGTTACCTGCTGACGGGTGACGCGGGTGTGGTGCAACTGGACGTGCGCGTGTTCTACAAGGTGACTGAGCCCTATGCCTTCGTTCTTCAAGGCGAGCATGTGCTGCCAGCGCTAGATCGATTGGTCACCCGCAGCGCGGTGGCACTCACGGCCGCGCGTGATCTCGACACAATCCTGGTCGCGCGTCCGGAATTGATCGGCGCCGATAATCAGGCAGCGGAGCGCCGTGAAAGACTTCGCGGTGATTTGGTGCAAGGCATCAATCAACGTCTGGCCGAACTGAAGGCGACTGGTCAAGGACTTGGAATCGAAGTCGGGCGGGTTGATGTGCAATCGAGTTTGCCCGGGCCTGCGGTCAATGCCTTCAATGCCGTTTTGACGGCCAGCCAGCAGGCGGATAAAGCTGTGGCCAATGCGCGCACCGAAGCTGAGAAAGTAACGCAGACGGCCAACGAACAAGCCGACCGTGCGCTGCAAGTGGCCCATGCGCAGGCAAGCGAACGCCTGGCCAAAGCCTCGGCCGACACGGCAACCGTGTTGAGTCTGGCCAAGGCACAACAGCAGGGCACCGACCCACAAATGCTGTTGCGCATTTACCGCGAGCGGATGCCGAAAATTCTCGGTCAGGCCGGCTCGGTCACCACGGTCAATCCGAAAGACGATTCCCGCCTGATCATTCAGGGAGCCACTCAATGACCGCACAAACCGCCGCTGCACCGAGCCTCTTGTCCTCAGCGGAACAGCGCAGTGCCGCACGCCAGCTGACCCTCGCGATGCTAGCCCTGGGCCTGTTGGCGCTCGGCTTGATTTGGCGCTGGCTGGCGCCGGAGCAGAACGGGGTCAGTCAATTAATGTTGGGTTTTGCTTCGGTGCTGGTCGCCGTCCCGGTGATGCGCTCGGCCTGGTACAGCCTGCGCTTTCCCAGTTTGCATGGCATCACTGACCAGTTGATCGCCCTCGCGATGCTCGGTGCGTGGGCGACCGGGGATTTGCTCACGGCGGCATTGCTGCCCATCATCATGATCTTCGGCCACGTGCTGGAAGAGCGCAGCGTGATCGGTTCGCAAGAGGCGATTCACGCGTTGGGCAAATTGACCCGGAGTCATGCGCGTAAGGTTCAGGCGGACGGCTCCATCGTTGAAGTCGACAACAGGACCCTGAAACCGGGTGACCATGTCGAAGTGCGCGCGGGTGATCGAGTGCCAGCGGATGGTCGCGTGTTGTCTGGCCAGGCGAGCCTGGACACTGCATCAATCACGGGTGAATCGGTTCCGATCGAAGCGGGTGTCGGCATGCAAGTGTTCGGTGGGGCGATCAACCTCGACGGCCTGTTGCGCATCGAAGTGACGCGCACGGGTAACGAATCGACCCTCGGTAAAGTCATCGCGCTGATGCAAAGCGCCGAGCGTTCGAAGCCGCCGATTACGCGTCTGCTGGAGCGTTATGCCGGTAGCTATATGGTGTTGGTGTTGCTGCTGGCCGCCGTGACCTGGTTCATCACCAACGACGCGCAAGCGATGCTGGCGGTGCTGGTGGCGGCGTGTCCATGTGCGCTGGTGTTATCCGCACCCGCCACGGCGATTGCCGGTGTGGCGGTGGCGGCTCGTCACGGGATTCTGATCCGTAGTTCGGCGTTCCTCGAAGAGCTGTCGGACCTGACTTCGCTGGTGGTCGACAAGACGGGGACCCTGACATTCGGCACCCTGCGTTTGCAATCCATCGACAGCCCGCTGGAAGACCACAGTGACTTGATGAAACTCGCCGCCAGTCTTGGATCTGCCAGCAGCCATCCGGTGAGTCGTGCGCTCGCCGGGCTGGTCGCTCAGGAACATTTCCTGCTGCTCTCGGACATTCACGAGCGTCAGGGATTGGGTGTGGTGGCAATGACGGAACAGGGTGAGGCCGCGCTCGGTCGGCCGGAATTGTTCGCGCAGTTGGGTATCGTCACTTCCCCTGTTCCCGAGCACGATGGCCCCATTGCCGGCCTGGCGCTCAACGATGAATTTCTGGCTTGGCTGTTGCTGGCCGACAGCGTCAAACCTGAAGCGCGATTTGCCTTGGAAGAGCTGCGTGAGCTGGGGTTGGGGCGACAGTTGTTGCTCACCGGCGACCGGCAAAGTGTCGCTCACACCTTGGCGCGGGATGTCGGCATCAGCGACGTCGAAGCCCAGGCGTTGCCTGAGGACAAACTCAATCGTGTATTGAAGGAAATCGGCAGTGGCTTCCGGCCGATGGTAGTGGGCGACGGCATCAACGATTCGCTGGCGCTCAAGGCTGGCGTGGTCGGTGTGGCCATGGGCGCGGGCGGGGCGGATATCGCCTTGGCCTCGGCCGACATCGTGTTGATTGGCAGCGACTTGCGTCGGCTCGGAACCTGCGTGCGGTTGAGTCGTCAGTGCCGGCAGACGTTGCAGGTGAACGTGATCATCGGGCTGGGTTGGACGCTGGCCATCGTTGCCTTTGCTGCATTTGGCTGGCTCGGTGCAGCGGGGGCGATGATTGCTGCTTTGCTGCACAACTTCAGTACGTTGCTGGTGCTGGGCAATGCGGGGCGTTTGCTGCGGTTTCAGGAGCCCTTGCTCAAGCTGAAAGACGAAAACTGAACGCGTTTAACTTTTCAGAACTGCGCGCCGTGTTTGTAGTCATTTATTCTGAGGGCATGTCATTTCCGTGAATTCGCAGTGGTTTTTTGCAACGCTGCGGATTATAGAAAACGGCTAATAAATCGATAGCCGGCTATTTTTCAAAGATGGTCTACCCTCACTCCAGACGTCTGAAACAAGGGGGACTTTCCATGCTCGCGCAACTTCCACCGGCCTTACAGAATCTGCAGTTACCGCTTCGCTTGAGACTCTG
Source organism: Pseudomonas sp. PB120 (assembly GCF_009761815.1). GTDB lineage: Bacteria > Pseudomonadota > Gammaproteobacteria > Pseudomonadales > Pseudomonadaceae > Aquipseudomonas. The sequence goes on from NZ_RWIN01000132.1 coordinate 57,847, forward strand.
GGACGGCCACGAATTCAATCTGGGGCCGACGCCCAGCGTCACTATTGTGGTCAAGGACCCACAAATGGTTTCCCAGTTTACCCATCCCAGCCTCGACGCCCTCGGAGCAGCGTTCGTCGAAGGCAAACTCGAGCTGGAAGGCTCTATCAGCGAGGTGATCCGCGTCTGTGACGAATGGAGCCAGGCGCTGATTGCAGATGAGGACAGTCAGCCGGTTCGCGTGGTTCACGACAAGGAAACCGACGCCAAAGCGATTTCCTACCACTACGACCTCTCCAATGCCTTCTATCAACTGTGGCTCGACAGCGACATGGCGTATTCCTGCGCCTATTTCGAGACCGGCAGTGAGACGCTTGAACAAGCCCAGCAAGCCAAATTTCGTCACTTGTGCCGCAAGCTGCGGCTGCAACCCGGCGAGTATTTGCTGGATGTGGGTTGCGGCTGGGGAGGGCTGGCACGTTACGCCGCGCGGGAGTTCGGCGCGAAGGTGTTTGGCATTACGCTGAGTAAAGAGCAACTGGCTTTGGCCCGTGAACGGGTGACGGAAGAGGGGCTGGACGACCTGGTAGAACTGCAGCTGCTTGACTACCGAGATCTGCCGCAGGACGGTCGTTTCGACAAGGTGGTGAGTGTCGGCATGTTCGAACACGTCGGTCACGCGAACCTGGCGGAGTACTGCAAAACCCTGTTCGGCGCGGTGAAAGAGGGCGGCCTGGTGATGAACCACGGCATCACCGCCAAGCACACCGACGGCCGCCCAGTAGGGCGCGGTGCTGGTGACTTCATCGAGAAGTACGTGTTCCCCAACGGTGAACTGCCGCACCTGTCGATGATCTCCGCCGAGATCAGCGAAGCGGGACTGGAGATCGTCGATGTCGAGAGCCTGCGCCTGCATTACGCGCGAACCCTGGACCACTGGAGCGAGCGTCTTGAAGACAATCTGGAAGCTGCCGCCAGGCAGGTGCCAGAGCAAGCCTTGCGGATCTGGCGGCTGTACCTGGCGGGATGCGCCTATGCGTTCGCCAAGGGCTGGATCAATCTGCACCAGATCCTCGCGGTGAAAACCCATCCCGATGGCAGCCATGAACTGCCCTGGACGCGTGACGACATCTATAACCCTTAGAGAATCGGTGAAATAAGCCGGGCGATCCGCATGCCGACCTGCTGCAGTCGGTGGGTCTCCCGGCTTTCTTCCTTGGCGATTTCGTGTGCCTGGGCAAAGTCGTCTTCAAGCATCTGCTCGACCTCGGCGGCAAACGCGCTGTCCACGGTCAGCAACATCACTTCGAAATTAAGCCGGAACGAACGGTTGTCCATGTTTGCGCTGCCGATGGCGCTGATTTCGCTGTCGATTAACACCACTTTCTGATGCAGGAAACCGGGCTGGTAGCGGAATACCCGCACGCCGGCGCGCACCGCTTCAAACGCATACAGGCTGGAGGCGGCGTAAACGATTCGGTGGTCAGGCCGTGACGGCAGCAGCAATCGCACATCCACGCCGCGTAGCACCGCCAGCCTTAACGCCGCGAAGACCGCCTCATCGGGGATGAAATAGGGGCTGGTGATCCATACCCGTTCTGTCGCCGCATGGATGGCTTCGACGAAGAACAATGAGCAGGTTTCGTAGGCATCTGCCGGCCCGCTGGCGAGTAATTGGCACAGCACGCCGTCGTCCGGGTAGACGTCCGGCAAGATCAGCGGTGGTAACGAACGGGCGGCCCAGAACCAGTCTTCGGCGAACGACTCCTGCATGCAGGCCACCACCGGGCCGCGTACTTGCACGTGGGTATCGCGCCACGGTGCCAACGGTGGTTTCTCGCCCATGTATTCGTCACCGACGTTGTGCCCGCCAACGAAGCCCAGCACGCCGTCCACCACCACGATCTTGCGGTGGTTGCGGAAATTCACCTGGAAGCGATTGAGCCAGCCGCTGCGGGTGGCAAAGGCTTTGACCTCGACACCGGCATCTCGCAACGTCTGCACGTAGCCGTGGGGCAGGGAATGGCTGCCGATACGGTCGTACAGCAAGTAAACGGCCACGCCTTCAGCGGCTTTTTTCAGGAGCAACGTTTGCAAGCGCTGGCCGAGGCGGTCGTCGTGGACGATGAAGAATTGGATCAGCACCGCTTCTTTGGCGCTGTTGATCGCTTCAAAAATGGCCTCGAACGTGGCTTGGCCGTTGATCAACAGCCGCACTTCGTTATTCGCCAGGCACGGCATGCGCCCAAGCTTTGGCATGGCCCTCAAAGAAGCGTAGGCATTGGAAGCACGAGCGGTCAGCGCCTCTTCTACCCAGGGGCGCCAGTTCAATTCGGAGATGGCTTTGCGCATGGCTTCGTTGGCGATTCGCCGTGCCTTGATGTAGCCATCGAAGGTGCTGCGACCGAAGACCAGATAAGGAATCAGCGTCAGGTAGGGGATGAACACCAGCGAAAGGGCCCAGGCGATAGAGCCCTGGGCGGTGCGGACGGTGAGCACGGCGTGGATGGCGGCGATCATGCCCAGCGTGTGCAGCAGTGCAATGGTGTAGCCGAAAATATGTGGTCCAAAATAATCCATGGGGCAGCCTTGCTCCTGAAGATTCAGTGCTTAACAGACCATGTTCCGTGCAGAATGTCGCTATTTAATTGGCCCATGAACCGATGCTGCCAGCTGACGTCTAACGGCCACTACTGATCAGGAGTTACTCGATGAACGTTCGTCTGCTGGGTTTGGCCGTGGCTTTTGGTTTAGCGCTTCCTGTGGCCGCTCAGGCGCAGATGCTGCAGCCGGGTTTGTGGGAATTGACCACCAGCAACATGAAGGTCGATGACCAGAACCTGCCGGACCTTCAACTGATCCTGGGTCAGTTGCAGAGCCAGATGACGCCGGAGCAGCGCGCGCAGCTGGAGAAGCAGGGCATCACCATGGGCGGCAAGGGGATTCGGGCATGCCTCACGCCGGAGCAGGTGAAGACGGACAACATTCCGCTGACTGACCCGCAGTCGGGCTGCAAGCAGGAGATCACCGACCGCACCGGCAATCAGTGGAAATTCCGTTTCAGCTGTCCGAAAGCGCAAGGGGCCGGTGTCGCCACTTTCCTCAGTGACCGTGAATTCACCACCAAAGTGAACGGCACGTTCAACGCCACCGGTATCCAGCAGAAGGGCAGCCTCGAAAGCCGCGCCGTGTGGTTGGGTCAGGATTGCGGGACGGTTAAACCAAGAGCATAAGCGTCATCCGCAAGCCGCTGATCTTTTGGATCACGGCTTGCTCAACGCCTCATACAAGGTGTTGAGGTTGTATTCGAACAGTCCGGTAAAGGTGCTGGCCGGACCCTTGGCGGCCAGCGCATCGGAGTACAACGTCCCGCCAATATGCGCGCCACTTTCATCCGCGATCTGTTTAAGCAGGCGCGCATCCTTGATGTTCTCCATGAACACCGCTTTGACTTTGGCCTGACGAATCTGAGCAATCAGCGCGGCGACTTCGGCGGCTGAAGGTTCACGTTCAGTGGACAAACCCTGAGGCGCCATGAAGTCGATCCCGTACGCCTGACCTAGATAGCCGAATGCATCATGCGAGGTCACGATCTTGCGGTTACCGGGTGGCAGTGAACCCAGCTTGGCCTTGGCTTCGGCGAGCAGCGCGTAGATCTGTTTCAGGTACGCCTGGCTGTTGCGCTCGTAGTCAGCCTTGTTCGCCGGGTCGACGCTGATCAGCGCCTTGGTGATGTTGCTGATGTACAGCTCGGTGTTCGCCAGGTTATGCCAGGCATGAGGGTCTGGAACGGTCTCGCCCTCTTCATCCAGGGAACGCGGAATGACGCCACGGCTCGCGCTGATGACCGGGGCTTTGGTCTCGGTGCTGGTCACCATGCGGTCCAGCCAGGGTTCGAAGCCCAAGCCGTTTTTGACAATGAGCCCGGCCTTGAGCAATGCCTTGGCATCATCCGGTGTCGGCTCATAGGTATGCGCATCGGCATCGGGGCCGACCATATTGGTGATCTGGATATGCTCGCCACCGACCTGATGAGTCATGTCGGCAAGGATGCTGAAGCTGGTCACCACCTGAAGTTTTTCCGCCGCAGACAACGACATCGACAGCATCAAACTGAACAGCACGAGTAAAGCGCGCATCGGGAAACACCTCATTGGGATGTGAGCAAAGGCGGGCGGCGCAGCAGGCCATGCACAGGCCCGAGCACCACGGACAGCAGATACAAGGCGCCAGCCACCAAGACGATTGCCGGGCCGCTCGGCAGCGAGTAGTAAAACGAAAGCAGCAAACCGAGCCACACTGAAAGGCAGCCGAGCAGGGCGGAGATGGCCATCAATACCGGCAAGCGCCGGCTCCAGAATCGAGAAGCGGCAGCGGGCAACATCATCAGACCGACCACCATCAACGCGCCGATAGCTTGAAAACCAATCACCAGATTCAGCACGACCAATGTCAGGAACACGCCGTGTGCCAGCGGACCGAGCCGGCTGACGGTTTGCAGGAAGAGGGGGTCGAGGGTATCCAGCAGCAACGGTTTGTAAATCAGCGCCATCGCGATCAGGCTGAATCCGCAGACCCACAACATGCCGGTCAATGTCGGCCCGTCAACGGCCAACGCCGAGCCAAAGAGCAGGTGCAACAGGTCCAGGCGTTTGCCGGCGATGCCGAGGATCAGCACACCGCTCGCCAATGAGATGGGGTAGATCGCAGCGAGGCTCGCGTCTTCTCGCAGACCGGTGCGACGGGTGATCCATGCCGCGAGCCCCGCCATGCTCAAGCCGGCTCCCAGGCCTCCGAGGGTCAGCGCCGGCAGGCTCAGGCCGGCGAACCAGAAACCGAGCGCAGCGCCGGGCAGGATGCCGTGAGCGACCGCATCGCCGATCAAACTCATGCGCCGCAGAATCAAAAACACTCCGAGCGGTGCCGTGCTGCAAGCCAATACCAATCCACCGATCAGTGCCCGGCGCATGAACACAAACTCGTGGAACGGTTGCCAAAGCTGAGCGGCGGCGAGCATCAGGCCACCTGCGTCTGTGGTTGTTGGTGGATGAGCTCGGTGCTTGGGCCGAGTACGCAGCCACTACTTTTGATCAGAAGCGCTTGCGGAATGTGTTGGCGCACGGCAGCGAGGTCATGGCACACGACCACCAAGGTGCGGCCTTCGGCGTGCCAGGCGTGGATGTGTTTCCACAGCAGTGATTGCCCGAGCTCATCAAGTGCGGCGTGAGGTTCGTCGAGCAACAGCAAGGGCGCTTCAGCGAGGCTCAATCGGGCGAGCAGGGCACGTTGCAATTCGCCGCCGGAGAGGGCCATTAATGGGCGCTGTTCCAAACCGCTCAGGCACCAGTTTTCCAACGCGGCTTTGAGGCGTTGGTTTCGGACATCTGTTGGTTTCTTGCTGCCCCAGAAACCGGCGGCCACTAATTCTTGCAGACTGATCGGGAATTGCCGGTCGAGGTGTTGTTGCTGAGGGAGAAACGAAACCGAGCCCTTGCGTGGAACATTGAGAATGACTTTTCCGGACAGCGGTTTTTGCAAGCCCGCGATGACTTTCAGCAGGCTGCTTTTGCCTGAGCCGTTGGCACCGATCACCGCTGTCAGACTCCCTTCGAGCAGTTCGAAGTTTACGGGTGGAGTGAGCGGTTGCCCGGGCGCACCCCAACGCAAATCAAGGCAGCGGATCATGCGGTCACCCAATTCCATCGACTTTCGGCGACGGCGTCATGAGCGTGAAGGCTTTCGGCGTGCACGACTTTAAGGTGAAAGGCGTTGATGCCTGGCGATCGTTTCAAGGCCACATTCAAGCGTCGGGCGGCATCCTCGCAGAACATCAGGTTCTGACCGTTGGCCAGGGCGAAGGCTTGTTCGTCGGCACGCTTTACGGCGGTTTGCACGGCGGTACCGAGGGCTGCTTCAGCATCGTTGATCAATGCAATTAACGGGAGGTCATCCAGATAATCATCGAGACGAACCCTCAACTGCGCATTGCTGCGCTGACTGTGAGGCGTTGCAACGATGCCATTTGTAGAACCGAGCCAATCCAGAACATCCGCGTGTTGCAGGGGGCTGCTGGCAAAGTCATCGATGAATTGCTGTTGAATTAACTGCCGGGACAACGCTGCGGAACACGGGCAAGTAGAGGAATAAGGGATGTCGATTTTTAGTTCCACGTGGAACATCGCGTTTTTCACATGCGCGTCGATGCTGACCGGATAGGCTTTCCAGCCAGCCAAAGGACTGATCAGAGCGGGTCGTTTGAGCAGCAAATCAGCATGGATTGTGAGGTAAGCGCTGTTGGATAGACCTTCATGTGTCTCGAGGAATCTCTGTAGCACACGCTGCAAGCGGGCGGGCGTCAGGTTTTCCTGCTCGAGCATTTCCAACGCCAGATAGAGTCGCGACATATGAATGCCACGTGCGTCGCCATCGTCAAGGCTCACGCCGGCATCGATCCTTGCACTCAGCCGTTGGCCTCCGAGCAAAACGGGGAGAGCAATGCCGCACATGCCTACCCATTCCAGCGGCAGGTTTTGGCGTGAGGCCTGCGCGGCGATATCCGGCAGAGTCAGCGCATTCATGAAGAGGTCCATCGTGGTCATCGGAATTTGATGTTATGTTATTACATCTATTTCGACTACGCCTTTTTCATGAACAAGCTTTCATCAGCCTCATAAGGACTCCCTGATGCCTAATCGTCTCCCCGTGACTGTCTTGTCCGGCTTTCTCGGCGCCGGAAAAAGCACGCTGCTCAACTACGTGCTGCGTAACCGTGAAAACCTGCGAGTCGCCGTCATCGTCAACGACATGAGCGAAATCAACATCGACGGCAGCGAAGTTCAGCGCGATGTCACCCTCAATCGCGCCGAAGAAAAACTCGTGGAGATGAGCAATGGCTGCATCTGCTGCACCTTGCGCGAAGACCTGTTCGAAGAAGTCCGCAAACTCGCCAAGGACGGTCGCTTCGATTACCTGTTGATTGAGTCCACCGGTATTTCCGAGCCGCTGCCCGTGGCGGAAACCTTTACCTTCCGAGATGAAGACGGCACAAGCCTGGCGGACATCGCCCGGCTCGACACCCTGGTCACCGTGGTCGATGGCATGAACTTCCTGCTCGACTACCAGGCTGCTGAAAGCCTCGCCTCCCGCGGTGAAACGTTGGGCGAGGAGGACGAACGCTCCATTACCGACCTGCTGATCGAGCAGATCGAATTCGCCGACGTGATTCTGATCAGCAAGATCGACCTGATCAGCAGCCGCGAGCGCGAGGAGCTGATCGCGATCCTCGAACGGCTGAACTCACAAGCCGACATCATCCCGATGGTCATGGGCGAAATCCCCCTCGAGAAGATCCTCAATACAGGACGCTTCGACTTTGAAAAGGCGGCCCAAGCCCCAGGCTGGTTGCAGGAACTGCGCGGCGAACACGTGTCGGAAACCGAAGTGTATGGCATCGCCTCCACGGCCTACCGGGCACGCAGACCGTTCCATCCGCAGCGCTTTTTCAGCTTCATCGACCGTCCGTGGGTGAATGGCAAATTGCTGCGTTCAAAAGGGTTTTTCTGGCTGGCCAGCAAGCCCACGGACGCCGGAAGCTGGTCCCAGGCTGGCGGTTTGATGCGCCACGGTTTTGCCGGGCGCTGGTGGCGTTTCGTGCCGAAAACCCAGTGGCCGCAGGACGAAGAAAGCACTGCCGCCATCCTGCAAAACTGGGCCGCCAACACGGGTGATTGCCGACAGGAACTGGTGTTTATTGGCCAAAACATCGACTTCACATTGCTGACCGCCGAGCTCGACGATTGCCTGTTGAACGATGAAGAAATGTCGTCAGGAGCCGAGGGCTGGCGATTGTTGCCCGACCCGTTCGGTCCCTGGCATGACGAGGTGGCCGCGTGATGTTGGCGCCGACCTTGAAATTGCGACCGGTCATTCGCCAGGTTCAAGGCGAGATGCCGCAAACCCTCACGCGGATTCTGGACGATGGCGTAAACCTCGCTGTCTGGCAGCGCCATCTCCCGTTGCACATCGCTGATTTCGCTAGTCTGTTGCTGTCCTTGAACGAGCCATTGGCCGAGTCGCTGGTCCTGGAAATGCCCGGTGAAGACGCAGAACCCAATCTGTGCGGATTGGCATCGGGCTTCAGTGATCTTGAGGGGTATGAAGGCTTCCTGACGGACGTTTCATGGCTGGTCAGCGCATTTGCCTGTCTGCTGGGCGCCAAGCGCATCGGCCTGCGTCTACGGGCTCTGGACAAGGCCATGTGCCCGCGTTTTCACGTCGACCATGTACCGGTGCGTCTGATCAGCACGTACGCCGGCATCGGCAGCGAATGGCTGAAGGAAGGCGTGATGGACCGCCGCCAATTGAGCCAAGCCGAATCCGAACCTACGAACAATGCGTTGATTCAGCAAATCGGCAACGGCAACGTGGCGCTACTCAAAGGCGAAAAGTGGCACGGCAATGAAGGTTTTGGCCTTATCCATCGCTCGCCACAACTTGCACCCGGCGAGCGCCGCTTGATCCTGACCCTCGACTGGCTGAGCTAACGGCTCACGGCTTGAGCCACTTGCCCTGACTCTGCGCTTCGCAATACGGCTGCAAGTAAGCGGCGTCCGTCGCTACGCCGTAATAGTGAATATCCTGCCGGTAAGGCATATTGGCGACCTGGGCGTTGCTGCATACGCCGAAAGCGCCGGCAGGGCATTGGTCGACGTACTGCACCTCGACTTTCTGCCCCGCCAGGTTGGGTTGGCAGAAACCATCGGCGAACAGGTGCTCCGGGATGTTGCGGTTCTGCTGGCAGACCTTCACGTCGAGTCGCTCGGCCGTACTATGTACCACACATGCCTGGGCCAGAACCTCCCCCGACACCAGCGCCAGAAACATCGACAATCCCGTCAACCGCATTTTCCACCTCCTCAGAAATCGCCAAAATGCTGCAGAACATTCCAACTCACGTCATTGCTGGCCCTTTGGGGGCTGGCAAGACCAGCCTGATCAAGCAGCTGCTGGCCCAACGCCCGGCCAGTGAGCGCTGGGCGGTGCTGATCAATGAATTCGGCCAGATCGGCCTCGATGCCGCGCTGTTGACCCAGGATGCGGATGGTATCGCACTGGGTGAAGTGGCCGGGGGCTGTTTGTGTTGCGTGAATGGTGCGCCGTTTCAGATCGGGCTCGGGCGTTTGTTGCGCAAGGCGCGACCGGATCGCTTGTTCATCGAGCCCTCAGGCTTGGGGCATCCGGCGCAGTTGCTCAGGCAGCTGAATGAAGCACCGTGGGTGGGTGTACTGGCCGTACAACCTTGCGTACTGGTGTTGGACGCCGAAGCGCTTGCCGCAGGAAAATTGCTGCCTGATTCGCAACAGGAGGCATTGAGCGATGCTGGATTGTTGTTGCTCAACAAGTCCGAAACGCTCTGCGAAAGTGACCGACAACGAGTCACCGCACAGTTGCCATCGCGACCACTGTATTGGACGCAACAGGCCAGGTTACCGCTGAGTCAATTGCCGGGTGTCCAGGCATCAGCGATAGCAGGTGTGGATAACTTCATTGCGCCCAAAGGTTTGGGGAAGATACCTGCCGTTTGGACGGACCCTGCAATGCCGATTTGCTTGAGTCAGAGCCAGGAGGGTGGCTGGAGCATTGGCTGGCGCTGGCATCCTGGCCAGATCTTCGATAAGACAATGATTGGCCAATGGCTTGAAAGCCTTGCCTGGCGGCGAGCGAAGATGGTTATCCACAGCGCCGATGGTTGGGTTTCGGCCAATGCAGTGGATAACTTGGCGCTGCAATGGCAGGCCAGCGAATGGCGACAGGACTCTCGAATCGAGCTTATTTTCAGTGAGCCGCAGGATATAGATTCGCTGCAACGGGATCTGGCTGATTGCCGGTTGGGTTCGGCTTAAATCAGGGGCGCCACTTGGAGTGTTCCTGCCGCCACTGACTAAGCTCAATCACCTCGGCGCGCGGTTTCACCACATCGACCACCGCCGGGGTGTCGTCGAATGGCACCGGGTAGGGCGCCAACTCGATTTGTGCGCTGTGGGCGCCAAACTGGGTGATAGTCCCGTTGTGGCGGGTTTCACCGGTCACGGTGAATTCGAAGTTATACACGCGCGCCAACCGCCGCCGGCCGCGGGCGTCTTTGATGAAGGCGATTTTTTTCAGGGCTACGTTGCCGTCCAGCAGCTCGATTTCGAGCTTGCTGCAATGCTGCTTCACCCGCTCCAGCGCGCGTTCGCGCAGGCCGTGGTTGTGCCAAAGCCATGCGCCGCCGGTGGCGAGCAGCATCAGCACGAAGATGTTTCCGAGGGTCAGCATCAACAGGGTGCTCCAACTAGATAGTGTCAGCTTAACTGCGTCGCCGGTCTGTCGTACAGGCTGCTTTTCGTCGCATACTGCGCGGCTAGAATTTCAATCGGTTTACGGAAAACTCACCGCATGAAACGTACGCCCCATCTGCTCGCCATTCAGTCCCACGTGGTGTTCGGCCACGCTGGTAACAGCGCCGCGGTTTTCCCGATGCAGCGGGTCGGGGTGAATGTCTGGCCGCTCAATACCGTGCAATTTTCCAACCATACCCAATACGGCCAGTGGGCCGGTGAAGTGCTGTCACCGCAGCAGATTCCCGATTTGGTCGAAGGCATCGCGGCGATTGGCGAGTTGGGCAACTGCGACGCTGTGCTGTCCGGGTACCTGGGCAGTGCCGCCCAGGGCCGGGCGATCCTGACGGGCGTGGCGCGGATCAAGTCGATGAACCCCAAGGCGCTGTATCTGTGCGACCCGGTGATGGGGCACCCGGAAAAGGGCTGCAGCGTACCGGCCGAAGTCAGCGACTTCCTGCTGGAAGAGGCGGCTGCCGTGGCTGATTTCATGTGCCCGAACCAGTTGGAGCTGGACACCTTCTCGGGGCGCAAGCCGCAATCGCTGTTCGACTGTCTGGCCATGGCACGAGCGCTGCTGGCGCGCGGTCCGAAGGCGGTATTGGTCAAACACTTGGCCTATCCCGGAAAACCGGCCGATGTTTTTGAGATGTTGCTGGTGACGGCCGACGCGAGCTGGCATTTGCGCCGCCCGCTGCTGGCGTTTCCGCGTCAACCGGTGGGCGTGGGCGACCTGACTTCGGGGCTATTCCTGGCACGCGTGCTGTTGGGCGATAGCCTGGTGGCAGCCTTCGAGTTCGCTGCGTCGGCCGTGCATGAAGTGCTGCTAGAGACTCAGGCTTGCGCCAGCTATGAGCTGGAACTGGTGCGGGCGCAGGACCGGATTGCACATCCGCGGGTGCGGTTCGAGGCAACGCCGATCAGCCTTTAAAAGCTTCGCGGGCAAGCCTCGCTCCTACACGAGCGAGGCTTGCCTGCGGATGATCTAACGACCGAACGTATCAGGCGTCGCCCTTGATTTCCTGATAGCGCTTTTCCAGTTCCTGACGAATCTGCCGACGCTGCTGCGCCTGCATGAAGCGGCGTTTGTCTTCGCTGTTCTGCGGTTGCAGGGGCGGCACTGCGGCCGGTTTGCGGTCGTCATCCACTGCCACCATGGTGAAGAAGCAGCTGTTGGTATGGCGCACCGAGCGCTCGCGAATGTTTTCGGTCACCACTTTGATGCCGACCTCCATCGAGGTGTTGCCGGTGTAGTTGACCGAAGCCAGGAAGGTCACCAGTTCGCCGACATGAATCGGCTCACGGAAAATCACCTGGTCCACCGACAGGGTCACCACGTAGCGGCCGGCGTATCGGCTGGCGCAGGCATAGGCCACTTCGTCGAGGTACTTCAGCAGGGTGCCGCCGTGAACATTGCCAGAGAAATTGGCCATGTCGGGGGTCATCAGTACTGTCATCGACAGCTGGGTGTTTCCGGGTTCCATAGCGTTCTCACGATTCAAGGCAGGATTTCAGGGGCGCACCTCTGCGGGTGCCTCGCCAGCATTTTCAAACCAACAGTTATCGGGACGCCGGGCGGGGGGCTGCCGTCACGCGTGGATCGATCTGTTTCCATATATTGCACCGGCTTTCTGCTGTAAGTCGCGGTGTTACCCTCCGAAAGTCCACCTTAAGGAGCCCCACGCCATGCATGCCATCAGTTTTATTCAGGACCTGGCAGTGATCATGTTGGTCGCGGGCGTGGTGACCGTGCTCTTCCACCGCTTCAAGCAGCCCGTCGTCCTGGGCTACATCGTTGCCGGCTTCATCATCGGGCCGCACACGCCGCCGTTCGGCCTGATCCACGACGAAGAAACCATCAAGACCCTGGCCGAACTCGGAGTGATTTTCCTGATGTTCTGCCTGGGCCTGGAATTCAGCCTGCGCAAGCTGTTCAAGGTGGGGGCCACGGCGTTCATCTCGGCGTTCCTGGAAATCGTACTGATGATCTGGATCGGCTACGAAATCGGCCGCTGGTTTGACTGGGACACTATGGATTCGCTGTTTCTCGGGGCAATTCTGGCGATTTCCTCGACGACCATCATCGTCAAGGCACTCAATGACCTGAAGATGAAGAACGAGCGCTTTGCGCAGTTGATTTTTGGTGTGCTGATCGTCGAGGACATTCTCGGCATCGGCATCATCGCCTTGCTGTCGAGCATCGCGGTCAGCGGCACGGTCAGTTCCGGCGAAGTGTTTTCAACGGTCGGCAAGCTTTCGCTTTTCATGGTCGTCGCACTGGTCATCGGCATCTTGTTGGTACCGCGCTTGCTGGCCTACGTGGCGAAGTTTGAAAGTAACGAGATGCTGCTGATTACCGTGCTGGGCCTGTGTTTCGGCTTCTGCCTGCTGGTGGTCAAACTCGAATACAGCATGGTGCTCGGGGCCTTCCTGATTGGCGCGATCATGGCCGAATCCCGGCAGTTGCTGAAAATCGAGCGGCTGATCGAGCCGGTTCGCGACCTGTTCAGTGCGATCTTTTTTGTCGCCATCGGGCTGATGCTCGATCCGATGATCCTGCTGCAATACGCGTGGCCGATCGCGGTGATCACCGTGGCGGTGGTGCTTGGCAAAATGCTGTCCTGCGGCCTCGGGGCGTTTATCGCCGGCAATGACGGACGCACCTCACTGCGTGTGGGAATGGGTCTTTCGCAGATTGGCGAATTCTCCTTCATCATCGCCGCACTGGGCATGACGCTGCAGGTCACCAGCAACTTCCTCTATCCGGTCGCCGTGGCCGTCTCGGTGATCACCACGCTGCTGACGCCTTACCTGATTCGTGCCGCCGATCCGCTGTCGATCAAGCTGGCCGCCGTGATGCCGAAGCGCTTGGGGCGGGTACTGGGCATGTACGGAGAATGGTTGCGCAGCATTCAGCCCCAGGGTGAAGGCGCGCTGCTGGCGTCGATGATTCGGCGGATTCTGTTGCAGGTGGGGGTCAATCTGGCGCTGGTGATCGCGATCTTCTTCTCAGGCGCGTTTTTCGCCGAGCGCATGTCCGCGTACCTGCAAGACTGGATCAGCGATCCAAGCTGGCAGAAAGCGTTGATCTGGGGAGGGGCGCTGTTGCTGTCACTGCCCTTCCTGATTGCCGCCTATCGCAAGCTCAAGGCGTTGTCGATGCTGTTGGCGGAGATGGGCGTGAAACCGGACATGGCCGGCCGTCACACGCAGCGAGTGCGCCGAGTGATCGCCGAAGTGATCCCGATTCTCTCGCTGCTGGTGATTTTCCTGCTGCTGGCAGCCTTGTCGGCCAGCATTCTGCCGACCAACAAGTTGCTGATGCTGATCGCCGTGGTCGCGGCCGCCGTGGCGGCGCTTCTCTGGCGCTGGTTCATCCGCGTGCACACGCGCATGCAGGTGGCCTTGCTTGAAACCCTGGACAACCACAAGGAATCGTCAGGGCATTGAAACCGGACCGGTAGCAGCTGGCGCAGCCTGCGTCCGGCTGCTACAAAGTCAGGGTCAGCTTTCCAGCCAGACGTCCCGCGCCCAGTGCCACACCGATTCCCAGGTTTCTTCGGCAATCAGCTCTTCCTCTGCCTGCCACAGCACCACGGTGCCGTCTTCTTCAACCAGGTAGTAGTCGTCGCCGTCCTGGCAGATCGGGATCATGCTGCGATCTACACCGGCATCCCAGGCGTTGGCGGCAACGTCTGGCAGGTAGGTGTGGGATTGTGGATCAGTGACGGTCACTGGCTCCAGGCTGCCGTAGACCACATCGCTGACGGTCAGCAAAAATTCTCTGAAGACAAACGGGATGTCGATGAACAGCTGTTCTTCGATTTCCACGATTTGATCTTCGTCAGGCAATTCCAAGGGGACCGGTACCGGTTCGTTGGCTTCACGCAGTTGTTCGATGATTTCTTCCACGTCCGGGATCCTCTTGCTTGATGGCGCGGTTTATATGGGGCGGTTTATACAGTAGCTCGCTATAGATGCAACCGCGAAATAGAAAACCCCGGCCGAGGCCGGGGTTTTTATTGAAACAGCGTTGCAACACAGTCAACGCGAGTCGGTTCAGCCGTTCTGGCGGATACCGGCGACCAGCCAAGGCTGGTTTTCGCCTTGTGGACGTTCCATGTTCCAGCTTTCGCTGAAGACTTCGCCCTGGTCGAAACGGGAAGTCTTCGACACGCCGCTGAACGTCAGGGTGGCGATGGTCTTGTCGGCACGGTCATCAACACCGTCCAGCTGGACCTGAAGGTTATCGATGTAGGTCGACTGGAAACCGTCGCCCAGATCGGCACGTTCGCGCTTGAGGAACTCCAGCATTTGCGGCGTCACGAACTCGGCGATCTTGTCCATTTCGTTGGCGTCCCAATGTTGCTGCAGGGACTGGAAGTGGTTGCGGGCCGCTTCAATGAAGTTCTTTTCATTGAACCAGGCCGGCGCATTGATGACCGGACGAGCGGCAACCGGAGCAGCCGAACCACCGAAGATCGAACCGCCAGCAGGCTTGTTCTCGAACACTTCACGCTGCATCGGTGCGTGACCAGCCGGAGCCATATGCTCCTGCTGCTTGCGACGACGGGCGGCGATGAAGCGGAAGACCAGGAACGCAATGACAGCCATGATCAGGATGTCGAAGAACTGCATGCCCTGGAATCCGCCGCCCATGAACATGGACGCCAGCAGGCCGCCCGCGGCGATACCGGCCAGAGGGCCGAGCCAGCGCGAAGCACCGCCGGCCTTGGCCGCAGCGCCAGCGGCACCGGCAGCACCAGCGGTCGCCGCAGCGCCGCCCATGCCTGGAGAAGAAGGAGCCATTTGGCTGGTCTGGTGGGTCGGCGCGGCGCCGACACTTTTGCCGCCACCAAAGCGCTTGGCGTTGGCGTCGAGGCTCATCGTCAGGCCGATGCACAACGCCATGGCGATGCTAAGAAAACGTTTCATAAAGGGAATTCCCATTTGTGGATGGCACGCGCGCCATGTTGCACAGCTGAAGTGTTACTGGCTAGCGGCAGAGTGTTTCGGGCTTTTGCCTGACAGGTTGTGTTCAGCTTCTGTCAGCGCCGTAAGGCCTATTACTTTGATCTGTAGGATGAATGGAAAAGTACTGTAGGAATGCTACCTAGCGCTTGAGCGCAAGCATCACCACTCCGGCCGTGATCAGACCGATTCCGCCCCATTGGCGCAGGTCGAGTCTCTCGCCCAGCAGGATCACACCGAGCAACGCCACCAGCACCACGCTGAGTTTGTCTACCGGAGCGACCAGCGAAGCCGGTCCCAGTTTCAGCGCACGGAAGTAGCAGATCCACGATGCGCCGGTGGCCAGTCCCGACAACAGCAGGAACAGATAGCTCTTGGCGGAGATAGAGCCTAATGACTGATATTGGCCCGTTGCGTACAAAATCAAGGCCAGGCTGACCAAAACCACCACGGTACGCAGCAACGTGGCGAAGTCGGAGTTGACGTTTTCGATGCCGATTTTGGCGAAGATGGCGGTCATTGCGGCGAATGCAGCCGACATCAGGGCCCAGAATGTCCACGACGAAAAGAAACCTGAGCCCATGGATATGATCAACCTATTGAGGTGGCTTCAACACAAGCCCCTGTGGGAGCGAGCCTGCTCGCGATCGGAGCGCCGCGGTGTATCTGAAGCACAGCGTTATCGTTCATCGCGAGCAGGCTCGCTCCCACAGAAAAGCTTCCGAGCAGCCTTCTAGATCGCTTCCAGCTTCGCGTAGCCGAGCATCAGCCACTTGCTGCCTTCGCTGAAATTCACCTGCACCCGCGCCTGTGCGCCGGAACCCTCGAAGTTGAGGATCACGCCATCGCCAAAGATCGAGTGTCTTACCGTCTGACCCAGACTGAAGCCGGTTTCCGGAATCTCGCTGCCGCTGAACAGGTTGCTGCCGCTCATCGATTGATTGCCACCGAACGGGCGACTGACGCTGTTGGACAAGCGCACTTCCTGGATCAAACCTTTCGGCACCTCACGTACGAAACGCGACACTTTGTTGTAGGTCTCGCTGCCGTACAGGCGTCGGGTTTCAGCATAGGTCATCACCAGGTTCTGCATCGCCCGGGTAATGCCGACATAGGCCAAGCGACGCTCTTCCTCAAGACGACCCGGCTCCTCCAGGCTCATCTTGTGTGGGAACAGACCTTCTTCCATGCCCACCAGGAACACGTAAGGGAATTCCAGGCCTTTGGCGCTGTGCAAGGTCATCAGCTGAATACTGTCTTCGTGCTCGTCGGCCTGGGTATCCCCGGCTTCCAGCGACGCATGACCGAGGAACGCCGCCAACGGCGTCAGGTCTTCGTCTTCTTCAGCGTTTTCGAAGTTACGCGCAGCGCTGACCAGTTCCTCAAGGTTTTCTACCCGTGCCTGGCCTTTCTCGCCTTTTTCCGCTTCGTGGTAGGCGATCAGGCCCGACTGCTCGATGACGGTCTGGGTCATCAGGTGCAGCGGCATCTCCATGCATTTGGCGGCAAGGTTCTCGATCAGCTCGATAAACGCGCCCAGCGCACCGGCAGCCCGGCCGGTCAGACCTTTATTGGCGACCAGCAGGCGCATGGCTTCCCACATCGACACATCGCTGTGGCGTGCATGGTCGCGAATGGCTTCAACGGTTTTCTCGCCGATGCCACGGGCCGGGACGTTGATGACCCGCTCCAGCGCCGCATCGTTGCCACGGCCTTCCAGCAAGCGCAGGTAGGCCATGGCGTTCTTGATTTCCGCCCGTTCGAAGAAGCGCTGGCCGCCGTAGATGCGATACGGAATGCGTTCGCGCAGCAAGGCTTCTTCCAGAACGCGCGATTGGGCGTTGGAGCGGTACAAAATCGCGATATCGCTACGGGCTAAGCCAGTTTTCAGCGCGCTTTCGATGGTTTCGACAACGTAGCGTGCTTCGTCGTGTTCATTGAAGGCGGCGTACAGATTGATCGCTTCGCCTTCGCCGCCATCGGTCCACAACTCTTTGCCCATGCGCCCGGTGTTGTTGGCGATCAGGGCGTTGGCAGCCTTGAGGATCCCGGCGGTGGAGCGGTAGTTCTGCTCCAGGCGAATGGTTTCGGCATCCGGGAAGTCGTCGGAGTACTGGTAGATGTTCTCGATTTTCGCGCCGCGCCAACCGTAGATCGACTGATCGTCGTCACCGACCACCATCAGGCTGTCGCCGCCCTTGGCCAGCAAACGCAACCACGCGTATTGCACGGCGTTGGTGTCCTGGAACTCGTCCACCAATATATGACGGAAGCGCTTCTGGTAATGCGCCAGCAAACCCGGGTGATCACGCCACAGGTCGAGGGCACGCAGCAGCAGCTCGGAGAAGTCGATAACACCAGCGCGCAGACACGCGGCCTCGTAGGCCTCGTAAATGCTGCGCATGGTCGCCAGGAACATGTCGCCGCTGGCTTGTATGTGTTTCGGGCGCAGGCCTTCGTCTTTCTGCCCGTTGATGAACCACTGGGCCTGGCGGGCCGGCCAGCGCTGCTCGTCCAGCCCCAGCTCGCGGATCACCCGTTTGACCAGCCGTTGCTGGTCGTCGCTGTCGAGAATCTGGAAGGTCTGGCTCAGGCCCGCTTCCTGCCAGTGCGCCCGCAGCAAGCGGTGCGCCAGGCCGTGGAAGGTGCCCACCCACATACCGGCCGGGTTGATGCCCATTAGCTGCTCGATGCGGTGACGCATCTCGGCAGCGGCCTTGTTGGTGAAGGTCACCGACAGGATGGAGTGGGGCGAGGCGTTTTCGACCTGGATCAACCAGGCAATACGGTGCACCAGCACTCGGGTTTTACCGGAACCAGCACCGGCCAGGACCAACTGACGACCCACGGAGGCAGCTACGGCCTGGCGTTGGGCATCGTTGAGGGAGTTCAGCAGAAGGGAGAGATCATCGCGCATCGGGGCATTCTAGGGGGCCGCGTCACACCGGGCAAACCCTGCATTGCTTTAGCCGATGAAAGTCAGGCGCAGGACGACCGGTCAGTCACCGGCTGGAAGTCTTGGCGGGGCTCGCCTCGGCACTTTTACGTGGATGGATGCGGCGAATATTTTTGTGTTTTTTATGCGCCGGAGCAGTTTGGTCCGGGCACTTGCTTGTGTATGCTCCGTCGACGTTTCGGGCTCGTGCTCATCATTATAAGAACAAGAACATTGCCTATGACCCTCAGCTCCGACCTGTCGGGCCCCACTGTGGAGCCCCGGGTTATCCGGAAACAGTACGCCATGGAAATGGCGGTCGAACGCACGCGCCTGCTTTATCAGGGCTCGCTGCTGCCCACGCTTTTCATGCTGATTAATGGTCTGGTCTGCGCCGGTTTGCTCTGGAGCCCGCAGCGTTACTTCCTGGTCAGCGTCTGGCTGGTGTGGCTGCTGTCGCTGGTGGCGTTGCGGGTGATTCAAGTCGCGGCCTTCGATTCGGCAATCCCCAACCGCCAGGCGCATACCATCTGGTGGCGCATGTTTTTACTGGGCTCGGCCATGACCGGCCTGACCTTGGCCGGTGCGGGCATTGCGCTGGTGCCTGCCGACAACTTCATCCAGCAAGCCTGGGTCTTCGGCCTGATCGGCGCCGCCGCGCTATCGGCCAGCGTGGCTTACGCGGTCAGCCTGCCGGCGTTCCTCTCTTTCACCTTGCCGTGTCTGTTGCCGGCTATCGGCTATCTGTTCTGGGGCGGAGATGAGCAGGGACAGGGCTGGGGCTGGTTTGGCCTGATTTTGCTCGGTGCATTGAGCGTGGTGGCCTGGCAGGTCAATCGATTGATCGATCGCGGCCTGTTGCGGCGCTTCCAGAACGAGGCATTGATCGAGCATCTGCAGCAGGCCCAAAGCCGTAGCGACCAGCTCAACTTTGAACTGGCCAGAGAAGTCGAACAGCGCCGACGTGCCGAAAACGAATTGCGTGAAATTCAGACCGGGCTGGAAAGCCGCGTCGCCCAGCGCAGCCTGGAGCTGGATGCGGCAAACCAGGCCCTGAGCAAAAGTGAAGCGCGCCTGGCGATGGCACTGAAGGCCAGTGAGTTGGGGCTGTGGGACTGGAACCTGCAAACCGACGAAGTCCATCACACGCAACTCCAGGAGCTGTTCGGCCTGGAGCCGGAACATGTGACGGCCATGCTGCGTCACCTCAAGCCGCGCCTGCACCCCGATGACCTGCCGGCACTTAAACGCGCATTGGTCGAGCATTTGAAAGGTCGCACCGACGATTACCAGATCGAATACCGCGTGCGCCATGGTGACGGCCACTGGGTCTGGATCGAAGACCGCGGGCGAGCGGTTGAGCGCAGCGAGTCCGGCCGGGTGATCCGTATGGTCGGCACCCGTCGCGACATCAGCGTCAAAAAAGGCCTGGAAGAGCAGCGCCAACTGGCGGCGACGGTATTCGAGGCGGCCAGTGAAGGTATCGTAATTTTCGACCCGAATTACACACTGATCGCCATCAATCAGGCCTTCAGTCGTGTCACCGGCTATGACATCGACGACATGATCGGGCGCAATGTGATGGAGTTGCCCTGCAGTCGTGACGCCCGCCGGCACTACGGCGCGATTCACCAGGCCCTGGAGCAGCACGGCGGTTGGCAGGGTGAGCTGGTGGAAACTCGCAAAAATGGCGAAATGTACCCGCAATGGCTGCAACTGAGTGCCGTGCGCGATGACCGGGGCAATGTCAGTCATATCGTTGGTTTCTTCGCCGATCTGTCGGCCCGGCGCGAATCCGAAGAGCGCATGCGTTACTTGACGCATTACGACGAACTCACCGGCCTGGCCAACCGTTCGCTGTTCCGTGAACGACTCAGCGAAGCCCACCAGCGAGTGCGGCAGGGCAGTCATCGCAATCTGGCGCTGCTGCACATCAATCTGGATCGTTTCAAGCTGCTCAACGACAGCCTTGGCCATGAGATCGCTGACCAGCTTTTGCAGAAAATGGCTCGGCGGCTGGTCAATGCGTTGCCTGAGGCAGACACCATCGCACGGTTGTCCGGTGATGAATTCGCGGTGCTGTTCAACGCCTATGGCAATCTGTCGAGCCTGGCGCGGGTGGCGACACGTTTGTCGGCCAAGCTGTGTGTGCCGCTGACCATCGACGGCCATGAGTTGGTCGTCAGCGCCTCCATGGGCATCAGCATGTTGCCGGACAACGCCCGGGAAATTTCCGCGTTGGTCAGCCAGTCGAACATGGCCATGCAGCACGCCAAACACTTGGGCGGTAATAATTTCCAGTTCTACACCGACAGCCTCCAGGCCAGCACGCTGGAACGTCTGCAACTGGAAAACCAGCTACGCAAAGCCATCGACGAGAAGCAGTTGAAGGTGTTCTACCAACCGAAACTGTGCCTGGCCTCGGGAAAATTGAATGCCGCGGAAGCGCTGGTACGCTGGGATCATCCGACCATGGGCCGCGTGCCGCCGGGGGATTTCATTGGTCTGGCCGAGGAAACCGGGCTGATCGGCCCTATCGGCGAGTTCGTCCTGCGTCAGGCGTGTTGGCAAGCCTGCGAGTGGCAACGGCAAGGGCTTGAGCCGATTCGGGTGTCGGTCAACCTGTCGGTGCACCAATTGCGTCAGGGCAAACTGGTCAGCCTGGTGCGTCAGGTGCTGGAGGAAACCGGTCTGGCGCCGCATTACCTGGAGCTGGAGCTGACCGAAAGCCAGTTGCTGGACAGTGTCGAGCACATCATCGCGACCTTCCAGCAGTTGCGAGATCTGGGGGTGAAACTGGCGATCGATGATTTTGGCACCGGTTATTCGTCCCTGAGCTACCTCAAGCGCATCCCGGTGGATTACGTGAAGATCGATCAGGCTTTCATTCGTGGTTTGGGGGAGGGCAGCGAGGATGCCGCGATCACTCGGGCGATCATTGCCATGGCGCATGGTTTGTCGTTGAAAGTGGTGGCAGAAGGCGTGGAGCGGCAAGAACAGCTTGAATTCCTGAAAGGCGAACACTGCGATGAAGTGCAGGGCTATTTGATCAGTCGCCCGATCGAGGCTGAGTCGCTTGCGAGTTTGTTACGAGAGCAATAAGTGATCATGAAAGACCTTCCCGCTAATTAAGTTGGCGGGAAGGTAGTCGTGCTGTTAATTGGTGATCATAATATCTCGAATATGATGAATTTGTTCACCTTCGAAGAAAATACTGACACCGGTCACGTTGGAGTTGCCCAGTGCTTTGTATTCGACAACTTTATCTGTTACAACTTGCAGCGCAATGTCATCGGATTGTTCAAGTTTCAATTCCAGTCGAAGATCGAAGGATTTGTCTTGCAAGGCAGACATTACCAGCTTAGGTGTAATTCCAGTGTGCGCCACGGTGACAGTGCCGGTGGTGCGGAACCAGAGTGAGCCTGGCATACGGTTGATTTGTGCGGTCCAGTCTTTGGTTTGAATGCTCATAGTGTGTAACTCCTGTAGTTAAGTTGCGTCCTGCCCGAGCAATATATCCAACTGAACTGGTTTGCGGGAGTTATAAATAAAGTGTATTTGTAAGGCTATATGTTGAGTGTGGTTTTTACAGTGGGTGGTTTCAACTGGCGAAGTCCGAGTTCCCCGGGAAGATGGAGAACTCAAACTAACCATAAGAACGGCGTTAAGAAAGTTCGCCGCAAAGATCCAGTTCAACCAGTCGACGAACTTCAGCCACATCAAGTCCAGCCCCCAGCAACCCGTGCAACTTACCGAACGCTGCCTCACGCGTCATGCCGCCGCCCGAAAGCACACCGGCGCCACGCAAGCGGCTGCCCGCCTCGTAAACGTCCAGTTCGACGCCACCTTCATGGCACTGCGTGACCGCGACCATGACTACGCCCTTGTCCCGAGCCCGTTGCAGGCTGGCAAGAAACTCAGGGTCATCACTCGGCCCTGTACCGCTGCCGTAGCATTCCAGCACCAGGCCCTGAATGCCGCTGTTCAGCAGCGCATCAAGCTGTTCGGCACCGATCCCGGGAAACAATGGCAGCACAGCGACTTTCGCCAATTGCTTGCTGCGGTTGTACAGCAGTTCTGTTGGCAGCGAAGCCGCCTTCACGCCCCCACCCTGACGCTTGAGCCGCGCAAACGGGTGCCGGCCAAAACTGCGGATTTTCGCGCAGCGCGTCGGGTCCAGCAGTTCGCCGTGGAAGTACAGATGAACCCCCGGCGCCAGGCCATGGCCGAGGGCGACCAGCGCGCCGCTGAGGTTTTCCCAGGCATCGCTGTCGGTCACGCCTGCCGGCAGCATCGAACCGGTAAAGCACACGCGGGCATGCAGGCCGAGCAGTTGAAAGCCCATGGCCGCCGCGCTGTAGGCGAGGGTGTCGGTGCCGTGCAGAATCAGTACGCTGTCGCAGCCTTGCACATTCACCGCGTCGACCACCGCTTCACGCAGTTGCTGCCAGTACGCCGGGGACATGTTGGCGCTGTCGATCAGTGGCGACATCTCGTGAAAGCGCCATTGCGGCACCACCAGTTCGGGTTGGCTGTGCAGGTACTCGCGCATCCGCGCTTCGAACCCGGACGCAGGGGCCAGGCCATGCGCACTGGCTTGCATGCCGATGGTGCCGCCGGTGTAAAGCACCATGACGTGCTGGGCGGCCGGGTAGGTCGTTGAGTTCATGGCGGTTCTCCGAATTCGATTGTGCGCATTTTAACCGATCAGCGGGATTCAGCTGTAGGAGCGATGCTTGCTCGCGAAGAATCGTTAACGATAACGCGTTTAACCAAAGGGGCCACGACGCCCTCAAGTTTTTCGCGAGCAAGCTCGCACCTACAAAAAAAAGCAAAAAAAAAGGGCCTGGAGAGTGATCCCCAAGCCCTCAAAAGGTGAGAGGTGTCTAGTCCCTCGACCTGGTGAGCGGTGCTACAAGTAACGCGTCGGGTCAGGCTTTAAGCGGAACCAGACGCGGAGCAATCATGTTTTCCGGGCGCAGGATGTCGGCGAGCATTTCTTCGTCGAGCAAACCTTCTTCGCGCACCAGTTCCAGCACGCCGCGGCCGCTTTCAAGGGCGATACGGGCGATGCGGGTGGCGTTTTCATAGCCGATGTATGGGTTCAGCGCAGTAACGAGGCCGATCGAATGTTCGACCAGTTCGCGGCAGCGCTCTTCGTTGGCTGTGATGCCGACGATGCAGTGCTCGCGCAGCATGTCCATGGCGCGTTGCAGCAGACGGATCGAGTCGAAGATCTTGAACGCGATCAGCGGCTCCATCACGTTCAGTTGCAGCTGGCCGCCTTCGGCCGCGATGGTCAGTGCCAGGTCGTTGCCGATGATCTGGAACGCAACCTGGTTAACCGCTTCCGGGATAACCGGGTTGACCTTGCCAGGCATGATCGAGCTGCCTGGCTGACGCGCTGGCAGGTTGATTTCGTTGATGCCGGTGCGTGGGCCGCTGGACAGCAGGCGCAGGTCGTTGCAGATCTTCGACAGCTTGACCGCGGTACGCTTGAGCATGCCGGAGAACAGCACGAAGGCGCCCATGTCGGAGGTGGCTTCGATCAGGTCGGCGGCTGGAACCAGCGGCTGACCGCTGATCAGGGCCAGGCGCTGAACGGCCAGGTGCTGGTAACGCGGGTCGGCGTTGATGCCGGTACCGATCGCGGTGCCACCCAGGTTTACTTCGGTCAGCAACTCGGGTGCCAGCGTTTTCAGGCGTGCCAGGTCTTCGCCCAGAGTGGTGGCGAACGCACGGAATTCCTGGCCAAGGGTCATCGGCACGGCGTCTTGCAGCTGGGTACGGCCCATCTTCAGAACGTGGTTGAACTCTTCACCTTTGGCGGCGAACGACTGGATCAGGCTGTCGAGGCTGGCCAGCAGCGCGTCGTGACCCAGCAGCAGACCCAGGCGGATCGCGGTCGGGTAGGCGTCGTTGGTCGACTGCGCCATGTTCACGTCGTTGTTCGGGTGCAGATATTGGTACTCGCCCTTGCTGTGGCCCATGGCCTCCAGCGCGATGTTGGCGATGACTTCGTTGGCATTCATGTTGGTCGAAGTGCCAGCGCCGCCTTGAATCATGTCCACCACGAACTCTTCGTGGAAGTCGCCGCGGATCAATCGTGCACAGGCTTCGCTGATGGCAGCGTGCTTGGCTTCGCTCAGGTGACCCAGTTCGCGGTTGGCGTCAGCGGCGGCTTGTTTGACCATCGCCAGGCCGACAACGAGCTTCGGGTAATGCGAAATCGGAACGCCGGAGAGACGGAAGTTATTCACCGCTCGCAGGGTCTGGATGCCGTAATACGCTTGAGCCGGTACTTCTAGTACGCCAAGCAGGTCTTTTTCTGTGCGGAAAGATGCAGCGGAGGACATGATAGAAATCATCTCGATATGGACCCGGTCTGTGCCGGAACACTGCAAATGCTAGGCTTGTGGAGAATTTTCGGCCAATGCTGTTAAACACTGGCCTATGCATATTCGGCATAATGTCGATGTGACGCCGTATGTGCGGCGAGCGTGTGACCTAAATTGGTGCGTGTCCGGGAGGACGTGATGAATCTGGAAAGTAAATGGCTCGAGGACTTCAGCGCCCTGGCCGCCACCCGCAGCTTCTCCCAGGCTGCCGAACGACGCTTCGTGACCCAGCCGGCCTTCAGTCGACGGATCCGCAGTCTCGAGACGGCGCTGGGGCTGCAACTGGTCAATCGCTCACGCACGCCGATCGAGCTGACGGCGGCGGGGCAGTTGTTTCTGGTCACCGCGCGAACGGTCGTCGAGCAACTCGGCGAAGTGCTGCGCCACCTGCATCACCTGGAGGGTGGTCAGGGCGAGGTCATGCAAGTCGCGGCCGCTCACTCATTGGCGCTGGGTTTCTTCCCGCGCTGGATTGCGCAGTTGCGCAACGAAGGCTTGAACATCGCCACGCGGTTGGTGGCAACCAACGTGGGCGACGCGGTGCATGCCTTACGCGAAGGCGGTTGCGACTTGATGCTGGCGTTCTACGACCCGGACGCCGCGATGCAGATGGACCCGGAAATCTTCCCGTCCCTGCACCTCGGTCACACCGAAATGCTCCCGGTTTGCGCGGCGGACGGAGACGGCAAGCCACTGTTCGATCTGGAAGGAGATGCCAGTGTGCCGCTGCTGGCGTACAGCGCAGGTGCGTTTCTCGGGCGCTCGGTAAACATGCTGTTGCGCCAGCGAGCGCTGCGGTTTACCACCATTTACGAAACCGCCATGGCCGACAGCTTGAAAAGCATGGCGCTGGAAGGTCTGGGCATCGCCTGGGTGCCGCAGCTCAGCGTCCGCGCCGAACTGGCTCGTGGCGAACTGGTGGTCTGCGGCGGTCCGCAATGGCATGTGCCGCTGGAAATTCGATTGTATCGCTGTGCACTGGTACGAAAGGCCAACGTGCGGCTGTTGTGGCGCAAGCTGGAAGGCGGGGTGGCCAGTCCTGCTTCCTGAGCCGGGTGGAAGTCCATGCTAATAACTTTCGCCCATGGTTAGAGAATTTCAGTCGAATTGACTGAGGTAGTTCCGAATATTCTCTCGGTTCTTATCGCTGAAGCGGTAGGAATTGCCCCGTAAAGTAGTAGCCCAGTCAGCTTTCATGATCGTGTCATGCCACCAGCCGTCATAGATGACATCCGCATCTTCGTGGGTGGCACCGAACATGTGACCAATTTCGTGTGCGGGTGCCATGTAGTAGAAGATCGAAGCTATGCCACTCTGGCCTTTGTGGATCGCAGCGCCGGCGACGCTGCTGTTGATTGGGTTGCGGGTTAACAACAGGAATTTGTTCAGGTCTGGATCGTAGGGTCGGATCTCTTCTACCTTCGAAGTAAACGCTTTAACCATTGCTTTCCACCCATGACCTGAATCGTAAAAGCTTTCATTTTTGTACTGGTAATTGGTCATTTCCGGTAGTGTGGATTTAGAGTTGAAAATAATCAGAACGCCACGACCGGATATTTCCTCAAGCTCGGTCTTTAGCCAGGCGAAATGGTCGTTGTAGAGCTTGTCTTTATCATACCCGTCGAGGTCGTCGTGTATGAATACCATCAAGCGGATAGGTTTTTGGGCCGAAATTGCTTTGCTTTGGTTTGTTTTATTGTTTTTCACGCGGTGCTCCTGTTTGTTGTTTTCTGTTTGGGTTGAGAAATTTATTGTTTGTCGTGCTTCGGATGGCAGTGACGCTGGTCGGATGGTTTTAATACAGACTGTCGACATAAGCCTTGATCCTTTTTTTGTTTTTTTCGCTAAAGACATAACAGTTTGAACGTAGTAGAAAAGCGGTCGGAAACATGAAGGTTTCACACCACCATCCGTTATAAATAACTTCGCTATCGTCATGGCTGGCATTGAAGGTATGCCCGAGCTCATGCCCGATTGCCTGCCTGCCTTCGAGCGCCGCGATTGCAGAGTACCCGGGTTGAGTCGCGAGACCTCCCATGCCGCCCAGTAGCGGGCTGCCATTGATGAAGTCATTGGTGATCAAGAGAATCCGGTCGTTGCGTGAAACGAAAAACTCACTGTTTTCATGTCGTTCTTTTTTATAGGCCGTTGTGAGCTTTTCCCACTCTTCAAACATTTTGTTATGGTCGTCAGATTTGTAATTGAAGTTGGTATAGGGCGGCCGGTTTCGATCGAAGACCACATAAATTTTTCGACCAGTGATGCGCTCGAACTCGACGACAAAAGGGTGGATGTGATCAGCGTAAGTTGAACTTCGTTTCGATTCGGGAACATCGTCATGGAAGATTGCAAAAAGCCGGATCTGGTTCAGAGGGTCATCGTTGAGCGTATTGTCATTGTTTAGTGCGTGCGCGCTGATATTGATGCTCAGGGTGGCGGCAAGGGTAAGTAATGCTTTTAACAGTGCGTGCATAGTTAAGTCTCATGAAAAAATGCTCTCGGTAATTGAGGTGAGGGTATTAAGGACGATTATTTATTAATGGTAGCGATGCGTTTATTGGTCGCTGTTTGATATATATCACGGGTTAGTCTTGGTTGGTGCGTGTTGATGATTCTTATGTGTTGCGTAGTGTTTTTGAATAATTAATGACACTTGTTGTGCGCCTTTTTCCTCTATTCGGTTATCGCTATAACAGTGCCGTAATTTGAAGTGTGAGCTATTGACCTTGGAGTCAATAAAATAGCCGCTTTGCCCCAAGTGACAGATGGTCGCGGCGGGGGCTGTTTATCTGCTTCATTGAGGTATACTGCGCGGCCTTCGGCCGGTTACGACCGGCCATAATTCGTACAATCAAGCCACGCATTTTGCGTGGCTTGTTGTTTTTTGATGCGCCTGCGGGCGCCCAGAGAGAAGAGGCACGACGATGAGTGCATTGGTTGGCGTGATCATGGGCTCCAAGTCCGATTGGTCCACCCTTAGCCACACCGCCGATATGCTGGAAAAGCTCGGCATCCCTTACGAGGTGAAAGTGGTTTCTGCCCACCGCACCCCGGATCTGCTGTTCCAGTACGCTGAAGAAGCCGAGGCGCGTGGCATCGAGGTGATCATCGCCGGTGCCGGTGGTGCGGCCCACTTGCCTGGCATGTGTGCGG
Organism: Pseudomonas sp. PB120; assembly: GCF_009761815.1. Lineage (GTDB taxonomy): Bacteria > Pseudomonadota > Gammaproteobacteria > Pseudomonadales > Pseudomonadaceae > Aquipseudomonas. The sequence goes on from NZ_RWIN01000132.1 coordinate 85,662, forward strand.
CCAAGACCCACCTGCCGGTGCTGGGCGTACCGGTGCAATCGGCAATGCTCTCGGGCGTCGATTCGCTGCTGTCTATTGTGCAGATGCCTGCCGGCATTCCGGTCGCGACCCTGGCCATCGGCAAGGCCGGCGCGATCAACGCGGCGCTGCTCTCGGCGAGTATCCTTGGCGCCAAGCACCCGCAATTCCACGCGGTGCTGAAAACGTTCCGTGCCGAACAGACAGACAGCGTCCTGGAAAATCCAGACCCACGCATCGCCTGAGGTTGTTGACGATGAAGATCGGTGTAATCGGTGGCGGCCAGTTGGGTCGCATGTTGGCGCTGGCGGGCACCCCGCTGGGCATGAACTTCGCTTTCCTGGACCCCGCGCCGGATGCTTGCGCAGCCGCGTTGGGCGAACACCTGCGGGCCGATTACGGCGATCAGGATCACCTGCGCCAGCTGGCCGATCAAGTCGATCTGGTGACCTTCGAGTTCGAAAGCGTTCCGGCCGAAACCGTGGCGTTCCTGTCGCAATTCGTTCCGGTCTACCCGAGCGCCGAAGCCCTGCGCATCGCGCGTGATCGCTGGTTCGAGAAGAGCATGTTCAAGGACCTGGGGATTCCAACCCCGGCGTTCGCCGATATTCAATCGCAAGCCGACCTGGACGCTGCTGTGGCATCGATCGGTCTGCCGGCCGTGTTGAAAACCCGCACCTTGGGTTACGACGGCAAGGGTCAGAAAGTCCTGCGCAAACCTGAAGACGTGGTGGGTACGTTCGCCGAGTTGGGCAGCGTGGCCTGCTTGCTGGAAGGTTTCGTACCATTTACCGGTGAAGTGTCGCTGATCGCCGTGCGTGCCCGCGATGGCGAGACCCGCTTCTATCCGCTGGTGCACAACACCCACGACAGCGGCATTCTCAAGCTGTCTGTGGCCAGCACCGATCACCCGTTGCAAGCACTGGCCGAAGACTACTCCAGCCGTGTGCTCAAGCAGCTGGATTACGTCGGCGTGATGGCGTTCGAGTTCTTTGAAGTCGACGGTGGCCTCAAGGCCAACGAAATTGCCCCGCGCGTGCACAACTCCGGGCACTGGACCACCGAAGGTGCCGAGTGCAGCCAGTTCGAAAACCATTTGCGGGCCGTTGCCGGTTTGCCGCTGGGTTCGACGGCCAAGGTCGGCGAGAGCGCGATGCTCAACTTCATCGGCAAAGTCCCGGAGACCGAGAAAGTCCTGGCCATTGCCGATTGCCATCTGCATCACTACGGCAAGGCGTTCAAGGTCGGCCGCAAGGTCGGTCACGCCAACCTGCGCTGCGCCGACAAGGCCACGCTGGAGCAGCAGATCCTCAAGGTCGAAGCGCTCATCGCCGAATAAATAGTTTCATGTGGCAGCGGCGGAACCATTCAGGGACCGCCGTTCTCTCATGGCAGGATGCGAAAGTCTGACTAGGCTTCTGCATAGCCATCCAATTCAGAGGGAAATGCCATGGGAATTATCGGAACCATCTTTATCGGCTTGATCGTCGGCTTGCTGGCTCGGTTCCTGAAACCGGGCGATGACAGCATGGGCTGGATCATGACCATCCTGCTCGGTATCGGCGGTTCGCTGGCAGCCACCTACGGCGGCCAGGCCCTGGGCATTTATCAGGCTGGCCAAGGCGCCGGATTCATCGGTGCCTTGGTCGGCGCCGTGGTGTTGCTGGTGATCTACGGCCTGATCAAAAAGAACTGACCCAAAGCGACAAAGCCCTCTCTGCGGCGCACGCGGAGAGGGCTAGAATGCTCGGCGACTTACTGTCCTTCCTTTACCGAGCACCTTCATGCGCCGTTTTTTACTGACTTTCCTTCTACTGGGTGCGGGCCTTGCCCACGCCGGCGAACTGCCGGAAACCGACTGGCTCGAACTGATGCCCAAGTCGGACCAGAAAGCCCTCGAGGCCATGCCCGAAATCGACCATAACTCCCCGGAAGGCAATGGCACCTTTACCGAAAAGGGTGGCATGAAGCAGAGCAAGGGCTTGCCGGCGGTGATGTATTCGACCAAGACCGTGCCGTCGATGAACGACAAGAACATCCGTATCGGGGGTTATCCGGTGCCGCTGGAGTCTGACGCCAAGGGGCGCAGCACGCTGTTTTTCCTCGTGCCGTACCCAGGCGCCTGCATCCACGTGCCGCCACCGCCACCGAACCAACTGGTGCTGGTGCGCTATCCCAAGGGCTTGAAGCTGAATGACATCTACACGCCGTTGTGGGTGACTGGCACGCTGAAGGTCGAGACGGTCAACAATGATTTGGCCGATGCGGCGTATGCGCTGGATGCGGCAAAGGTGCGGGTGGTGAAAGAGTCCGATCTCTAACAGCCACTCGAAATAACTGTGGGAGCCAGCCTGCTGGCGATAGCGGTGGGTCAGATACTTTCAAGTTGACTGACACAGCGCCATCGCCAGCAGGCTGGCTCCCACATTTCGTATTGCGGTATGGCTTAGAGCGGTTTTGCGCCGACGCTGACACCCAACGTATGGCTCGCACCCGGCGCCAACGTCACCACATCATCCAGCACATTCGCCGTCTCGATGCACAGCATCCGCTGCCAACCATCGGCCGCCATGTCGCTGAACGCCGCTGCACGCTCAATCCACGGGTTCCAGATCACCGCCGAGCGCGATCCGCTGCTGGTCAGCTCGATACGGCGTTCCCAGGCCGGGTCGACAATGCTCAGCTTCGCCGGGGTATCGAGGTAGATGCGATCGGTCTCGCCGGTAAACTGCAGGTCGCCGGTCTGGGGAACGGTTTTCCAGTCGTCCAGCGTCTCGATGTAGCTCAAGCCATCCAGCCCTTCAACGTGCACATTGCGCACGTCGCTCACCGCGAAGTAGCTGTGCAGCGCCTGGCTGAGGGTGACGGTGTCCGAACCCCGGTTGTGGCTAGTCAGGCTGATGTGCAATTGCTCGTCCAGGCGAATGCACAACTTCAAGTCCACCTGATGCGGCCAGCCCGGGAAACCGCCCTCGGGGTAGGGCAGGATAAACTCGACCTTCAGGCTTTCACCCTCGGCCTCGATGCCGCCCAGTTCCCAATCCATTGCCCGCACAAAACCGTGGGCGGTCGGCGGTTCGTTGCTGTCGCGCATGGCCTGGACGCTTTGCGGGTTGCGCGCAAAATTGCCGAACCACGGCCAGCACACCGGCACGCCGGCGCGGATGCTCTTGCCGGTCTTGAACACCGCTTCGTCGTTGAGCCAGATCAGCGGCGGTTGGCCGGCCAATTGGTAACTGAGGATGTGCGCGCCTTGCTGGGCAACCAGCAATTCGGCCAGACCGTGGCGAATGCGCCAGCAGTTCAGTTCATCCAGCTTCACGGCTTCAACGTTGGGGGGGCTCATGGGGCAGCTCTCGATCAGGAACAATGACTGCAATGGACCGCAAATCGGTCGCCGCGTTTAACGCGCGCGCGGCGGAACCGAACGCGTGCGGCCGCTGCCGTCGATGGCGACAAAGACAAACACCGCTTCCGTCACCTTGCGCCACTCGCTGGACAGCGGATCGTCGCTCCAGACTTCGACCATCATCTTGATCGAGCTGCGACCGATTTCCAGGGCCTGGGTATAGAAGGAGAGCTGAGCGCCCACCGCGACCGGAACCAGGAACGCCATGCGATCGATCGCTACAGTGGCCACGCGACCGCCTGCGACTTTGCTGGCCATTGCGGTGCCCGCCAAATCCATCTGCGCTACCAGCCAGCCGCCGAAAATATCGCCAAAGCCGTTGGTTTCACGCGGAAGCGCGGTGATTTGCAGGGCCAGGTCGCCTTGCGGAATGGGATCTTCTTGTTCGAGCTCTATCATGCCGGGGGTGCCTCTGACCCGTGACTCTTCATAAGTACTTCAGGTGAATAGCCGCTTTGCGGAAAAACGATTCAGCCCCGAACATACTACGTTCGTCCCGTTTTTCGTCAGGCGCCTAAAGGGAAACTCTGCGAAATCGACTGGTAGAGCCCAGCAGCGTCTTCGCACAGCAACCCTTTGAAACTGTCGCAAGATCGCGAGTATATCGGTCGGTAGACTCCGAGACGACCGTCCGGTTCTCATTTTGACCGTCAAAAACGCGCTTCTATGTGCTTTTTCGAACAATTTGCTATCGTGCCGGACCTGCCCAAGCCTCCGCCAGCGTTGTTGAGGTTGCAGTTCCGACTATAAGAGAAGCACTTGCCATGACCCCAGCGCCCTCGAGCATCGCGCAGCCAACACAACCCGCACGTCCGCTGACCCGCAACGACTACAAGACTTTATCGCTGTCTGCCCTGGGCGGCGCGTTGGAGTTCTACGATTTCATCATCTTCGTGTTCTTCGCCACGGTGGTCGGCAAGCTGTTCTTCCCGCCCGACATGCCCGAGTGGCTGCGGCTGATGCAGACCTTCGGTATTTTCGCCGCCGGCTACCTGGCGCGGCCGTTGGGCGGGATCGTGATGGCGCACTTCGGTGACCTGTTGGGTCGCAAGAAGATGTTCACCCTCAGCATTTTCATGATGGCCGTGCCGACCCTGATCATGGGCCTGTTGCCGACGTACGCGCAGATAGGCCTGTGGGCGCCGATTCTGTTGCTGCTGATGCGGGTGATCCAGGGCGCGGCGATTGGCGGTGAAGTGCCTGGCGCGTGGGTCTTCGTTTCCGAACACGTGCCCGGGCGGCATATCGGCTACGCCTGCGGCACCCTGACTAGCGGTCTGACGGCAGGCATCCTGCTGGGCTCGCTGGTGGCGACCGCGATCAACAGCATTTACACCCCGGTGGAAGTGGCGGATTACGCCTGGCGGATCCCGTTCCTGCTGGGCGGCGTGTTTGGTTTGTTTTCGGTCTACCTGCGCCGCTGGCTGCACGAAACCCCGGTCTTCGCTGAGCTGCAACTGCGCAAGGCCCTGGCCGAAGAGGTGCCGCTGCGCGCCGTGTTGCGCGACCATCGTGGGGCAATCCTGATTTCCATGCTGCTGACCTGGCTGCTGTCCGCCGGCATCATCGTCGTCATTCTGATGACCCCGACAGTGTTGCAGACCATCTACCACTTCTCGCCAACCACCGCGTTGCAGGCCAACAGCGTCGCGATTGTGTTCCTCAGCCTGGGCTGCGTGGCCAGCGGCGCATTGGCGGATCGCTTCGGCGCGGGCCGAGTGTTTGTATTCGGCAGTGCTGCGCTGTTGCTCAGTTCGTGGACCTTCTATCACAGCCTGTTCAATCACCCGGACTGGCTGTTCCCGATGTATGCCCTGACCGGTTTGCTGGTCGGCACCATTGGTGCGGTGCCGTACGTGATGGTGAAGGCCTTCCCGGCGGTGGTGCGTTTCAGCGGGTTGTCGTTCTCGTACAACCTGGCTTACGCGATTTTCGGTGGCTTGACGCCGATGGTGGTGACGCTGCTGCTCAAGGAAAGCCCGATGGGGCCGGCCTATTACGTTGCGATCATCTGTGGCGTCGGGATTCTGGTGGGGGCTTATCTCTGGAAGAAGGGTCGTTAATTCCGACTCTCCTATCGTCTGTACCGGCCCAATCGCCAGCAGGCTGGCTCCCACATTGAAATGCATTCCAATGTGGGAGCCA
>NZ_RWIN01000133.1 GCF_009761815.1 Pseudomonas sp. PB120
ATATATGTCATGCCGAAAGTCCCCTGTGGGAGCGAGCCGGCTCCGGGCGGCGCTCCGACGATGGGGCCTTAAAAACCGCTAGAGAACTACCCTGGCACGCCGCAATTCCTCAATGCGCTGCGCACTGAACCCCAACTCCCCCAACACCTGATCCGTATGCTGCCCCAACGCCGCGCCAATATGCCGAGGCTCAGGCAGCCCGCCGGAAAACTTCAACGGGCATGCCATCTGCGCCTGATTCGTCCCATCCCCCCGAGGCACCTCTGTCACGAGTGCCCGCGCCTGCAACTGCGGATGCCCAATGGCCTCTCCCACGCTCAACACCGGTTCGACACACGCGTCGACCCCGGCAAACAACGCGCGTAACTCGGCAAAATCATGCTTCTCGAATTCAGCCTTCAATTCATTCTTCAACGCCAGTTGCTGTGCAGGTTTTTGCGACAACCCTTGGGCCGCCAGTTCCGGCCGCCCCAGCGCCGTGCAGAGTTGCTGCATGAACGCCGGTTCCAGGCTGCCCACCGATAACCAGCGCCCATCCCGCGAACGGTAGTAATCGTAGAAGCTGCCACCGTTGAGCATCTGCTCTTCCCTGCCCGGCTCCTCGCCACAGGCCAGATACCCGGCGCCAGCCATCGCGTTCAGGCTGAACGCGCAGTCCGTCATGCTGACGTCCAGGTGCTGCCCCTGCCCGCTGTGCTGCCGGGCAATCACCGCCGCCAGCAACCCGATAACGCCATGCAGCGAGCCGCCGGCGATGTCCGCCACCTGCATGCCCAAGGGCAGCGGCCCGCTGTCCGCACGGCCGGTGTAGCTCGACAGCCCCGCCAGTGCCAGGTAGTTGATGTCGTGGCCGGCGCGGTCCTTGTAGGGGCCGGTCTGCCCGTAACCGGTGATCGAAACGTAGATCAGTTTGGGATTGATCGCTTTCAACGCCTCATACCCCAGACCCAATCGCTCCATCACGCCCGGGCGGAACTGCTCGAGCAGGATGTCGTGGTCCTGCAACAGCTGCTTGATCACCTCCAGCGCCTCGGGCTGCTTGAGGTCCAGCGCCAGGCTGCGCTTGTTGCGATTGAGGTAGGCATGGCTGGCGGAGACGCCCTGGTCGTGCGGCGGCAACACCCGCAGCAGGTCCAGGCGGGCCGGCGACTCGATGCGCAACACCTCGGCGCCCATGTCTGCCAGCAACAACGAGGCGAACGGCCCCGGCAACAGTGTCGAGAAATCCAGAACCTTGAGTGATGCCAGTGGACCGAGCATGAGCGTTCTCCATAAACGATTCCCCCAGCCTAGGCAGCCGACGGCATCGCGGCAATCACCTTATGTGTCAGATACGCTGACCGTTGCGCTCAAATCCCGGGCAAAAAAAACCCGCCGAAGCGGGTTTTTTCATGCGGCGAGGCTTACTTGACGTTGCTTGGGGTCGGGCCTTCGGCCACACCCAGGTCGTCTTCGACGCGCTCGTCGGCGATACCGCGACCGCCGGAAGCCAGCTCGGCGTGCATCACGTCAACGTCCAGCTCCTTGACCCACTTGGCGACTACCAGAGTCGCAACCGCATTGCCCACCAGGTTGGTCAGCGCACGGGCTTCGGACATGAAACGGTCGATGCCCAGGATCAGCGCCAGGCCGGCCACCGGCAAGTGGCCAACGGCGGACAGCGTGGCCGCCAGTACGATGAAGCCGCTACCGGTCACGCCGGCCGCGCCTTTGGAAGACAACAGCAACACCACCAGCAGGGTGATCTGGTGCGTGATGTCCATGTGGGTGTCGGTCGCCTGAGCGATGAACACGGCGGCCATGGTCAGGTAGATCGCGGTACCGTCGAGGTTGAACGAGTAACCGGTCGGGATGACCAGGCCCACCACGGATTTCTGTGCGCCCAGACGTTCCATTTTGATCAGCATGCGTGGCAGCACCGACTCCGAAGAGGAAGTACCCAGCACGATCAGCAGTTCTTCACGGATGTAGCGGATCACTTTCAGCACGCTGAAGCCGTGAGCGCGAGCGATACCGCCCAGCACGACGAGGACGAACACCAGGCAGGTGATGTAGAAGCACGCCATCAACTGACCCAGTTGCACCAGCGACCCCACACCGTAGGCACCGATGGTGAAAGCCATGGCGCCCAGTGCGCCGAGCGGCGCGAGCTTCATGATCATGTTGATGATGTTGAACATCACGTGGGCGAAACGATCGATGAAGTCCAGCAGCGGTTTGCCGTAGGCACCCAGGCGGTGCAGGGCGAAACCGAAGATCACCGAGAACATCAGCACTTGCAGGATATCGCCGGTGGCGAACGCGCCGAAGATGGTGTTCGGGATGACGTTGAGCAGGAAGCCGATAACGCTTTGATCAGCACCCGCCGCGACGTATTGAGCAACTTTGGAAGCGTCCAGCGTCGTCACGTCGATGTGCATGCCGGCGCCCGGTTGCACGATGTTGACGACCACCAGGCCCACCAGCAAGGCGATGGTCGACACGATTTCGAAGTAGAGCAGCGCGTAGCCACCGGTCTTGCCGACCGACTTCATGCTCTGCATGCCGGCGATACCGCTGACGACGGTGCAGAAGATGATCGGGGCGATGATCATTTTGATCAGTTTGATGAACCCGTCACCCAGCGGCTTGAGGGCCACACCGGTCTGCGGATAGAAGTGACCGACCAGGATGCCGATGGCAATGGCTACGATCACCTGGAAATACAGGGATTTGTACAGTGGCTGACGAGTCGTCATTGCAAAGTTCCTCAAGAGTGCCCGCTGACAACATCCATCTGTTGTCCATGACACCTGAATTGCGAACCCTCCTGCTTCTGGAGGGATTTGTTTTTCGAGCTGCGCGACGGCAGGCATCTGCTCGTTGTATCGCAAGCCCCGTGCCACCTTTGCCGAATGGCTCGCGAGCCTTTTGACATCAAGGGTTACAGCTTTTTCCTTGTCACTGATCGGTTACAGCGCAGTGGCGGGTTTCCGCCCATCCGCCCGATCACGTCCTGCAATTTGGCGGATATCCGCCTTGTCCCTCCCCGATCACCCCGTCTACTATCCGCCGTTCAATGACGGACTTGCCCTCTATGCGTGAACGCACCATTGCCAGTCATTTCGCCCGTGCCGTCCTCGGCGGCGCCCGCCGGCTGGGCCATGACTGCTCGCCTCTGCTGCAAAAACTGGGCATCAGCCCCGAGTTGCTTGAGGAACCGCGTGCGCGAATTGCGCCGGAGCAGTTCACTCGCTTGATCCAGGGTTTGTGGCTGGCACTGGACGACGAGTACCTCGGATTCGGGCCAGCACCGAGCAAAACCGGCACTTTCGCGATGATGTGCCATGCCGTGATTCACTGCCGCACCCTCGAAAAGGCACTCCATCGCGGCTTACTGTTTTATAGCCTATTCCCCGACGGTCCGCGTCTGACCCTGGCCCGCGAAGGCGAAATGATCCGCCTCAGCCTGGACGATTCGACATTCCAGGACCCGGACCATTTCCTCACCGAGAGCCAGTTGATGGTGTGGCATCGCCTCGGCAGCTGGCTGATCGGCCAGCGGATCCGGCTGGAACAGGCCACCTTCAGCTACCCGAAACCTGCGCACGGCGCCGAGTACGATTTGCTGTTTCCGTGCCCGATGGCGTTTTCAGAAGAAAAGAGCAGCCTGCTGTTTCACAGCCGCTACTTGAGCATGCCGTTGTTACAGGATGAGCGGACCCTCAAGCATTTCCTCGAACACTCCCCTGCCGACCTGCTTTCACGCCCGGATGACGGCGACAGCCTGAGCAGCCAGTTGCGGCGCCTGCTCAGCCGCGACAGTTCACGCTGGCCAGACCTGGAAGCGGTGGCCGCGCACTTGCACATCAGCCCGCAAACACTGCGTCGGCATCTGCGTGAAGAGGGGTCGAGTTTTCAGGAGTTGAAGGATCAGTTGCGCCGGGACATTGCGATTTATCACTTGGGGCGTGCGGATCTGTCGTTACAACAGATTGCCGAGCAACTGGGGTTTTCCGAGCCTTCGGCGTTTCACCGGGCGTTCAAGAAGTGGACCGGGTTGACGCCTGGGGCATATCGCGCGCAGGAAAGCTGATATTTTTGTGGTGAATTGGCGGGCCCCATCGCGAGCAGGCTCGCTCCCACAGGGTTGGGTGGTGAACTCCGGTTTTGTGTTCACCGAAAATCCCTGTGGGAGCGAGCCTGCTCGCGATGAGGCCGGAAGCAGCACCCTCAACCTCCCGGTCACACCACCGGAAAATGAATCCGGAACGCCGCCCCGCCCATCGGCGAATCGCCCAGGGTCAACTTGGCGCTGTAACTCTCGATGATGTCCTTGACCACCGCCAACCCGATCCCCTGCCCCGGATGCTGGCGATCCAGCCGCTCACCGCGCTGAAGAATCCGCGCCCGCTGGTCCGGCGGTACACCGGGGCCATCGTCCTCGACGCACAACTCGATGCCGCTGAGGGTTTCACGCACGCTGATGCGCACTTCGCCCAGGCACAGCCGATAGGCGTTTTCCAGCAGGTTGCCCATCATTTCCAGCAAGGCGCCCTGCTCGATCGGCACGTAGCACGGGTCCGGCAGGTCGAACGCGACCCTTACGCGCTTGTCGCGATAGACCTTGTCCAGGGTGTCGCACAGGCTTTGCAGCACCGGCCGCAGCCTCACCTGATGCCGCACCAGGCCGCTTTTACGCAGGCTGGCACGCTGCAGTTGATAGCTGATCTGCTGGCTCATGCGTTCGATCTGGGTTTGCAGCACCCAGGCTTGATCGCGGTTTTCCGGGCGCTGCGCCATGTCTTCGCTGACGCCTTGCAACACGGTCAACGGGGTTTTCAGGCTGTGGGCCAGGTCGTCGAGGGAATCGCGATAACGGGTGCGCTGCTCGCGCTCGCTGTGCAGCAAGCGGTTGAGCGAGCCGGTCAGGCGCAGCAATTCACGGGGGTGTTGTTCGCTGAGGCTTTCGCGGGTACCGCTTTCAATCTCGTCGAGTTCCTGACTGAGCCGGCGCAATGCCTGCAAGCCCCAGGTCAGGCCAATCCAGAGCAAGGCGAGCAGCACCAGCAAGGCGGCGCCAAACCCCAGATAAAGATTCTCTCGCAGCCCTTCGAGGGTGACTTCGTATTCGCGTACCGGTTGCAGGGCGACGATGCTGAATGCCGCGCTTTTGCCGCCCAGCAGCTTGACCTCGACGTCATAGACGAAGAATTCCTGGCCATTGGCTTCGCGAATCCTTGCGAACTCGTTGCCGCGCCCGTCGTAGCGCGGTTTGTAGTTGATGTTCTCTTCCTGGGTGCCCTTCGAGCGCCAGACCAGATGGCCTTCGCGGTCATAGATGTAGCCCAGCAGACGACTGTCGGTGAGATTGAAGCGCTCATCGGGCAATTGCGCCGGCATCAGCAAACGGTTGTTGTCGATCCGTGCGGCGGAGATCAGCGTCGTGACATCCGACGCCAGGCGCTGCTCGATCGAATCCTGCAACGCCAGGCTGAAGGCGCCCTGCATCGCCGGCAACAGCGCCAGCATGAACAACACCGCCAGCAAAGTGGCGGCGAGCATCAAGCGAACACGAAGAGAACGAATCAAGTGCAGCGCTCATTGAACAGGTAGCCGAGGCCGCGCACGGTATCGATCGGCTTGAACCCGGCCGGGCCTTCGAGTTTGCGGCGCAGGCGCCCGACCAGCACCTCGATGACGTTCGGATCGCGTTCGTCGTCATCCGGGTAGAGCTGCTCCATCAGGCGATCCTTGGCCACCACTTGCTGGTGATGGCGCATCAGGTACTCGAGGATCCGGTACTCGTACGCCGTCAGCGCCAGCGGTTGTTCATCGAGCGACGCCTGCTTGCGGTTGAGGTCGAGCAACAACGGCCCGGCGACAATGGTCGATTGGGTGAAACCGCTGGAGCGGCGCAGCAGCGCATTCAGGCGCGCATCGAGCTCCTCGAACTGGAACGGCTTGACCACATAATCGTCGGCACCGGCGGCGAGGCCTTCGACCTTGTCCTGCCAGTTGCCGCGCGCGGTGAGGATCAGGATCGGAAACGTCTTGCCCCGCGAGCGCAGCTGACGAATCAGGTCGAGCCCGCCCATACCCGGCAGGCCGAGGTCGATCACCGCCAGGTCATGGTTGAACTGCTCGGTCTGGTACAACGCCTCTTCGGCATTGGCCACGGATTCGACCACGTGGCCGCTATCCGTCAGGCGGGTTTGCAGGTGATGGCGCAACAGCGCTTCATCTTCGACGACCAGCAGTTTCATAACGCTCTCCCGGGCAATTCATCATCTCCAGAGGTACAACGGCGTATCACGATGGATAACAGTGCAACGGCTGGCTGCCACCCTCCGGTCAGGAAAGATCGTAGCGACCCATGAGGTCCTCCTCACGGAGTTTAATGCCATTGTGCGAGACCGACACGTTGTCGTATGAAGCGCTGTAATTACGCTCGCTGCCGGGTTGCCCCAGGCGTGCGCCCCAAACGCTGTCGTTGCCCGCCACCTGCTCGATGCTCGAGCGAATCAGGGTGTGGGATTTTTTGACCTTGTCGCTGGTCTTCCCAAGAGCAGGGCTGGCGAACATGTCGTCGGAAGCGAGTGCCGCGGTACTCGCGCTCAGGACGGTGAAAGCCAGAAGCAGGTTCTTAAAGCCAGTCATTAGAGAGTGTCCTCATGCGCCAGGTGCTTTTCGGGTACGGGCAAGGTTACGCACCCGGCCCTGAACTCATCCTGAACGCACTCTGAACCTGAGCTGAATCAAATCGACTAGGCTGTTGGATGACTTTCTTGCAGGAGATCCGACCATGCGTATGTTTCTTGCCTTTGTGTTGCTGGCCTTGAGCGGGCTCGGCCATGCCGCAATCAAGACCCAGGAAATCCCTTACCAGAGTGCCGACGGTACCAAGATGATCGGCTACTACGCCTACGACGACGCCATTAAAGGCCCGCGCCCCGGGGTCGTGGTGGTGCATGAATTCTGGGGGCTGAACGATTACGCCAAGCGCCGCGCCCGTGACCTGGCCGGCCTGGGTTACAGCGCGCTGGCCATCGACATGTATGGCGACGGCAAGAACACCGAGCATCCCAAGGACGCCATGGCGTTCATGCAAGCGGTGTTGAAGGACAGCGCCGTGGCCAGCGCGCGGTTCCAGGCCGGGCTCGACTTGCTGAAGAAACAGCCGCAAACCAACCCGGACAAACTCGCGGCCATCGGTTACTGCTTTGGCGGCGGCGTGGTGCTGAATGCCGCGCGTCAGGGTGTGCCGCTGGCCGGTGTGGTCAGTTTCCACGGTGCGCTGGCGACCAACACGCCTGCGACGCCGGGCAGCGTGAAGGCGAAAATCCTCGTCGAACATGGCGCTCAGGACAGCATGATCACCCCGGAAAACGTCGCGGCCTTCAAGGCGGAAATGGACAAGGCGGGCGCCGACTATAAATTCGTCAGCCTGGACGGCGCCAAGCATGGGTTCAGCAACCCGGATGCGGACCGGTTGAGCCATGGCGATCATGGTGGGCCGGATATTGGATACAACAAGGCGGCCGATCAAAGTTCGTGGGCGGATATGCAGGCGTTTTTCAAGAAGATTTTTGGCTGACACACAACAGCCTTGAGTTGAGCAAGCTCCCCGTGGCGAGGGAGCTTGTCGGATCGCCGCACCGTCCCGCTGGGCCGCGAAGCGGCCCCAAAACCGCCAAGCGCATTTCATCAGACAAAGTGTGCTTACTAAATTTTTGCGACTGCTGCGCAGTCGAGCGGGAGCAAGCTCCCTCGCCACAAAAAGCCTCTGCCACTACCCAGCCCGAAGGCAACCCGGCAAAATGCCCCACATGAATCCCCTCCCCGCCCTGCCCGCCTGCTGCACCCCGCTCGATGCCCATTGGCCGCTGCCGTGTGTGCTGCCCGATACCGTGCTGCTGAGCACCCACTTCGACACTTCGCTTCTGGCCAGCGATGATTTCCAGCGCAGCGCCATCGAACCGCCCGCCACCATCCAGCGCTCGGTCGCCAAACGCCAGGCAGAATTCCTCGCCGGACGGGTGTGCGCGCGGGCCGCGTTGCAACAATTGGAGGGGCTGGACTTCAGCCCGGCCATCGGCGAAGACCGGGCGCCGGTGTGGCCGTCGCACATTGCCGGTTCGATCACCCACAGTACCGGCCGGGCCGCTGCGATCGTGGCCAAGAAAAGCCATTGGCGCGGGCTGGGCATGGACATGGAAAACCTGCTCAACCCGGAGCGCGCCGAACGCCTGGCCGGGGAAATCCTCACCCCGCCCGAGTTGCAGCGCATGGCTGCCGGGCGCCGCGATCAACTGGCGCTGCTGGTGACGCTGACGTTTTCAGTCAAGGAGAGCCTGTTCAAGGCGCTTTATCCGATCGTGCAAAAGCGCTTCTATTTCGAACATGCCGAAGTGCTGGAATGGACCGAAAGCGGTCAGGTGCGCCTGCGATTGCTGACGGACCTGTCCGGTGAATGGCGCAATGGCACTGAACTGGAGGCGCAGTTCGGGGTGAGGGATGGGCAGTTGTTGAGTCTGGTCAGTATCAAGGCCTGAAGGCTTGTAGCGTCTGTTCTGGCCTCATCGCGAGCAGGCTCGCTCCCACAGGGATTTGTGGGCGACAGAGATCTAGTGTGGGAGCGAGCCTGCTCGCGATGAGGCCGGAACAGACAACAACAATCTCAGCGCTTCTCCTGATTGCGCGGCCAACTCAGGCTGAAGCACGCCCCGCCCAAACTCTTGCTTTTGCTGATCAACGCCCGCCCATCGTGCCAGTGAATAATCCGCCGCACGATGGACAACCCCAGCCCATGCCCGCCCGAGGCGCGGGTGCGGCTGTCGTCCAGACGCAGGAACGGCGTGAATATTTTCTCCCAGGCGATTTCTGGTACGCCCGGCCCGTCATCTTCGATGTCCACCCGGCAGCGCTGCTGGCCCACCTGATAACTGACGGTCACCCTCGACGTCGCGTGCCGCATCGCGTTGCTCACCAGATTCTGGATCGCCCGGTGCAAATAGCGTGGCTCGGCCTCGACCCACGCGTCATCGCAATCAGCCGCTGACAGGCACAAACCGCGCTGGACCGTGACGTCGGCCCGCAGCGGCGCCAGCTCTTCGATGACTTGATTGACCAGCGCGTCCAGATCGATGCGCTGGAAATTCAGCGCCGGCGAACCCTGTTCCAGCCGCGCGTAGGTGAGCATCTCGTCGACAAGTCGATCGAGGTCCTCAATGTCGTGGTCCATGCCTTCACAATATTTCTGCAGCGCCTGCGGCGTCGTCGCCGAGCCGATCATCTCAAGGCCAAAACGCAGGCGTGCCACCGGGGTTCGCAATTCGTGGGACACGGCGCGCACCAGCTCACGCTGGATCGCCAATAACTGCTGCAGATGCTCGGCCATCCCGTTGAACGCCGACGCCAGGCGCCCCACCGAATCCGCACCGCGTGCCGGCACACGGGTTTCGAGGCTGCCTTTGGCAATCCGCGTGGCCGCTGCTTCCAGACCGCGTAACCGGCGCTCGAGTTGACGCACCAGCAGGTAAACGATCAAACCGATCAGGGTCAGGCCGAGCGCCGCAATCAACACCAGCCATTCCGGAGGATACGGGTTCATCTGGTACAACGGACCGATTTCCAGCACCCAGGGCGTGCCGACCATCCCGGCAAACACCCGGACCGAATCGCCGCCCTTGCCCAGCGCCATCACCGTGTCCCCCTCGGACACCCGGCGGCTCTGATCCTCGTCCATGTCCGCCTCGTCGACCGTGACCAGCCGCAAGTCGAACCCGAACCCTTTCTCTTCCTTCAATTGCGCCAGGCGTTTGGGCTGATCGGCCACCGGGACGCGCACCAGCTCGTCGGCCAGCAGGTAAATGGTCGCCCGGGCCAATTGCTCGCTGATCTGCTGGACTTCGCCGGTGAGCACCAACTGTTCCTTGTCGCTGACCAACCGGTAAACCATTGCCGCATGCGGGCCGGTCTGCTCCACCAGCGCCTGACCACGCAGCACGCGGGTGCGTTGCGTGAGGTCGAGGTCGGTCTGGGCGAAGGTTTTCAGCCCCAGCGGAATCCCCAGCAAGCGCTCCCATACCAGCAAGGCCCGGTGGCGTTCGGTTTCGTTCATCGGTTGCAGGTTGTCGGCCATCAGCGAGAACGTGCCATGGGCCAGGCGTTCGCGGTATTGCTCGCTGCGCACCTGATTGAGCATGTGCAAGGCCAGCACACCGAGCACGGCCACCAGCACCAGCGCCGCGCACATGCCGCCATAAATACGCAGGAAGATCGAATTCACAGCGACGATTCTACGCAGGCTTCAGGCACGAACAGATAACCTTTGCTGCGCACCGTCTTGATCAGCCGCGGATGGTCCGGGTCATCGCCGATCTTGGGGCGGATGCGCGAGATGCGCACGTCGATGGAACGGTCCTGACCGTCATAACCGATGCCGCGCAGCGCGGTGAAGATCTCTTCCCGGGACAGAATGCGTCCGGCATTCGCCACCAGCAGCCACAACAGGTCGAACTCGGCGCTGGTCAACTCGATCCCGGCTTCATTGAGCCACGCTTCACGCAACGCGTTGTCCACCACCAGCGGGCCGAACTGCAGGCGCCGCTGTTTCTCCGGGGCAACGTCAGCGGTTTCACTACGGCGCAACAGGGCCTGGATACGCGCCAGCAACAGCCGCGGCCGCACGGGTTTGCACACATAGTCGTCGGCGCCCAGGTCCAGGCCAAGGATCTGGTCGGTGTCGTCGGTACGGGCAGTGAGCATCAGGATCGGGCCGTCGTACTGGTCGCGAACCTTGCGGCAGATGCTCAGGCCGTCTTCGCCGGGGAGCATCAGGTCGAGGATCACCAGGTCCGGCTGCTCCTTGATGATGCGGGCCGCCGCCAGCGCGCCGTTGCCTTCGATGGAAACCCGCAGGCCATTGGCTTCCAGGTAGTCGCGGGTCAGCTCCGCCAGACGCTGGTCGTCCTCGACAATCAATACCTGCCAGGCTTCTTGCTCCACGGGTGACCTCTATTTGCCAAAACTCTAATAAGGAAGGATCCGCCCGTCTTTTTGTAATGATTGGGGAGGATAAGAATGCGTTTTCACTGGCCGATTGTATAAACGCCACTCGTCCAGAACACAAGCTGACAAATGCGTTCGGGCAGGTCGTTTTTTTGTGATAGGGTTCGCGCCCTTAAAAATCTGAACGGCTGTTCTCGGCTGCAAAAATCAACCGAAAAAGTGCTCACTCCAGCTAGGTCGTGGCCTGCACGCCGGTTCCACCTTTCACACACAATTTACGCACAGGTTTATCCACAGGTAGTACGTTGCAACACCTTCCAAAACGCACTATCTTGTACCCCGGCGCTAAAAAATCCCTACATGTAGGGTTTTGACCTAAAAGCCCAACCACATTTCAGACCCGAAACTCAAGCGCTTTATTGCCTGTTTCCGGTTGAACCAAGTGTCAATTTACAAGCCCAAACCGCTCATGCGGATGGCACCGTTTTTTCAGGCTGGTACGGCCGAAACGGTACGGGTGTTGCAGTCATTACTGTCACCCGGAATGGAATCCGGTGACGGGCTCAGGCCTGTCACCAAAGACTTCGGCAAGGACGCGGCATCATTAGCCTTTTCCTACTGTCCCGAAGTTGTTATGCCCGACGCCCGTCGGTTGTAGTGCTTCAGGACAGAACGGTGGGCACCATGAAGGTGCTCAAACAAACATAGAGAATGTGGAGACACACCCCCATGCAAACCGACACAACTCGCGAGAACCCGCAGGGCACCTTGCCGCAGGCCGCTGATTCGACTTCGGATCTGTCTGCCACCGCGCCTGGCCAGCTGCGCGTGATCAAGCGTAACGGGACTGTCGTTCCTTACACCGATGACAAGATCACCGTCGCCATCACCAAAGCGTTTCTCGCAGTTGAAGGCGGCACCGCTGCCGCTTCGTCGCGAATCCACGACACTGTTGCCCGCCTGACCGAACAAGTCACCGCGACCTTCAAGCGTCGCATGCCATCGGGCGGCACCATCCACATCGAAGAAATCCAGGACCAGGTCGAACTGGCCCTGATGCGTGCCGGCGAGCAGAAAGTCGCTCGCGACTACGTGATCTACCGTGACGGTCGTTCGAAACAACGCGCCGCCCACGCGCCGGCCGAAGAAGCCGTCAACGCTCACCCGTCGATCCGCATCACCCGCGCCGATGGTACTTTTGCACCGCTGGACATGGGTCGCCTGAACACCATCGTCACCGAAGCGTGCGAAGGCCTGGAAGAAGTCGACGGCGACCTGATTCAGCGCGAAACCCTGAAAAACCTGTACGACGGCGTGGCCCTGACCGACGTCAACACCGCCCTGGTGATGACCGCACGTACCCTGGTCGAGCGTGAGCCGAACTACTCGTTCGTCACCGCCCGCCTGCTGATGGACACCCTGCGTGCCGAAGGCCTGAGCTTCCTGAACGTTGCCGAAAGCGCGACCCACCACGAAATGGTCGACCTGTACGCCAAGGCCTTGCCTGCGTACATCGCCAAGGGTATCGAATTCGAATTGCTGAACCCGGTCCTGGCCACTTTCGACCTGGAAAAACTCGGCAAGGCGATCAACCACGAGCGCGACCAGCAGTTCACTTACCTGGGCCTGCAAACCCTGTACGACCGTTACTTCATCCACAAGGATGGCGTGCGCTTCGAACTGCCGCAGATCTTCTTCATGCGCGTGGCCATGGGCCTGGCGATCGAAGAGAAGCAGAAAGAAGACCGTGCGATCGAGTTCTACAACCTGTTGTCGTCCTTCGACTACATGTCGTCGACCCCGACCCTGTTCAACGCCGGCACCCTGCGTCCACAGCTGTCCAGCTGCTACCTGACCACCGTGCCGGATGACCTGTCGGGCATCTACCACGCGATCCACGACAACGCCATGTTGTCGAAATTCGCTGGCGGCCTGGGCAACGACTGGACGCCGGTTCGTGCGCTGGGTTCGTACATCAAGGGCACCAACGGCAAATCCCAGGGCGTGGTTCCGTTCCTGAAAGTCGTGAACGACACCGCCGTTGCCGTTAACCAGGGTGGCAAGCGCAAAGGCGCTGTGTGTGCCTACCTGGAAACCTGGCACATGGACATTGAAGAGTTCATCGAGCTGCGCAAGAACACCGGTGATGATCGCCGTCGTACCCACGACATGAACACCGCCAACTGGATCCCTGACCTGTTCATGAAGCGCGTCTTCGATGACGGCAAGTGGACCCTGTTCTCGCCATCCGAAGTTCCGGACCTGCACGACCTGACCGGCAAGGCCTTCGAAGAGCGCTACGAGTACTACGAAGCCCTGACCGAGTACCCGGGCAAGGTCAAGCTGTTCAAGACCATCCAGGCCAAAGACCTGTGGCGCAAAATGCTCTCCATGCTGTTTGAAACCGGCCACCCATGGCTGACCTTCAAAGACCCGTGCAACCTGCGCAGCCCGCAGCAGCACGTTGGCGTGGTCCACAGCTCGAACCTGTGCACCGAGATCACCTTGAACACCAACAAGGACGAGATCGCCGTTTGCAACCTGGGCTCGATCAACCTGCCGAACCACATCGTCAACGGCAAGCTGGACACCGCCAAGCTGGAACGCACCGTGAACACCGCCGTTCGCATGCTCGATAACGTCATCGACATCAACTACTACTCGGTGCCACAAGCGAAGAACTCCAACTTCAAGCACCGTCCGGTTGGTCTGGGCATCATGGGCTTCCAGGACGCGCTGTACCTGCAGCACATTCCTTACGGTTCCGACGCTGCCGTCGAGTTCGCCGACAAGTCGATGGAAGCGGTCAGCTACTACGCGATCCAGGCTTCCTGCGACCTGGCCGACGAGCGCGGCGCCTACGAGACGTTCCAGGGTTCGCTGTGGTCCAAAGGCATCCTGCCGCTGGATTCGCAACAGATCCTGATCGAGCAACGTGGCCAGAAGTACATCGACGTTGACCTGAACGAATCCCTGGACTGGGCACCGGTTCGCGCCCGTGTTCAGAAAGGCATTCGTAACTCCAACATCATGGCCATCGCACCGACCGCGACCATCGCCAACATCACCGGCGTATCGCAGTCGATCGAACCGACCTATCAGAACCTGTATGTGAAATCGAACCTGTCGGGCGAATTCACCGTGATCAACCCGTACCTGGTTCGCGACCTGAAGGCTCGCGGTCTGTGGGACTCGGTCATGATCAACGACCTGAAGTACTACGACGGTTCGGTGCAGCAGATCGAGCGCATCCCGCAAGAACTCAAAGAGCTCTACGCGACCGCGTTCGAAGTGGACACCAAGTGGATCGTCGACGCGGCAAGCCGTCGCCAGAAGTGGATCGACCAGGCTCAATCGCTGAACCTGTACATCGCTGGCGCATCGGGCAAGAAGCTGGACGTGACCTACCGCATGGCGTGGTACCGTGGCCTGAAAACCACTTACTACCTCCGTGCCCTGGCCGCGACCAGCACCGAGAAGTCGACCATCAACACCGGCAAGCTGAACGCTGTTTCCAGCGGCGGCAACCACGGTGAAGATTCGGTCCTGGCGGCTCCAGCAGGTCCAGCTCCAGTGCCGAAGGCGTGCGCCATCGACGAGCCGGATTGCGAAGCTTGCCAATAAGCTGAGCCGGTAAAACGAAACCCCCGACAGGCCTGACCTGCCGGGGGTTTTCTTTTGCCTACTGTAGGAGCGAGCTTGCTCGCGATGGGGGTTAACGATAACGCGGTCTTCTGGGTGCACGCGCTGTTCTTTAGTCCATCGCGAGCAAGCTCGCTCCTACAGATACACGGCAGTCCTGCACTAAACACCCGGCCATAAAAAAACCCCTCTTGCGAGGGGTTTTTTATGCAGCGCTGTCCAGCATCAGGTCATCTGGATGATGGTCTGCATGATGGTGCTTTGAGTGGAGATGGTCTTGGCGTTCGCCTGGTAGTTGCTCTGCGCCTTGATCAGGTCGACCAGTTCGTTGGTCAGGTTGACGTTGGACTCTTCCAGGGAGTTGGACACTACCGAACCCAAAGTACCGGTTTTCGGTGCATCGATGCCAGGCACGCCCGAGGCGTAGGTTTCTTTCCAGGCAGTACCACCGATTGGCTGCAAGCCTTGCTCATTGGCGAAGCTGGCAATGGCCACCTGGCCGATGGCCTTGGTTTGCTGGTTGGTGAAGTTGGCGGTCATGACACCGCTTTCGTCGATGGTCAGGCTGGAAATCTGGCCGGTCGCGTAACCGTCCTGATACTGCGCGGTACGTGCGGTTGGCGAAGCGTATGACGTGGTTTTGGTCATGTCGAACGCGATACCGGACGCAGCCGCGTCCGAACCGTTCAGGGCCCAGGTCGGCGGGTTGGTGTTGGCATCGACCAATACGCCCGGCTTCCAGCCCGTCAGGGTCAAGGTGTTACCGTTTTGCGTCCAGCCCGCATTGCCTACCAGAGTCTTGATGGTGCCATCAGGGTTGAAGGTAAGATCTGCAGTGATCGGCGTCGGCGGCTCAGCCAGCGGGTCGGTCGGGCTACGGCCGTCCATGTAGGTGTAAACAGTCCAGGAGTTGGACGCCGCATTTTTAACGTAGTACTGGTCCATCGTGTGCTGGTTACCCTGCGTGTCGTACACAGGAGTGGAAATGGTCTTGTTGTAGCTGTTGGTATCTTTGACGTTGAACGGGGTCACTGTTGGCAGTGGGTCCGAGGAGTTCAGGTTCATTGTCTGATCGACACGGGTGGTCGCGTGTGGCGCAAGGCTCGAGGTATCAATCTTCAAGTCGGTCAGCACGCCGTTGATAATCTTGCCGTTGGCGTCTACGCCAAAACCTTGCAAGCGGCGGCCGTTGTTGTCGACCACATAGTTCTGGGCGTCAGTCTTGAACGCGCCGGCACGGGTGTAACTCAGCGAGCCGTTGTCGCTCATGATGAAGAAGCCGTTACCCTGGATGCCCATGTCCAACACGTTGCCGGTGTTGTTCACGTCGCCCTGGGCGAACTGCTGGGAAACGTTGGCCAGACGCACGCCGTTGCCGACGGTCTTGCTGCCGGTACCCAGGCGTGTTGCCGAGTACACGTCTTCGAATTCTGCACGGGACGATTTGAAACCGGCGGTCGCGACGTTGGCAATGTTGTTGCCGGTGACGTCCAGTTGCTTGTTGGCTGCATAGAGACCGCTAAGGCCGATATTGAAAGACATATTCCACTCCTTTGTGCCGTGTTAGTCGGCTCTATATACCAATGGTCTGTACTTTGGACAGGGCAACACTGCCCAGACCTGCCAGGTTCAGCATCAATTCACCGCCGGTCTGGCTGATGGTCACGCTGTTGACGGTTGCCGGCAGGTAAGTCACCAGCGAGGTCGCCTGGCTGTCGTATGTCGCGGTCGCTGTGAACTTGTAAGTACCGGCCGTGGCCACTTCACCCGCATCGTTCTTGCCGTCCCAGATGAAACTGGCGTTGCCAGCCTGCTGACTGCCAAGATCGATGGTGCGAACAACTTTGCCATCGGTGTCGGTAATCTTGATGGTGACCGGGTTCGTCGAAGCAGGTACGACCGCCGTACCGTTGAAACTCTTGGAGGTATCGACCACCGCAGTGTCGGTCTGGGCGACAACCGAACGGCCCACCAGCGACGAAGCCTGCAAGGCCTGGGACGAGTTGTAGTTGCCGGCAATGCCGCTCACGGTGTCGTTGAGCGTGGTGATGCCTTCCAGGCTACTGAACTGCGCCAACTGGGCGACGAACGCGCCGTTGTCCTGCGGTTCGAGCGGGTTCTGGTTTTTCAGCTGGGTCACCAGCAATTGCAGGAACGCATCCTTGCCCAGGGCTTGCTTGCCCGTGGCGCTGTTGGTCGCCGCCGCAATGCCATCGGCACTGCTACTGCTGCTCTTGACCGACGAGTTGGCCAGGATGTCGTTCATGCTCAAACTGCTGGTGGTATCGGTAATGCTCATGAAAGTCGCCCCTTATCACTGACCGAGGGTCAGGACCTTCTGCATCATGGTTTTGGCGGTGTTCATCATTTCGGCGTTGGTCTGGAACGAACGGCTCGCGGAAATCATGTCAGCCATTTCTTCCACCACGTTAACGTTCGGGTAGTAGACGTAACCCTTGGCGTCGGCGGCCGGATGGTTCGGCTCGTAACGCGCTTCGAGGTTGCTCTGGTCTTCGACCACGCCGAGCACTTGCACGCCTTGACCGGCGGCGTCCTGGCTCTGGTACAGCGAGTCGCTGCCGCCGTTCTGGCCACCCTGGAACATGGTGGCGAATACCGGGTGACGCGCGCGGTAGGTCTTGTCGATGCTCGACGAGACGGTTTCGGCGTTGGCGATGTTCGAGGCCACGGTGTTCAAACGCGTGGTCTGGGCGCTCATGCCGCTACCGGCAATGTTGAAAACACTGGATAGAGACATGACTTACTCTCCGCGAAGGGCTGACACCAGCCCTTTGAATTTGCTGTTGAGCAGGGTGAAGCTGGCCTGGAAGTTGACCGCGTTTTCCGCGTAGTTCGACTGTTCCAGTTGGGCGTCCACGGTGTTCTGGTCGATCGACGGTTGCATCGGCGTGCGATACAGCAGCGACTCGTCGCCATTGCCCAGGCCTTCAGCTTCGATATGACGGCTGTTGGTCATGTTCAAGGCGAAAGTACCGTTCTTGGTTTTCTCGTTCTGCTCGGCGAGCACTTTCGAGAAGTCCAGGTCCCGAGCCTTGTAGTTCGGGGTGTCGGCGTTGGCGATGTTGTTGGCCAGGACTTCGGCACGCTGGGCGCGGAAGCCCAGGGCTTGTTCGTGGATACCGAGCGCTTTATCGAAACTGATGCTCATGTCGGGAAACCTTCGGGTGACCTGATTTTTCGTAACTTGAACTTAGCAAGCCGCGTGCCAATTCAAAAAAGCCCGTAAACCGGGGCTTTGCGGGCGACGGCAAGGCGGCAATGCCAGAAAAGCGGCAACCGGTTTCCGCCGTCTGCCGCTTTTCTGCCGCTTATACACATTCTCAACCACACCTCTAACCCCTGTAGGAGCGAGCCCGCTCGCGATGGCGGAGTATCAGTCAACATCTGCTTCGCCTGACACACCGCCATCGCGAGCAGGCTCGCTCCTACAGGGGATAGAGGTGGCAGCGGAATTTTCGGCAGGCAAAAAAAACGGGAGCCCCTGAGGACTCCCGTTTTTCATGTCGCCGGCAAGATCACTTCGCCTGGTAAATAATCCCCGGGCTGCACTGGACCATCTGGTAATGGTCCGGCAAACCGTTCAGCGCTTCGGAGGCGCCGAGGAACAGATAGCCACCCGGCTTCAACGTGCTGTGGATACGCAACAGAATGTCTTTCTTCACTTCGGCAGAGAAGTAGATCAACACGTTGCGGCAGAACACGATGTCGAACTTGCCGAGGCTGGCGTAGCTGTCCAGCAGGTTGAACGAGCGAAACTCCACCCGGCTTTTGATCGGTGCCTTGATGGCCCAGCGGCCCGGCCCTTTCGGGTCGAAATAACGCTGAAGGCGCTCGGGCGACAAACCGCGGCCGATGGCCAGGCTGTCGTACTCGCCGGTCTTGCAGTTGGTCAGCATGCTGCCGGACAGGTCGGTGGCAACGATCTGCACCCCCATCTTCAACTGGCCCATGTTGACCCGCTCGAACTCATCGATGGACATCGACAGCGAATACGGTTCCTGACCCGACGAGCACGCCGCCGACCAGATACGCAGACGCTGGCCGGGAGCTGCCTTGATCGCTTCGGGCAACACCCTGTTCTTCAACACTTCAAACGGATAGGTGTCACGAAACCACAGGGTTTCGTTGGTGGTCATGGCATCCACCACCATTTCACGCAAACCGCTGCGTGGCTGGGTCTGGATGCGCTGGACCAACTCACCCAACGACTTGATACCCTGCTGCTCCATCAGCTTGTTGAGACGGCTCGAGACCAGGTACTGCTTGTTTTCACCGAGCAAAATGCCACAGGCTTTTTCCAGGAAGACCCGGAACTGTTCAAAATCCAAATTACCCGTAGACAATGATGCCGCCTCTTAAATCGTGTGTATCGCCAGGGGCAGAAGGCCCCTAGCTGATGTCTGCTGCTTTGATCCGGTCAACTACCCGGGATGCCAGGTCATCAGGACGGAATTTGGCAAGGAAGTCATCGGCACCGACTTTCTTGACCATCGCCTGATTGAAAACGCCCGACAACGAAGTATGCAGGATGATATGAAGCTTTTGCATGCGAGGGTCGTTGCGGATCTCGGCCGTCAGGGTGTACCCGTCCATTTCCGGCATCTCGATGTCGGAAATCATCATCAGGAACTCTTCTTCCGGCTTCTTGCCCTCGTCGACCAGTTTGCGCAGGTAATCCAGCGCTTGCTTGCCGTCGTTCAACGCCACCACTTCGACGCCGACCGTCTGCAGGCAGCGTGTTACTTGTTTGCGCGCCACCGACGAGTCGTCGACCGTCAGCACTTTCAGTGACAGCGCCTTGTGCTGGGTCTCATCATCCACCACGCCCACCGAAATCGCTTCCGGTGTCGGCGCCACTTCGGCCAGCACTTTCTCGACGTCGATGATTTCGACTAACTGATTGTCGACCCGAGTCACAGCCGTCAGGTAATGATCGCGTCCGGTGCCCTTGGGTGGCGGATGAATCTCCTCCCAGTTCATGTTGACGATGCGTTCTACCGACCGCACCAGGAAGCCCTGAGTCTTGGTGTTGTACTCCGTGATGATCACGAAGGGATTGCTTTGATCTTTCAGCGCGCCGGAGCCGGTCGCCATCGCCAGATCAAGAATCGGAATGGTCGCCCCCCGGATGTTTGCCACACCGCACACAACAGGACTGGACTTGGGCATCAGGGTCAGCTTGGGGCATTGCAGCACCTCACGAACCTTGAACACGTTGATCCCGTAGAGCTGCTGGCCGTCGAGACGGAACAACAGCAGCTCCAGGCGATTCTGCCCCACCAGTTGCGTGCGCTGGTTTACAGCATCCATTACACCAGCCATGCACAGACTCCTACACCAACGCTTAAGTGTGTTGCGACGCACCCACATCACTAAACGGCACGGCGCTTGCTTTTTAACTCTTATGAACACAGAACCGACATTTTTTCGACGCCTGACATCCCGCTTCCGCACAGTGCTTTGCGCGATGTCGGCCGTTTGCCTGTTCAACGCTGGCAGCCCTGCCCTTGCTGACGCGGTTACCTTGCCTGACATGCTTATCGGCGTCACTCAGGGCTTTCTTGAATTCACCGTAGAGGACTATCTGGCCACGAGTCAAACCGAAGGACGCTACGAAATCGAAGTCAACCAGCTCGATCCGCGTCTGCGCATGCCCATGTGCGACAAGGAATTGACAGCCACGCTCGAGAGTCCAGCCAAGCCGCTGGGCCGGGTAACGGTCAAGGTTCGCTGTGAGGGCGCGTCACCCTGGACGGTGTTCGTACCCGCTCAAGTGCGCCTGTTTCGCGACATTGTGACCACCACCCGGCCCCTGCGCCGCGCAGGCATAATCGAACCTCAGGATGTGACCTTGCGCGAGCGCGATATCAGCCTGATCAGCCAGGGGTATTTGACGTCGGTAGACCAGGCGATCGGGCAAAAATTGACCCGACCAATGGTCGCCGATCAGGTCATTACCCTGGTGCACATGGAACAGGCGGAAGTGATCAGCAAAGGTGACCAGGTGGTGATTACCGCGCGCAGTGGTACGCTCAGTGTGCGTATGCCGGGGGAAGCACTGTCCAACGGCGGCTTGCGCGAACAGATCCGGGTAAAGAACCTCAACTCCCAGCGGATCATCAAGGCGCAAGTCATGGCGCCGGGGCAGGTGGAAGTGGCAATGTAGGGCGCAGGTTTCGTGACAGAGATGGCGCACCGACCGAGTGTTCCCTAAACTGTGCCCCATGCAGGGCAAGCGCTGACGCGCGCAAGCTCGTTGATAAACGGGCCTAAAGTTTTTGCGGGTATGGCCGAAAACATGGCAAGCGTCCAAATACCCAGAGGTTTTTTATCATGGTCATCGATTTCAGCCGGTTGAACAGCTCCTCGTCACTTACCGGTGGTACACGTACCAGCGCTGCCAAGGACACTGCCGAAGCCGGCAAATCCGCGCCGCTGAATACCCCGGCCGAACAGGCCAGTACCGTCAAAAGCGGGGAATCGGTACATTTCAGCGATGAGGCTCAACAGTTGCAGAAGGTCACTGACAAGCTGCGCGATCAGCCTGCCGTCGACAACGCCCGCGTGGCCGAGTTGAAAGCAGCGATTGCCGATGGCAGCTATAAAGTCGACAGCAACCGTGTCGCCAGCAAACTGCTCAACTTCGAAGCCCAGCGCTAGGCCCACGCCGGCGCCAGGCTTTTGGACGCTTAAAACCCAAGGCCAGCCATGCACGACACTAATTTACTGCAACTGATCACCGACGACTTTGCTCCAGCGCAACAATTGCTGGCATTGCTGCAGACCGAGTCACTCGCGCTGCACGGTCGGGAAATGCAACTGCTCGAAGAGATTCTTGCGCAGAAACAGGCATTGATCATTTTGCTTGAACAGCATGGCCGCAAGCGCAGTGAAATTCTCGCCAGCCTGAATCTGCCGATCAATCGCAGTGGACTGGAGCAACTCGCCAGCCATTCGAGCATCGGTGAGCAGCTGCTGGAACAGAGCGATGCACTGACCGACCTGCTGGGCCAATGCCAGGCCATCAACGCCCACAATGGCCAGTCGATCCTGGTACAGCAGGCCGCCACGGCCAATCAGCTGAAAATCCTTACCGGCGGCGAACCGCCAGCGCTTTACGATGCCCGTGGATCAACCTCCAAACTAGCAATGCCACGCGCACTCAGTCAGGCTTGAGCCTGTCCGATGAGCTTGCCCTATCAAGACGCGTCACATGCTGGCAATATGATGGCCAGCCGCAGTCATATTTTGTGTGGAGATTGATGAACCGTGTCCAATGCCTTAAACGCGGAAGATACCCCGCAGCCACCCAAGGTGCTCGCGACACCTATGGAGATCGCTGGCAACCTGCGCCAACTGCAGGAAAGCCATGATCCGCTGATCATCACGTTCCACGAGCGCAATCAGCGCTTCCAGACCTATCTGGTGGACGTCGACCGTGACAGCAACATGATTGCCCTGGATGAAATGGTGCCCCGTGACGGCGAGCGTTACTTGCTGGCCGGCGAATCCTTCCGGATCGAAGGGTTCCACGAAGGTGTGCGCATTGCCTGGGAAAGCAACGGGCCGCTGACCGTCGACGAATCGCACAGCACCCGCTGCTACCGTGGCCCTCTGCCCGACGAAGTGGTCTACCACCAGCGCCGCAACGCCTTCCGGGCTGCGTTGAAGCTGGCACAACTGGTGGATGTCGAGCTCGCGGGTGAAAAACTCAAGTCACCTATCAGCGGCAAGCTGCTGGACATTTCCGCCACCGGCTGCAAGTTGCGTTTCGAAGGCGACATCACAGGTAGCCTGCAACTGGGCCAGGTCTATGACCGGTTCATGGCGTCCCTGCCCTTCGGCAACATGACGGCGCCCGTCGAACTGCGTTACTTGCACTTCGAAGAGAAAATCTCCACCACGTTTGCCGGCGTGCGCTTTCACAACATGAGCGGGCTTGTACAGCGGCAGGTCGAGCGCTTCGTCTATCAACTTCAGCGCGAAGCGCGGCGATTCGATAAAGACGACATGTAACGCGACACTAAAAAAAACGGGCAGCCCCTTTCGGAACTGCCCGTTTTTTTATGCCCTGGATTCAGGGTCGCGCCTCGGTAAAACTTTGCTCGCGCCCTGCATCAGGGTCCCTTGGCGGCTGGTCAGCCTCTGATTCGGGCTCCGGTTCTGGTTCCGGATCTGGGCTGATCGGGCTCTGCATCTGTTCCTGCACCACTTGCTCGTCAACCCGCGGGTCAAGGCACGCCACCAGCGGCGAACTCGACATGCTGTCGGGCATGGCCACGTGATGCAGCGGCGCGTCGTCGACCTGATGCAGGTTGGTGACCGCTTTCGGACGAATCCGCCACACCAGCACCAACGCGAAGAAACTGAAAAACGCATACAGCATGTGGCTGCCGAACAGCTTCATCAGCACCCCGGCCACCAACGGCCCGATACTGGCGCCGACGCCGTAGGTCACCAGCAACATCGCGGTCAGGGACACGCGACGGTCGCCCTCAACGTGGTCATTGGAGAACGCCACCGCCAGCGGGTACAGGCAGAACTTGACCAGCGAACAGACGAAACCGGCGATGAACAGGATCTCCAGCGGCACCTGTTGCATGATTGCCAGCGGCAACGCGGCCAAGGCCAGCACCATCGCAAAGCAGCGGATCAGCAACGCCCGGTCGTAACGGTCGGACAGCCAGCCCAACGGCCACTGCACCACCAACCCGGCAAAAATGCAGCTACCCATGAACAGACCGACCTGCTCCGTGGACAGGCCTTGCTGAGAGGCATACAACGGCGCCAGACCGTAGAAGGAACCGATGATCAGCCCCGCCCCCAGCACCGTACTCAACGATTGCGGCACACGCTTGATGAAGAACCGTGGTTCCATCGGCGCGGGATGCAGCGGCGCCGGGTGAATCCGTCGGGTCAGGGCCACCGGCACCAGGCAAAGCGCGAAGCACAGGGCGACCAGCATCAGCAGCTCCAGGCCCAGTGCCGGGTGCATGACCAGAATCAGTTGGCCCAGCACCAGCCCCAGGTACGAAGCGATCATGTACCCGCTGAAAACTGTCCCGCGTTGCGAGGCTTCGGCCTGCTCATTGAGCCAGCTTTCGATGACCATGTACTGGCACATCATGCCGAGGCCGACGATCACCCGCAGGAAGATCCAGGCCGGCAGCCAGTCGATCAGGCCGTGGCCGAGCACGGCCGCACCGACAATCCCCGCGCACGCCGAATAGGCCCGAATATGCCCCACGCGGGCAATCAGACGGTGACCGATCTTGCCGCCCAGGACGAGGCCGAAATAGTTGGCCGCCATCAGCGCACCGACCCACAAGCTGTCGACGTGATCAGCCGCCAGGCGCAAGCCCAGGTAGGTACTCAGCAAGCCTGAGCCGATCAACATCATCAGCGAGGCAAAATAAAGCGCTCGAAAAGGTTTCCAGATTTGGCGCATCGGCGTTCCGAGCGGCTCCTTGCAGTGAGAAACGGGCTAATCACACGATAGCCCGATGACGAAGGTTCGTCAGGCCTGGGCGGCAAGAACACGCCGCTCCCAGGGAGTAATTTCATCGAAGAAGCTGGTCAACTCCATGGTCTTCGAAGCGACGTAGCCTTCGATGAACTCCTTGCCGAACAGTTCCTTGGCCAATTGGCTACGTTTCAGACGCTCAAGGGCAGCATGCAGGGTACACGGCAATGAAAGATTGTCCGGCACTTCAAATTCACCCTGGATCGGTTCGCTCGGCTCCAGTTGGTTGACGATGCCATACCACCCGGCCGCCAGGCTCGCGGCAATCGCCAGATACGGGTTGGCGTCGGCACCCGGCAAACGGTTCTCGACCCGACGAGCGGCCGGCGAACTGGCTGGAATGCGCAACCCGGCAGCACGGTTATCGTGGGACCAACAGGCATTGTTCGGCGAGGCGAACGGATGGCATAACCGCTGATAGGAATTCACGTTGGGCGCAAACAGCGCGGTGAAGTCCGCCATGCCCGCCTGCTGACCGCCGATGAAGTGTCGAAAGGTCGCGGTCGGCTGGCCGGCCTCGTCGCTGAACACGTTACGACCGGTGCCGATATCGACGAGGCTCTGGTGAATATGCATCGAGCTGCCCGGCGTATGTGCCAGTGGTTTGGCCATGCACACCACCGTCAGGCCGTGCTTGAGTGCGACTTCTTTCAGGAGGTGTTTGAACAGGAACGTCTGGTCGGCCAGCAGCAGCGGATCGCCGTGCAACAGGTTGATCTCGAACTGGCTGACGCCCATCTCGTGCATGAACGTGTCGCGCGGCAGACCCAGCGCCGCCATGCATTCATACACTTCGCGGAAGAACGGGCGCAAACCGTTATTGGAACTGACGCTGAAGGCCGAATGACCTTCCTCGCGACGACCATCCACGCCCACCGGCGGCAGAAACGGTTGAGTTGGGTCGGTGTTGGGCGCAAAGACAAAGAATTCCAGCTCGGTGGCCACCACCGGTGCCAGGCCGAGCGCGGTATAACGGGCGATCACGGCCTTGAGTTGGCCGCGCGTCGATAGATGCGAGCTCTCGCCGCTCAGCTCATCGGCATCGCAAATGGCGAATGCGCGGGGCTCGTCACTCCAGGGCAGGCGGTGGATATGCGCAGGGTCGGGAACCAGGGCGAGATCGCCATCGTCGCTGCCGTAAAAGCGCGCGGCCGGGTAGCCGCCCATGATGCATTGCAGCAGCACGCCCCGCGCCATCTGCAAACGCCGCCCTTCGAGGAACCCCTCGGCGGTCATGACCTTGCCGCGAGGTACGCCATTCAGATCCGGCGTGACGCATTCGATCTCATTGATGCCCTTCAATCGCTGCGCGAGTGAGCCCTGGCCGTCGGTATTCATGACGCAATCCTTGTTGTTGTACGAGCCGCGAGCGGCAACTCGTACAAAATAGGCTCCGGCTGTTCAGAATATCAAGCAGCGACAATCAAAAAGAACGTCACGGCAAGTAAAGGCTAAACACACCGCCGCCCAACGGGCCGCCATTGCTGACTTCGGTACGCCCACCCACGCCGTTGCGCTGATGTAACGCGGCAATGCGGCCGGCAAAGTACAACCCCAATCCGGTGCTACCCGTGCTGTGATTGATGCCCTGCACGTAATCGGCCTGGCGCTCGATCATTTCGCGCGAGTAACCCTCACCATCGTCGTTGATGGTCAATACGAGTTGGCCCGCTTCGTCGCTGACCGTAATCAGCAGCGCATGGCGAGCGTAACGGATGGCGTTGTTGATGCTGTTGCCCAGCACCGAGGCAATCAGTTCCCGATCGAAAAAGCCCAGCGGGCTCAACGGGTCGACTTCATAGGTGGCGATGATCCCGCGACTGGCGAAGACTTCTTGATGGGAGGCCAGTTGCGCTTCGATGAAATCATCCAGCTCGTGGTAAGCCGGCTGCAACGGCATCTGGTTGACGCCCAGTTTGTACAGGCCGAGCAACTGCACGAGCATGCCGTTGAGGTGCGCGAACTCGTACTCGATGACGCCCTGCTCCGGGCTGTGCTGCTCGGGATCGGGCAAACGTGCAAGCCATTGGCTGTGAGCCTGCATCAGCAGGGTCAGCGAATTTTTCATGTCGTGCACGGTGGAGGCGATCACCGTCGAAAAATCCAATGCCGGGTTGTCTTGGCTCATCCGCCGAACGCCTTGATTTTCAGTTTCTGGTAGCGCGGATAGCGCGCGTCGGTGTCGGGCATCATGCCGACCAGTTTGAGACAGGCCCGACATTCATCCATCTCCGCTGAGGGCACGCTGGTATCCGTGCCGTGCAGCAGTGATTGCGCCATGTTGAGCGCGATGCTGATGTTTTTCGGCTGCATCGCCAGGGCTTTGCGAAACACCGCCCGGGCCTCTGGCAAGTTGCCGGTTTTGTACACCCGCACGCCTTGACGGTTGAGGTCGGCGGCCATGTTGCTGGAGCTGAGAATCGCCGGGTCATCGGTCAGTTTGGCGATCCCCTGCATCACCACCGGGTCGTCACCATAAATTTCCGCACAGCTTTTCAACATCGAGGCGCCGGCACTCGCCTGCCCGAGCATCTGCAACTGCTTGGCCACCAGCAACGCAGCCTCGGGGCTCATGAATTGCTCCATGCCATCGAGGCGCATCATTGCCTGCTCGGTGAGTTTCTCGGCGGTTTCCGCGTCGTTGAGCAACAGGCTGGTGGCCTTCATCAGCCGTGCACGAATCTGCAGGCCTGGATCGCTCGGGTTCTCCTTGGCCACCAGGCTGAGGGTGGTATTGATTTCAAGTCGGGTCCGGGTATCCAGGCCCTTCTCGCTGCCTTTGCTGATCAGGGCGTGAGCCAGGCCCAGGTTGCTTTCAGCATCCTTGAACCGTGACTGCGCGCCCTGCGACACGGCTTGGCGATATGCCTTGGAGGCGGTGTCGAAATCTTCGTTGGCCATGGCCAGCTTGCCCAACAGCGCTTGCCGACGAACAGCCAGCGGCGACAGGCGAATAGCCTCTTCCAACACTTTTTGGGCGCCCTTGTTGTCGCCCTCGACCACCAGCACGTCGGCCATGCCGTCATACAGCGCCGGCATCATCGGAAACACTTTCAGCGCTTTTTCGTAGATGCCCTTGGCCTGGCTGACCTGGCCGCGCTTGAACAGCAACTGGCCCAACCCGGCAAACGCCCAGGGCAAGGGGCGGTCGGCAATAATGCTGTCGTAGAGACGTTCCAGCGCTTCGTTCTGATTCAAGTCACGTAATGCGTCCGCGCGGTAACGCAAGCACAACGGCGAATAACGGATGTCTTTCTTGCACAACTCAATGCAGGCGTTCAGCACTTCAAGCGGCTTGCCCCGGTCGAGGGCTTGCAGAATGGGTTTGAGCAGGTTCTTGCGCTGCTCCAGCCGTTCCAGGCGCTGGGCCAGGCCGGATCGGTTGAAGGGTTTCGTCAGGTAGGCATCCGGCTCGTGTTCCAGAGCGCTGAGCACCATAGCCTGGCTCGTCTCGGCGGTGACCATGACGAATACCGCTTCGTGACTGATGAGCTTTTCGATCATCAGGTCTTCGAGTACTTGCTGGCCGTTCTTCTTGCCATCCCCCAAGTGAAAGTCCTGCAGGATGAAATCGTAGGATTTCTGCGAACACATGCGCAGCGCCTGCTCGCCGGTATCCGCGGTGTCGACGTCCTTGACGCCCAGCTCCCGGAGCATGGACCTGACGGAACTGCGGAAATCCGAGAAATCATCGACGATCAGAAAGCTCTTTTGGTGATACGACAGCATCGAAGATTTCCAGGCAATTTAAGTAGAAGACCATGACCGTTCGGGTTATCGGCCAGGAGTACCATTCACTTGAGAACTCGTGCCACTCAAGCACCCTCTAAATATTTGAAGGCGTTATTGAAAAACGGGATTATCCTGCTTTATTAAAACGCAAAAAGTATCCGTTTGGACTCGATACGCCCTCCCGTCGCCGGCAATAAGGCAGAAGCAATGACCTCCACCCCCAAGCACTCGGCGCATAAGACTGAGCGAAAGGTCCCGAACCCCAGCACCCTGGATTTTCCGGTGGTGGGCATTGGCGCGTCAGCAGGCGGACTGCAAGCCATCAAGTTGTTTTTCGAAAACATGCCTCACGATAACGGCATGGCGTTTGTGATCATTCTTCATCTTTCACCCGATCACCAGAGTATTGCGGACAAGATCCTTCAGGAATCGACCCGGATGCCTGTGCTTCAGGTCACCGAGCAGGTACCCATCGAGAAAAACCACGTTTACGTCGTATCACCCGCTCATCAGCTGACGATGAATGACGGCCTTCTCGAGGTCAGCGACAATGATCCACAGCTGGGGCGTCACTCCTCGATTGACCTGTTTTTCCGGGGGCTCGCCGATGTGCACCGCGAACGCGCTTTCTGCCTCATTCTGTCCGGAAGCGGCTCGGATGGCGCGGTCGGTTTGTCGCGCATCAAGGAACAGGGTGGTATCACCCTGGTTCAGGCGCCTGAAGACGCCGAGTTCGATGGCATGCCACGCGCGGCCATCGATACGCACCTGGTCGACCTCATACTGCCGGTAGTCGAGATGCCGCAAAAACTGCTGGAGTTGTGGCGTAACGCCAAAGAAATCAATTTGCCCGTCGCCAACGATCCAGAGCTGCAAACCTTCGCGTCGGTGTCGGAGCGCGATGCAGCCTTCGCCGAGCAGATGCTGCACGACATCCTGATCCAGCTGCGCACCGGCACCGGGCATGACTTCAAACACTACAAGCGCGCCACCGTGTTACGCCGTATCGAGCGGCGGATGCAGGTCACGGCCCAACCGGACCTGGCGGCCTATTTTCGTTACCTGCAAAACAACCCCGAAGAAACCAAGGCGCTGCTGGGCGACATGCTGATTGGCGTCACCAACTTCTTTCGTGACCGCGAAGCGTTCGAAGCACTGGAACGCGATGTCCTGCCGCAACTGGTCAGCGCTGCCGTCTCGGCACAGCCCGAGAAAGAGGAGATTCGTGTCTGGTCTGCTGGTTGCTCCACGGGCGAAGAGGCGTACAGCCTCGCGATACTGCTCAACGATCAGCTGCAACAAGATGCGAGCAAAGCCTCGCTGCAATTGTTCGCCACCGACATCGACGAACGCGCCATCAGTTTCGGCCGCGCCGGGCTGTACCCGCAGGCGATCGTGACCGACGTACCGCCCATGCGCTTGCGCCATTACTTCATCAAGGAAGATGATCACTACCGCATTCGCAAGGAGATCCGCGAAAAGGTCCTGTTCGCCAAGCACAGCCTGCTTTCCGACCCGCCGTTCTCGCAAATAGACCTGATTGTCTGTCGCAATCTGCTGATCTATCTGGATCGCGAAGTGCAGCGCGAAATCCTGCAAATGTTCCACTTCGCGCTACGCCCTGGCGGCTTCCTGTTCCTGGGTTCTTCCGAAAGCGCGGACGCTTGCCATGAGCTGTTTGCCCCGGTGGACAAACGCAACCGGATCTTCCGCGCCAAGACCGGC
The DNA here is from genome assembly GCF_009761815.1 of Pseudomonas sp. PB120. Lineage (GTDB taxonomy): Bacteria > Pseudomonadota > Gammaproteobacteria > Pseudomonadales > Pseudomonadaceae > Aquipseudomonas. The sequence goes on from NZ_RWIN01000133.1 coordinate 29,636, forward strand.
ACCGCCAACAGCCGCCGCACCCCGACCATGCCGCGCGGCGGTTACGTGCGCACCAATGTTTCCCGCGAGGCGCCGCAAAACGCGGTGCAACGCAAGCTGTCCTTCGCCGACATCCATCAGCGTGCCCTGGAACGCTCGGCACCACCCAGCATGATTGTTGATAACAATGCCGACATCCTTCACATGAGCGAAAGTGCCGGGCGTTACCTGCGCCATGTGGGCGGTGAACTATCCCGGAACCTGCTGACGCTGATTCTGCCGGAACTGCGCCTGGAAATTCGTACCACACTCTTTCAGGTCCAACAGAGTGGCCTGGTGGTCAAATCCCGCGCCGTGCCGATGCAGCACGAGAATCGGCGCTACACCATCGATCTGGTGGCACACCCCTATCGGGACGAGGAGTCGGACAATGACTTCGTCCTGGTGATATTCGAAGAGGTCGAAATCGACCCATCCGAACAAGCCGCCACCACCCTGTTGCAAACCGAAAGCCAGGTGCTGTCAAACCTTGAGCGCGAATTGCAGCGCACCAAGTTGCACTTGCAGGACACGATCGAGCAATCGGAAGTCTCCAGTGAGGAGCTCAAGGCTTCGAACGAAGAAATGCAGGCCATCAACGAAGAGTTGCGCTCGGCCACCGAAGAGCTGGAAACCAGCAAGGAAGAGCTGCAGTCGATCAACGAAGAGCTGCTGACGGTCAACTACGAGCTGAAAACCAAAGTCGAAGAAACCGACAAGATCAATGACTACCTGACCAATCTGATCGCTTCCACCGACATTGCCACGGTCTTTGTAGACCGCAACATGCTGATCAAATGGTTCACCCCGCGGGCCACCGATATTTTCAGCATGCTGCCAGTGGACACGGGGCGCTCGCTGCTCGATATCACCCACCGCTTGCACTACAAAGACCTGGCCAAGGATGCGACGCTGGTGTTCGAGTCTTTGAACATGATCGAGCGCGAGGTCAGCAGTACGGACAACCGTTGGTACATTGCGCGCCTGCTGCCGTACCGCTCCAGTGAAGACCATATCGACGGCACGGTGCTGACCTTCATCGATATCACTAAACGCCGCGCGGCCGAAGAAGACCTGCGCCTTGGTGAAGAGCGCATGCGCCTGGTGGCCGAAAGCACCCGCGACTTCGCGATCATTACGCTCGATCAAAAAGGGGTCATCACCAGCTGGAACCAAGGCGCCGAGCTGATCTTCGGTTACAGTAAGTCAGAAGCCGAAGGCGCTTATTACGATTTCATTTTTCCCCCTGAAGACCGCGCTGCCGGCGTGCCTGAAGCGGAACTGATGGTTGCCAGCACCCATGGCCGCTCGGAGGATGAGCGCTGGCATCTGCATAAGGACGGCAGCCGGATCTACTGCAGCGGTGAGGTGACGCTGCTTGGCAACGACAACCTGCAAGGATTCGTGAAGATCGCCAGGGACCAGACCGGCCATAAACGCCAGCACGAAAAACAGAGCCAGGAATTGGCCGAAACCCGGAACACCAATTACCTCAAGGATGAGTTTTTCGCGGTCATGTCCCACGAACTCAAGCATCCGCTGAACCTGATCCAGCTCAACGCCGAATTGTTGCGCCGTTTGCCAGTGACCAAGTCCATGGCGCCTGCCGCCAAGGCAGTCAATACGATTTGCGATGCAGTGAACAGCCAGGCGAGGATTATTGATGATCTGCTCGACGTAGCCCGGGTGCGTACCGGCAAACTCAAGCTGCAACCCGTCGCCGTGGATCTGGTCGGCATGCTGCGTGATATCCACTCCGTCGTTCTCAACGACCGACACGACACTAGCGTGGAGTTGCAGGTTCCGGATCAGGCTTTGATTGTCCATGCCGATCCGACTCGTCTGGAGCAGATCATCTGGAACCTGTTGAACAATGCGCTGAAATTCACACCGCCCACCGGCCATGTGCAGTTAATCGCCAGCCAGGATGGCGATATGGCGCGGCTGGATGTCAAAGACGACGGCGCGGGTATCGCGACCGACAGCCTGGAGCATGTGTTCGATCTGTTCGGTCAGGCTGAAAAACAGCACTCCAGCCATAACCGGGAAGGTCTCGGCATTGGCTTGTCTCTTGTCCGGCAATTGACTGAAGCTCAACGAGGGACGGTCAAGGTGAGTTCAGCCGGCTTGGGCAAGGGCTGTACGTTCAGCATTCACCTGCCGCTGGCGAATGCTGCGGGCGAGACTCAATCCGCAGCCCAGGTCGATGATGTATCCGGGAGGCTGAGCGGATTGACGATCTTGTTGGTCGACGATTCTGCCGAGGTGCTGGAAACCTTGAAATTGCTGCTGGAAATGGAAGATGCAGAAGTCATCGCCTTCGACCGTCCAGTGGCAGCCCTTGATGCGGCGAAAAGCACGCGTTTTGATCTCATCATTTCGGATCTGGGCATGACTGTCATGAACGGACATGAGTTGATGAGCGCATTGCGTGAATTGCCGCTCACCAAGGATGTGCCAGCCATTGCGTTGACGGGCTACGGTGCGAGCAGCGATGTACAAAAATCTCGGCAATCGGGCTTTGATCAGCACATCGCAAAACCGGTGGCCTATGACGATTTGATCGAAACCATCGAGTCCCTGCGGCGCCCGCTACTGCTTGATCAGGGCAAGTAACCGCGCTGGACGCAGACACGCCGATCAATTGCCTGCCTGAGTCGCTCCTTATGGTCTGTCCAGACCTGGGGATCGACTTTGGTCGCGCGCATGAGCTCCAGCATGGCGATCTTGGCGGCAACGTACTCCGCCCACGCGTCTTCGGACCGCAGCTTCAAGCGCTCGCGATCGGACATCTCCATCCGCCGCAGTGCCCGTGTCGGCTCATCGGTGATCACTGTGCCTAGTGTCAATTGCACACGATGTGGTGCGACAAACGCCTGGGTATCCGCCACAAGCTCCCGCGCCCGGTGTGCGCCCCACTTCAGCGCGACGCAGCAATATTCACCTGCGCACCTGTCGTGAAACTCCTCGCCTATCACGTAGCCATTCACGTCATAGATGCCGATAAAGACTTGGGTGACGCCCTCATTATTCAGCCGAGCCTGCACGTCGACCTGCACACCGTCGCCCAGGACTTCTTCATGTGTGTGAAGTGGCAACCGGCTGTTAGTCCATAACCAGAACTTTGCGCCTCTGCGTCGCATCGCTGCACTCCTTGAGTTGAATCAGGAGTAAGGCACAGCAATAGCAGACTTTCCATGTAGATCGTCGGGTTGTTCAGGCATAAAAAACTGCACTGGAGCAAACACTCTGGTGCAGTCTATTTTTCTGCGGGCAAAACAAAACCCCAATTGCTTTCGCAATTGGGGTTTCGGAATTTAATCTTGACGATGACCTACTCTCACATGGGGAAACCCCACACTACCATCGGCGATGCATCGTTTCACTGCTGAGTTCGGGATGGGATCAGGTGGTTCCA
>NZ_RWIN01000134.1 GCF_009761815.1 Pseudomonas sp. PB120
GATGGCGGTGTCTCAGTCGACATCAATGTTGAATTAAATACCGCCATCGCGAGCAGGCTCGCTCCCACAGGTTTATTGATCGACAACTGAATCGTGGGCACAAAAAAACCGGCCGAGGCCGGTTTTTTCATTTTTACGAAATCAGAACGAAGCGTTCTGCAGATCGTCGAGGTAACGCTCGGCATCCAGTGCCGCCATGCAGCCAGCGCCGGCGGAGGTGATCGCTTGACGGTAAACGTGGTCAGCCACGTCACCGGCGGCGAAGATGCCTTCCAGGTTGGTCGCGGTGGCGTTGCCGTCGCGGCCGCCCTGCACCACCAGGTAGCCGTCTTTCAGCGTCAACTGGCCTTCGAACAACGAGGTGTTCGGCGTGTGGCCGATGGCGATGAACACGCCGTCGACTTTCAGCTCGTCGAAGCTGCCGTCGTTGTTCTTCAGGCGAGCTCCGGTCACGCCCATGTTGTCGCCCAGGACTTCGTCCAGGTTCGAGTTCAACTTCAGGATGATCTTGCCTTCGGCCACGCGGGCATTCAGCTTGTCGATCAGGATCTTCTCGGCGCGGAAGGTTTCGCGACGGTGGATCAGGGTCACAGTGCTGGCGATGTTGGCCAGGTACAGGGCTTCTTCAACAGCGGTGTTGCCGCCGCCGACCACAGCCACTGGCTTGTTGCGATAGAAGAAACCGTCGCAGGTTGCGCAGGCCGAAACGCCTTTGCCCATGAACGTTTCTTCCGACGGCAGACCCAGGTAACGAGCGCTGGCGCCAGTGGCGATGATCAGCGCGTCGCAGGTGTAGGTCGCGCTGTCGCCAGTCAGGGTGTACGGCTTGGCAGCGAAGTCCACGGCATTGATGTGATCGAAAACGATCTCGGTTTCAAAGCGCTCGGCGTGCTCTTTCATGCGCTCCATCAACGCAGGGCCGGTCAGGCCGTGGACATCGCCCGGCCAGTTGTCGACTTCGGTGGTGGTGGTCAGTTGACCACCGGCCTGCATGCCGGTGATCAGCAGTGGCTTGAGGTTGGCACGGGCGGCATAGACCGCGGCGCTGTAACCGGCAGGGCCGGAACCGAGAATAATCACTCGCGAATGACGGACTTCAGACATGACCTGCTCCTGTTGACCGGCCCGAAACACCTGGCGCGGAACGCCGGGTTGCCGGCGGGAATAAAAAAGAACCGTTGAAAGCACTTGGGGAAGGCTTGAACTCGACGGTCCTGTAAAAGATTGGGTGCAGCGTATCGAGGGGGCGAAGATTAAGGAAATACGGTTTAACAATCCAGCTCATAGGTGGTCTCTATCCCGTCACGGTGAATATATCGACGCCTTTGTTACAGTTGATGTCGATGCTGCGACCGCGCTTTCGCCCGTGTGGCAAAGCCGGTAAGGTCGGCGCGTTTCCCCATTGCTCGGAGCACGATATGCCCGCCCCTGTTCTGTCCGGCCCGCAATACCTGCGCGAAGGCCTCAAGCTGGTGCTGAGCCCCAGCCTGCGTTTGTTCGTGTTGCTGCCGTTGGCAATCAACTTGGTGCTGTTCGTCGGATTGATCTATCTGGCCGGCCACCAATTCAGCCTGTGGGTCGATACGCTGATGCCGACCCTGCCCGAATGGCTGAGTTTCCTCAGTTATATCCTCTGGCCAATCTTTGTGGTGCTGGTGCTGCTGATGGTGTTTTTCACCTTCACCATGCTGGCCAACGTCATCGCGGCGCCGTTCAACGGTTTTCTCGCGGAGAAAGTCGAAGTGGTGGTCCGCGGCACCGATGACTTTCCGTCCTTCAGCTGGGGCGAACTGATCGCCATGATCCCGCGCACCTTCGCCCGGGAAATGCGCAAACTCGGTTACTTCCTGCCACGGGCGATCGGGCTGTTCATCCTGTCTTTCATCCCGGTGGTGAACATCATTGCCGCGCCGCTGTGGCTGCTGTTCGGGGTGTGGATGATGGCGATCCAGTACATCGACTACCCGGCGGACAACCACAAGCTGGGCTGGAACGAGATGCTTGCCTGGCTGCGGCAGAAACGCTGGCAGAGCATGAGTTTCGGCGGGATCGTTTATCTGGTGTTGCTGATTCCAGTGGTCAACATTCTGATGATGCCGGCCGCCGTCGCGGGAGCGACCCTGTTCTGGGTCCGCGAGCGCGGTGCAGAGAACCTGATGGCGCAACGCTGATCCCGTCATAAATCCATCATCCTAACGTCACAACGACGACATGGCCCCAGCCGACACTGGGGCCATGACGACAGCTCTGCATATCACTCTGATCACCGAAACGTTCCCTCCCGAAATAAACGGCGTGGCCAACACCCTTGGCCGTTTGTGCGACGGTCTGCGCGCGCGCGGGCATCAGGTGGAGCTGATACGGCCTCGGCAGGGTTGCGACCAGCAACTGGGCAGCGACGATGAATTACTGCTGTGTCGAGGTTGGCCGCTGCCGGGGTATCCCGGTTTGCAATGGGGCCAGTCGTCGATGCACAAGCTGCTGCGGCGCTGGAAACGCCATCGTCCAGACGTACTTTATATTGCCACCGAAGGGCCGCTGGGCTTGTCCGCCTTGCGCGCGGCCCGGCGCTTGGGAATTTCAGTGGTGAGCGGCTTTCACACCAACTTTCAGCAGTACTCCAGGCAGTACGGGCTTGGGTTGCTGACGCGTTTGCTCACCCACTACCTGCGCTGGTTCCACAATCGCTCGACGCTGACCCTGGTGCCGAGCATGAGCCAGAGAATGGAGCTGGAGCGCCGACACTTCGAACGCCTGGCGTTGCTGTCGAGAGGGGTCGACAGCCAATTGTTTCACCCCACCAAACGCCTGGCAGCCCTGCGCGAGAGCTGGGGCTTGAGTGATGAGGACATTGCGGTCATCCATGTCGGACGCCTGGCTCAGGAGAAAAATCTGGGTCTTCTCAAGCGCTGCTTCGACACGCTCAAGAACGCTTATCCACAGCGCACACTGAAACTGATCGTGGTGGGCGACGGCCCGCAACGAGCGGTACTGGAGCAGGAACTGCCCGAGGCGATTTTCTGTGGCTCGCAACGGGGCGAAGCGTTGGCCAGTCACTATGCGTCGGGGGATGTGTTTCTGTTTCCGAGCATGACCGAGACGTTTGGCAATGTGGTGCTTGAGGCCCTGGCCTCGGGATTAGGCGTGGTCGCGTACGATCAGGCTGCGGCAGCCCAGCATATTCGCCATGGCTACAACGGCGTACTGGCGATGCCCGGGGATGAAGAAGCGTTCTGCGATGCGGCGGCGTGGCTGCTGGAGGAGCGCGAAACCTTGCGTTGCGTAAGGCTCAATGCACGCCAGCATGCGAGCCGGCAGGGTTGGGCGGCGATTATCGAGCAGTTCGAGGGGCAGTTGCGGGGGGCTTGTGTGGGGGAGCAGGTGGTGCCTGGTGCAGCGACATTGCCCTGAGCTCTTGGGCGATATCAAGTAAGTCATCGCCAGCAGGCTGGCTCCCACATTGGATCTGCGGTGTACACAGAACCTGTGAAAGTCAGCCAGCCCCCACATGGGATCCGCGGTGTACACAGAACCTGTGAAAGTCAGCCACCCCCCACATGGGATCCGCGGTGTATACAGAACCTGTGAAAGTCAGCCAGCCCCCACATGGGATCCGCGGTGTACACAGAACCTGTGAAAGTCAGCCAGCCCCCACATGGGATCCGCGGTGTACACAGAACCTGTGAAAGTCAGCCAGCCCCCACATGGGATCCGCGGTGTACACAGAACCTGTGAAAGTCAGCCACCCCCCACATGGGATCCGCGGTGTACACAGAACCTGTGAAAGTCAGCCACCCCCCACATGGGATCCGCGGTGTACACAGAACCTGTTAAAGTCAGCCACCCCCCACATGGGATCCGCGGTGTACACACTACCTGTGGGAGCCAGCCTGCTGGCGATGGGGCCCTACCGGACGCCGCTTATACCAGCGTCATCAACGCCTCACGGCTGAACGGCAGGATGTCTTCCTCACGCCCGTCACGCACTTTCTGCGCCCAGTCCGGATCGACCAGCAGCGCACGCCCTACCGCCACCAGATCGAACTCATCATTGTTCAAGCGCTCCAGCAGCTTTTCCAGGCTGGCCGGCTGCGCGATCTTGTCGGTGTTGACCATGAACTGCAGGAACTCGCCGTCCAGTCCAACGCTGCCCACGGTGATGGTTGGCTTGCCGGTCAGTTGGCGTGTCCAGCCGGCCAGGTTCAGTTCGGAACCGTCGAACTCCGGCTCCCAGAAACGACGCGTCGAGCAGTGGAAAATGTCCACGCCAGCGTCGGACAACGGCTTGAGAAATTCACCCAAGGCTTCCGGCGTTTGCACCAGGCGTGCGGTGTAGTCCTGCTGCTTCCACTGGGAGAAACGGAAGATGATCGGGAAACCTTCGCCGACCGCAGCACGCACTGCCTGAATCAGCTCGATGGCGAAACGCGAACGGTTGGCCAGGTCGCCGCCGTATTCGTCGGTGCGCTGGTTAGTGCCTTCCCAGAAGAACTGGTCCACGAGATAGCCATGGGCGCCGTGGATTTCAACGCCGTCCATGCCGATGCTTTGCGCGTCTTTGGCGGCCTGGGCGAACGCGGCGATCACGTCCTGGATATCCTGCTTGGTCATGCCGTGCACGACGACCTGGCCATCCTTCAGTTTTTCCGACGGGCCATAACCCGGCACGCTGGCGTCCGGCTCGGTGCCGATGCGACGCACGCTGCCCACATGCCACAGTTGCGGAACGATCTTGCCGCCTTCGGCATGGACCGCGTCGACGACTTTCTTCCAGCCAGCCAGAGCCGCTTCACCATAGAAATGCGGCACGTTCGGGTAGCCGTTGGACGCCTTGTGGCCAACCGTGGTGCCTTCAGTGATGATCAGGCCAACGCCGGCTGCGGCGCGACGGCGGTAGTACTCGATCACCTTGGAATTGGGTACGCCACCCGGCGAGAAGGAACGGGTCATCGGAGCCATGACGACACGGGTCGGCAATTCGAGGGTGCCGAGGTGGAACGGTTTGAACAGGGCTTTAACGGGCATGGGACGCTCCACGGGAATAGACTTTATGACGAGGATAATATGGAGAGTTCAACGGCTTGAACAGCACTATTGATTGCAGTGATTAAGATCTAGAAGTCACGCGAAACTGTAGGAGCGAGCTTGCTCGCGAAAAACCTGAGAACACCTCGGGGTGCCAGGCTTTACGACGTTATCGTTAACGTCCATCGCGAGCAAGCTCGCTCCTACAGGGGGATGTCAGCTCAACGCTTTTTCAATCGCATGGATGATCGTCGGATCATCCGGCGCCGTGCGTGGCGAGAACCGCGCCAGGACGCGCCCGTCTTTGCCGAGCAGGAACTTCTCAAAGTTCCAGGTGATGTCGCCAGGGAACTCCGCCCCCTCGCCCGCCAGCAGCTTGTACAACTGATGACGCTCATGACCGTTGACTTCCAGCTTGCTGGACAACGGAAAGGTCACGCCATAGTTGAGGCTGCAAAACTGCTGGATCTCTTGCTCGGTGCCCGGCTCCTGCCCGGCAAACTGGTTGCACGGCAGGCCCAGCACGCTGAAGCCTTTACCTTTGTATTGCTGGTAAAGGTTTTCCAGCGCCGCGTACTGGGGGGTCAGGCCACATTTCGAGGCAACGTTGACCACCAGCACGACGTGCCCCTTGAAAGGCGCCAAAGGGAGCGCCTGACCATCCAGGGCTGTCAAATTAAGGTCGTGAAAAGCACTCATGACGGTCTCCAGATTCCCGTGTTCTACTCGAAACAGCCACTTGGCGATGCTGCCAGCGACAGCCGCGGACTAAAAAGGCGCCCTCGGGCGCCTCTCCAGTTCTCTGAGCTTAGCGCAGAAATCAGTGGTGATGGCCACCTTCGCCATGGACGTGGCCATGAGCGATTTCTTCCTGGCTGGCATCACGGATGTCGATGATCTTGACCTGGAAATTCAGGCGCTGACCGGCCAACGGGTGGTTGCCATCGACAGTGACGTCGTCGCCGTCCAGATCGCGAATGGTGACGATCTGCATCTGGCCGTCCGGAGCGGAAGCGTGGAACTGCATGCCCACTTCCAGCTCGTCGACGCCTTCGAACATGCTGCGGCTCAGGGTGCTGACCAGTTCGGCAGCGTATTCGCCGTAGGCATCTTCAGGTTCAACGGCTACGGTCAGCTCGTCGCCGACTGTTTTGCCTTCCAGGGCTTTTTCCAGGCCCGGGATGATGTTACCTGCGCCTTGCAGGTAAACCAGCGGCGCGCCGCCGGCGGAGCTGTCGATGACCTCACCAGCGTCGTTGGTCAGGGTATAGTCGATGGAGACAGCCTTATTGGCGGCGATCAGCATGGGGCGAGACCTTTTGCAGAAGAATATAGAAAGGCCAAGTTTAGCGAAGCAATCGTCCGAAAGCGAACACAACCCGGACAGACGGATTACGGCGCAAGGTTCGACGATCACAGGCTTCCATCAGGACGAGGACGGGCATTGGGTCGCCGAGCTGTCCTGCGGCCATACGCAGCACCTGCGGCACCAGCCGCCATGGCAGTCCCGGGCCTGGGTGCTGGATCCGGCGCAACGCACTGAAAAAATAGGCCTGCCCTTTGATTGCGGTTGGTGCGCACAAGGCCCGGTTAGCGATAACCTTGGCGACTGATTTCGGCAGATAGCCAGTGATAGGCCGTCGCCATTGCCATGCACCCTTAGAGAATCCGCATGCAAACTTTTTTTATCGCGCCCACCGATTTTGGTGTGGGCCTGACGTCCATCAGCCTGGGGCTGGTACGCACCCTTGAGCGCGCCGGCCTAAAGGTCGGCTTTTTCAAACCGATTGCCCAGCCTCACCCGGGCGACACCGGACCGGAGCGCTCGACCGAACTGGTGGCCCGCACCCACGGTTTGAAGCCGCCACAACCACTGGGCCTGGCGCACGTCGAGCGCATGCTCGGCGACGGCCAGCTCGATGAGCTGCTCGAAGAAATCATCACCCTTTATCAGCAAGCCGCTATTGGCAAGGACGTGCTGGTCGTCGAAGGCATGGTCCCGACCCGCAGCGCCAGTTACGCCGCGCGGGTCAACCTTCACTTGGCCAAAAGCCTCGATGCCGATGTGATCCTGGTCTCGGCACCAGAAAGCGAAGCGCTGACCGAACTCTCCGGTCGTGTGGAATTACAGGCGCAATTGTTCGGCGGCCCGAAAGACCCGAAGGTCCTTGGCGTGATCCTCAACAAGGTCAAGACCGAAGAAAGCATGGACGCCTTCGCCGCACGCCTGAAGGAACACTCGCCGTTGCTGCGCAGCGGTGATTTCCGGCTGCTGGGCTGCATCCCGTTCCAGCCGGAACTGAACGCCCCGCGCACCCGCGACGTGGCCGACCTGATGGGCGCGCAAATCCTCAATGCCGGCGATTACGAAACCCGGCGCATGACCAAAATCATTATCTGCGCCCGCACCATGCGTAACACCGTGGAGCTTTTAAAGCCCGGCGTGCTGGTGGTGACTCCCGGTGATCGCGACGACATCATCCTCGCCGTCAGCCTCGCGGCCATGAATGGCGTGCCGTTGGCCGGGCTGTTGCTGACCAGCGACACCCTGCCCGACCCTCGCATCATGGACCTGTGCCGTGGCGCATTGCAGGCCGGCCTGCCGGTGTTGTCGGTGAGTACCGGTTCGTACGACACCGCCAACCAGTTGAACGGCTTGAACAAGGAAATCCCGATCGACGACCGCGAGCGCGCGGAGATCATCACCGACTTCGTTGCCAGTCACCTCGATGCCAACTGGCTGCACCAACGCTGCGGCACACCACGGGAAATGCGCCTGTCGCCTGCGGTGTTCCGTTATCAATTGATCCAGAGGGCCCAGGCCGCCAACAAACGTATCGTGTTGCCCGAAGGCAGCGAGCCGCTGACCGTGCAAGCGGCTGCTATCTGTCAGGCGCGCGGCATCGCCCGCTGCGTGTTGCTGGCGAAACCAGAAGACGTCGAAGCCGTGGCTCGCGCACAAGGCATCGAGTTGCCACCGGGGCTGGAGATTCTTGACCCGGACCTGATCCGCGAGCGTTACGTCGAGCCGATGGTGGCGCTGCGCAAGAGCAAAAGCCTCAACGCGCCGATGGCCGAGCAGCAACTGGAAGACACCGTGGTGATCGGCACCATGATGCTGGCGCTGGATGAAGTCGACGGGCTGGTGTCCGGCGTCATTCACTCCACCGCCAACACCATTCGCCCGGCCCTGCAGCTGATCAAAACGGCACCCGGCTGCACGCTGGTGTCGTCGGTGTTTTTCATGCTGTTTCCCGAAGAAGTGCTGGTCTACGGCGACTGCGTGATGAACCCGCACCCGAGCGCCAGTGAACTGGCCGAGATCGCCCTGCAAAGCGCCGATTCGGCGGCGGCATTCGGCATCACTCCGCGCGTGGCGATGATCAGCTATTCCAGCGGTGAGTCGGCCAGCGGCGAAGAAGTCGAGAAGGTCCGCGAGGCCACGTTGCTCGCGCACGAACAACAGCATTCGCTGCTGATCGACGGCCCGCTGCAGTACGACGCCGCCGCCAACGAAACCGTCGCCCGGCAACTGGCGCCGAACAGTCAGGTCGCCGGTCGCGCCACGGTGTTCGTGTTCCCGGACTTGAACACCGGCAACACCACGCACAAAGCCGTGCAGCGCAGCGCCGACTGCGTCAGCCTCGGCCCGATGCTGCAAGGCCTGCGCAAACCGGTGAACGACCTGCCGCGCGGCGCGCAAGTCGATGACATCGTCTACACCATCGCGTTGACCGCGATTCAAGCCGCCAACCGACCTTTGGATCTTTAAATGCTGGATTTCCTGCCTGCCGCCGCACGTGGCGTGATTGCCTCGTTGTTGCTGGCGCTGAATACGATTTTGCTCTGCTCGTTTCTGTTCTGCGTGGCCATTTTCAAGGTTTTGCCGTTTGCCCTCACCCAGCGCTTCACGCGGTGGCTGATGAGCCACACCCATGAAGCCTGGATCAGCAACAACAAGGCCTGGATGAACCTGGTCCGCCGCACTCGCTGGCACCTGAGCGGCCTTGAAGGCCTGGATTATCAGCACTCGTACCTGATCACCAGCAACCACCAGAGCTGGGTCGACATCATGGTGTTGCAGTACGTGCTCAATCGACGCATCCAGCCGCTCAAGTTCTTTCTCAAGCAGGAGCTGATCTGGGTACCGGTGATTGGCCTGGCCTGGTGGACGCTGGGCTTTCCGTTCATGAAGCGTTACTCCAAGGCCTACCTGGAAAAGCACCCGGAGAAGAAAGGCAAAGACCTGGAAACCACGCGCAAGACCTGCGTGAAGTTTCGCGACAACCCGGTGGGCATCTTTAACTTTGTCGAAGGCACGCGCTTCACCGAAGGCAAACATGCACAGCAGAAATCACCGTTCAAATACCTGCTCAAACCCAAGGCCGGTGGCATCGCGTTTGTGCTGGATGCGATGGGTGAGCAGCTTGAGTCCATCGTCAACGTGACGATTCACTATCCGGGCGGGCGTCCGGGGTACTGGGATTTGCTCTGCGGCAACGTCGCGGACGTGGTGGTGCATTTTCAGGAACTGAAGATTCCGCCGCAGTTCATTGGCAAGAATTACGACCAGGATGGGGAGTATCGCTTGCAGTTTCAGGGGTGGATCAATCAGTTGTGGGAAGACAAGG
>NZ_RWIN01000135.1 GCF_009761815.1 Pseudomonas sp. PB120
GCAGCAGTCGTAAAACCTGAACACGCGGTCCGACTGACGAACCGCGCTGCCTGATTTTACGACTGCTGCGCAGCCGAACGCAGCCTCGCAAGCTCGACAGCTGCTACAGCCGAACGTCGCTCGACAGCTGCTACAGAGATTGCTGTTGAGTTTATGTCTGGGCAATCAAACTTTGCCGACAGTCCAGCACCAACCGCGCGCCGCCCAGTTCGCTTTCGCCCACTTCAAGTGAAAACCCATGCAGGCTGACAATCGCCGCAACGATCGACAACCCCAACCCGAACCCGCTTTTCTGATTGCCACCCTCGGCACGGTAGAAACGCCTGAACACCGCCTCGCGCTCGTCCATCGGTATGCCGGGACCTGAATCCAGCACTTCAATACGCGTCGATCCGCCCTCGCTGACCCCACGCAAAATCACCTCGCCACCGGCGGGTGTGAATTTGATCGAGTTGCTCAACAGGTTGGCCACCGCTTCGAATAACAACGCCCGGTCGCCATTCAACATCGGTAACGAGGCCGGCAGCTGCAGCGTGAACAGCAGTTCGCCTTCTTCCGCCAGTGGCAGATAAAAGTCGTGCAGTTCCTGCAACAACGGCACGGGATCGAGCTGTACAAAACCGGAACGCCGCTGACGATCCTCCAGTTCGGAAATCCGCAGCAGTCCGCGAAAACGCGCCATCAACGTATCCGCTTCACCGAGCACCGAATCCAGTTGAACGGCCAGCGTCGAGCCCTCGTCTGCCTGTTGCTGGATCCGGTACAGCTGCGCCCGCAAGCGGGTCAGCGGTGTGCGCAAGTCATGGGCGATGTTGTCGCACACACCCTTGACCTCGTTCATCAAGCGCTCGATGCGTTCGAGCATCGCGTTGACAATGGCGGCAAGCATGTCCAGCTCGTCGCGGCGATTGGACAGCGGCAGGCGTTTGGTCAGGTCGCCGGCGACGATGGCTTCGGCGCTGGCCTGGATCTGGCGAATTCGCCGCAGGGGGCGGCGGCGCAACAAGTGCCAACCGACGATGCCCGGCACGATGGTCAAGGTCACGCCCCAGAACAACGCGTGGAGGATGATCCGCGTCACGGCAAACAACGAACCGTTGTCCCGTACCAGCACCAGCCAGCGCCCGTCCCTGGTCTGGGTCGCGACCGCGTCGCAGCTGTCGGCGGGCAGGGTCGGATCGTCGGAGTCGGCGCAGTCGCTGAGCATGTGGATCTTGCCGTCCAGCGGCAGGCCTTTGGGGATTTGGCGCAAGGCGCCGCTGAGGTAGCGGTGCTGGTGATCGAACAAGCCATAGGCGTCGATACCGCGAATGTCGAAGGTCATGCTGACGGCGAGGGCGTCCACCAGTTGTTCACCCTGGAAGCGCGAAAACAAATGCTGACGTTGCATCAGCGAGTGCTTGGCCAGGTTGTCCAGGTAATCGGACACCTCGTAATACATGACCCCCATGAGAATCCCGCTCCAGACCACGAACAGCGAGCTGTAGAGCGCGAGCAGGCGGCTACTGGAGGAACGCCAGCCTTTAGACGGGTTCAGCAATGACATAACCCGAGCCTCGCACGGTCCGAATCAATGGGACATTGCCAGGCGGGTCGATCTTCTTGCGCAACCGGCCGATGTGCACATCGATCAAGTTGGTGCCGGGATCGAAGTGGTAGCCCCAGACCTCTTCGAAAATCATCATCCGCGACAGAATCTGCCCGGTGTTGCGCATCAGGAATTCCAGCAGCTTGTACTCGGTGGGCAAAAGCGTCAGCAGCTGGCCATCGCGGCTGGCTTCGTGGCTGATCAGGTTCAGCTCCAGGTCCGCCACTCGAAGCGTGGTGGCCTTGGCAGTCACGGTGTTCTGACGGCGCAACAGCACTTCGACACGGGCGGCCATTTCATCGGTGGCAAACGGCTTGGTCAGGTAATCGTCTCCCCCTGCGCGCAACCCGCGCACCCGCTCATCGACATCGGAGAGGGCGCTGATCATCAGGATCGGCGTGGCCACGCCCATGGTCCGCAGCGTGGTGACAATCGCCAGGCCATCGAGCTCGGGCAACATGCGGTCGAGGGTGATCAAGTCATAGTTGCCGCTGACCGCACGTTCGAGGCCTTCGCGGCCATTGTCGACCCAATCGACGTCGAGGCCGTGGCTGCTCAGTTCGGCGACAATTTCCCGGGCGGTCACGGCGTCGTCTTCGATGGTCAAGATGCGGGTCATAGGGCTGGCCTGATTAGGAGTTCACAACGAGGCGGTATTTTGCCAATAAATGATCGCAGGCTTTCTAAATAAAACTTCATCGAAAGGCTCATTTCTGATCAGTGCATAAAACCCGCTGAAATTGCCTGTTCCTTGCAAATTGCAAGACCCTCGGAAGTTCAAAACTTATAAATCATTGAAAAATAGCTATTTATTTAAAATGGGTGACTGGCACGTTGACTGCAATTCATCTCACGACGAGTTGTAACATTATTTTTCCTGCCTGGAGCGCCATAACAATGAATAGATCCTCTGATGGTTTCTATCCTGCCGCAGAAGAATCAACCACGCTGTCGGGCGTTTCCTGGGGTGCGATTTTCGCCGGTGCCGCTGCGGCAGCGGCGTTGTCGCTGATCCTGGTGCTGCTCGGTTTCGGGCTGGGTTTTTCCGCGGTATCCCCCTGGGCCCATGAAGGCGTGAGCGCCAAGGGTCTGGGCATTTCAACTATCGTGTGGCTTGCCGTCACCCAGATCGTAGCGTCCGGGCTCGGTGGCTATATTGCCGGCCGCCTGCGGGTGAAGTGGGCGAACATGCATGGCGATGAAGTCTACTTCCGTGACACGGCCCATGGCTTCCTGGCCTGGTGTGTGGCGACGTTGGTGACCGCGACCCTGGTGGTCGGTTCGGTCAGCAGCGTTGTCAGCGGCGGTGTGCAGGCCGGTGCGAATGTTGTCGGTGGCGCCGCCAGTGTCGCGACTCAAGCGGCTGGCACAGCGGCCGCCAATACCGACAGCGACCAATACGGTTACTTCGTGGACAGTCTGTTCCGTGACGATCGCCCGGCTGCCGTCAGCGATGACGCCGCTCGTAGCACCGTCACCCGCATCTTCGTGCGCAGCTTGAGCAACGACGGCCAACTGGCTGCCGAAGATCGGACCTACCTCGCGCAATTGGTGGCCCAACGCACCAACCTGACTCAGGCGGATGCCGAGCGTCGGGTCGATGAAGTGTATGCCAAGGCTCACAAAGCCGTGGAAGACGCCAAGGTAGCCGCCAAACAGGCTGCTGACACCGCTGCGAAAGTGGCGGCCATGACGGCGTTGTGGATGTTCGTTGCACTGTTGATCGGCGCGTTCTTCGCCAGCTTTGCTGCAACCTTTGGTGGTCGTCGTCGGGACGCAGTGGTGTACGTCGAAACCGACACCTATGTCACTACAGCCCCTATTCGTTAACCCAGGAGAATTCTCATGCGCTCATTACTGTTGTTTTTTCTCGGCGTACCGATCCCGATCATCATCCTGATCGCGCTGTTCATGCATTGATTGTCCGAGGCTGATGCCTCTGCCGCTTCTGCCTTGGGTGGAAGCGGCTTTTTTATGGGGGGGGCCTACTCGAGCGGCGTACTGATAAACGCCTCAAGCCCCTCGGCATATTCGGTAAACGCACTGATCCGTGGAAACTGCCCGGCGTCGACCTGATCCGGCACCACCAGGTTGGTAAAGCTCCAGGCCACCGCTAACGTAATGCCATCCTGGTCCAGCGAGCCATCGGTCTTCAGCGGCTGCTTTTGCAGCTCCCGCTCCAGCGCCGAATACGCTGCCGCCAATTGGCTTTCCACCCGCTCTACCCAGGGTTCGAATTGAATGTGCGCCGGGCGCAGGTTGCGCTCGTAATAAAGCTGCACGGATTTTTCGCACGCCGCCAGGGCCAGGCCAATCAGGCGCAATGAGCGCAGTCGCTGATCGAGCGCGGCGGGCATCAGACTTTTACCCGGCCCGGCGAGGGCTTCGAGGTAATCAATGATCAGGGTCGAATCGATCAACACCTCACCGTCATCCAGCACCAGCGTTGGGGCCTTGACCAACGGGTTGATCTGCTGGAACTGTTCGAAATGCCGAAACACCGACACCGACTGATGCTCCAGCGGGATACCAAGGTATTTGGCGGAAATGGCGACGCGCCGCACATAGGGCGAGTCCAGCATGCCGATCAGCTTCATTTACATCTCCTTGCGTTGGCGATTTCGGGACGGTCAACCTTAGCTCAGGTTGGGCCAGTTCACCTGCCTTGCCCGGCCGTTTGTCTTCTATATACAGCCGCTTGATTGAATTTCTTGCTATAAACGCACTCCGATAACCGCCACAAAGGCTGCCATAGAGCATTTTCCGGGCCTTGTCGGACAAATTCGCTGTCTTTTCAGTTGCTGAGGCCTCAAGTCGGCCTTAGACTGCCGCCCCTCGTAAATTGAGTGCCGGGTGGCGCTTGGAATAAACGGCGCCTTTCCGCTGATCGACCCAGGTCTGCCGGAACGCTCCCTAATTCGCCTTAATGCACGTTTTTTTATAGAGATATCAATGACAAAGGACAAGTTGCTGGCCATGCCGGCGGATGACTACATGAATGCCGAGCAACATGCTTTTTTCTCCGAGCTGTTGCAGAACATGAAAGTCGAAACCCATGAGCGCATCGAACAGAACCGCATCGCCATCGAAAGCCTGGACACCCCGGCCGATCCGGCTGACGCTGCTTCTGTCGAAGAAGAGCGCACCTGGCTGGTGAACGCGATCGATCGCGACCAGCGCATGCTGCCTCAGTTGGAACAGGCGCTGGAACGCATCAAAGAAGACAGCTTCGGCTGGTGCGACGACAGCGGCGAGGCCATCGGCCTGAAACGCCTGCTGATCAGCCCGACCACCAAGTACTGCATCGAAGCCCAAGAGCGTCACGAACAGATCGACAAGCACCAGCGTCAGGCCTGATTTCGTAGCGCCCCAAGCATCGCGGGCAAGCCTTCTCCTGTAGGAGTGAGGCTTGCCCGCGATGCTTTTTGTCGTCTGCGAAAAACTTCTATTGATCCGCTGCAATACCCACGACTAATGGACCATGGATAATGGCCCGATAGTGGCGTACAACGCGGAGACAACAATTAGAAGGTACGTGGGGTGATAAAAATGACGCGAGACGGATCTTCGGCCGGGGCGGTGTCTGTGCCCGTTCAGGTACCGAAAAACCTTTGGCTGACGCCGACCCTGCAAAGCATCGCCTTGATGCTCTTGCTGTGTGGCACCACGCCGGGTGGTTGGGCGTTGTACCTGGGTTTGCCACTGGCCGTGCTGATTATCTGGCTGCCGCGCCTGCGCTCGCGCGCGGTTGCTGAGGTAAACGGTGCAGACAAGGCGGACACCATCGGCACATTGACTCGCGATCTTTCCTACACCACCAGTCATAACGCCTTGTCTGCCGCCGGCGTGGCCTTCTCGGTCAAGCAACTGGCGGACAAGCTGCAATCGCAACTTCGAGCCGCCGCGCAGATTGTCAGCAACGCCGAAGTGATGATCGCCACCGAGCAAGCCACCTCGACGCTCAGTCGAGACGCTCTGAGTGCCGCCAGCGAGGCTCATGAGAGCAGCGCGGCAGGGCGCACGGAGTTGATCGAATCCATCGCCCGCATGCATCAGCTCAGTCAGCGCGCCAGCAACAGCCGCGAACTGATCGAAGCCCTGAGCCTGCGCAGTGACGATATCCAGCGGGTCACCCTGGTGATTCAGTCCATCGCCAGCCAGACCAACCTGCTGGCCTTGAACGCGGCGATCGAAGCGGCCCGCGCCGGTGAGCACGGTCGCGGCTTTGCGGTGGTGGCCGATGAGGTTCGGGGGCTGGCGGCGCGCACGGCGTCGGCCACCGGCGAAGTCGGGGAGATGGTCGCCGACATCCAGCAGCGCACGGCGCAAGTGGTGGAGCAGATTCGTGGGCTATCCAGTGACCTCGACACCGGCGTCAAGCAAGTCGAGCACACGGGGCAGCACCTGGAAAACATTGCGCGCCTGACGGCAGGGGTCGAACGCCAGGTCGGAGAAATCGAGCGAGGCGCGAACACCAATCGCGGGCAGCTCGACAGCCTGTTTCATGCCATCGAGCAGATGCGCAGCGACCTGGCGATCAGTGATCAACAGACGCAGCGCCTGGCTCAGGCCGCCGTACAGATGGAAGGGCAGGCGGAAACCATCAGCGAGCGCCTGGCCGAAGTGGGACTGGATGACTATCACCAGCGGATTTATGACCTGGCCCGCGAAGGCGCGAGTCAGATAGCGGCGCGTTTCGAAGCGGATATCGACCAGGGCCGTATCAGCCTTGATGACCTGTTCGACCGCAATTACCAGACCATTCCTAACACCAGCCCGGCGAAGTTCCAGACCCGGTTCGACCGCTACACCGACCAGGTCCTGCCGGCGATCCAGGAACCGTTATTGCCTCGTCATGAAGGGCTGGTGTTCGCCATTGCCTGTACGCAGCAGGGTTATGTGCCGACGCATAACACTGTGTTCTGTCAGCCGCTGACCGGGGATGCGCAAGTCGATACTTTGCAGAATCGCACCAAACGCAAATTCGCCGATCGCACCGGCATCCGCTGTGGCAGCCATCAACAGGCAGTGCTGTTGCAAACCTATACCCGCGACACCGGTGAGCTGATGCACGATCTTTCGGTGCCAATCATGCTCAAGGGGCGTCATTGGGGTGGCTTGCGGTTGGGTTATAAACCGCAAAAACCGCGCTAGAGCCACACACGAACTGTGGCGAGGGAGCTTGCTCCCGCTGGGCCGCGCAGCGGCCCCAAAAGAAGGCCTGCTGCGCAGTCCAACGGGAGCAAGCTCCCTCACCACAGAATTTTTCGTTAACTCAAAGATATGGATTAGTGCACCTGATGCATACGCAGATTCAGGTCATCGACCACCCGCGCCCAATCGGCATCTTCACGCAGCTGTTCTTTCAGGAAGCCAGCCTGTTGTGGCGTCCAGAATTCGGCGTCGATGAGTTTCTTGTTGTCCGCCAGGGGTGAGTGGCGAGCGATAAAATCGTCGATGGCCTTCTGGTTGGAGTCCAGGCCGAGTTGGTCGAACAAACCCTTCAAGTCATGTGTCGGTGCTTCCATTTTTCATCTCCTTGCGTGTCGCGTTGCGTGCGAGGTCTGAGTGCGGCTTCATTGCATCTGAGGTAGCCGCGCGTCAGGAGTTCGAAAGCGATGTGCAAAAGCAGGAATGAGCATAGTCCGCAAACCGGATCGTCAGGATTTCAATGCGCCTTCATCGACGGCAAGTTTCAGCGCCTTCGCAGATTCCAGTGCCGCGATGAGCGCAACGTCCGACGTCTTGAACCAGCGATCCTTTTCGACCTGGTGATAGGTCACGGTGGTCAGCGGTGGTTTGGCGCGCATGACAATGACTGCCTGGAATTCGCCATCAATCTCTCTGGCTTCGCCCCGGATAAAAAACTCGCCGATATCAAATTCGGTCACGTAACAGCCTTCCCTTGGAAATGTATTGTTGTATTGAACGCCGGCCACCGTGGGGACGGGTTCATGGGGCGGGCAGTATGGCAGTTGTTGCCTGCCGGCGGCTGAGTTAAGTCGCCGGCATGACGAAACGTCTATTGAAGTGGTTAATGTCGGCCCGTCATCGGCGTGATTCGAGTGCTCGGGCAAGGGCGCAGGCTTCGTTATGGTTGCCGCGGAAACCCCTTACACGGCCTGAGGAAATTTCCTTGATATGGAAGAAGCAATTACCCGCGAGAATCACCTGGAACCGAGGCGCGGCGGGCGCCTCAAGATTAATCGCATGGGATTGAAAGACCAGAGAGTGTTGGGCTTGCGAGCTGTCTGTGTACGGTGCCTGAGGGGTGGCAAAGTGTGTAAGCGTGCACATAAGAAGTCCTTTTCATTGTTTTGCCGACGTGTGTACGTCCTTATGGGTAGTCTCAGTGAGCATCGCTGCTCTAGAATCACCGTCACTGCGCAGCGATGGCTGTTCATCTAAAGCAATTTTTCGCGAGCGATATGTCGGAAAAGTGCTTTTTTAAAAGAGTTTTTTCCCTAAAGTTGGTAGTCCGGTTTTCTCTGACCGCTGGATACGATTTTTCCTATGACCATTTTTTCTGCCGCAAGCTTTTTCAGCGTGCGGCCTCATTTTCAGATGTGGGGATGTTTCCTTGGCAGTAAGTAATCTCGATATGCATGCTTTGTTCGTGCTGGGTGATTTGCGCGCAAAGCTGGTTAAACAGTTTCAATCACGTTTCGTTTACATCACCGAACAGAATGCCGAAGGCATTTACATTGCCGAACTCGACACCGAAACGGCCCTCGTGGTCGACGACAAGCCGGGACTCAAGCTCAAGGTTGGCGATCATTTCAGCGCTTCAGTATTGCCCAGTCGCGAAGGCGGCAAGCTGGACATCAAGTTCCGCGATATCAAGCTGACGGTTTACGGATTGGGCGATTACGCGTTTGTGACCACGGCCGATGGCCACGGCATTGTGTTCAAGGAAGGCCATAGCGTGGTGATGGTGTTTGCCGCTCACCAACAATTGCAGGAAGGCCTGACCAAGACCCTGAAAGCCGTAACCGGCAAGGCCGCCAAGTGGCGCAAGGGCGAACTGGTGACATTCAAAGCCAGCGAGTGATGGCTCCGGGCTTGCAGGATCTTTCCGAAATTTAATCGACACCCCTCGAAAGCAGGAACCTCTACTACAGTCAATGGACTGAGTATTTTGAGGCTTGCGGTCTTCTGCCAGGCCAACCTGCTATTGCTGTGAACAGCACGAGGTGCAAAAGCATGAACGGATTTCGACGGTTGCTCGCCGCGTCCCTGGCCGCGTTCGGGTTGTTGGCTTCACCCGTACCGGTGTTTGCGGCCCAGGCGCCCATCCACTTCGCCGACCTGAACTGGGAAAGCGGCAGCCTGATCACCGATGTTCTGCGGATCATTGTCGAGAAAGGTTACGGACTGCCCACCGATACCTTGCCGGGCACCACCATCACCCTGGAGACCGCGCTGGCCAACAATGACATTCAGGTCATTGGCGAAGAGTGGGCCGGCCGCAGCCCGGTGTGGGTCAAGGCAGAAGCCGAAGGCAAGGTCGTGAGTCTGGGCGATACCGTCAAGGGCGCCACCGAGGGCTGGTGGGTGCCGGAGTACGTCATCAAGGGCGACCCGGCCAAGGGCATCAAGCCGTTGGCGCCGGACCTGCGCAGTGTCAGCGACCTGCCGCGCTACAAGGGCGTGTTCAGTGACCCGGAAAGCCCGGGCAAGGGGCGTTTCCTCAACAGCCCGATTGGCTGGACCTCCGAAGTGGTCAACAAGCAGAAACTCAAGGCCTATGGCCTGGACGACGACTACGTGAATTTCCGCAGTGGTTCCGGGGCGGCGCTGGACGCGGAGATCACGTCGTCGATCCGTCGCGGCAAACCGGTGCTGTTCTATTACTGGTCGCCTACGCCGTTGCTCGGTCGTTTCAAACTGATCCAGCTGGAAGAGCCGCCGTTCGACGCCGAAGCCTGGAAAACCCTGACTGACGCCGACAATCCGGACCCGAAGCCGACCCGCTCGTTGGCGTCCAAGCTGTCCATTGGCGTGTCCACGCCGTTCCAGAAGCAATATCCGCAGATTGCCGAGTTCTTCAGCAAGGTCGATTTTCCGATTGATCCGTTGAACAAGGCGCTGGCCGACATGAGCGAAAAACACACCGCGCCGCGCCAGGCTGCAGAAGCTTTCATGAAAGCGCACCCGGACGTGTGGCAGGCCTGGGTGCCCAAGGAGGTGGCAGACAAGGTGTCTGCCGAATTGAAGTAGTGCGGTGTCAGGGCAGCCTCAATTCATCGATGGCTGCCTTCGATGAAAACTCATCCTCCTGCAATATTTCACGCTAGGTGCCTGAATATGAGCCTGATGGTCGCGCAATGGATGGCTTCAATTTTCCTGTTGATCAGCCTGGTCCATTTGTATTGGGCGGCGGGCGGCAAGTTGGGTAGCGAGGCAGCGGTGCCGCGTGTGCCGGGGGAGGACGGCGGCGAATCACGGCCCGCGTTCAAGCCTTCCGGTTTTGCGACGTTGCTGGTGGCGGTGGGGCTGCTGCTGATAGCAATGCTGGTGTGCCTGCGAGTCGGCCTCTATCTGCCCACGGTGCATCACTGGTCGCTGCAATGGGTGATCAGCGCCATCGCGATCCTGATGTTCGCCCGGGCGATCGGCGACTCGAATCTGTTGGGGTTCTTCAAGCAGGTCAAGGATTCGGAGTTTGCCCGACTGGATACCTGGGCTTATTCGCCGTTGTGCGTGGTATTGGGAGCAGGGTTGTTGGCAGTTGCCTGGACCTGAACTCAGCTCCCGCTCTCAGAACGCCGGCTACTCACCTCAGCCGGCACATCATCCCCGGCCATGCGCTTGCGGAACAGCGCCGCCCGCGCCAGCAGCAATGTGGTCACCGGCACGGTGATCGACAACAGAATCGGTATCAGCCAGGCATGCAGCACCGGCCCCGACTTGAGCGCCGAAAAATAAACGATCGACGCCAGGGCCACGCACCATGCACCCAATGTCGACGCCAGCGCCGGCGGGTGCATGCGCTGGAAGTAATCCTTCATCCGCAGCAGACCAATGGCGCCGATCAGGGCAAACAGGCTGCTGAGCACCAGCAGGACCACCACCGGAATTTCAATCCACAAAGACAATTGCGTGTTCATTCGATCACCTCGCCGCGCAGCAGGAACTTCGCCAGGGCAAACGAGCCGACGAAGCCGAACAGCGCAATCAGCAGCGCCGCCTCGAAGTACGTGTCACTGGCATAACGAATGCCCAGCGTCAGCATCATCAGCATTGCGATGATGTACAGATAGTCCAGCGCCAGTACTCGATCCTGGGCCGAGGGGCCTTTGAACAGGCGGATCAGGGTCAGGATCATCGCCAGGGAAAAGATGAACAGGCTCAGCAGGATCGCGTTCGACAACAACTCGCTCATTCGAAAATCTCCATCAGCGGGCGTTCGTAGGCGGCCTTGAAGTGCTGGATAAACGAGGCTTCGTCATCCAGATCGAAGACGTGCAGCAGCAGGATGCTGCGGTCCAGCGCCAGTTCCGACCAGACGGTGCCGGGCACTACCGTACAAATCATCGACAGTGCGGCCAGGCCGTTGGCATCACGCAAGTCCAGCGGGACTTTGATGAACCGCGAGCGCGGTGGACGGCGACCCGCGTTGAGCACGCCCCAGGCCACGGCGAGGTTGGACGCCAGCACATCGCGTCCGACGAGGAAGAACAAACGCAGGATCACCCCGGGCCGACGAATGCGGATCGGCAAGGGTCGCAGCTTGCGCATCATCAGCGGCGCACTGAAACCCAGCACCGCGCCCAGCAACAGGTTGCCGGGACTCATCGACAGGTTCAGTACCAACCATAACAACCACAGCGCCAACGACAACCACGGCGCAGGAAACAGACGCTTCATGGTTGCACCTCCAGCATCGCGGACCTGGCTTCAGGACTGGGAACGGCACGCGTGCCGAGTACAGCCATCACGTATTGCTGCGGGTTATTCAAGGCATCGGCGGCCGCTTGCGTATAGCGCAGCAGCGGTTCGGCCTTGAACGTCAGCGCGATGCTCAGCCCCAACAGCGCCACGATGGGCACGCATTCAAGGCGTCGCAGTACCGGCGATGGTCGCTCTTGCGGCGTCCAGAAGCGCTGGATGCCCAGGCGCGAGAAGCCGATCAACGACGCCAGCCCGGACAAAATCAACAACGCCAGCAGGCCCCATGCCGCTGTAGATACCGGCTGATCGCTGCCATTGCCCAGGCCCAGCGGGTTGAGCAGGGCGCTGAGCAGGCCGAGTTTGCCGATGAATCCAGAGAGCGGCGGCATGCCGATGATCAGCAGCGCGCAGGCAATGAAACTCAAACCGAGGAACGCCATGGTCCAGGGAATCACCTGGCCCACCACGGCTTTCTGTTCATCGTCGAGGTTGAAACCTTTGACGGGTTGAGTGGATTCCATTGCCCGTGGCAACAGGTCGGCGTCATCGAACAGCGGCAGTTCACCGACTGTGCGCGAACGCTCGATCAACTCGGCCAGCAGGAACAACGCACTCAACGCCAGGGTCGAGCTGACGAGGTAAAACAAGGCCGCTCCGATAAGGTTCGGCTGGGCGAAACCGATGGCCGACAGCAAAATCCCCGCCGACACCAGAATGCTCAGGCTGGCCATGCGTTCCAGTCGCTGCGCAGCGAGGATTGCCACGGCGGCGCAAACGATGGTCGCCATGCCGCCGTAGATCAGCCAGTCGCCACCGAAATACGCCGAGGCGCCGGCCTGGCCGGAGAACAGCAACGTCCACAGCCGCAAAAAGGTGTAGACGCCGACTTTGGTCATGATCGCGAACATCGCCGCCACCGGTGCGCTGGCGGAGGAGTAGGCCGGCACCAGCCAGAAATTCAACGGCCACATCCCGGCCTTGGCCAGGAATGCCACCGCGAGAATCCCCGCACCAGCATGCAACAGCCCGCGATCGGCTTCCGGCACCAGCGGGATTTTCAGTGCCAGGTCGGCCATGTTCAGCGTGCCGGTGACGCCATAGATCAGCGCCGCGCCAATCAGGAACAGCGACGAGGCCAGCAGGTTGATCGAGATGTAATGCAGCCCCGAGGACACCCGCGCCCGACCCGATCCATGCAGCATCAAGCCATAGGAGGCGGCCAGCAGCACTTCGAAAAATACGAAGAGGTTGAACAGGTCGGCGGTCAGGAAAGCCCCATAGAGGCCCATCAGCTGAATCTGAAACAACGCGTGGAAACTCGAGCCGGCACCGTCCCAGCGGGCCATGGCGAACAGCAGGGCGCTGACGCCGATGATGCCGGTCAGGACCAGCATCATCGCCGACAGGCGATCGACCACCAGCACCAGGCCGAATGGCACTTGCCAGTTACCGGGCAAGTACACGCCGATGGAGCCGGGCACGCCGGTGGTTTGCGTCCATTGCAGCAGCATCACCGAAATCCCCAGGCCGAGAAGGCTGGAGAACAGGTTGATCCGGGCCTTGAGCGGGCGGTGTCGTTCGCCGAGCATCAGCATGATCGCGGCGGTCAGCAAGGGCAGCAGAATCGGCGCTGCGATCAGGTGCGTCATTGCATTCATTCTTTAGGCTCCCGGCCATCCACGTGGTCGGTCCCGGTCAAGCCACGCGATGCCAGCAACACCACCAGGAACAACGCGGTCATGGCGAAGCTGATGACGATGGCGGTCAGCACCAACGCCTGCGGCAGTGGGTCGGTGTAATGCAACAAGTCCTGGGGCACACCGTCCTTGATGATCGGCTCCTTGCCGATGAACAGGCTGCCCATGCTGAAGATGAACAGGTTGACGCCGTAAGACAGCAGGCACAGGCCCATGACCACCTGGAAAGTCCGTGGCCGCAGGATCAGCCAGACGCCGGACGCGGCGAGCACGCCGATGGCGATTGCGATGACTTCTTCCATCAGACGGCTCCTTGCGTGGCGACGGGTTTAGGCTGGGCAGCGGTTTTGTGGCCGCGAACCGATTGGTGGGCGAGGGCGGTGAGGATCAGCAGCGTGGAACCCACCACCACCGAATAGACGCCGATGTCGAAGAACAGCGCACTGGCAATGTGGATGTCCCCCAGCACCGGCAGATCAACATGCCAGGTGTGGGTGGTCAGGAACGGATAACCGACCAGCATCGCTCCCAGCCCGGTGACGGTGGCGAACAGCAAGCCCGTGCCCATCCAGCGCAGCGGTCGCAGGCTCATTTGCGCCTCGACCCATTGGGTGCCGGCGACCATGTATTGCAGGATGAACGCCACGGACATCACCAGCCCGGCGACGAAACCGCCACCCGGTTGGTTGTGGCCGCGCATGAACAGGTAGACCGAGACCACAAACGCAATCGGCAGCAGCAGTCGCACCAGCACGGCCGGCACCATCATGAAGCCGAGCGCGGTGTCGCTGGCGTGGCGCGGGTTGACCAGGTCGGTGACCACGTCCGGCGCGAGCAATCGTTGTTGGGCGGGCAGTTGCAGGCTTTCTTTCGGAGGACGGAAGCGCCGCAGCAAGGCGAACACGGTCAAGGCCACCGCAACCAGCACGGTGATTTCTCCCAGGGTGTCGAAGCCCCGGAAGTCCACCAACATCACGTTGACCACGTTGCTGCCGCCGCCTTCCGGCAGGGCGCGACTGAGGTAGAACGACGAGATATCGTTCGGCGTCTGGCGCGTCAGCATGGCGTAGGACAGCAGCGCCATGCCGCCGCCGACCAGGGTCGACAACAGCAAGTCGCGGATACGCCGGATGCGCGCCCGGCGCAGGCTGCTCGGCAGCGGCGACACTTCTTCGATCCGCCGGGGCAGCCAGCGCAGGCCCAACAGGATCAGCACCGTGGTCACCACTTCGACCACCAGTTGCGTCAAGGCCAGGTCTGGCGCGGAGAACCACACGAAGGTAATGCAGGTCATCAGGCCGCAGACGCTGACCATGGTCAGGGCCGCGAGCCGGTGATACTTGGCTTGCCACGCCGCGCCCAGGGCACAGGCAATCGCCAGCAACCAGAGAATCACGAAGACAATCGAGCCCGGAATCTTCGGCCGATCGCCCCAGCTCAGGCTGCTGTGGAGCATCGGGATCAACCCGGCGAGCACGGCCGCGAAGACCATCAGGAACAACTGGGTTTGCAGGCGCTTGGTGCCGATCCGACGTTCCAGGCGACGGGACAGGCGCATCATGATCACCAGGCTGCGCTCGAACAGACGCTTGCCGTTGAGCAGACCAATGATCGGCGGGTATTTGAAGCGTCCGCGTTTGAACTGATTGCGCAGCAGCAGATACAGCACGATGCCGCCGGACATGGCGATCAAGCTCATGATCATCGGCGCGTTCCAGCCGTGCCAGATCGCCAGGCTGTATTCAGGCAGCGTGCCACCCACCACTGGCAGCGCGGCGGCGGCGAGCAGCGAGCCGACGACTTGCGCGGGGAAAATCCCCACGATCAGGCAGGTGAACACCAGCAATTCCACTGGCGCGCGCATCCAGCGCGGCGGTTCGTGCGGGGTGTGCGGCAGATCGGTGGCGGTCGGGCCGAAGAACACGTCGACGGTAAAGCGCAGGGAATACGCGACGCTGAAGGTGCCGGCGATGGTCGCGATGATCGGCAGGCTCA
The DNA here is from genome assembly GCF_009761815.1 of Pseudomonas sp. PB120. Taxonomy (GTDB): domain Bacteria; phylum Pseudomonadota; class Gammaproteobacteria; order Pseudomonadales; family Pseudomonadaceae; genus Aquipseudomonas. The sequence continues at coordinate 15,175 of NZ_RWIN01000135.1, forward strand.
GCTCGATCCACGCTGTGGCGTTGATGAACACGGTTTCGGCGAAGAACATCTCTTTTGAGAGGAAGCCGTTGAGCAACGGCACACCGGCCATGGAGGCGCTGGCGACCATGGCCAGCGTGGCGGTGAACGGAATCAGCTTGATCAGGCCGCTGAGCCGGCGAATGTCGCGGGTGCCGCTCTCGTGGTCGATGATGCCGGCGGCCATGAACAGAGAGGCCTTGAAGGTGGCGTGGTTGAGAATGTGGAACACCGCGGCGACGGCGGCCAGCGGGCTGTTCAGGCCCAGCAGCAGGGTGATCAGGCCCAGGTGGCTGATGGTCGAGTAGGCCAGCAGGCCTTTGAGGTCATTCTGGAACATCGCGCAGTACGCGCCGAGCAACAGGGTGCAGGCGCCGGCACCACTGACGATGTAGAACCATTCTTCACTGCCGGACAGCGACGGCCACAGCCGCGCGAGCAGGAATACCCCGGCCTTGACCATGGTCGCCGAGTGCAGATAGGCCGAGACCGGTGTCGGCGCCGCCATGGCGTGGGGCAACCAGAAATGAAAGGGGAATTGCGCGCTTTTGCTCAGCGCGCCGATCAGGATCAGGGGCAGCAGGATGGGGTAGAGGGCATGTGCGCGAATCAGGTCGCCGGCGGCCAGGACCTTGTCCAGGTCATAGCTGCCAACCACATGGCCAAGCAGCATGACCCCCGCCAGCAAGCACAGGCCGCCCGCGCCGGTGACCATCAGCGCCATGTAGGCGCCGCGTCGAGCGTCGGCGCGGTGGTGCCAGTAGCCGATCAACAGGAATGAAAAGAGGCTGGTCAGCTCCCAGAAAAACACGATCTGGATCAGGTTGCCGGAGATCACCAGCCCGAGCATAGCGCCCATGAACGCCAGGAAAAACGCGAAGAACCGGGGCACCGGATCGTCGGGCGACATGTAGTAGCGGGCGTACAAGGAGACCAGCGTGCCGATGCCCAGCACCAGCAACGAAAACAGCCAGGCAAAGCCGTCCATGCGCAGAACGAAGTTCAGGCCCAGGCTGGGTAACCAGAAGAATTCTTCGCGGATGACGCCGCCATGGGCGATCTGCGGGTACAGGAGGGCGACCTGAATGGTGCCTATCAGGGCGACCAGGCCAGCCAGGAGTGATTCGGTATTGCGCGCGTTGTGTGGCAGCACAGCGGCCAGACAGCTGCCGATAAATGGCAGAAGCAGTAGAACTATCAGGGACATAGGCTTCTAATCTGCGGAAGTTTGTGAAGCATCATACGTGCCAGTCCCCGGATCACCAAACGGCAAGCTGTCGCAGAATCCTACACGGTAGACGGAAAAAGCCTGCTTCACATTGTTTCGGAGGTCGGTTCCAGCAGGTGCGGCGACCCGACTTGCCCGCGAAAGCTATGTTTCAAACAACGCAGATCCCGAAGCTTAACCTTGGGTCTCCCGCTCCAACTCCTGCGCCGCCGTCGCAGCCTTACCCTTGGTCTTCAACTCACTGACAATCACCGCCGCCACAATCATCCCTGCGCCGACCAGCGCAATCGCCGGCAACCGCTCCCCGGCGATCCGCCCAACAATCCCCGCCCACACCGGCTCACCGGCATAAATCAGCGTCGCCCGTGTCGGTGAAACGCTCTTCTGTGCCCAGTTCATCGCCACCTGAATCGCCGCGCTGGCCGCGCCGAGGCCCAGCGCGCTGCCCAGCAGGAACCAGGAAAAGCCCGGAATCGTTTCCTGCGTCGGCACCACCATCAGAAACGCCAGGACCGACGTCGTTGCCAATTGCACAACCGTCACCCGCCGCACATCGACCTGGCCGGCATAGGTGCTGATCAGGATGATCTCCGCCGCGATGGCAATCGCACTGATCAACGTGGCGATTTCACCGGGGCTGAAATTGAACGATGCGCCGGCCGGCCCGGACAACAACATCAAGCCGGTAAACGCCAGCATGATGCCGATGCTCGGCATCAACCCGGGCCGGAGCCCCAGCACCAGCCACTGCAGCAGCGGCACGAAGGGTACGTACAACGCGGTGATAAATGCCGATTGACTGCTGGGAATGGTCTGCAAACCGACGGTCTGCAAGCCGTAGCCGAGCATGATCGCCACGCCGATAAAGGCCCCGGCCTTGAGTTCGAACAGGGTCAACTCCCGCAGGCTGCGCCAGGAGAACAAGGCAACGATGGTCGCTGCGGCGGCGAAGCGCAGGCCGACGAAAAACATCGGCCCACTGACCGTCATGGCGTGCTGCACCAGCAAAAAAGTGCCACCCCAGACCATGGTGATCAGCACCAGCACGCACTCGGCCTTGCTGAACCGTGAAAAACGGGAAGAAGCCTGGGGAGAGTTCACCGACGTCATAACCTTGCGCGCTACCTGAGGGGGACGCACAATGCGCCGAATGTTGCGCAGTATACTGCCCAACCCCACTCAGTGAGCAATATAGTGCACAAAGATTCCACGCCACGGGCTTCAGTGCTCCAGCACGTCAGTCAAAACGTCCGGCGCTTGCGCCATGCCGCCGACATGAGCCAGATCGCGCTGGCCGAAAAGTCCGGGGTCAGCCGCCGGATGCTGGTGGCCATCGAGGCCGGCGAAAAAAACGTCAGCCTGACCACCCTCGACCGTGTGGCCGAGGCGTTGGATGTGGCGTTCAGCGACCTGATCCAGGCCCCCGATGTCCGCGACCACAGCCGCATTAACGAACTGGCCTGGGCCGGTTTGATTCCCGGCAGCAAGGCGGTGTTGCTGGCCAAGGCCAATGCCACCCGTGAAGTCGAACTCTGGGAATGGCGCCTCGAACCTGGCGAACATTACCCCTCGGAACCGGACGCCGACGGCTGGCACGAACAGTTCTACGTCTTTGAAGGCTGCCTGACCCTGATGGTCGGCGAGGTGCCGCACCGCATCGGCGCCGGCGAGTTTTTCATGTTCGCCAGCAACCAGCCGCATTCCTATCGCAATGATGGCGAGGTGGCCGTGCGGTTCGTGCGCAATGTGGTGATCTAACTGTTCGCCCATCAACAGCAGATCGACACTTTGCGCTATCCAGGCTGTAAGTCTTTCTGCAAATACTTGTTAAGTAGCTGAAATATAAGTATTTATCATTCAGGCATGACTCCTGCAAAAGCGTAGACGTATTCAATTCGGAGAGCCGTTCGATGGCCCGTGAAATTCGTCTTAACGCTTTTGACATGAACTGCGTCGGCCACCAGTCGCCGGGGTTGTGGGCACATCCACGGGATCGCTCCTGGCAGTACAAGGACCTGGAATACTGGACCGACCTGGCGAAAATTCTCGAGCGCGGCAAGTTCGATGGCCTGTTCATTGCCGATGTACTGGGCATCTACGACGTCTACAACGGCAACGGTGACGCGGCCATCCGCCAAGCCGCGCAGGTGCCGGTCAATGATCCGCTGCAACTGATCCCGCCGATGGCGCTGGTTACCGAGCACCTGGGGTTTGGCCTCACCGCGTCGCTGTCCTTCGAGCACCCGTACCCGTTCGCCCGACGCCTGTCGACCCTCGATCACCTGACCAAGGGCCGCGCCGGCTGGAACATCGTTACGTCTTATCTGGAAAGCGGCGCGAAGAACCTCGGCCAGAAAAACCAGACCGAACATGACGCTCGCTACGACTTCGCCGAAGAGTACCTGGAGGTTTGCTACAAACTCTGGGAAGGCAGCTGGGAAGAGGGCGCCATCCTGCGGGATCGCGAGCGCCGGATCTTCAGCGACCCGAGCAAAATTCACGAGATTCGGCACGTTGGCAAACACTTTCAGGTGCCGGGCATTCACCTCTGCGAACCCTCGCCACAACGCACCCCGGTGCTGTATCAGGCCGGTGCATCGAGTCGCGGCAAGCAGTTTGCCGCTGAACATGCCGAGTGCGTGTTCGTTGCCGCGCCATCGAAAGTCTTGCTCAAGAAGACAGTCGCGGACATCCGTCGACGGGCCGCCGAGGCCGGGCGCGATCCGTCGAAAGTGCTGATCTTCAACCTGCAAACTGTGATCCTCGGCGAGACGGACGCCAAGGCCAAAGCCAAGTTTGAGGAATACAAAACCTGGGTCAGCTACGAGGGCGCGATGGCGTTGATTTCGGGCTGGACCGGGATTGATTTCAGTCAGTTCAAGCCGGACGAACCGCTCAAGCACGTGCACACCAACGCGATTCAGTCGGCGGTCGAGGCGTTTTCCACGGCCGACCCGAACAAGGTCTGGACCCCTAACGAACTGGCCGACTGGGTGGGCATTGGCGGTTTCGGGCCGTTGTTTGTCGGCAGCCCGGAAACCGTCGCTGATCTGCTTCAGGAGTGGGTCGAAGAGACCGACGTCGATGGCTTCAACCTGGCCTACGCGCTGACCCACGAAACCTTCATCGACGCCGTGGAATTGCTGGTGCCAGAGTTGCAGAAGCGTGGGGTGTACAAGACCGAATACGCGAAGGGCACTTTGCGCGAGAAGTTGTTCGGCGAAGGGCCACTGCTGCCGGACATTCATCCGGGGGCGGGTTATAGGGATCTGGCGGCGCTGCATGAGCAGGCGGCGAAAAATGCACCGCACTTTGGTATTGCTTGATGAACCCTCAGGGGGTTGGCGCTTATTATCGTCCAGAGGAAGGTCGGAATCGGCGCCCGCTCATTTGCGACTTCTACGCAGGTAAACACGGATCAGTGAGAACGGCATGATTGAAACCCAACACGGACAGGCGACTCCCGCCATCCGTCAATCGGACATCCTGATCATCGGCGGTGGTCTCAGCGGCGCGATGCTGGCGGCGCAATTGTTGCGTTTGCCCGGCAAACGTTCGGTGCTGGTGATCGAACCCCGCGCCGAACTCGGCCGGGGCGAGGCGTACAGCGCAGTCGAGTTGGGCCACACGCTCAACGGCAACGCGGCGCGCATGAGCGTCAACCCGGATGACGCCGACGACCTGACCCAATGGCTCATCGCGTACATCGCGGCCGGCGGTTGGCCGGAGTCTGACGAGCAGCATGTGCCGGTCAGTGAACTGTTCCCGCCTCGGGGGATGTTCGGCTTGTACGTACAGCAGCGACTGGCTGAAGCGCAAGCAGCCGGCGCGTTGAACGGTTCAACGATGGAGCATGTGCGGGCAGAAGTGGTTGACCTGCAATCCGGGGCTGATTCGGTGCTGCTGACGTTGAGCGACGGGCAACGTCTGCAAGGTGCAGTGGCGGTACTCGCCACGGGGATGTTCCCGGCCGCGCGCACGCCACAAACCGAGTCCAGCGGTTTGAACGCGGCGGCGCTCGATCCCTGGGATGTCAGCGCCATGCGCCAACTCGATCCGCAGTCGACGGTGCTGATCATCGGCTCGGGCCTGACCATGGTCGATGCCGTGGTGTCCCTGGAACAGGCCGGGCATCGCGGGCCAATCGAAGTGTTTTCCCGGCATGGCCTGCTGCCCCACGTACGCCGACAACCGCCTGCCTGGGTGGATTTTCTGGCTGCGGATCCGAGCATTCGTACGCCGCGCCAACTGGTGCACGAACTGCGCAGGCATTGCCGGGACGCGATCGCCCAAGGTATCGACTGGCAAGCGCCGCTCGATACCGTGCGGGCGCACATCGGCCGGTTGTGGAGTCAGGCGACGGACGTGCAGCGTCGGCAGTTCGTGCGGCATGTGCGGCCCTGGTGGGAAAGCCATCACCATCGCTCCCCGCCGTTGAGCGCCGAGCTGGTGGCGCGGCTGCACGGTGAAGGGCGTTTGCGGATTCAGGCGGCGTCATTCAAGGGGCTTGAGCCGTCTTCGGGCGGAGGGGTCAGTATCCGCATTCGTCGTCGTGGCGAGACAGGTACGACCGTGGTGAATGGGGCGGCGTTGATCAATTCCAGCGGCATCGAATATGACTGGCGCCGGGTTGCCCGGCCGTTGCCGCAGCAATTGCTGGCGCGTGGGCTGATTCAGCCGGGGCCGTTGGCGTTGGGGATTGCGGCGGCGGTTGATGGCGCGGTGCTGGGGGCGGATGGGCAGGTTGCCGGTCGGTTGTTTGCGATGGGGCCGCCGTTGCGTGGGATGTGGTGGGAGAGTACGGCGGTGACTGATGTGGCGAGTCAGGCCAAGGCGTTGGCTGCGCGGTTGGCGATGCTTTTGGGGTGATGTGTTTTGGGTGCATATCCGTTTCTTCGGTAACGGCGGCTTATGGTTTCGCCCTTACGGCGAGTCACTTGGAAGAGCCCCAAGTAACCAAGGGCTCTTGCCCCTGGCGTACGGCCCTTCGCTTAGGCTCAGGGTTCCCTCGCTCCGGTCCTGCTCCGTGGGCCCGCCGCCATCGGCCATCCATGG
>NZ_RWIN01000136.1 GCF_009761815.1 Pseudomonas sp. PB120
AGCAGGCTCGCTCCCACAGGGGAACGCATTCCAAATTGTGGGAGCGAGCCTGCTCGCGATGGCGTCCGATCAAACACCGCATCTCACGGAAAAAAATATTTTCAAAAATTTGATGAGGTAAACCCAGGCGCCATCCGTGTAGTGACTGAAACTGCGAGTCATTCGCATCCGTAGCGGTTCTACACAGGTCATGAGTAATGAAGTCCAGGGCAAAATCCGGTTCGGTCAAACAGTGGTTGGGTGCGTCTGCACTGAGTCTTTCGACATTGGCAGTGCTGCCACTCAGCGTGGCCTTGGCCGCTGAAACCGGCAGCGCGCAGCAGCGCACGCAGTTCAGTTTCGCGATGGCCGCCAAACCGTTGCCCCAGGCCCTGAGCGACTTCAGCCGGATCACCGGCATCAGCGTGATCTACACCGATGAAGCCCCCTACGGCCTGACCGCCCCGGCTGTCAGCGGACAGATGAGCGCCGAACAGGCCATGCAGCGTCTGCTCAGTGGCTCGGGCTTCTCCTTCCGTCGTACCGACAGCCATACGTTGGTCCTGGAACCGGCGCCAACCGAAGGTGCGTTGAACCTCGGCGCGACCACCATCACCTCGGTGATGGATCAATCCATGAGCTATCAGCCGCCACCGACCAGCTCGGTGATGCGTTCCTCGGCCTTGCTCCAGGAAATCCCCCAGACCGTCAACGTGATCCCGGCCCAGGTCATTCGCGATCAGGCACCGCGCAATCTGGATGACGCGTTGGCCAACGTCAGCGGCATCACCCAGGGCAACACGCTGGCGAGCACCCAGGATTCGGTGATGACCCGCGGCTTCGGCGATAACCGCAACGGTTCGATCATGCGCGACGGCATGCCGATCGTGCAGGGCCGTGGCCTGAATGCGAGCGTAGACCGCGTGGAAGTGCTCAAGGGGCCGGCGTCGCTGCTTTACGGCATTCAAGACCCCGGTGGCGTGGTCAACATGGTCAGCAAGAAGCCGGAACTGACGCAGTACAACGCGCTGACCCTGCGCGGCTCGACCTACGGCGACGGCAAGAACGGCAGCGGTGGCGGCCTCGACAGCACCGGCGCGCTCGGGACTTCCGGCCTTGCCTACCGCATGGTGCTGGACCATGAAGACGAAGATTACTGGCGCAACTTCGGCACCCACCGCGAGACATTGGTGGCGCCGTCGCTGGCCTGGTTCGGCGAGAGCACCAAACTGTTGTTCGCCTATGAACATCGCGAGTTCCTGACCCCGTTCGACCGTGGCACGGTGATCGATCCGCGTGACAACCATCCGCTGAATATTCCCCGTGATCGTCGCCTCGACGAGCCGTTCAACAACATGGAAGGGCGCTCGGACCTCTATCACTTCGAGGCTGACCACGAACTCAATGACAACTGGAACGCCCACTTCGGCTACAGCTGGAACCGTGAAACCTACGACGCCAGCCAGGTCCGCGTAACCGCCATCGACACCAAAAAAGGCACGCTGACCCGCAGCATGGACGGCACGCAAAACGCGATCAGCACTGACCGCTTCACCACCGCCAGCCTCGAAGGCAAAGTCAATGTGCTGGGCATGCAGCATGACCTGGTGTTTGGCATCGATGATGAGTACCGCAAGATCTACCGCGAAGACCTGATCCGCCAGAAAAGCCTGACGACCTTCAGCTACCTCAACCCGGTCTACGGCCGTGAAGTGCCGGGCACCACCGTCAGCCCGGCCGACAGCGCACAGACTGACCTGTTGCGCAGCGATTCGGTGTTCCTGCAGGACTCGATCCACCTGACCGACCAGTGGATTCTGGTGGGCGGTGCGCGGTTCCAGATGTACGACCAGTACGCCGGCAAAGGCGTGCCGTTCCAGGCCAACACCGACAGCAACGGCCAGAAATGGGTGCCGCGCGCGGGCCTGGTCTACCGCTACACCGATCAGTTGTCGTTCTACGGCAGCTACACCGAATCGTTCAAGCCCAACTCGACCATCGCCCCCCTGAGCGGCAGCAGCACCGTGCTTGATGGCAGCATTGCTCCGGAGGAAGCCAAGTCCTGGGAGATCGGCGCCAAGCTCGACATGCCGGGGCGTATCACCGGTGACATTGCGTTGTTCGATATCAAGAAACGCAACGTGCTGGTGGCCAACTCCGAAGGTCCGGTGACGATCTACAGCGCCGCCGGCGAAGTGCGTTCCCGTGGCCTGGAAGTCGACCTGACCGGCCAGCTCAGCGACCGCTGGAGCATGATCGGCAGCTACGCCTACACCGACGCCGAAGTCACCGAAGACCCGACGTACGAAGGCAAAAAGCTGCAGAACGTCGCGAAGAACAGCGGTTCGCTGTCGGCGGTCTATGACTTCGGCACCATTGTCGGTGGCGATCAGTTGCGAGTCGGGGCTGGTGCCCGCTACGTGGGTGAGCGTGCAGGCAACGCGGTCAACGATTTCGACCTGCCGAGCTACACCGTGGCCGATGCATTCGCCACGTATGACACCAAGGTCGAAGGGCAGAAGGTCAAGTTTCAGCTCAACGTGAAGAACCTGTTCGACCGCACGTACTACACCTCGGCGGCGAGCCGGTTCTTTGTGTCGATGGGGGATTCGCGGCAGGTGACGTTGTCGAGCACGCTGGAGTTCTGATCTAAGACCGCGTCATCGTTCATCGCGAGCAGGCTCACTCCCACAGGGGACCGCGTTCTGAATGAGTAAGCGATCTCCTGTGGGAGCGAGCCTGCTCGCGATGGCGGCCTCACAGGCACCGAAAATATCGGAACTACCGCAAAAACGCCTGCCGATATTCTCCAGGCGTCCCGCCCAACGTCTGGCGAAACCGGTTGGTGAAATGACTGGCGCTGGCAAACCCGCAGGCCAACGCGATCTCCCCTAGCGGTTGCGAGGTCGAGCGCAGCAACTCCTGCGCCCGGCTCAAGCGTCGCGCCAACACATACTGGTGCGGCGGCAAGCCGAAGCTTTCGCGAAACATGCGAGCGAAGTGGTACTCCGACAATGCACACAACGCCGCCAACTGCCCAAGGCTGATGGCTTCGGCCAGCTGACTGTCGATGAACTCCACCAACAGCCGTCGCTGATACGCCGCCAACCCACCCTTGAGCCGCAATCCTTCACGCAGCCCCACCTGGCTGAGCAGCGCGTGGCTGAGCATTTCATGGGCCAGGCTGCTGGTGAGCACGCGTTCGCCCGGCTCGTCCCAGTTGAGCGTGAGCATCTGCCGAAAGCGCCGGGCTTGCACCGGGTCGTCAAGAAAAGTGGCTTCGCGTAAATGCAGCTCGCGCGGTTCGCGGTCCAGCAGTGTGACGCAGCCGAGGGCAAATTGTTCGGGGCTGAAATACAGGTGGGCCAGACGAATATCACCGTTGATCACCCAGCCTGACTGATGCTCGGCGGGCAGGACGCACAACTTGTCGGGGCCGCCCTTGGTGCCGGGCTGGTCGCGGCGAAAGGTGCCGGTGCCACCGGCGATGTAGCAGGACAGCGTGTGATGGCTCGGCGCTTCGTAATCCTGGGCATCGTGATGGTTGCTCCACAGGGCCGCAGCCATGCCGTCACCGAGCTCGGCGCTGTGCTCGAGGCGAGCATTGGGCGAGCGGTTAAGGGCTTGAAAGACTTGCAGGGTTTCCAGTGCGGCCATGATCGTTACTCTTTCTCACCTGCATCCAACGCCCTGCATCCTACTCCGTAGACGTTCACCTGCCAGCCCGGCGCCTGACAAAAGCGCAAGTTTATGCAAGTGCGAAAGGCATCGGCGCAGGACACTGGGCACCTATTGAGGAGCCTTTGCCATGAACCTGTCTTTGTACCTGTTGACCGTGCTGATCTGGGGCACCACCTGGATTGCCCTGAAATGGCAACTGGGCGTGGTGGCCATTCCGGTGTCGATCGTTTATCGCTTCGGCCTCGCCGCGCTGGTGTTGTTCGTGATGTTGCTGCTCAGCCGCAAGCTGCAAGTGATGAATCGTCGCGGGCACCTGATTTGCCTGGCGCAGGGGCTGTGCCTGTTCTGCGTCAACTTCATGTGCTTCCTCACTGCCAGCCAGTGGATTCCCAGCGGTCTGGTGGCGGTGGTGTTTTCCACCGCCACGTTGTGGAACGCCCTGAATGCGCGGGTGTTCTTCGGCCAGAAAATCGCCCGTAACGTGTTGATGGGCGGCGCACTGGGCCTGCTCGGGCTTGGCCTGTTGTTCTGGCCGGAACTGGCCGGCCACACCGCCAGCCCGCAAACCTTGCTCGGTCTGGGTCTGGCCCTGTGCGGGACCCTGTGTTTCTCGGCGGGCAACATGCTGTCGAGCCTGCAACAGAAGGCCGGGCTCAAGCCATTGACCACCAATGCCTGGGGCATGGCGTACGGCGCCGCGATGCTCTCGGTGTGGTGCCTGGTCAAGGGCATTCCGTTCGACATCGAGTGGAATGCGCGCTACATCGGCTCGCTGATGTATCTGGTGATACCGGGTTCGGTGATTGGTTTCACCGCGTACCTGACGCTGGTCGGGCGCATGGGCCCGGAGCGCGCGGCTTATTGCACTGTGCTGTTTCCGGTGGTGGCGCTGAACGTGTCGGCGTATGCCGAGGGGTATCAGTGGACGGCGCCCGCGCTGGCGGGACTGGTGATGGTGATGCTGGGTAACGTTCTGGTGTTCCGTAAGCCCAAGGCGCCGATGCCCCTGGGCAATGGCAAACTGGCGTGAAGGCTCGGGCAGGCGCTCAGCGCGCCTGCCCGTGGTAATCAGCCTTTCCAGACTTGCGGGTTGACTAAGTCCTGCGGGCGCTCGCCCAGCAAGGCGCTGCGCAAGTTGGCCAAGGCACGGTTGGCCATCGCTTCACGGGTCTCGTGGGTGGCCGAACCGATGTGCGGCAAGGTCACGGCGTTTTTCAGCTGGAACAGCGGCGATTCGGCCAGCGGTTCTTTCTCGTAGACGTCCAGCCCCGCACCGCGAATCCGGTTGTTTTGCAGCGCATCGATCAGCGCCGGCTCGTCGACCACCGGGCCACGGGCGATGTTCACCAGAATCGCGCTCGGCTTCATCAGCGCCAGTTCGCGATGGCTGATCAGGTGTCGCGTCTTGTCGCTGAGCGGCACCACCAGGCAGACAAAATCGGCTTCGGTCAGCAGTTGATCCAGGCTGCGGAACTGCGCGCCGAGCTCTTGTTCGAGCTCGGTCTTGCGGCTGTTGCCACTGTAGAGGATTGGCATGTTGAAGCCGAGCCGGCCACGACGGGCAATCGCCGCGCCGATGTTGCCCATGCCCACGATGCCCAGCGTCTTGCCATGCACGTCGCAACCGAACAGTTGCGCACCGACGGTGGCCTGCCACTGGCCGGCCTTGGTCCAGGCGTCCAGTTCAGCCACGCGCCGGGCGCTGCTCATCAACAGGGCGAAAGCCAGGTCGGCGGTGCTTTCGGTGAGCACGTCGGGGGTGTTGGTGAGCATGATTCCGCGTTCATTGAAGTAGGCGACGTCGTAGTTGTCATAGCCGACCGAAACGCTGGAGACCACTTCCAGTTTGGCGGCGTTCTCCAGTTGGGCGCGACCCAGCTTGCGGCCCACGCCGATCAGGCCGTGGGCGTGGGGCAGGGCTTCGTTGAACTGGGCGTTGATGTCACCGTTTTTCGGATTCGGCACGATGACGTCGAAGTCCTGCTGGAGGCGTTCGATCATTTCAGGGGTAACGCGGCTGAAGGCGAGGACGGTCTTTTTCATAGTGAAAGGGCTCATCGGACATAGGCGAATGCCAAGCACGCTAACATTCTTTTCCGGCGTTGTGCGAGTCTCGCACAACGCCGGTTCAACTCATTTCATGCCCAAACGCTTGGCCATCCGCCCTAGATTTGCTCGATCAAGGCCCAACTCCCGTGCCGCGCTGGCCCAGTTGTTGTGGTGCCGCTCCAGGCAAGCGCTGATCAGTTGGCGTTGATACTGCTCGGTGGCTTCACGCAAATCCCCCGACACCAGGGCCACCGGTGCGACGGTGGCGGGCTGCGCGACGATTTCAACGCTGCCGGTGGGCAAGTCCAGGTCTGCGGCGCTCAGGCTGAGAATCTTCGGCCGGTCCTTGCAATTGCCCAGCGCCTTCAAGGCGCTGCGGCCAATCAAATGCTCCAGTTCCCGCACGTTGCCCGGCCAGTCGTAGGCCAGCAGCGCCGCCTGGGCATCACTGTTCAGGCGCAGGCTGTTGAGGCCCATGCGCGAGCGGTTCTGTTCCAGAAAGTAGCCGCTGAGCAGCAGCACATCACGCCCGCGATCTCGCAAGGCGGGCACCAGCAACGGGTAGACACTCAGGCGATGATAGAAGTCGGCACGGTAGCGGCCGCTGCGCACTTCTTCGGCCAGGTCACGGTTGGTGGCCGCGATCAGGCGCACGTCGACCTGGTGTTCCTTGTCCGACCCCAGGCGTTGCAACTGGCCGCTTTGCAGCACGCGCAGCAATTTGGCCTGCACCGTCAACGACAACTCACCGACCTCATCGAGAAACAGCGTGCCGCCATTGGCCAGTTCGAATTTACCGCGCCGGTCATTCATCGCCCCGGTGAAGGCGCCGCGCACGTGGCCGAACAGTTCGCTCTCCACCAGCGTGTCCGGCAGCGCCGCGCAGTTGAGGCTGATGATCGGTTTGTCGGCGCGGGGCGAGGCGGCGTGTATCGCCTGGGCCACCAGTTCCTTGCCGACCCCGGTTTCCCCGGTGATCAGCACGGTGAGGTCGCTGCCGCCCACCAGACTGATTTCTTCCACCAGCCGTTTGTGGGCCTTGCTCTGGCCGATCATCTCGCGGCTTTGCTGGCCGCTGGCCTGGCGATAAACCTCGGCGCGCTGGTGTTCGTCTTCGACGCGATTGGCCAGGCGTTCGATGCGCTCGGCGGCGTTGACGGTGGCGGCGGCGAGGCTGGCAAAGGCTTGCAGGGCGTCGAGTTCGATCGGTTCGAAGCGCTCCGGGTCGAGGGCGTCGAGGGTCAGCAGGCCCCACGGACGCTCGTCGATAAACAGCGGGCAGCCCATGCAGTCGTGGACTTCCAGGTGATCGTTGAGGCCATCGACCAAACCGTCGTAAGGGTCGGGCAAGTCGCTGTCGGCGGCGAATCGAGTCGGGCCGGGGCTGCTCAACAAGGCCTCGAAGCGCGGGTGCTCGCTGACCTTGAATCGCCGGCCAAGGGTGTCGGTGCTCAACCCGTCCACGGCCAGCGGCACCAGCCAGTCGCCATCGAGGCGCAGCAGGGCGGCGGCATCGCAGGGGAGCAGGGCGCGCATGGCTTCGAGCAAGCGCCGATAGCGCTCGCCTTCGGGGAGTTCGCGGGACAGGTCGGAGACCAGGGGCAGCAACGTCGTCAGCAGGGATTTTGCAGTCATAGTGACTCCATGTAGTCGGGATGACTATAAGTCAGTTGCTGTCGATATGACTATGTTGATTTTAAATTACTGATTTATAACGTTTTAATTGTTGGCATGGAAACTGATAAGCATAGGGTAATCACTTAGTCATACCCGTCGCTCAGGAGTCACCTTATGCTTAGCGTTCAAGACCGTGCAATCGTCAAATCCACTGTGCCGTTGCTGGAAAGCGGTGGCGAAGCGTTGATCACGCACTTCTATCGCATGATGCTCTCCGAGTATCCGGAAGTTCGCCCGCTGTTCAACCAGGCCCACCAGGCCAGCGGTGACCAGCCGCGTGCCTTGGCCAACGGTGTATTGATGTATGCGCGGCACATTGACCAGCTCGACCAATTGGGCGACCTGGTGGCCAAGATCATCAACAAGCACGTGGCCCTGCAAATCCTTCCGGAACACTACCCGATTGTCGGCACCTGCCTGTTGCGGGCCATTGCCGAAGTACTGGGCGACGAGATCGCTACCCCGGAAGTCATCGCGGCCTGGGGCGCGGCGTACGGCCAATTGGCTGACATTCTGATCGGCGCCGAAACCAGCATCTACGACCAGAAGGAACAGGCCCCGGGCGGCTGGCGCGGGGCGCGGGAATTCATCGTGGCGGCAAAGGTTGAAGAGAGCGCGGAAATTATCTCGTTCTACTTCGAGCCAGCCGACAAAGGCCTGATCCTGGCGGCGGAACCTGGCCAGTACATCGGCATGAAACTGATCCTCGATGGCGAAGAGATTCGTCGTAACTACTCGCTGTCGGCGTTGGCGAACAAAGGCCAGTACCGCATCAGCGTCAAGCGGGAAAACGGTGGTCGCGCTTCCAACCATTTACACGATCAGCTGCATGTCGGTTCGAGCATTCAACTGTTCCCGCCATCGGGCGAGTTCACCCTGACGGACAGTGACAAACCGCTGGTGCTGATCAGCGGTGGCGTGGGCATCACTCCGACCCTGGCCATGCTCGAAGCCGCGCTGGCGACTGAACGGCCGGTGCATTTCATCCACTGCGCACGCAATGGCAGTGTTCACGCCTTCCGCGACTGGATCGATGGCCTGGCCGAACGTCACCCGCAGCTCAAGCGCTTCTATTGCTACGCCGAAGATGACGGTGTGAGCCCGGCGGCGCACAAAGTCGGGTTGTTGAGTCAGGAGCAGTTGGGCGAATGGTTGCCGCAGCAGCGCGATCTGGACGCTTATTTCCTGGGGCCTAAAGGTTTCATGGCGGCGATCAAGCGCCACCTGAAAGCCTTGGGCGTACCGGAGAAGCAAAGCCGTTACGAGTTCTTCGGCCCGGCTTCTGCACTGGAATAACGACGTGCATTGAACCTGTGGCGAGGGAGCTTGCTCCCGCTGGACTGCATCGCAGTCCCCTTTTTGGGGACGCTGCGCACCCCAGCGGGAGCAA
>NZ_RWIN01000137.1 GCF_009761815.1 Pseudomonas sp. PB120
TCCCGCTGGACTGCGCAGCAGGCCTTTTTTTGGGGCCGCTTCGCGACCCAGCGGGAGCAAGCTCCCTCGCCACAGGTTCAGCGAAACAGCATTGGGTTTATCCCGCCCATAAAAAAACCGGCCTCAGCGGCCGGTTTTTTTATGCCTCGAACCTGGCTTACAGCTTGCCAGCGTTCTCGGTCAGGTAAGCAGCGACGCCTTCGGTCGAAGCGGTCATGCCTTTGTCGCCTTTTTTCCAGTTGGCAGGGCAAACTTCGCCGTGCTCTTCGTGGAATTGCAGAGCGTCGACCAGACGGATCAGCTCTTCCATGTTACGGCCCAGCGGCAGGTCGTTGATGATCTGCGAGCGGACAATGCCTTTGTCGTCGATCAGGAACGCGCCACGGAAAGCCACGCCGCCTTCGGACTCAACGTCGTAGGCCTTGGCGATTTCGTGCTTCATGTCGGCAGCCATGGTGTATTGCACCTGGCCGATGCCGCCATTGTTCACCGGGGTGTTGCGCCATGCGTTGTGGGTGAAGTGTGAGTCGATCGAAACAGCGACCACTTCAACGTTGCGTGCCTTGAAGTCTTCCATGCGGTGGTCCAGAGCGATCAGCTCGGACGGGCAAACGAAGGTGAAGTCCAGTGGGTAGAAGAACACCAGGCCGTATTTGCCTTTGATGGCCGAGGACAGGGTGTAGCTGTCTACGATCTCGCCATTGCCGAGTACGGCCGGGACGGTGAAGTCTGGGGCTTGTTTGCCTACGAGTACGCTCATTGGATATCTCCTGGTGTAAAGACGTGAAGAACCGGGTTCGCATCAGCCTGCCACCCTGAGGCGACAGCCCTGTGACACGATCCCGTTTCGCAAAGACCGGCCATCATACACTGCGTGTTTGACCTGTCCAAAAAAGCGTCCTCTACAACTGGACGTGAATCCCCCAGAGTAAAAACCGTTCGTCGGTCATACCCTTTTATGCCGCAAAGGTCTTAGAAACCACTTTGACAATCATTCTCGTTAACATTAAGATCCATCGCAATTGAGTCACAACCAGCGACGGTTTTCACTTATGTATGTTTGCCTCTGCACTGGCGTCACCGACGGTCAAATCCGCGATGCAATCTATGAAGGTTGCTGCAGCTACAAAGAAGTCCGTCAGGCCACCGGCGTTGCGAGTCAGTGCGGCAAATGTGCCTGCCTTGCCAAGGAAGTGGTTCGCGAAACCCTGACCAAACTGCAATCGGCCCAGGCAGCGATACCTTTTCCAGTTGAATTTACAGCCGCCTAAATCTCGTATTTCAAAGAACCGGACTCATGTCCGGTTTTTTTATGCCCGCAAATCAATTGCTTAGACGCTAGACGCGGAACACAAACATTCTTATTCCGATTAATTTTCACTTAAGTTTCAATAACTTAGGTTTGACACTCTTAATTACGCGGCTCAAACTCTGTTTTATAGACGGCTAATACAGGGCAGGACCCCATCATGAAAGGCGACGTTACAGTCATCCAGCATCTCAACAAGATCCTTGCCAATGAGCTGGTCGCGATCAATCAATACTTCCTGCATGCACGCATGTACGAAGATTGGGGCCTGAACAAGCTCGGCAAGCACGAGTACCACGAATCCATCGACGAGATGAAGCACGCGGACAAGCTGATCAAGCGCATTCTGTTCCTGGAAGGCCTGCCGAACGTGCAGGATCTGGGCAAGCTGCAGATCGGCGAACACACCCAGGAAATGCTTGAGTGCGACCTGCGCATCGAACGCACCGGCCATGCCGATCTCAAAGTAGCCATCGCTCATTGCGAAACCGTGGGCGACTTCGGTAGCCGCGAACTGCTTGAAGAAATTCTTGAGTCCGAAGAAGAACATATCGACTGGCTGGAAACTCAGCTGGGCCTGATCGATAAAGTCGGCCTCGAGAACTATCTGCAATCGCAGATGGGCGAAGAGTAAGTTAGCGCCTGCTAGACTCGAAACAACAAAAAGCCCCGCGCTCTTTTGAAGAGGCGGGGCTTTTTGGTTTCTTCAGGGCCTGCCGGGCTTGGGAATATTCCTAAAGCCTGCCCCGAACAAGTCGATAACCCGGCATCGAGAGCTGTTGGCGATCCCCTGTCGCCCGCCACCTTTTTCCACAGAAGGTTTTTATGTCTTCCAACAAAGCCCGCGCAGATTCACTTTCGCTTCTGCTGTTCACCTTGCGCAGCGGCAAGCTCATGGCAATCAACCTGCTGAAAGTCAGTGAAATCATCCCCTGCCCGCCCCTGACCCGACTTCCGGAGTCGCATCCCCACGTCAAAGGCATTGCGACCCTGCGCGGTGCTTCGTTGTCGGTGATCGACCTGAGCCGCGCCATCGGCGAGCGTCCGCTGGAAGACCCGAACGGTGGCTGCCTGATCGTCACTGACGTCAGCCGCTCCAAACAAGGTTTGCATGTTCAGGCGGTGAGCAAGATCGTCCATTGCCTGACCACTGACATCCGCCCACCGCCCTTCGGTTCTGGCGGCGTGCGCTCCTATATCACCGGCGTGACTTCCGTCGACGGCACGCTGGTGCAGGTGCTGGACATTGAAAAAGTGATCCACGGCATCGCCCCGGCACAGATTGAAATGGCCCCGACGGAACTGAGCATGGAAGACGCCGAAGTCCTGGGCAACGCACGAATTCTGGTGGTGGATGACAGCCAGGTCGCGCTGCAGCAATCGGTTCACACCCTGCGCAATCTCGGCCTGCAATGCCACACCGCCCGCAGCGCCAAGGAAGCCATCGATTGCCTGCTGGATCTGCAAGGCACGGCGCAGCAGATCAACCTGATCGTGTCCGACATCGAAATGTCCGAGATGGACGGTTATGCCTTCACCCGCACCCTGCGCGAAACGCCGGATTTTTCGCATCTCTACGTGCTGCTCCACACCTCTCTGGACAGCGCGATGAATAGCGAAAAGGCGCGTCTTGCCGGGGCCAATGCGGTACTGACCAAGTTCTCTTCGCCAGAACTGACCAAGTGCCTGATCGAAGCGGCCAAGGCCGTTGCCGAACAAGGTCACTGAGTGTTGGCCGAAGCGTTCTGCTTTCTGATGCGGCGCAATCTTGCTGAGGATGTGCCCGCCATCCAGTGGCCCGACGGAATTGAGTTGACCCACTACCGCCCCGAACTCGCCGACGCCGTTCATCACTTGATGCAACTGGGCTACAAGTCCGGCGGCGGTCGCGTGCCGGCACTTGATGCCTGGCAGCAGCGCTTCGAATCCGATCCTGAATACGACCCCGGCCTGTGCTTTATTGCCCTGGATGCCGATGGCGTCGTCGGTGTTGCTCAATGCTGGACCAGCGCCTACATCAAGAACCTGGTGGTGCATCCCAGCGCTCAGCGCCAAGGCCTGGGCCGCGCGTTGGTGCTGCATACATTCAGCGTGTTTAAGCAGCGCAGGGAAGGCTTCGTGGATCTGAAGGTGCTGGAAGACAACCTTCGTGCACAGCGGCTGTATGAAAGCGTCGGGATGCGCGTAGTCCGCCGGGAACCGGTCCCTGTCTGACAGACTCCAACCTTGGCCAATTCGCCCAAGGATGCCTGAACCGTGAAAATCTCAACCCTGACCTTCCTCTGCCTGACTGCCCTCGCCAGCCAGGCTCACGCCTCCAGCCCTGACGCATGGGCCGCCTACGACAAAGTGGTCATCGCCAGTTGCACCAAGGCCAGCGGCCTGAAAAACGCCAAACCTGTGGGCAACGCCGCGCAATTCGATGACCGGGTCGGCTATACCGCCCTTCTGCTCCAAGGCCAATACCCGCAAAAACACATGAAGGGCCTGCAAGGCTCGGAACTGTGCCTGTACAACAAGAAAAGCAAAATCGCGTACGTCACGGAGTGGGACTCGATCCGTCCGACAGTGAACGCGCAGTGAGTGGCGCATAACTTGCTTCGATGCAGCCCTTCGCGGCGGCATTCTGACGCCGCTTCACGCCCCCGGATGCGACTGACCGCTCAATGAATACGACATTTTCCTGCGTAGGCTGCGGCAAATGCTGCACTGACCACCACGTGCCCCTGACACTGCCGGAAGCCCGCATGTGGGCGAACGACGGCGGGCAGGTCATTGTGTTGGTGGAAGGTTTCCTGGGGAACGGTCTGGGCCTGCCCGCGCAGCAACGTGAACACGCCGAACGCCGTTCGGTGGTGGTCCAGAGCGGCAACACCAAGGCCTGCGTGGCGATTACTTTTGCCGCCTACAATGTCGGCCGCTGCCGAAATCTGGACCAGGACAACCTCTGCCAGATCTACGAACGCCGGCCGCTGGTGTGCCGTATCTACCCGATGGAAATCAATCCGCACATTCCGCTCAACATCGCGGTGAAGGAGTGTCCGCCCGAATCGTGGGAAAAAGGACCGGACCTGATTGTCGGTGGTGAATTGGTGGATCAGGAGCTGATCAACTTGATCCAGCGCTCCCGTCAGGCCGATCGCGATGACATTCTCATCAAAGAAGCGATTTGCGCGTCTTTGGGGATTCGTACTACGGCGTTGAAAGGCGACGGGTTTACCGCTTATCTGCCGGACATGAATGCGTTGGTGGCCGCGATTGACCAGGCAGCCGGGCAGCCGCTGACGGAGTTGGCCAGTGAGTGGCAGTTCCATGTGTCGGGTGACGATATCGCAGGGCAAGTACAAGCGGCCGGGGCGCGAGTGGCGACGGATGCGCCACTGAACTATGCGTTCATTTCGTTGCGGGCCGCTTGACCCAAAGCTTGCAGCCTGCGATGGGCCCATCGTTTCAAAACTTGAAATTCAGCGCTTGCCCATCGAACGGCGAGTCCCTGGAGGCGCGGCGCCCGGGGTTTTGGTGTGGCCATTCTTGGCGCCGTTCTTGTACCACGGCTGGCTGGCGTTCTTGGCTGCAGCCAGGTCACCCGGTTTGAACGGGAACTTGAACGCCGGAATTGCGGCTTTGGTTTCGCTGTCTGCGCTGGAGTCGACGCTGTCTGGCAGGTCTGCCTGGTCGTCGCTCGAAACGTCGGCAACCGGCGGTTGTGTCGGGGATGTCATGAAAGCTCCGGGTGATGCAATAAAGTCGGGCCCGGTCAGCGAGCCACGAAAGGCGGCAGTATACCTGTCTCGGGAGCGGCAAGCTTCACACAGCAAGCAAGCTGGTCGGGTTTTGTGTTGACCGCGCTGCCGCCTTCGCGAGCAGGCTCGCTCCCACAGTTGATCTACGTCGAACATAAACTGTGTATTTCACCACCATCCAGTGTGGGAGCGAGCCTGCTCGCGATGAACGATAACTCGGTCACCCCGACTGAACGCCCAAACTGACAGCGCCGTCAGTTAGCAGTCACTTTCCTGACCGTCGCACAGGTTTATAAAGGAAGGTATAAACCTGCCCCTACTCCCGACCACCCAGCCCCGGCGCCCCACTCGCATGCGAATTCAGAAAAAACCCGTCTTGCTCGCCGCCCTTCTGATTGTTCTGGCAGCGCTGGGCCTGTGGTACGCCACCAAACCCGCCACCACCAAACTCGCGGCCTCGACGGCCATTCCGGTGCGGGTGGTCAGCGTCGCCAAAAAAGACGTGCCCCGTTACGTCAGCGGCATCGGGTCGGTGTTGTCCCTGCACAGCGTCGTGGTCCGCCCTCAGATCGACGGCATCCTCACCAAAATCCTGGTCAAGGAAGGCCAACTGGTGAAGCAAGGCGACTTGCTGGCCACCATCGACGACCGCTCGATCCGCGCCAGCCTCGACCAGGCCCGGGCCCAATTGGGTGAAAGCCAGGCGCAACTGCAAGTGGCGTTGGTCAATCTCAAGCGCTACAAGTTGCTGAGCGTTGACGACGGCGTTTCGAAACAGACCTACGACCAGCAACAAGCCCTGGTCAACCAACTGAAAGCCACCGCCCAAGGCAATCAGGCCTCGATCGATGCGGCCCAAGTGCAGCTTTCCTACACGCAGATTCGCTCCCCGGTGTCCGGTCGTGTCGGCATTCGCACCGTGGACGAGGGCAACTTCCTGCGCATGACCGACGCCCAAGGGCTGTTCACCGTGACCCAGATCGACCCGATTGCCGTGGAGTTCTCCTTGCCGCAGCAAATGCTGCCGACCCTGCAAGGCTTGATCAGCGATCCCGAGCACGCACAGGTGAAGGCCTACATCGGTGCCGACACCGACGGCGAAACCGGCAACCTGCTGGGCGAAGGCCACCTGACATTGATCGACAACCAGATCAACGCCAACACCGGGACCATCCGTGCCAAGGCTGAATTCAACAACGCCGGGCAGAAACTCTGGCCGGGCCTGCTGGTGACGGTAAAAATCCAGACGGCGCTGGAGAAGGATGCGCTGGTGGTGCCTCCAACCGTCGTACAACGCGGCCTCGATCAACATTTCGTTTACCGGATCAACGGTGACAAAGTCGAAACCGTTCCGGTGCAGATGGTCTATCAAGGCAGCGGCCAGGACATCATCAAAGGCGTGAAACCGGGCGATGTGCTGGTCAGCGATGGCCAATCAAGGCTCAAACCCGGTTCGACCGTGCAGGTGCTGACCGACCCACCGCAAGTGGTGCAAACGGAGCCGAAACCATGAAGGGCCACGGCTCGGTTTCCGCGTGGTGCATCGACCATCCGGTGGCCACCATTCTGCTGACGTTTGCCCTGGTATTGCTCGGTGTCATCGCCTTCCCGCGACTGCCGATCGCCCCGCTGCCCGAAGCCGAGTTCCCGACCATCCAAGTGGCCGCGCAACTCCCCGGTGCCAGCCCGGAAACCATGGCTTCGTCGGTGGCCACACCGCTTGAAGTGCAATTCAGCGCCATCCCCGGCGTCACCCAGATGACCTCGAGCAGCGCCCTCGGCTCGACCAACCTGACCCTGCAATTCACCCTCGACAAGAGCATCGACACCGCCGCGCAGGAAGTGCAGGCCGCGATCAACACCGCCGCCGGCAAACTGCCCAAGGACATGCCGACCCTGCCGACGTGGCGCAAGGTTAACCCCGCCGACAGCCCGGTGCTGATCCTCAGCGTCAACTCATCGCAGATGCCCGGCACCGAGCTCAGCGACCTGGTCGAAACCCTGCTCTCCCGTCAGATCAGCCAGATCGACGGCGTAGGCCAAATCAACATCACCGGCCAGCAACGTCCGGCGATCCGTGTTCAAGCCTCGGCGGACAAACTGGCGGCCATCGGCCTGACGCTGGCGGACATACGGCTGGCGATCCAGCAGACCAGCCTCAACCTGGCCAAAGGCGCGCTGTATGGCGAGTCGAGCATCTCAACGCTGTCGACCAACGACCAATTGTTTCATCCCGAGGAATACAGTCAGCTCATCGTTTCCTACAAGGACGGCGCACCGGTTCATCTGAAGGATGTCGCCAAAGTCGTCAACGGTTCGGAAGATGCCTACGTGCAAGCCTGGGCCGGCGACAAGCCCGGGGTGAACCTGGTGATCTCCCGGCAACCGGGGGCCAACATCGTCGAAACCGTGGACCGCATTCAGGCTGCACTGCCCGCGCTCGAAGCCATGCTGCCGGCGTCAGTAGAGGTCAAAGTGCTGGTCGACCGCACACAGACCATTCGCGCCTCGCTGCATGAAGTGGAAGTCACCCTGCTGATCGCGATCATGCTGGTCGTAGCGGTGATGGCACTGTTCCTGCGCCAATGGTCGGCAACCATGATTGTGTCGGCGGTGCTCGGCGTTTCGCTGACCGCCAGTTTCGCCCTGATGTACATCATGGGTTTCAGCCTGAACAACCTGACGCTGGTGGCGATCGTGGTGGCGGTGGGGTTTGTGGTCGACGACGCGATTGTGGTGGTGGAGAACATTCACCGCCATCTGGAGGCCGGTGACGGCATGCGCGAGGCGGCGATCAAGGGCGCGGGCGAGATTGGTTTTACCGTGGTCTCGATCAGTTTCTCACTGGTGGCGGCGTTCATTCCGCTGCTATTCATGGGGGGTGTGGTCGGGCGACTGTTCAAGGAATTTGCCCTGACGGCCACGTCGACGATCATGATTTCGGTGGTCGTGTCGCTGACCCTGGCGCCAACGCTGGCGGCCCTGTTCATGCGTGCGCCGGTGCATCACGCCCACAGCAAGGCAACGTTCGGCGAGCGCTTGCTGGCCGGTTATGAAAAGCTGCTGCGCCGCGCCCTCGCCCATCAGAAATTGATGATCGGCGTGTTTGGTCTGTCCCTCGGCCTGGCCATCGCCGGTTACATCTTCATTCCGAAGGGGTTCTTTCCTGTACAGGACACTGGTTTTGTCCTCGGCACCACCGAAGCCGCCGCTGATATTTCCTACGGCGACATGGTGAAAAAACACCTGGCGATGGCGGAAATCGTCGCCGCAGACCCAGCGGTCGAGGCGTTTTCCCACTCGGTCGGCGTATCGGGCAGTAACCAGACGATTGCCAACGGTCGCTTCTGGATTTCCCTGAAAAAACGGGGTGATCGCGACGTCTCCGCCAGCCAGTTCATTGACCGCATCCGTCCGCAACTGATGAAAGTCCCGGGCATCGTGCTCTACCTGCGCGCCGGCCAGGACATCAACCTCAGCTCCGGCCCGAGCCGTGCACAATACCAATACGTGCTCAAAAGCAACGACGGCCCAACCCTCAGCACCTGGACCCAGCGCCTCACGGAAAAACTGCGCAGCAACCCGGCGTTCCGCGACATTTCCAATGACCTGCAACTGGGCGGCAGCATCACCCACATCAGCATCGACCGCAGTGCGGCGGCACGTTTCGGGCTGACCGCCAGCGATGTCGACGAAGCGCTGTACGACGCTTTCGGCCAGCGGCAGATCAACGAATTCCAGACCCAGATCAACCAGTACAACGTGATCCTCGAACTGGACACCAAACAACGCGGCAAAGCCGAAAGCCTGAACTATTTCTACCTGCGTTCGCCGTTGAGCGGGGAAATGGTGCCGCTGTCGGCGCTGGCGAAATTCGATGCGCCCACGGTGGGGCCACTGTCCATCGCCCATGACGGCATGTTCCCGGCCGCCAACCTGTCGTTCAACCTGGCGCCCGGTGTGGCACTGGGCGACGCGGTCATCATGCTCAATCAGGCCAAGGCCGAAATCGGCATGCCGGCGGCCATGAGCGGCAACTTCCAGGGCGCGGCCCAAGCGTTCCAGAGTTCGCTGGCCAGCCAGCCATGGCTGATCCTGGCGGCGCTGGTGGCGGTGTACATCATTCTCGGCGTGCTTTACGAGAGCTTCGTGCATCCGTTGACCATCATCTCGACCCTGCCGTCGGCCGGCCTCGGCGCAGTGATCATGCTGTGGATCTGCGGGCAGGACTTTTCGATCATGGCGCTGATCGGGCTGGTGTTGCTGATCGGGATCGTGAAGAAAAACGGCATCCTGATGATCGACTTCGCCCTCGATGCCCAACGCAACGGTGGTTTGCCACCGGAAGAAGCGATCTACCAGGCGTGTATCACCCGGTTCCGGCCGATCATCATGACCACCCTCGCCGCCCTGCTCGGCGCGCTGCCGCTGATGCTCGGCTACGGCACCGGCGCCGAACTGCGCCAACCCTTGGGGATCGCGGTGGTCGGTGGTTTGCTGGTAAGCCAGGCGCTGACACTGTTTACCACTCCGGTCATATACTTGTGGCTTGAGCGGCTTTTCCACCGGCCCAAACCCGCACCGCTGCCGGTGCTGGCGACCACAGACTGAGGCGGGGTCATGCGCGTTCTGATTATCGAAGACGAGGAAAAAACCGCGGACTATCTGCACCGCGGTCTGACGGAACAGGGTTACACCGTGGACCTGGCCCGAGACGGTGTCGAAGGCCTGCACCTGGCGCTGGAAAGCGACTACGCGGTGATTGTGCTCGACGTCATGCTGCCGGGCCTCGACGGCTTCGGTGTACTGCGCGCCTTGCGTGCGCGCAAACAAACGCCGGTGATTATGCTGACCGCCCGCGAACGGGTCGAAGACCGTATCAAAGGCCTGCGCGATGGCGCCGACGATTACCTCGGCAAACCGTTTTCCTTCCTTGAACTGGTGGCGCGCCTGCAAGCCCTGACACGGCGCAGTGGCGGTCACGAGCCGGTGCAAGTGAGCATCGCCGACCTGTGGATAGATTTGATCAGCCGCAAAGCCACCCGTGCCGGCACCCGCCTGGACCTGACCGCGAAAGAGTTTTCGCTGCTCAGTGTGCTGGCCCGTCGGCAAGGGGAAATCCTGTCGAAAACCGCCATCGCCGAAATGGTCTGGGACATCAATTTCGACAGCGATGCCAACGTCGTCGAAGTCGCGATCAAACGCCTGCGCGCCAAACTCGACGGTCCGTTCGACGAAAAACTGCTGCACACGATTCGTGGCATGGGTTATGTGCTGGAGAGCCGTGGTGTCCAGTAACTCCATTGCACTGCGCCTGAGCGGGATGTTCACGCTGGTGGCGTTGCTGGTGTTCCTGTTGATCGGCTGGGCGCTGTATCAACAGGTCGACAAAGGCCTGGGCCTGCTGCCCGAAGCCGAACTGGACGCACGTTACAGCGTGCTCGAATCCACTGTCGGCCGTTACGGCACGCCTGAGCATTGGGTGAAGATCAACAACAAGCTCAAGCTGCTGGGTGAAGAAGACAAGCGCATCAGTTTCTGGATCATCAGCGGCGATCCGCACTACGAATACGGCAACCTGACCCCACAGATTCGCGCCTTCGCCGAAGGGCCGCTGGGCATGCGTGATTTGCAGCTACCGGACCAGCCTTATCCACAGAAGGTTCTGGTCAGCCAGTTCCCGGCCAAGGATCAACGACCGTCGTTGCGCTTCATGATCGGCATCGACACCGAGACGTTTTTCCAGACCCAGCATCATTTGCTGATCGCCCTGATCAGCCTGGCGATCATTGGTGTGCTGCTTGCGTCGGCGTTGGGTTACTGGGTGGCACGGATTGGCCTGAAGCCTCTGATCAAGTTGTCCCAGGAAGTCCAGCGCCTGGCGCCGCCGTTGCGTTCAGGACGGTTGCGTTTGTCGTCGCTGCCCCCCGAGCTGAACCAGTTCGCCAACTCGTTCAATTCCACGCTGGGGCGGGTTGAACAGGCTTACACACGGTTGGAATCGTTCAACGCCGATGTCGCCCATGAACTGCGTTCACCGTTGACCAACCTGATCGGTCAAACGCAAGTGGCGCTGACTCGCGGTCGTTCGGCGGAACACTATTTCGAAGTGCTGCAATCCAACCTGGAAGAACTTGAGCGATTGCGTTCGATCATCAACGACATGCTGTTCCTCGCCAGCGCGGACCAGGGCAGCAAAGCGACCAAACTGACCTCCACTTCATTGGCCGATGAAGTGGCAACCACGTTGGAGTATCTGGATTTCATTCTTGAGGACGCGCAGGTTCAGGTACAGGTCAGTGGCGATGCCCAGGTGCGCATCGAGATCGCGCATTTGCGTCGTGCGTTGATCAACTTGCTCAGCAACGCGGTGCAACACACTGAGCCCGGGCAAGTGATTCAGGTAACGATCGAAGCGGAGGACCATCAGGTCAGCATCGGTGTCGCTAATCCCGGTTCGCCGATTGCCAGCGAGCACCTGCCACGCCTGTTCGAACGCTTCTACCGGGTCGATGCGTCGCGCAGCAACAGCGGCAACAACCACGGCCTGGGCCTTGCGATCGTCAAGGCGATTGCGTTGATGCACGGCGGGGATGTGTTTGTACGCAGTGATCACGGCATGAATACCTTTGGTATCCACCTTCCCGTATAAATAACCCCGATCCCCTGTGGCGAGCGAGCTTGCTCGCGCTGGGCTGCGAAGCAGCCCCAAATCAATGAACGCTCTCCTCGCAGGAAAATCGCATTTACCCTTTTGACGACTGCTGCGCAGCCGAGCGGGAGCAAACTCCCTCGCCACAAGAGCACAGCAATCGACTATTGCCTTAACCGCAACAGTCCTTTCAAGAATCCACTCTTTTTCCCTTCTCCAAATCGCCTTATCTTTGCCCGCACCAAACAGCACTTGCCAAGCAAGAAGGTCTTAAAGATGTCCAACACTATGGGTATTGCCAGCGCTTTCGTTTTGTCCTCTTTGTTCCTCTCCCCGTTCGCCATGGCTGAAGAGTCGCCGGCGTTCGTCGCACACAACGCAGCGCGCGCCGCCGCGTACGAAGCGTATCAGGGCGAGATGACGGCCAAGGCTCAGGACGCTGCGCAAGCCCCTCAAGCGGCGACTTCCCAGGCCCAGCCACAGGCCGGGAAAGACAGCTGATTGCAACTAACTGCTCTGTTTCCCTCGACACTCTTCATCGGCTCTTCCCTTTGAAAAGTTGTCTTCAAAGCCGCTGTGATCAGCGGCTTTTTTTTGCCTGTTCATTACATCCCCTGCAAAGATGAAACGGTAGGAGCGAGCGAGCTCGGGAAAAACCCCAGAGCGCCGCTGGGCATCTGGTTTACGCGTCATCGTTCACGACCTTCGCGAGCAAGCTCGCTCCTACAGTTAAGGAACTACGCTTACTCAGTCATTCCCGCAGATTTGAGCCCCATGACCGTACGCAGTACTCCCCATCGTTCAAACCGCGCCGGTCGGCCAGAGATCCTGGTGATCCTCGGCAGCAGCCTGACGGTCATTGCCATTCTCTGTATTGTCACCTTCCTGCTGATTCGCGAACACGCCAACGCCCAGCATGAAGCCACCCGCAGCGCGACCACCATCGCGCAGTTGATCGACGCCGACGTGCTGCGCACCGTCGAACTCTATGACTTGACCCTGCAAGGCCTGATCGCGGCCTCGCAACGAGACGACCTGAAACAGGTTTCGCCGCAGATCCGCCATCTGGTGCTGTTCGACCGTTCCACCGCCGCTCGCTTCAAAGGCGACATCATGTTGTTGGACAAGCATGGCGACGTCCTCGCCGATTCTTCGTTGCTCGAACCCAAACCGGGCAACTTTGCCGATCGCGACTATTTCCTGGCCCATGTCAGCAACACTGACACGGGCATGTTCATCAGCAGGCCCTTCAAACCCCGGTGCGATTGCGACGACAAAAACGAATGGCGAATCAGCTTCAGCCGCCGCATTTCGTCGACCACCGGTGAATTTATGGGCGTCGCCGTGGCGTCGATGCGCCTGAGCTACTTCGATCAGTTGTTCAACAGCCTGAACATAGGCACCGGCAGCACGCTGGCCATCATCAACCGCGATGGCATCCTGCTGGCGCAAAAGCCGCACCTGGAAAACGACCCGATCGGCAGGAGTTTCGCCAACCGCCCCAATGTATTGCGCATGCTGAGTGAGGGCAGCGGCAGTTTCGATAGCGTGTCCAGCGTCGATCAGCAACAGCGCCTGTACACCTTTTCCCGGGTCGGTAACCTGCCATTGACGGTGATCGTCGCGCTCTCCGGCGAGGAAGTGTTCGCCACCTGGAAACGCACGGCGGTGGTGATCAGCGGTGCGACCGGCGTGCTGTGCATTGGCCTGCTCTGGCTGACGTGGTTACTGTGCCGGGAGCTGAGCCTGCGTCACCACGCTGAGCAGGAGCTGGCGCAACTCGCGGCCACGGACGCCCTGACCGGCGTGGCCAACCGTCGGATGCTGGATCAAACCCTGCGCCATGAGTGGTTTCGCGCTCAACGCTCCGGCAAACCGCTGTCGGTGCTGATGATTGATGCCGACCACTTCAAGGCATTCAACGATCAACATGGCCATCAGGCCGGTGATGACGCACTACGCGCATTGGCCAAGGTGATTTCCGACAACGTGCGCCGCCCCGCAGACCTGGTTGCCCGATACGGCGGGGAGGAGTTTTCGGTGATCCTTGCTGAAACCGATAGTGCGGGTGCGCAGCAGATCGCCGAACACATCCGTTTGGCGGTGGAACGATTGCCCTTCGTGGCGGGCGTGGAATCACCGATTACTGTCAGTATCGGTATCAGTACCTGGACCCGGAATTCCGATATCAGCCTGGAGCAGCTGCTGTTTGCGGCGGACATGGCGCTGTATCAGGCCAAGGATGGGGGGCGCAATCGGGTGGTGGCTGCGCAGTGAGTTATCCAGTGCTGCGACCGGCCTCATCGTCGGAACGCCGCCCGCAGCAAGCTAGCTCCTACAGTGGAATGCATTCCAAATGTGGGAGCCAGCCTGCTGGCGATGAGGCCCGACCAGACACCACAAAATCCAGGCATAAAAAAAGGCCACCCGAAGGCAGCCTTTAAAAACTAGAGAGGTTTTTTGCTTACACCGCCGCGACGGGACGCATGTAAGAGATCGGTGCAGTGCTGGCGTCTTCGAAAGTCACGACTTCCCAAGCATCTGTCTGCTCAATCAACTTGCGCAGCAGCTGGTTGTTCAATGCATGTCCGGACTTGAAGCCCTTGAACTCACCAATCAGGCTATTGCCCAGCAGGTAGAGGTCACCAATTGCATCGAGGATCTTGTGCTTCACGAATTCGTCTTCGTAGCGAAGGCCGTCTTCGTTCAGTACACCATCCGCGTCGACCACAATAGCGTTTTCAACGCTGCCGCCGAGTGCGAGGTTGTGCTTGCGCAGGTACTCGATATCACTCATGAAACCAAAGGTACGGGCGCGGCTGACTTCTTTTACGAACGAAGTGCTGGAAAAATCCACGCTTGCACTTTGTGTGCGGTCACGGAAAACCGGGTGATCGAAATCGATCTCGAAGCTCACTTTGAAACCTTCGAAAGGGACGAAAGTGGCGCGCTTGTCGCCGTCTTCCACTGTCACTTCCCGCAGGATCCGGATGAACTTCTTGGCTGCGTCCTGTTCTTCCAGGCCGGCCGATTGAATCAGGAATACGAAAGGTCCAGCGCTACCATCCATGATCGGAACTTCGGACGCGGAGAGCTCGACGTAGGCGTTATCGATGCCCAGGCCAGCCATGGCCGAGAGCAAGTGCTCCACCGTATCCACTTTGGTGTCACCACTGACCAACGTGGTCGACATCGTGGTTTCACCAACGTTTTCCGCGCGGGCAGGAATCTGCACCACAGGGTCGAGATCGGCACGACAAAACACAATGCCGGTGTCGATAGGTGCTGGCTTGAGGGTCAGGTATACCTTCTCCCCGGAGTGCAGGCCTACACCTGTGGCACGGATAATATTTTTCAGTGTGCGTTGTTTAATCATGGCTTGGGCCGCTTCAGCGCAAATTGCGAACTGGTATCAACAAAGGCTGGCGATGATAGCAGACCAGACCTTTGCTGAACACCAATCACCTTCATAGCCCTGATACATTCCATTAATCGGCCTGACGACGCAGGAAAGCCGGGATGTCCAGGTAGTCCAGATCATCTTGCGGATTCATCTTCGCGGCAGCCGCAGCACCGGCTTGAGCCTGGTTGCGCATGACGGTCGGACGGTCGAGATCACGGTAGTTCACAGCCGGCGCGTCCTGACGAGCAGGCGCTTGTTGCTGTGGCTGGGCGGCCATGGAAGTGTGAACGGTATTGTCGATGACCTTGACAGGCTTCTCGATTTTAGCGCCCAGACCGGTGGCAACCACGGTCACGTGCAGCTCGTCGCGCATGTCCGGATCGATAACGGTACCGACCTTGACCATGGCGTGCTCGGAAGCGAAGGCTTCGATGATGCTACCCACGTCGGAGTACTCGCCCAGGGACAGGTCAGGACCGGCGGTGATGTTCACCAGGATGCCGCGTGCACCTTGCAGGTTCACGTCTTCCAGCAACGGGTTGCGAATGGCCGCTTCGGTGGCCTCGCGTGCACGGTTCGGACCGCTGGCGCAGCCAGTGCCCATCATCGCCATACCCATTTCGCTCATCACGGTACGTACGTCGGCAAAGTCGACGTTGATCATGCCCGGACGCTTGATGATGTCGGAGATACCGCGAACGGCACCGGCCAGTACATCGTCTGCCTTGGCGAAAGCCGACAGCAGGCTGGCGTCTTTACCGAGGATGGTCAGCAGCTTCTCGTTGGGAATGGTGATCAACGAGTCGACGCTTTCCGACAGCAGGCGGATGCCTTCGTCGGCCAGCTGCATGCGCTTGCGACCTTCGAACGGGAACGGACGGGTCACCACCGCAACGGTGAGGATCCCCATTTCCTTGGCCACTTCAGCAATGATCGGCGCAGCACCGGTACCGGTACCGCCGCCCATGCCGGTGGTGATGAACACCATGTTAGTGCCCTGCAGGACTTCGGCAATGCGCTCACGATCTTCGAGAGCGGCCTGACGACCTACTTCAGGGTTGGCGCCGGCGCCCAGACCTTTGGTCACGCCGGTGCCCAGTTGCAGGATGGTCCGCGCGCTGATGCTCTTCAGCGCCTGGGCATCAGTGTTGGCGCAGATGAATTCAACGCCTTCAATGTTGCTCTTGACCATGTGATTGACAGCGTTGCCGCCGCCTCCGCCAACACCGATAACTTTAATGACCGGGCTTGCGGGGATGTTGTCTACGAGTTCGAACATTTTCCCTCTCCTTTGATTCTCTAGTTTTTTCGCCTACTGCCTGTATCTACAACGGTGCTGCGGTAATTCTTTTAGAAATTGCCTTGTACCCAGCTCTTGATGCGATCGAGCAAGGCGGCTTTCGGTTCGTCATTGCTGTAGCTGTCGCGGCTGCTGATGCCCGAGAACGAAACCCCGTCGGACTGCTTCTGCAGGCCGTACATCAACAGGCCGACGCCGGTGGAATAAATCGGGTTGCGGACCACGTCGTCCAGGCCCTTGACGCCATGCGGCACGCCCAGGCGCACCGGCATGTGGAAGATTTCCTCGGCCAGTTCGGTGGCGCCTTCCATCTTCGACGTACCGCCGGTCAGCACGATGCCTGCCGGGATCAGGTCTTCGTAGCCACTGCGACGCAGTTCGGCCTGGATCAGCGTGAACAGTTCGTCGTAACGCGGCTCGACCACTTCGGCCAAGGCCTGACGGGACAGTTCGCGCGGTGGACGGTCGCCAACGCTTGGCACCTTGATGGTTTCACCGGCACCGGCCAGCTTGGCCAGGGCGCAGGCGTAGCGAATCTTGATTTCTTCGGCGTACTGGGTCGGAGTGCGCAACGCCATGGCGATGTCGTTGGTCACCTGATCGCCCGCAATCGGGATCACCGCGGTGTGACGGATCGCGCCCTCGGTGAAGATCGCGATGTCGGTGGTGCCGCCGCCAATGTCCACCAGGCACACGCCCAGTTCTTTCTCGTCGTCGGTCAGTACCGAGTACGCGGACGCCAGTTGCTCGAGAATGATGTCGTCGATTTCCAGACCGCAGCGACGCACGCATTTTTCAATGTTCTGTGCGGCGTTGACGGCGCAGGTCACTACGTGAACCTTGGCTTCCAGGCGTACGCCCGACATGCCCAGTGGCTCGCGAACGCCTTCCTGGTTATCGATCACGTAATCCTGCGGCAGGGTGTGCAGCACGCGCTGGTCAGCCGGGATCGCCACGGCCTGGGCCGCGTCGAGCACGCGCTCAAGATCGGCGGAGCTGACTTCGCGATCACGGATGGCAACGATGCCGTGGGAGTTCAGGCTGCGGATGTGATTGCCCGCCACGCCCACGAACGCCGAGTGGATCCGGCAACCGGCCATCAGCTGCGCTTCTTCGATCGCGCGCTGGATCGACTGCACGGTGGACTCGATGTTCACCACCACGCCTTTTTTCAGGCCGCGGGACGGATGAGTGCCGATCCCGACGATTTCGAGCGTGCCGTCGTCCGAGACCTCGCCGACCAGCGCCACCACTTTGGAGGTGCCGATATCGAGACCGACGATCATTTTTCCGCTTTGCACGTTTGCCATGGGGTCCTGCCTCTCTTAATTCTTCGCGACAGCGGGTTGGGCTGTCGTAGGCGCTACAGGTTCCCGCCAGCCAACAGCGAGGCCGTTGGCGTAGCGCAGATCGATGCGCGCAATGTTCGTAATCTGTTCTTTAAGCGTCTTGTCGTAGATGGCGATAAAACGGCGCATCTTTTCCACCAGGTTGCCGCGGCCCAGCAGCAGTTCGATCCCCGGGCCGGCACTGCCGGGACCGGTGGTCAGGAACCAGCTGCCCCGTTCACGCAACTCCAGGCGTGCAATCGAGAAGCCCAACGGCCTGAGCATCTGGCTCAGCACCTGGTATTGCTGCATCACTTGCTGCTGAGCCCGCTGTGGGCCGAACAGCTGTGGCAAGTGTTCGTAGTTCGCCAGCTCACGCGGAGTGAATGCCTGGCCCTGGTTGTTCAACAGCGATTCATCACCCCAACGGGCCACCGGCAGTTGTTCTTCCAGGCGGATCACCACTTGATCCGGCCACACCCGACGCACTTCGGCGTGGGCAATCCATGGCATCGTTTCAAGCTCGGTGCGCATGCTTTCCAGGTCGATGGTGAAGAAGCTCGACGCCACGTAAGGGGCGATCCGCTGCTGCACCGCTTGCTGGCTGATGTAACTCAAATCGCCCTGCACGTTGATCTTGGTGATCGGCCGGTCGGCGTACGGCAGCAAGCGCTGTGCACCTTCGTAAGTGCCGAACCCCAGCGCGACCAACAACACCGGCCAGAACAGGCTTTTCAGAAAACCAAAATTGGCTTTCGGCAGGCGCGCGGACATCGGCTCTTTGGCCACCATTCGGCTGGCACCCCGTGGCACCGGCTTGCGGCCGGGTGCGGGAGGTGGCTGATGTCTTAGCTGAGCGCCTTGCATGGTCTTAACCTCGCGGCTCGTTGTTGCCGGCAATGCTGGCGGCCAGAATCGCCAGGACCAGTTGCTGGAAATCCAGACCGGCAGCACGGGCCGCCATCGGCACCAGGCTGTGATCGGTCATGCCCGGTGCGGTGTTGACTTCCAGGAACCAGAACTGCCCATCGGCGTCCTGCATCACGTCTGCCCTGCCCCAACCGGCAATACCCAGTGCCTCACAGGCTTTCGCCGTGAGGTCCATGAGTTCTTTTTCCTTGTCGCTGTCGAGGCCGCACGGGATCCGGTACTGGGTATCGGAAGCCACGTACTTGGCGTCGTAATCGTAGAAACTGTGCGTCGTGCCCAGGGCAATCGGTGGCAACACCTGGTCACGCAGGGTGGCGATGGTGAACTCGGGACCTTGAATCCATTGTTCAACCAACACTTGCGAATCGTAGGTACTGGCCGCTTTCCACGCGTCGATCAATTCGGGCGTGGAAGTCACTTTGGCCATACCGATACTTGAACCTTCATGGGCCGGTTTGACGATCAAAGGGAAGCCCAGTTCCGTCGCTGCGGAAATACAATCGGCCTCGCTGCTCAATACCGCGTGACGCGGCGTCGGAATGCCCAGGCTGTGCCAGACCTGCTTGGTCCGCAGCTTGTCCATCGCCAGTGCCGACGCGAGGATGCCGCTGCCGGTGTAGGGAATGCCCAGGCATTCGAGCAGGCCTTGCATGCTGCCGTCTTCACCGCCACGACCGTGGAGGATGATGAAGGCGCGGTCGATTTTTTCGTTCAGCAAACGCTGCAACAGGTCGTCGCCCACGTCGAGACCGAACGCGTCCACGCCCGCACTTTTCAGCGCTTCGAGTACTGCGTTGCCCGACTTCAGGGACACCTCGCGCTCGGCACTCTTGCCGCCGAACAGCACGGCGACGCGGCCGAAATCTTTCGGCGCGAGCGTGGAGACGAGATTGGCGTAAGCAGCAGTCATTTCAACTTCCCCACACTTGGCGCGGCAACGGCGCCAGCGAACAACGGACTCTTCAACAGTTTTGGAGCAAGGCCACCGATATCACCGGCGCCCTGGCACAGCAGGATGTCGCCGGCACGCAGCAGCGGCTTGACCACTGGCGCGAGGTCGACACCGCGCTCGATATAGATCGGGTCGAGCTGACCGCGCT
The DNA here is from genome assembly GCF_009761815.1 of Pseudomonas sp. PB120. Classification (GTDB taxonomy): domain Bacteria; phylum Pseudomonadota; class Gammaproteobacteria; order Pseudomonadales; family Pseudomonadaceae; genus Aquipseudomonas. Next base: position 19,766 of record NZ_RWIN01000137.1, read on the forward strand.
GACGGATGCTGTTGCACAGCTTGCGGCTGTCAGCGCCCGGGATCGGCTCTTCACCGGCCGGGTACACTTCCATCAGCAACAGGACGTTGGCGTCGGCCAGTACATTGACGAAATCGTCGTACAGGTCGCGCGTGCGACTGTAACGGTGCGGCTGGTAGACCATCACCAGGCGACGCTCCGGCCAGCCACCGCGCACGGCCTTGATCACCGCGGCGACTTCGGTCGGGTGGTGACCGTAGTCGTCGACGAGCATCACGTTGCCACCGTCTACCGGCAGTTCGCCGTAGACCTGGAAACGTCGACCCACGCCCTGGAACCCGGACAGGCCCTGGACGATGGCTTCATCGCTGACGCCCTCGTCGCTGGCAATGCAGATGGTCGCCAGTGCGTTCAGCACGTTGTGGTTGCCCGGCATGTTCACCGAGACGTCCAGCGGCTCGCGCTCGGGACGCAACACGGTGAAGAAGGTCTGCATGCCTTGCTGGCGCACATTGATGGCGCGCACGTCGCAGTCTTCGCCGAAGCCATAGGTGACGGTCGGACGCTTAACCAGCGGCAGGATTTCACGGACCACCGGATCGTCCAGGCACACCACGGCCAAACCGTAGAACGGCAGGTTGTGCAGGAACTCGACGAAGGTTTTCTTCAGTTTGTTGAAGTCACCGTCGTAGGTCGCCATGTGGTCGGCGTCGATGTTGGTGACCACGGCCACCAGCGGCTGCAAATGCAGGAAACTGGCATCGCTTTCGTCGGCTTCGGCAATCAGGTAACGGCTGGTGCCCAGCTGGGCATTGGTACCCGCGGCGTTCAGACGGCCACCGATGACGAACGTCGGGTCCAGGCCACCGGCTGCGAACACCGAAGCGATCAGGCTGGTGGTGGTGGTTTTGCCATGCGTACCGGCCACGGCGATGCCATGGCGGTAGCGCATCAGCTCGGCCAGCATTTCGGCGCGCGGCACCACGGGAATACGGCGCTCCAGCGCAGTGGCGACTTCAGGGTTCGACGTATTGACCGCACTGGAGACCACCAGCACGTCGGCAGCCGCAGCGTTTTCGGCGCGGTGGCCGATGAAAATCTGTGCACCGAACGATTCCAGACGCTCGGTCACTGGCGAAGCTTTCAGGTCGGAACCTGACACGTCATAGCCCAGGTTCAACAACACTTCGGCGATTCCGCACATGCCCACGCCGCCGATGCCGACGAAGTGGATGCGACGGATGCGGCGCATTTCCGGTTGCGGCATGGCTTTCTGATTCTCAACCATGGGCCACCTCCAGGCAGGTATCGACCACGCTACGTGTTGCATCGGGTTTGGCCAGGCGGCGTGCCGCCGTGGCCATGTCGGTGAGTCGTTGTGGTTGCATCAGGACCTCTGTCAGGCGTGCGGCAAGATCCGCTGCGCCAGTCGTTCTTTGCGGCATCAGGAAGGCAGCGCCTTCACGGGCCAAATAATCGGCGTTGCGGGTCTGGTGATCGTCGATCGCGTGGGGCAAGGGCACCAGCATCGAGGGCAGACCGGCGGCGGCCAGTTCACTGATGGTCAGCGCACCTGCGCGGCACACCACCAGGTCGGCCCAGCCATAGGCTTGGGCCATGTCTTTGATGAAGGGCTGCACCTGCGCCTCGACGCCAGCCGCGCGATAGCGCTCTGCAGTCACTTCATCGTGGTTTTTGCCGGCCTGATGGAACACCTCCGGACGCAGGTCGGGGGCGACTTGCGACAGGGCTTCAGGCAGCAACTTGTTCAACGGTTCTGCGCCCAGGCTTCCGCCCAAGACCAGCAAACGCGCCTTGCGACCGGCCAGGGCTGGTCGCTGTGTGTCGAGGAACAGCTCGGTGCGCACCGGGTTACCGGTGGTCCGACGGCTGTCCGACAGGGTAAAGGTGTCGGGGAACGCTTCACAGACTCGAGCGGCCAACGGCACCAGCAACCGATTGGCGGTACCGGCCACGGCGTTCTGTTCGTGAACGATCACCGGCACGCCGGCCAGTTTGGCTGCGACGCCACCAGGGCCGGTCACATAACCACCGAAGCCGACAACGCACACTGGCTGCAGCTGACGAATGATCGCCCGCGCCTGCCAGACGGATTTGAGCAACATGAACGGAGCCTTCAGCAGGGACAACTTGCCTTTGCCGCGCAGACCGCTGGCATTGATCCGGTGCAGCTCGATACCGGCCATCGGCACCAGGTCGTTCTCGATGCCGCGCGGTGTCCCGAGCCAGTGCACGGTGTAACCACGGGCCTGGAACTCGCGAGCACAGGCCAGCGCCGGGAACACGTGGCCGCCGGTGCCGCCCGCCATGATCAAGACGTTAGCGCCCATGGGGTGTCTCCTCGGCGAAGTCACTTTCATGGAACTCCGTCTCCTCACTGCCCAGATGGGTTCGACTCTCCCACTCGATGCGCAGCAACAGACCGAGGCACGCGCCACAGATCACCAACGAACTGCCGCCATAACTGAGGAACGGCAGGGTCAGCCCCTTGGTTGGCAGCAGGCCCACGTTCACCCCGATGTTGATCAGGAACTGACCGATCCACAGGAACGACAGGCCATACGCGATATACGCGGCGAAGAACTGCTTGGCCTTCTCGGCCCAATAGCCGATGTACATGCCGCGAATACAAACGAAAACGAACAGCGCGACCGTGCACAACGAACCCACGGCACCCAGTTCTTCAGCCAGGACCGAGAACACGAAGTCGGTGTGGGCTTCCGGCAGGTAGAACTGTTTCTGCACGCTATTGCCCAGGCCAACGCCCAGCCATTCACCGCGACCGAACGCGATCAGTGCTTGCGACAACTGGTAGCCAGCGCCGAATTGGTCAGCCCATGGGTCGGCAAAGTTGGTCAACCGCGCCATTCGATACGGCTGCACTTGAATCAACAGCACCACCGCCGCGACCGCCAGAACCACCATCAAGGAGAACCGGAACAGCCCGACGCCACCCAGGAACAGCATCGCTGCCGCAGCGCCCATCATCACGACGGTGGCACCGAAGTCCGGTTCCATCAGCAACAGGCCGGCCATTGGCAGCAACACGATGAAGGGCTTGAAGAAGCCCATCCAGCTTTCGCGCACTTCTTTCTGGCGACGTACCAGGTAACCGGCGAGGTAGATCACCACGAACACCTTGGCGATCTCGGAAGGCTGGACGTTGAAGAAGCTGAAGCCGATCCAGCGCATCGAACCGTTCACTTCACGGCCGATCCCCGGCACGATCACCATCACCAGCAAACCGAATGCACCCAGCAACATCAGCCAGCCCAGACGCTGCCAGGTGGCGATCGGAATCATCATGGTGATGACGCAGGCACCGAGGCCCAGCACGATGTAAACAAGGTGGCGAATCATGTAATACAGGGCGCTGCCCGACTGCACGGCCCCCACTTCGGTCGACGCCGAGGCGATCATGACCAGCCCCAGGCCGATCAATGCCAGGCAACCGGCGAGCATCGGGAAGTCGAGGTCGATACCACGCCCGGTGATGATCGGCGATGGATACGGCTTGATGATATTCAACAGGCTCATGCCAGATCCTCCACAGCGCGGACGAACTGGTGACCACGGTCTTCGTAATTCTTGAACATGTCGAAACTGGCGCAGGCTGGCGACAGCAGCACTACGTCGCCCGGTTGCGCGGCGGCGCGGCATTGCTCCACCGCTTCGACCAGCGACCCGACGCGGATCAGCGGCACGGCGTCGCCGATGGCTTCGCCGATCTTGTCGGAGTCACGACCCATCAGGATCACGGCGCGGCAGTTGGCCGCCACCGGATCACGCAGGTCCTTGAACTCGGCGCCCTTACCGTCGCCACCGGCGATCAGCACGACCTTGCCGTCGATATCCGCGCCCAGGCCTTCGATGGCGGCCAGTGCGGCGCCCACGTTGGTGGCTTTGGAATCGTTGTAGTAGCCCACGCCATCCAGGTCGCGGACCCATTGGCAGCGATGCTCAAGCCCGGCAAAGGTGCGCAGGCTCGCCAACATCGCGTCGAACGGCAGGCCGACCGCATGGCCCAGCGCCAGAGCCGCCAGGGCGTTGGACTGGTTATGGGCGCCGCGAATTTTCAACTCGCGTACGGGCATCAGGTTCTGGAATTCGAAGGCCAGGTACTTCTCGCCGTCTTCTTCGCGGATACCGAATGCCTTGAAATCGGGTTTGCTCAGACCAAAGGTCCAGCAGGGTTGGCCTTCGCCCATCAATGGACGGCTCAGGGCGTCCTGACGGTTGACCACGAACTGCCTGGCACCACGGAAGATCCGGTGCTTGGCCAGGTGATAGGCCGGCAGGCCGCTGTAGCGATCCATGTGGTCTTCGCTGACGTTGAGCACGGTGGCCACTTCGGCGTTGAGTTGATCGGTGGTTTCGAGCTGGAAGCTCGACAGCTCCATCACGTACAGCTCGACGTCGTCGCGCAGCAGGTCCAGCGCCGGAGTGCCGAGGTTACCGCCGACGGCGACACGCTTGCCGGCCGCTGCCGCCATCTCGCCCACCAGCGTGGTCACGGTGCTTTTTGCGTTGGAACCACTGATGGCCACGATCGGCGCCTTCGCGTTACGCGCGAACAGCTCGATGTCACCGGACAATTTCACGCCACGGGCGGCGGCGGCCTGCAGGGCCGGGGTCGCCAGCGCCAGGCCGGGGCTCACGTAGAGCTCGTCGGCACGGCACAGGAATTCGACGTCCAGCTCGCCACAACGCACTTCCACGTGCGGATAGTCACGCTTGAGCGTGGCCAGTTCCGGTGGATTTTCCCGCGTATCGGCCACAGCAAACGACGTGCCCCGGTTCGCCAGGAAGCGAACCAGGGACATGCCGCTCTTGCCGAGGCCGACAACGATGCGGAAGTGGTCAGAAGCGATCAGAGACACGAGTTTCTACCTCAGCTTCAGGGTGGCAAGGCCGACCAATACGAGAATCACGGTGATGATCCAGAAACGGACGATCACGCGCGGCTCGGGCCAGCCCTTGAGTTCAAAGTGGTGGTGGATCGGTGCCATGCGGAACACACGGCGACCGGTCAGCTTAAAGGACGCAACCTGAATGACGACTGACAGGGTTTCCATCACGAACACGCCGCCCATGATGAACAGGACGATTTCCTGACGGACGATCACCGCGATGGTGCCCAGGGCTGCGCCGAGCGCCAGCGCGCCGACGTCACCCATGAAGACTTGTGCCGGATAGGTGTTGAACCAGAGGAACCCCAGACCGGCACCGATCAATGCGCCGCAGAATACGATCAACTCGCCCGCGCCCGGTACGTAAGGGATCAGCAGGTATTCAGCGAATTTCACGTTACCCGACAGGTAGCAGAAAATACCCAGGCCACCGCCCACCATCACGGTCGGCATGATTGCCAGGCCGTCGAGGCCGTCGGTCAGGTTGACCGCGTTGCTGGAGCCGACGATCACGAAATAGGTCAGGACAATGAAGCCTGCGCCCAGCGGAATGCTGTAGTCCTTGAGCATCGGCAGGATCAGCGTGGTTTCCACCGGTGTCGCTGCGGTCATGTACAGGAAAATCGCCGCGCCCAGGCCAAATACCGACTGCCAGAAATACTTCCAGCGGCTCGGAAGGCCGCGGGAGTTCTTCTCGATGACCTTGCGGTAGTCGTCGACCCAGCCGATGGCGCCGAACAGCAGCGTCACCAGCAATACGACCCAGACGTACCGATTGGTCAGGTCAGCCCACAACAATGTGCTGACACCGATGGACGACAGGATCAGCGCGCCACCCATGGTCGGCGTGCCGGACTTGGACAGGTGCGATTGCGGACCGTCGTTGCGAACGGACTGGCCGATCTGACGATTCTGCAGAGTACGGATCATCCACGGGCCATAGCACAGCGACAAAACCAGCGCGGTCAGCACACCCAGAATCCCGCGCAGGGTCAGGTACTGGAAGACCGCGAAGCCTTTGTAGAACTGTTGCAGATACTCCGCTAGCAGCAGCAGCATTAATGTTTCTCCAGACTGGACCCGCACAAAGCGGCAACGACGTTTTCCATCGCAGCGCTGCGCGAGCCCTTGATCAAAATGGTGGTGTTTGTGTCTTGCTCGGCGCCCAGGGCCTTGATCAGCTCCGCCTGAGTGGCAAAGTGAAAAGCCTGCTGGCCGAATGCGTTCACGGCGTGCGTCATCATCGGGCCGACGGCATACAGCGCGGAAACCTTGCCCCGGGCGTATTCGCCCACGTCGCGGTGCCCCTGCTCCGCCCAATCGCCCAACTCGCCGATATCCCCGAGCACCAGGACGGTGCGGCCGGAAAAGCCGGCAAGTATATCAACGGCGGCGCACATTGAGGTGGGGTTCGCGTTGTAGGTGTCGTCGATAACGCGCATGCCGTTGGTGGCCAGTTGCGCAACGGTACGACCCTTGACCGGCTGCACCGCACCGAGGCCGGTAGCGATGCCGAACAGCGACACGCCCAAGGCATGCGCGGCAGCGGCGGCGGCCATGGCGTTGGCCACGTTGTGGGTGCCGAGCAGGTTCAGTTGAACGCGCTCCACACCTTCTGGGCTGTGCAGGTTGAATGCCGGGCATCCACGGGCATCGCGATCCAGGTCGCTGGCGTAGAAATCGGCGCTGACATTGCTCAGGGCAAACGACAGCACTTTGCGGCCGGCAGCGCGGGTTTTCCAGATGTCGAACGCCTTGTCGTCAAGATTGAGCACGGCGACGCCATCGGCCGCCAGACCTTCAATGATCTCGCCCTTGGCTTCAACGATTTTTTCAGGCCCGCCGAACTCGCCAACGTGGGCGGTCCCTGCGTTATTGAGGATGGCCACGTGCGGCTTGGTCATGCCGACGGTGTAGGCAATTTCACCAAGACGCGAAGCGCCAAGTTCGATCACGGCGGCGGTATGTTCCGGCGCCAGTTCGAGCAGGGTCAGGGGCACGCCGAGTTCGTTGTTCAGGTTGCCACGGGTTGCCAGCACCGGACCGCGAGTACGCAGGATGCTCGCGAGCATTTCCTTGACCGTGGTCTTGCCACTGGAACCGGTGATGGCGGCCACTGGCTTGGTGAAAGCGGCACGGTTGAGTGCGCCCAATTGGCCCAGCGCCTGGCGTGTGTCCTTGACCAGCAATTGCGGCAGCGCACTGTTCGCGACTTCACGCTCGACCAGCGCCGCCACGGCACCCTTGTTGGCCACGTCGTTCAGGTAGTCATGGCCGTCGAAGCGCGGGCCGGTCAGCGCGATAAAGAGCTGGCCCGGCTTGATCGCACGGCTGTCGATGCTGACACCGTCAAAAGTGGCATCGGCCACGATCAACCGCCCATTCAAGGCGTCGGCGATTTCGCTCAGTTTCAAGGTTTTAAGCATGAGCCACCTCCCACGCGGTCAAGGCGTGATCGGCCTCGACGAGATCGGAGAAATCGTGACGTTCGCCGTTGATTTCCTGATAGTCCTCATGACCTTTGCCGGCCAGGACAATCACGTCATCCACCGAAGCACTGGCGATCAACTGGGCAATGGCTTTGCCACGACCCGCGACAAAGCTGACTTTATCCACCGCCGTGAAACCGGCACGGATGTCGTCGAAAATCAACGCAGGGTCTTCGGTGCGCGGGTTGTCATCGGTTACCAGAACGCCGTCGGCCAGGCGTTCGACCACTTCGGCCATCAGCGGACGCTTGCCGCGATCGCGATCACCGCCGCAACCAAACAGGCACAGCAAACGACCTTTGGCGTGCGGGCGCAGGGCCGTCAGTACTTTTTCCAGTGCGTCCGGGGTGTGGGCGTAATCGACCACCACCAATGGCTGGGTACCGCCACCCAGGCGCTGCATGCGACCGGCCGGGCCTTCGAGTTTCGGCAGCACCTTGAGAATTTCGTCCAGCGCGTAATCCAGCCCAAGCAGTGCGCCGACGGCGGCCAACACGTTGCTCAGGTTGAATCGGCCGAGCAAGGTGCTGCGCAAATGGTGCTCGCCCTGGGGCGTGACCAGCGTGGCGCGCACGCCTTCATCGTCGAATTGCGCTTCACGGCAATACAGGTAGGCGTTGCTATCGAGCAGGCTGTAGGTGATCAACCGCGACTCGCGTTTTTCGGCGGCCAGTTGCCGGCCGAACTCGTCGTCGAGGTTCACCACCCGGCATTTCAAATCATTCCAGGCAAACAGCTTGGCCTTGGCTTCGCCATAGGCCTGCATGGTGCCGTGGTAATCCAGGTGATCGCGAGACAGGTTGGTCATCACCGCAACATCGAACGCCAGCGCGGTGACGCGCCCCTGATCCAGGCCATGGGAAGAGACTTCCATGGCCACGGCTTTGGCGCCGGCCTTTTTCAGGTCGGCGAGGGTCGCTTGCACGGCGATCGGGTTCGGCGTGGTGTGCAGACCGCTTTCCAGCGCGCCGTAGAAACCGGTGCCCAGGGTGCCAACGATGCCGCAATGCTGGCCGAGCAAATCCAGTGCTTGCGCAACCAGTTGCGTCACGCTGGTTTTGCCATTGGTGCCCGTCACGCCTACCAGGTTCAGGTGGCGGCTCGGGTCGCCATAGAACCGTCCGGCAATGTCCGACAGCTGCGCTGCCAGGCCTTTGACGGGAATCAGCGGCACATCGGTGATAGGCAGCACGTTGGCGCCTTCGACTTCATAAGCTACGGCAGCGGCACCGCGCTGCAACGCGTCGGTGATGTGCGCACGACCGTCGAACTTGGCACCCGGCACGGCGAGAAACAGATCGCCTGCGCGCACGCTACGACTGTCGAGGCTGAGCTCGCGGATCAGCAGATCGCGGCCGGCGTGGGCAAAAATCTTGTTCAGACTCAGAGACATCAGCCGCGCCCTCCATTGGCTTTCAGCGGAACGACCGGTGCAGCGTTGGCCTGTTGAGTAGGTGGCAGGTTGTCCGGCGTGATGTTCATCAGGCGCAGCGTCCCGGACATCACTTTGCTGAACACCGGTGCCGATACCAGACCACCGAAGTAACCGGCCTTGGTCGGTTCATCGATCACCACCACGATTGCGTAACGCGGATCGCTCATCGGGCCAAAGCCGGCGAACAGCGAGCGGTACGAGTTTTCGGCGTAGCCTTTAGAGCCCACCGAAGTCTTGCGTGCGGTACCCGACTTGCCGGCCACGTGGTACGCCGGTACCTGCGCACGGAATACACCGCGCGGGGCCTCGATCACCTGGGTCAGCATGCCTTGCATGGTTTTGGCGACGGCTTCCGGCAGCACTTGCGTGGTTTGCGGCGCCTTGTCGGTCTTGATCAGGGTCAGCGGCGCGAGGCGACCGTTGTTGGCCAGGGCCGAGAAGGCATGGACCAACTGGATCGCGGTCACGGAAATACCGTAGCCATAGGACAGCGTGGCGGTTTCAGCCTTGCGCCATTCGCGGTAGTTCGGCAGGTTGCCGACGCGCTCACCCGGGAAGCCCAGGCCGGTGTCCTGACCCAGGCCGACTTTTTGCGCCAGACGGAAAATGGTTTCACCGCCGATATCGAACGCGACCTTACTCATGCCGACGTTACTGGAGTTGATCAGAATGCCGGTCAGGTCGAGCACCGGACCTTCAGTCTTGGACACGTCCTTGATGGTGTATTTACCGATCTGCAGGCTGCCCGGATACACCTCGACGGTGTCGCTCGGCTTCCAGCGCCCGGTTTCGATAGCGGCGCTCATGGAAATCGCCTTCATCGTCGAACCCGGTTCGAACACGTCGATCATCGCGCGGTTACGCATCATCGCCGGTTGCAGGTTGCGGCGGTTGTTCGGGTTGTAGGTCGGCTGGTTGACCATGGCCAGGATCTCGCCGGTCTTCACGTCCATGATCACCAGGCTGCCGGCCTTGGCGCCGTTCTCGATGATCGCGTTGCGCAGCTCGCGGTTGGCCAGGTATTGCAGGCGCAGGTCAATGGACAACGCCAAGGGCTTACCGGCCTTGGCGTTTTTGGTCACCTGAACATCCTTGATAAGTCGACCACGCCGGTCCTTGATGACCTGTCGCTTGCCGGCGACACCGGCCAGCCATTCGTCATAGGCCAGCTCGACACCTTCGCGACCGTGGTCATCGATATCGGTGAAACCGACCATATGGGCGGTGACTTCACCGGCCGGGTAGAAACGACGGAACTCTTCGATCCCGTAGACGCCCGGGACTTTCAGGTCGAGCACGGACTGGCCCTGCTCAGGGGTCAGCCCGCGCACCAGATAAATGAATTCTTTGTTGGCTTGTGCCTCGAGGCGCTCGGCCAGGGCTTTAGGGTCTTGGCCCAGCGCGGCCGCCAGGGCTGGCCACTTCTCTTTGGCCAGTTGCATTTCCTTGGCGTTGGCCCACAGGGTGGTGACCGGGGTACTCACGGCCAAAGGCTCGCCGTTACGGTCGGTAATCAGACCACGGTGAGCCGGAATCGGAATATGACGAACGCTTCGCGCATCGCCCTGCCCCTTGAGGAAGGCACGGTCGACGACTTGCAGGTCGATGATACGCCAGCAGATAGCAATCACCATGACGCCGAGCAAACCCAGCACCACGCGGAACCGCCATGGAAAGAGTGCACCTTCGAGTTTCATCATGGCGCCACCATCTGCACTTCAGCTGCGCCAGGAATGCGCATCTTCAGTTGCTCGGTGGCCAGCACTTCGATCCGGCTGTGGGCGGTCCAGGTGCTCTGCTCGAGAATCAGGCGACCCCATTCAGCCTGCGCCTTGTCGCGCACGCTTAGCTCGTTGTACAGCGAGTTCAACAGCTGACGGTTCCAGTGGGCGCTGTACGACACGCCGATCGCCGAAACGAGCACGCCAATAAACAGCAGCAGCATGAAAAAGCTTCCGCCGGGAAGTGGCTTGGCGAAGAGCTTGCTCACCGCAGCTTCTCCGCGACGCGCATGACGGCGCTACGGGAACGTGGGTTGGCTTTGAGTTCGGCCTCGGAGGCGGACTGCGCTTTGCCATGGATTTTGATGATCGGTTCGAAGGCGACGTGGCGCACCGGCAGATTGCGCGGCAAGTTGTCGGCTTCGCCTTTTACCAGCTTGCGCATGAACAGTTTGACGATGCGGTCTTCCAGCGAGTGGAAGCTGATCACGACCAGGCGGCCGCCCACTTCCAGGCATTCCAGTGCGGCTTCGAGGCCGGCTTCCAGGTCGCCCAGTTCGTTGTTGACGTGAATACGCAGGCCCTGGAACGCACGGGTTGCAGGGTTCTTGCCTTTCTCCCACGCCGGGTTGGCCACTTTCAGGACTTCTGCCAGGTCGGCCGTACGCTCGAACGGCTTGATGTCGCGGCGCTCGGCCACGGCACGGGCCATGCGACCGGAAAAACGTTCTTCGCCGTATTCCTTGAACACGCGGGCGATTTCTTCCACCGGCGCAGTGTTGACGAATTCGGCGGCGCTGATCCCGCGGGACGGGTCCATGCGCATGTCCAGCGGGCCATCGTTGAGAAAACTGAAGCCACGCTCAGGGTCGTCGAGCTGCGGCGAAGACACGCCCAGGTCGAGCAGCACACCGCTGACCTTGCCGTCCAGGCCACGATCCGCGACTTCCGAACCGAGCTCGGCAAAGCTGCGCTGCACAACGACAAAGCGGCCGTCTTCGGCCGCTAGCGCTTGCCCGGTGGCAATCGCTTGTGGATCTTTGTCGAATCCAAGCAACCGGCCATCAGGCCCGAGCTGGCTGAGAATCAACCGGCTGTGTCCGCCGCGCCCGAACGTGCCGTCCAGATAGCAGCCATCAGGACGTACGGCGAGAGCCTCGACGGCTTCGTCAAGCAGTACGGTGATGTGGTTAAAGCCGCTATCAATAGTCACAGGATCAAATCACGCAGTTCATCAGGCATGGCGCCCGGTTGTTGAATAGCAGCCAGGTCAGCGGCAGCAACCGCATCCCAGGCATCCTCGTCCCATAATTGGAACTTGTTCAGTTGGCCTACCAACATCGCGCGCTTATCCAACTTGGCATATTCACGAAGACGCGGCGGAACCAGAAAACGACCACTGCCATCGAGCTCGAGGTCGACGGCATTACCAATCAGCAAACGTTGCAGGCGGCGGTTCTCTTCGCGAAGCGAAGGCAGTGCGCGCAGTTTGGTTTCAATAATTTCCCACTCATCAAGCGGGTAAACACACAAACACGGATCAACGGCATCAATTGTGATGATCAGCTGTCCGGAACTACGCGAAACGAGCTCGTCACGGTACCGGCTCGGCATAGCGAGACGGCCCTTTGCGTCGAGACTGATAGCGTTGGCTCCGCGAAACACGACAGCGTTTCTCCAAATTTTAGCGTTTTGCGTTTAAAAAACCCACTTTATGCCACTTTCCGCCACTTGTGCACACTATAGGAATGCGGCCACCGCAGCGTCAAGGCGCGGATTAAAGGAAAACCCTTACAGAACTGAGATTTAGGAGCGTATCGAGAGGGGTAACGAGAATCTGGGAGATGAAACTGTGTAATAACTTGAGTCAACACAGAAGGCTGCGCTCAGAAGTTAAAGTAGTTTGTTAAGAGTAAGATTTTTTCGGTATTACGAAAGTGCTTCTGCTGATGATTCTGGAAGGAGGGAAATTGCCATTACGAGCGCCCTGCTCAATGATTCAAACAGGGAGGGGAAAAAGGTGGAGAGTCGATCTGTAAGCCGGGTTCTGTCTTGAACAGTCATTCGTCTACGATGGCCATCACTGGACATCTTTAGCAACCTACCCGGTCCCAGCGCGGGCCACGCCTTGGGACCCTATTTGGTCTTGCTCCAAGTGGGGTTTACCTAGCCACGAACTGTTGCCAGACGTGCGGTGCGCTCTTACCGCACCTTTTCACCCTTACCGGCGCCGAAGCGCTTAGGCGGTTATTTTCTGTGGCACTTTCCGTAGGCTCACGCCTCCCAGGCATTACCTGGCACTTCGCCCTATGGAGCCCGGACTTTCCTCCCCCCCCTAATTTTCATAGAGGGCAGCGACTGTCCGATCGACTCTCCGCCGCGAAGGTTAACGGCAGAGCGGCCGAAGAACAAGCGCTAAACGCCGCAGGGCACGCCTGCACGTCGGGATTTACTCGCCTTTTTGTTTATCCAGCGCGACCTGATAGAGAACATTCTTACGTTCGCCGGTAATTTGTGCCGCCAACGCGGCGGCACGCTTGAGCGGCATTTCCTCGAGCAGCAGATTCAAAATACGCATCGCCTCGCTGCTGACGGCATCCTCGGACTCGGGAGCCGACCAGCCCGCCACCAGCACGACGCACTCGCCCCGCTGCTGATTGCTGTCCGACTCGACGAATTCGCGCAACTCGGCCAGCGGCAGGCCTTTAAGGGTCTCGAACGTCTTGGTCAGCTCCCGCGCCAGCAATGCCGGACGCTCCGGACCGAAGACCAGCTCCATGTCCTGCAGGCACTCGAGGATGCGGTGCGGAGCTTCATAGAAGATCAACGTGCGCGGTTCTTCCTTGACTAGCTCCAGACGAGCGCGCCGCCCCACGGCCTTGGCCGGCAGAAAGCCTTCGAAAATAAAACGATCCGACGGCAACCCCGCCGCCGACAACGCAGCAATCAAGGCACAGGCGCCCGGCACCGGCACCACATTGATGCCCGCTGCACGCGCCTGACGCACCAGGTGATAACCCGGATCGGAAATCAACGGCGTCCCGGCGTCCGAGATCAACGCCACATCGTCACCCGCCAGCAGACGGGTGATAAAGCGGCTACCTTCATCCCTTTCGTTATGCTCATGGCACGCGGCCAGCGGCGTGGGAATACCGAAATGTTGCATCAGCCGCTGGGAATGACGGGTGTCCTCGGCAGCGATCAGGGCGACGTCGCGCAGGATTTTCAACGCTCGCGCGCTGATGTCGTCCAGGTTGCCAATGGGCGTCGCCACCACATAAAGCGAGCCAGCGGCGGAATTCAAAGCACCTGGAGCAGTCAAAGCGCACACCTCATGATCGGTAAAACCGCCATTGTAGCGCGTAGCGACGCTCACGATACGAGCAAGCCGCTCGTGGTTTTTCGGTCTTTTGTGGCGTGCAGCAACATTTGCACGAGCTAAATTGATCGATTCACGCCAGTAACATCGCGCCCCGGCCAGTGCTTGGGTACAATTCCACGCTAATTTGATCGAGTATCAGGAACACTACATGATCGCTTGCCTGCGGCTGTTCACTGCCCTCTGCCTCGCTGCCTTGCTGGCGGCTTGCGCCAGCTCGCCCTCCTCCAGCCTTGGCGAACTTCCACGGACCCCGGATGCCAGTATCGAGCAACTGCTCGAACAGGCGGCTCAAAGCAAAGACCCGGAAAAAGCCTCGCTGTTGCGCCTGAGCGCGGCGGACCTGGCGTATCGCCAGGGCAATGCCGGCCAATCAGCACAAATCCTGCAACAGGTACCGGTGGAACAACTCAAGCCTGGCCCACAGGTTTTCGCCCAGACGCTGGCCGCCGAACTGGCCATGGCCCGCAACCAGCCGAAAGCCGCGCTGACTGCCTTGAGCCATCCGAGCCTGCAACGCCTGGGCGAACTGCCCGTTGAGCAGCAGGTGCGCACCGGCACCGTTCACGCCCGCGCACTGGAGGCCGATGGCCAGACCCTGGCCGCTGCACGTGAGCGCATCTTTATCGCGCCGATGCTGAGCGGTGAAGCCGCCAGCAAAAACCACGAAGCGATCTGGGCCCTGATCGCCTCGCTGCCCACCGATCAATTGCAACCCTCCACCACCGATGACCTCGGCGGCTGGATGGGTCTGGCGCTGGCGGTGAAGTCCGCTGGCACCGTGGAACAGCAGCAAGCAGCGATCGACAACTGGCGCAAACAAAACCCCAAACACCCGGCGGCCATTCAGTTGCCACTGGCACTGACCAAGCTCAAGGAACTGGCCGGCCAGTCCCTGAGCAAGATCGCCCTGCTACTGCCGCAAGACGGCCCGCTGGCATCGGTCGGCAAAGCGCTGCGTGAAGGCTTCATGGCCGCGCATTACCAGGCACAACAAGCCGGGCAGAAGCCACCAGCCATCGAGTTTTATGACAGCTCGCGCCTGACATCCATGGACGAGTTCTACCGCAAGGCCCAGGCTGACGGCGTGCAACTGGTTGTAGGCCCGCTGGAAAAACCGCTGGTCAAACAGCTCAGCACTCGTCCGCAATTGCCGATCACTACCCTGGCGCTGAACTACAGCGAAGGCGAACAAGGTCCGCCACAGCTGTTCCAGTTTGGTCTTGCCGCTGAAGACGAAGCCCGCGAAGTGTCCCGTCGCGCTCGCGCCGATGGCCTGCATCGCGCCGCCATCATGGTGCCGAAAGGCGAATGGGGTGATCGCGTACTCAGAGCCTTCAGCCAGGACTGGCAAGCCAATGGCGGCAGCATCGTCGCCACCGAACGCGTTGACCAGCCGGTGCAACTCGCCCAGCAGATCGCCGATATGTTCCAGCTGCGTCAGAGCGAAGGTCGCGCCAAGAGCCTGCAAAGCACTGTGGGTTCGCAGGTAGCTGCCCAGCCATCGCGCCGCCAGGACATCGAATTCATCTTCCTGGCCGCAACCCCGCAACAGGCCCAGCAGATCAAGCCGACCCTGAACTTCCAATACGCAGGTGACGTGCCGGTTTACGCCACGTCCCACGTGTTCAGCGCCAGTGGCGACGTGAACCAGTACAACGACATGAACGGCATTCGCTTCTGCGAAACCCCATGGTTGCTGGACGCCAATGATCCGCTGCGCAAACAAGTCACGGCACAATGGCCGCAAGCCGCTGGCAGCCTGGGTCGGTTGTATGCAATGGGTGTCGATGCCTATCGCCTGGCACCACGCCTGGGTCAACTCAAGGCACTTCCGGACAGCCGCATCGAAGGTCAGTCGGGCAGCCTGGGCATGACGCAGAACCAGCGCGTCGTACGCCAGTTGCCATGGGCGCAGTTCGTCAGCGGTCAGGTTCAACGCCTGCCAGACACCCCGCGCTGATGCCCGACAGGTCTCGCCAACAAAGCGGCAAGGATGCCGAGCGCCATGCGCTCGAGCATCTTCAACAACAGGGTCTGCGCCTGCTGGCGCAGAACTGGTTGTGTAAACGCGGCGAGCTTGATCTGGTCATGCTTGATGGCGATACAGTAGTATTCGTTGAAGTTCGCTATAGAAAAAACACTCAATGGGGTGGCGCGCTCGATAGCATCGATGGGCGCAAACGGCAGAAACTGATAGTTGCCGCGCAGTATTTTCTTCAGCGCGAGTCGCGTTGGGCCAATTCCCCTTGCCGTTTCGACGTGGTTGCCATCGACAGCAGCCTCGATCAGTTGAACTGGTTGCAGAATGCCTTCGACAGCTGATCGCGCACGTCCTGAACCGGACACCTTTACCCAACACTTTTGCTCTTTGCTTTGCGGGCTGCACATTCATGTGCCAAGTAGCCGCGCTAATTAAGGTCACACAGATGGACATGCAATCCCGAATTCGCCAGCTTTTTCAGGCCAGTATCGACACCAAGCAACAGGCGATGGAAGTACTTGCACCGCACATCGAGCAAGCCAGCCAGGTCATGGTCAACGCCCTGCTCAACGAAGGCAAAATGCTCTCTTGCGGCAACGGCGGCTCCGCCGGCGATGCCCAGCATTTCTCGTCCGAGCTGCTCAACCGCTTCGAACGTGAACGCCCGAGCCTGCCAGCCATCGCGCTGACCACAGACAGCTCGACGATCACCTCGATCGCCAATGACTACAGCTACAACGAAATATTTTCCAAACAGATCCGCGCCCTTGGCCAGCCGGGTGACGTATTGCTGGCAATTTCCACCAGCGGCAACTCGGCAAACATAATTCAAGCGATCCAGGCCGCACATGATCGCGAAATGATTGTCGTAGCATTGACGGGACGTGATGGCGGAGGCATGGCATCGCTGCTTTTGCCTGAAGATGTCGAGATTCGCGTACCGGCCAATGTCACCGCACGTATTCAAGAAGTCCACCTGCTGGCGATCCATTGCCTTTGCGACTTGATCGACAGCCAACTGTTCGGGAGTGAAGAATGACCCCTAATCGCCTAGGCCTACTGGCCTTGACACTGTGCCTCGGCATCAGCGGCTGTACCTCGGTAGTTAACGCCAGCCGTGAAGCACCGATCGATGACGACCGCGGCACCCGCACCTTGGGCAGCAAGATCGACGACTCCCTGATCGACACCAAAGTGGGCGTGAACATCGCCAAGGCCGATCCGGCGCTGGATAACGACTCGCACATTGTTGTCACCAGCTTCAACGGTGTCGTGCTGCTCGCCGGACAAACCCCGCGCGCGGACCTCAAGGCCAAGGCTGAACAGGCCGCCGCCGCTGTCCAGCGTGTGAAGACGGTTCACAACGAACTGCAGGTCCTGCCACCTTCCGGCTTCCTGGCTCGCCAGAACGACACCTGGCTGACCTCCAAGATCAAGACCCAGATGCTCACCGATCCGAGCATCCCGGGCTCGCGCATCAAGGTAGTCACCGAGAACGGCATCGTCTATCTGCTGGGCTTGCTGACCAAGCAGGAAGCGGCTCAGGCGACCAATCTGGTGCAAGGCGTTTCGGGCGTGCAAAAGATCGTGAAGTTGTTCGAATACATCGACTGATAACCCTGCAGGAGCGAGCTTGCTCGCGAAGAACGTTCGGTGAACGCATTTATTCAGACGGCACGCATCAACGTTCACGTCCATCGCGAGCAGGCTCGCTCCTACAGAGGCAATAAAAAAGGCGATCCATTTGGATCGCCTTTTTTGTTACTTCACCACTTTCAGACTTGGTCGACCGCTAGGACGCGGCGGCTCGGAGTCTGGCGGCGGAAGATCATCTTCCGGCTCAATCTCTTCCTCGTCTTCCATAGGCGATTCCAGATCGAACACCATGCCCTGGCCGTTCTCCCGGGCGTAAATACCCAGGATCGATGCGATAGGCACGTACAGGGTGTGCGGCACGCCACCAAAGCGACCTTCGAAGCTGACGGCGTCGTTGTCCATGTGCAAATGACGCACGGCGGCCGGTGATACATTCAGGACAATCTGTCCGTCACTGGCAAAACCCTGAGGCACCTGCACCGACGGATACTCGGAATTGACCAGCATGTGCGGGGTGCAATCGTTATCCACAATCCACTCGTAGAGCGCGCGGACCAGATAAGGTCGACTGGAGTTCATAGCGGCTCCTTAAGCCTTAGCGCATATCGCGTTCGACACCAGACAGACTCGCCTGGAAAGCCTCACGCGCAAACGAGCGCTCCATATAATCAAGCAGCGGCTTGGCAGGCCGCGGCAGTTCAATACCCAGAATCGGCAATCGCCAGAGTATTGGCAATAGGCAGCAATCCACCAGACTTTGTTCCTCGCTGAGGAAAAACGGCTTGTCGGCGAACAACGGCGACACACCTGTCAGGCTCTCACGCAGCTCTTTACGAGCTACGACACGGGCAGCTTCCTTGGTCCGCGAATCCAGGATCAGATCCACCAGACCACACCAGTCACGCTGAATACGGTGAATCAGCAGACGGCTGTTTGCACGCGCCACAGGATAAACCGGCAGCAATGGCGGGTGCGGGTAACGCTCATCCAGATATTCCATCACCACGGTCGACTCCCACAACGCCAGGTCACGATCGACCAGGGTGGGCAAGCTGCCGTAAGGGTTCACTTCGATCAGTTTAGGCGGCTGGCGGCCAGCTTCCACGTAAATGATCTCTGCGCTGACACCCTTCTCTGCCAGTACGATACGCACTCGGTGGGAATAGTGGTCGGCGGGGTCGGAGTAACAGGCCAACCGATTGGTCACGCCCATGGCGGTCCTCCTCGCTTGTAGAAATTATCGGAAGCGGAAAAACGCGCGCGCCCAGAGGACGCCTCCCGTAACGCCTGGAGAACCAGACTCGTTACACCTTCAGAGACGCCCCTGGGCGCGCGCGATCAACAGCAATGGTTACAGCTTAATCAATGGACGTCTTTCCAGTATTCACGCTTGAGCAAGTAAGCGAATACGAAGAAGAACGCCAGGTACAGCAACACATAGGTACCGATGCGCTGATGCTGCAGCTTCACCGGGTTGGCCGAATAGGCCAGGAAGGTTACCAGATTCTTGACCTTCTCATCGAACTGCTCTTGGTTCAGCGTGCCGGTTTTCGGCAGCACGGTCAGCTGATCGCACGCTTCATGGGTCAGAGGCGTACCGGTCAGCGGATCGTATTGCTTCTTGCCGTCTTCGACGATTTGAACTTGTTTGCAGCCTACCACCTGACGACCTTGCAGGCCGACCAGCACGTTAGGCATCCCGACGTTCGGGAAGACCTTATTGTTCACACCCCAAGGGCGCGACGGGTCTTCGTAGAACGAATGCAGGTAACCGTAAAGCCAGTCAGTACCCCGCACGCGAGCGACCAGGGTCAGGTCGGGCGGTGCCGCACCGAACCAGGTCTTGGCGTCCGCTGGCTGCATGCCGATGCTCATGTGGTCACCGATCTTGGCGCCGGTGAACACCAGCTTCTCGAGCATCAGTTCGTGCGGGATGCCTAGGTCATCGGCAACACGCTCGTAACGCTGGAACTTGGCACTGTGGCAGCCCATGCAATAGTTGGCGAAGGTGCGCGCGCCATCCTGCATCGCAGCCTTGTCGGAAACGTCGATATCGACCTTTTCCAGCTCAGGACCACCGTGTTCAGCCGCGAAGGACAGGACAGGCAAGGCAGCAAGCATCAATACAGCAAATAGTTTTTTCATCAGCCAGTCACCCTTTCCGGAACCGGTTTGGTCTTCTCGAGCCTGGTGTAGAACGGCATCAGAATGAAGTAGGCGAAGTACAGGAAAGTGCAGACCTGCGACAGCAACGTACGCTCAGGGGTCGGCGCCATAACGCCCAGCCAGCCCAGAATCACGAACGAAATACAGAACACCCAGAGCCAGATCCTGCTCAGCCAGCCCTTGTAGCGCATGGATTTGACCGGGCTACGGTCAAGCCAGGGCAGCACAAACAGCAAGGCAATCGAAGCACCCATGGCGACTACGCCCAGGAGCTTGTCCGGAACCGCCCGCAAAATCGCGTAGAACGGGGTGAAGTACCAGACCGGAGCAATGTGTTCTGGTGTCTTGAAGGCGTTCGCCACTTCAAAGTTCGGCTTCTCGAGGAAGTAACCGCCCATTTCCGGGAAGAAGAACACGATCGAGCAGAAGATGAACAGGAACACCACCACGCCGACGATATCTTTCACGGTGTAGTACGGGTGGAAGGCGATGCCGTCCAGCGGTACGCCGTTTTCGTCTTTGTGTTTCTTGATGTCCACGCCGTCCGGGTTGTTCGAACCGACTTCGTGCAGCGCCAGGACGTGCAACACCACCAGACCGAGGATCACGATCGGCAAGGCCACGACGTGCAGGGCGAAGAAGCGGTTCAGGGTAATACCGGAAATCAGGTAGTCACCACGGATCCACTGGGTCAGGTCGTTGCCGATGACCGGGATCGCACCGAACAGCGAGATGATCACCTGGGCCCCCCAGTAAGACATCTGGCCCCACGGCAGCAGGTAGCCCATGAAGGCCTCAGCCATCAGCGCCAGGTAAATCAGCATGCCGAAAACCCACACCAGCTCACGGGGTTTCTGGTACGAACCGTAGAGCAGACCACGGAACATGTGCAGATAAACCACGATGAAGAACGCCGAAGCGCCGGTGGAGTGCAGCAGTCGCAGGATCGAGCCGTACTCGACGTCGCGCATGATGTATTCGACGGAAGCAAACGCCTCTTCTGCCGAAGGGGTGTAGCTCATGGTCAGCCAGACACCCGTTACGATCTGGTTGACCAGAACGAGCAGGGCCAGGGAGCCAAAGAAATAGAAGAAGTTGAAGTTCTTCGGGGCGTAGTACTTGCTGAGATGGTCTTCCCACATTTTGGTGGCGGGAAAGCGCGCATCAACCCAATCCATGAACTTGCTCATCACGCTTTCTCCGTATCGACGCCAATGACAATGATGTCATCGGTCTCATAGGAATGCGGGGGAACTGGCAGGTTCAAGGGCGCAGGTTGCGACTTGTAGACGCGGCCAGCCAAATCGTAGTGGGAACCGTGGCAAGGGCAGAAATAACCACCGACCCAGTCTTTGCCCAAGTCCGCGGGTGCCACTTCAGGACGGAAGGTTGGCGAGCAACCCAGGTGCGTGCAGATGCCGATCAGCAGCAGAACTTCTGGCTTGATCGAACGCGTTTCCGGGTCGACATAGGTCGGTTGTGTCGAGTTCTTGGAGGTAGGGTCAGACAGCTGGCCCTCGATCTTCTTCAGATTCCCCAGGATTTCCGTAGTACGGCGGACAATAAACACCGGCTGGCCGCGCCACTCAGCAATCATCTGCTGGCCTGGCTCGATCTTGCTGACATTCACTTTCACCGGTGCACCTGCGGCTTTCGCCTTGGCACTGGGAAACCATGACCCCACGAACGGGACCGCAGCCCCCACCGCTCCTGCAGCACCCACCACGGATGTGGCTGCTACCAAGAAGCGACGCCGGCCTGCATTCACGCCGTCATTGCTCATTCAGTCCTCTCCCATCAGCTTTGTGGCCTGTTAAATCAGGCATCTACTAAGTAAATCTATGTACTTATAAAAATTTTGCCGAATGGTAATGAAAAGCCCCAATTCTGACAAGGTAATTACCGAAGGGCCCCACTCCCAAGCCTTGTAGTATAGGGGCTCTACGGATGTGGCAAGTTGTCACAGCGCAATTCTTTAATAAATCGCACGCACAAAAAAACGCCCAGCTCCGTGAGGAAACTGGGCGTTCTTTTTTGAACGTGAAAGCGAATTAACGCTTCGAGTACTGCGGACGCTTACGCGCTTTACGCAGACCGACTTTCTTACGTTCAACTTCACGAGCATCGCGAGTTACGAAGCCAGCTTTGCGCAGAGCGCCACGCAGGGTTTCGTCGTAGTCCATCAGAGCGCGAGTGATGCCGTGGCGGATTGCGCCAGCTTGACCACTTACACCACCGCCGATCACGGTGACGTAGATGTCGAATTTCTCGACAGTCTCAGTCAATTCCAGCGGCTGACGAACTACCATGCGGGCAGTTTCGCGGCCGAAGAAATTATCCAGCGAACGGTTGTTGATGGAGATGTTACCAGTACCCGGACGCAGGAAAACGCGTGCGGTTGCGGTCTTGCGACGGCCAGTGCCGTAATTTTGAGTCGCCGACATAATGAACTATTCCGTTAAAACTTCAGTTCTTGGGGCTGCTGAGCAGTATGAGGGTGTACAGCGCCCGCATAGACTTTCAGCTTACGATACATGTCGCGACCCAGCGGGTTCTTAGGCAGCATGCCTTTGACCGCGGTCTCGATCACGCGCTCAGGGGCTTTAGCGATCAGCTTTTCGAAGTTGATCGACTTGATGCCGCCCGGGAAACCGGAGTGGGAGTAGTAGATTTTGTCGGTGGTTTTAGCACCGGTTACACGAATCTGCTCGGCATTGATAACGACGATGTAATCGCCGGTGTCAACGTGAGGAGTGTACTCAGCTTTATGCTTGCCACGCAGACGGCTCGCGATTTCGGTGGCCAGACGACCCAGGGTCTGACCTGCAGCGTCGACGACAAACCAGTCGCGCTGTACTGTTTCCGGTTTAGCAGTAAAAGTTTTCATTCTTTATAGCCTCAGGGGCCGCCCTGTAAATTAGACGGCGGATCTTACTGAATAGTGCGTACTTTGACAAGTCAAAGGCAGCCGGATACAGACGCTTTCGGGGGCTCGGGTCGGCGCGTCCGTTCAACGGCAAGATTCTTCGGCGGCGGCGCATCACTTCCACTGCAGAAAGAGGTGCGCAATTATGCAGATTGCGAAAAATATTTCAACCTGCTTTTATGATTGTTTTGCCCAAGGAGCACCTGATGGACTATCGACAGCTAGGCCGAACCAATCTGAACGTGAGCGCCATCTGCCTCGGAACCATGACCTGGGGCGAGCAAAACAGCGAGGCTGAAGCCTTCGCGCAGATTGAACGGGCCAAAAGCGCCGGGATCAATTTCATCGACACCGCCGAGATGTACCCGGTGCCGCCCAAGGCCGAAACCTACGCCACCACCGAACGTTACATCGGCAATTACTTCAAAAGTCACGGTGATCGCGCCGACTGGATCCTGGCCAGCAAGATCGCCGGCCCCGGCAACACCATCGATTACATCCGTGACAAAAACCTGCGCCACAACCGCCAGCACATCACCGAAGCGGTGGATGCCAGCCTCAAGCGCCTGCAAACCGACTACATCGACCTTTACCAGCTGCACTGGCCAGAACGCAGTACCAACTTTTTCGGACAGCTGGGCTACAAGCACAAGACCGAAGCCAACCTGACACCGCTCGAGGACACCCTCGAAGCACTGGACGAACAGGTCAAGGCCGGCAAGATTCGCCACATCGGCCTGTCCAATGAAACCCCGTGGGGCACCATGCGTTTCCTCGCCCTGGCCGAAGCCCGTGGCTGGCCGCGCGCCGTCTCGATCCAGAACCCCTACAACCTGCTCAACCGCAGTTTCGAAGTCGGCCTGGCGGAAATCGCCATCCGCGAACAGTGCGGTCTGCTCGCCTATTCGCCGCTGGCGTTTGGTTTTCTCTCGGGCAAGTACGAAGGTGGCGCTCGCCCGCCAAAAGGCCGCCTGAGCCTCTACAGCCGTTTCAGTCGCTATTTCAACCCACAGTCAGAAGCAGCGTGCAGCCGTTATGTGGCTTTGGCCCGTGAACACGGCCTCGACCCGGCGCAAATGGCGCTGGCGTTCGTGACGCAACAGCCGTTCGTGACCAGCAACATCATCGGCGCGACCACCATGGAGCAACTGGAGAGCAACATTGCCAGCTTCGAGTTGAAGCTGTCGGATGAAGTGCTGGAAGGGATTGAGGCGATTCACAAGGATCATCCGAACCCGGCGCCTTGATTGATTCATAGACCCAATCGCGAGCAGGCTCAATCCCACATTTGGAATGCATTCCCCCTGTGGGAGTGAGTCTGCTCGCGATGGCGCCCGCGCAGTCACCGCAAGATCAAAGCGACCGCGCAATAATCTCCTTCATGATCTCATTGGTCCCGGCATAGATCCGCTGCACCCGCGCATCAGCCCATGCCCGCGCTATCGGGTATTCCCACATGAACCCGTAACCGCCATGCAACTGCACGCATTCGTCGAGCACCTTGCATTGCAGATCCGTGCCCCAGTATTTGGCCATCGCCGCTGTCGGTACGTCCAGTTTGCCCTGCAGATGCAACTCCAGACAGCGATCGACAAAGACCCGACCAATCTGGATCTCGGTCGCCATCTCTGCCAGTTTGAACCGGGTGTTCTGGAAATCAGCGATGGCCTTGCCGAACGCCTTGCGCTCGCGGGTGTATTCCAGCGTCCATTGCAGCCCGGCCTCAGCCGAAGCGAGCCCGCCGATGGCAACAGTAAGGCGTTCCTGCGGCAACTCCTGCATCAGGTAAGCGAACCCCATCCCCGCCTGGCCGAGCAGGTTTTCCTTGGGCACTCGCACGTCCTGGAAGAACAGCTCTGAGGTGTCCTGAGCCTTCATCCCGACCTTTTCCAGGCGCTTGCCTTTGGCGAACCCCGGAGTATTGGCTTCCACCAGAAACAGACTGGTGCCCTTGGCACCCGCCTTCGGATCGGTCTTGGCCACCACAATCACCAGGTCAGCCAGGAAGCCGTTGGTGATGAAGGTTTTCGAGCCGTTGATCACGTACTCGTCGCCATCCAGTACTGCGGTGGTTTTCACCCCTTGCAGGTCGGAACCGGCGCCCGGCTCGGTCATGGCAATCGCGGTGACCATCTCGCCAGAGATCAGTTTTGGCAGGTATTTGTGTTTCAGCTCTTCACTGCCGTAATGCAAGATGTAGGGCGCGACAATGTCGGAGTGAAGAGAGAAACCGATACCGGTCAGGCCGAGACGACCGACCTCTTCGATCACCACCGCGCTATAGAGAAAATCCGCCCCCAGCCCGCCGTACTGTTCCGGCAGATGCGAGCACAGCATCCCGGCCTCCCCCGCCTTGTTCCACAACTGACGGTCGATATAGCCCTGTTTTTCCCATTGCTCATGAAAGGGCACGGCCTCTTTTTCGAGGAACGTTCGCACGCTGTCGCGAAAAAGTTCGTGCTCGGGACTGAACAAGGTTCTGGGGATCATGCGGCACCTGTTGTTATTGTTGGAGGGAAACGGCCTCCAGAGACTAAGCCTCGCATCCGATACAGGACACTGGACACATCAGACAAAAAATAAGACGATCCAGCCGTCCGGTGACCACTTTCCCCTATAAGAATAAAGTTGAATTATGTCTAACCAAGTCTCCACGCCCTTGCGGCGCGTCAGCATCCTGGCTATCGACCGGGTTTTCGCTACCACTCTCATGCAAGCCAAGGATTTCTTTCACCTGGCCAGCCTGCGCTACGGCAAACAACTGGGCCACGGCCTGACTCCAGTGTTCGAAACCCGACTGGTCAGCCCCGATGGCCAACCGGTAAACAGCTTCAGCGACGTGATCATGCCGGTCGACGGCGGCCTGGAAAACGCCGACATCATTATCCTTCCCGCTTTCTGGGACGACTTCGAAACACTCTGCAAACGCTACCCCCAAGTCCTGCCATGGCTGCGCCAGCAACATGCACGCGGCGCGGTGCTGTGCGGCGAGGCCACCGGGGTGTTCTGGCTCGCGGAAGCCGGGTTGCTCGATGGCAAGGAAGCGACCACCTACTGGCGCTTCTTCAACGCCTTTGCCGAGCGTTATCCCAAAGTACAACTCAATCAGGACAAACACCTGACCGACGCCGATAACTTGTATTGCGCCGGCGGTACAACCTCGTCGTGCGATCTCTACATTTACCTGATCGAGCGTTTCTGCGGCGCCAATGTCTCCCAGGCCGTCGCGCGAGACATTCTGTATGAAGTGCAGCGCAGTTATTCGCCGGGCAGAATCGGTTTCGGCGGGCAGAAGCTACACCAGGACGTGATCATCCTGCAGATCCAGCATTGGCTCGAAGAACACTTCGCCGACAAATTCCGCTTTGAAGACGTCGCCCGCGAACACGGCATGAGCATCCGCAACTTCATGCGCCGCTTCCAGACCGCCACCGGCGACAAACCCCTGCATTACCTGCAACGCCTGCGCATCGAAACGGCCAAGGGCCTGCTCTCCGGCAGCCGCAAAAGCATCAAGACCATCAGCTATGAAGTCGGCTATGACGACGCGAGCTTCTTCGCCCGACTGTTCCGCCAGCACACGGAGTTGTCGCCGAACCAGTATCGGCAGCAGTTTCAGCAAGCCGCCTGATACAACACAATTCCAATGTAGGAGTGAGCCTGCTCGCGATAGCGGTGTGTCATTCAATAGAGATGTTGAATGACACACCGCTATCGCGAGCAG
>NZ_RWIN01000138.1 GCF_009761815.1 Pseudomonas sp. PB120
CAGTCGAATAATTGTTCTCTGACACACCGCCATCGCGAGCAGGCTCACTCCTACAGGGGTTGTGCACCGGTCATTGCATTCGGTTTTCCGAACGCGACCCGCCAGTCGATTCGGTAAACCGGATTATCCTTGGCTAAAAATAGTGTCACAAATATTTTATTACCTTATAAATCAATACTTTGATCCATGTCGCCTGGCCTGGCACGAGTCATGCTCTACACTCTTGGACGAATGCTTGTTGTGCCGAACCTTCAGGGGCCGCCAACCGTTCGAAGCACAAAAGGGCCGAACAACTGGCTCCATAAAAAAAACAATGTCGAGGAAAATTTGATGCGCATCGTTCCCCATATCCTGGGCGCAGCCATTGCTGCCGCTCTGATTACCACTCCAGTTTTCGCTGCCGAGCTCACCGGCACACTGAAGAAGATCAAAGAGTCCGGCACCATCACCCTCGGGCATCGCGACGCTTCCATTCCGTTTTCCTATATCGCGGATGCTTCCGGCAAACCGGTTGGCTACTCCCACGATATCCAGCTGAAAATCGTTGAAGCCATCAAGAAAGACCTGGACCTCCCGAACCTGCAGGTCAAATACAACCTGGTAACCTCGCAAACCCGTATTCCTCTGGTCCAGAACGGCACCGTGGACGTCGAGTGCGGCTCCACCACCAACAACGTCGAGCGTCAGCAGCAAGTTGACTTCTCGGTCGGCATCTTCGAAATCGGCACCCGCCTGCTGTCCAAGAAAGACTCTGCCTACAAGGACTTCGACGACCTGAAAGGCAAGAACGTCGTGACCACCGCAGGCACCACGTCCGAGCGCATCCTCAAGTCGATGAACGCCGACAAGCAGATGGGCATGAACGTCATCTCCGCCAAAGACCACGGCGAGTCCTTCCAGATGCTGGAATCGGGCCGCGCTGTTGCCTTCATGATGGACGACGCCTTGCTGGCCGGTGAATCGGCCAAGGCCAAGAAACCGGATGACTGGGCTGTCACCGGTACCCCGCAGTCCTACGAAATCTATGGCTGCATGGTGCGTAAAGGCGACGAGCCGTTCAAAAAGGCTGTGGATGACGCCATCAAGGCCACCTACGCGTCGGGCGAGATCAACAAGATCTACGAAAAATGGTTCATGCAACCTATCCCGCCAAAAGGCCTGAACCTGAACTTCCCGATGAGCGACGAGCTCAAGAAACTGATCGCCAACCCGACCGATAAAGCGGCTGACGACAAGAAGTCCTGATTTCTGACTAACCTTACCTCCTGACAGGGCGCTGCTCTTTCAGGAGGTTGTCACTCCCTGCTGGCATTTTTGGAAACACTCGAACCGGTGGCTGTCGAGCCGTTCGTGTGTGCCTGACGTTCAAGTCGGGCGGGAAAGGATCTCCCCAGGCGGGCACTTGTACATCGAATGATCAGAGGGGAGACCCTAATGAATTACAACTGGGACTGGGGCGTGTTCTTCAAGTCCACTGGCGTGGGCAGCGAGATTTATCTCGACTGGTACCTTGCCGGTTTGGGCTGGACCATCGCCATCGCCATCGTGGCCTGGATCATCGCCCTGACACTGGGTTCGATCCTGGGCGTCATGCGCACCGTGCCGAACCGCATCGTATCGGGCATCGCGACCTGCTACGTCGAACTTTTCCGAAACGTGCCGCTGCTGGTTCAGCTGTTCATCTGGTACTTCCTGGTGCCCGATCTGCTGCCGCAGAACCTGCAGGACTGGTACAAGCAGGACCTGAACCCGACCACTTCGGCGTTCCTCAGTGTGGTCGTCTGCCTGGGCCTGTTCACCACCGCTCGCGTTTGCGAACAAGTGCGCACCGGTATCCAGGCGCTGCCCAAAGGCCAGGAATCCGCTGCCCGCGCCATGGGCTTCAAGCTGCCGCAGATCTACTGGAATGTGCTGCTGCCCCAGGCTTACCGGATCATCATTCCGCCGCTCACCTCGGAATTTCTCAACGTCTTCAAGAACACTTCCGTGGCGTCGCTGATCGGCCTGATGGAGCTGCTCGCGCAGACCAAGCAGACCGCCGAATTCTCCGCCAACCTGTTCGAAGCCTTCACCCTGGCGACACTGATCTACTTCACGTTGAACATGAGCCTGATGCTGCTGATGCGTCTGGTCGAGAAGAAAGTTGCCGTGCCTGGCCTGATCTCCGTAGGGGGTAAATGATGGAATTCGACTTCTCGGGCATCATCCCGTCCCTGCCGGGCTTGTGGAACGGCATGGTCATGACCCTCAAGCTGATGGCCATGGGCGTGGTCGGCGGCATTATCCTCGGCACGGTCCTCGCGCTGATGCGCCTGTCCCACAGCAAGCTGCTGTCGAACCTGGCCGGCGCCTACGTCAACTACTTCCGCTCGATTCCACTGCTGCTGGTCATCACCTGGTTCTACCTGGCGGTGCCGTTCGTGCTGCGCTGGATCACCGGCGAAGATACGCCAATCGGCGCGTTCGCCTCGTGCATCGTGGCCTTCATGATGTTCGAAGCCGCATACTTCTGCGAAATCGTCCGCGCCGGCGTGCAGTCGATTCCCAAAGGCCAGATGGGGGCTGCCCAGGCCCTGGGCATGACGTATGGCCAGATGATGCGTTTGATCATCCTGCCGCAGGCCTTCCGCAAGATGACCCCGCTGCTGTTGCAACAGAGCATCATCCTGTTTCAAGACACCTCGCTGGTCTACGCGGTCGGCCTGGTGGACTTCCTCAATGCCTCGCGTGCCAGTGGCGACATCATCGGCCGCTCCAATGAGTTCCTGATCTTCGCAGGTCTCGTGTACTTCACAATCAGCTTTGCCGCCTCGCTGCTGGTCAAGCGTCTGCAAAAAAGGTTTGCCGTATGATCTCTATCAAGAATGTCAACAAGTGGTATGGCGACTTCCAGGTACTGACTGACTGCAGCACCGAGGTCAAAAAAGGCGAAGTGATTGTGGTCTGCGGGCCGTCCGGCTCCGGCAAATCCACCCTGATCAAATGCGTGAACGCGCTGGAACCGTTCCAGAAAGGCGACGTGGTGGTCGATGGCACGTCCATCGCCGACCCGAAGACCGACCTGCCGAAACTGCGCTCGCGGGTGGGCATGGTGTTCCAGCACTTCGAACTGTTCCCGCACCTGACCATCACCGAAAACCTGACCATCGCGCAGATCAAGGTATTGGGCCGCAGCAAGGAAGAAGCCACCAAGAAAGGCCTGCAACTGCTGGAGCGCGTTGGTCTCTCCGCCCACGCTCACAAGCACCCGGGCCAGCTCTCCGGTGGCCAGCAGCAGCGTGTGGCCATTGCCCGTGCGCTGGCGATGGACCCGATCGTGATGCTGTTCGACGAACCGACCTCGGCGCTCGACCCCGAGATGGTCAACGAAGTGCTCGACGTGATGGTGCAACTGGCCCACGAAGGCATGACCATGATGTGCGTGACCCACGAAATGGGCTTCGCCCGTAAAGTGGCGGACCGGGTGATCTTCATGGACGCGGGAAAAATCATCGAAGACTGCCCGAAGGAAGAGTTCTTCGGCGACATCAGCGCACGCTCCGAGCGTGCGCAGCATTTCCTCGAGAAGATTTTGCAGCACTAAAAGAGACTGCCCAATTTTCGAGGGCAGGCTCGCCCTTGTGGCGAGGGAGCTTGCTCCCGCTGGGTCGCGTAGCGGCCCCA
>NZ_RWIN01000139.1 GCF_009761815.1 Pseudomonas sp. PB120
TATCGTTAAAAATATCCATGCGGGTCAGGCCTTCGACCCCTTCGTGGGTCACCGCCACGCCCATGCGCTGGGCGCGGGCCAACCCATCGGAGGCCGGGTCGATGCCGACCATCACGGCCATTTCCAGATGTTTGGCGTTGCGCAGGATCTTGATCATCAGGTCGGTGCCGATGTTGCCGGAACCGATGATGGCGACTTTGAGTTTATTCATGGCAGAGCTCCAGCCGTGCATGACAGGCCAGCCGAAAAGAACCGGCCCGCAGTGTCTAGGGGTGTTTGGCAACTTTGCGCAACACCAGGTAAACGCCGATGAAGCCGCTGAGCAGGCCACTGACGAAGCCGCTGATGCCGTTGCCCAGCGAGTTGTCCAGAATGCTTTGCGGAAACGGCACCAGGAATTGATTGACGCTGAAGGCCAGGATGGCAGCGACCACACCGCCAATGATCCCGGCCAGGATCGACTCTTTAAGGACGAAGTTCATACCCTGTCTCCTCTGGGTGTACGACGCGATGGGCAGCACCCCGTGTCAGGTGAAACGGACCGAGCAACTGCCCACACCGCCGATGGAAACGCGCAAGTTGTCACCCGCCTTGACCGCAATCATCGGACCGAGCGAACCGGAAAGGATCACCTCTCCCGCTTTCAACGACAGGCCCAGGCGCCCCAGGGTATTGGCCAGCCAGGCCACGGCCACCGCAGGCGAGCCCATGGTCGCGGCACCCGCGCCGGTGGCGACGATCTCGCCGTTTTTCTCCAGGACCATGCCGCAGTGCAACAGGTCCACGTCCTGTACGGGCACCAGCCGGTCACTGAGTACGAACACCCCGCACGAGGCGTTGTCCGCCACGGTGTCCTGGATCTTGATTTTCCAGTCCCGGATGCGCGAATCGACAATTTCGAAACAGACCATCACGCCTTCGGTGGCGCGCAATACGTCCGCAACGGTGATGCCTGGCCCCATCAGATCGTGCTTGAGCACGAACGCCAGTTCGCCCTCAGCCTTGGGCTGAATCAGCGAGGACGTCGCGATGGCGTTTCCGGAATTGACGACCATGGCATCGGTGAGGATGCCGAAGTCCGGCTGGTCGACGCCCAGGAGCGTCATCACGGCTTGGCTGGTCACGCCGATTTTCTTGCCGACCACCCGCTCGCCATCGTCCAGGCGCAGCGCCATGAGGTGCTGCTGGATGCCATAGGCATCTTCAATGGTCAGCTGCGGATAACGTTCGGTCAGCGGCGCAATGGCCTCGGCCCCGCGCAGCGCGTTGTAGAGGTCGACACTGATTTCTTGCAGCAACGAATCATCAATACTCATCGGATACTCCGGCTCAAATGGGTTCGCTCAGGATCAGCAGCGCATGCTCGACCACTTTGGTTTGTGCCTCGACCGGCGCCCGCGCCTGCTCCAGGCGGCCAAGCTCCATCGAGCTTTCGGTAACCAGCCGGCAGCGCGCCTCGCGGCGTTCCATGAAGCGGGCAAACACCTGCTCGACGCTGTCCGCCCGACCCAGTTCTTCCGCCAGCACCAGGGCGTCTTCGATGCCCATGCCCGCGCCGGAGGCCAGCTGTGGGGTCGTCGGGTGCGCCGAGTCGCCAATCAGCAAGACGCGCCCGCGATACCAAGGGGCCGGCAAACTGAAAATTTCCAGTGGGCGGAAGTTGATGTCCGCGTTGTCCTGCTCGCCAAGCGAATCACGGACGTCGGCCAGCACGCCGCCGTAGCTCTCCAGGCGCTTGGCCAGTTCGCTGTGGAAGTTGGCCGGTTCGATGAACACCTGTGGGGTGCGCTCAAGCAGGAACATGTACATGTGGGTCGCTGACACCGGAGAGAAACCGACCTTGTACGGCCCTCCCAGGAAGTACGTGCGGCGCTTGATGCTGGCCGGACGCTCGAGAAACAGGCGCCAACAGCTCTGGCCGGTGTACTCGGGTTTGGGAGCGTCAGGCATGATCAGCCCGCGCACCCTGGAGAACACCCCGTCGGCGCCGAGCACGATGTCATAACGACCCTGGCTGCCATCGCTGAACGTCACGTTCACCCCGGCGTCATCCTGCTCCAGGGCCTCCACTGACAGGCCCAGGCGGATTGGTGCGCCCGCCGCCTTAACATGCCGGGCAAGAATGCCATGCAGGGTCGGGCGCATGATCCCGCCGCTGCCCTTGGTCGGGCTGTCCGCCGGCATCGGCGTGTCCAGCGTGCGCAGCGGCTCGCCCTGGGTATTGCAGACCTGAATGCCTTCGCCGACGTACGCCTCATCCTCCATGTCGGCATAAACGCCGAGCTGATGCAGTGCACGCAGGGTCGGCCCGGTGATCGTCAGCCCGGCGCCCAGCGCGCCCCAGTTCGGGTTGATGTCGATCATGTCGACCTCGACACCGATGCGGCGCAAGGTAATAGCGGCGGACATACCGGCGGTGCCGGCACCGACGATCAACACTTTTTTTACGGTTTGAGTCATCGCGGAATTCCTTGTTTTTGTTCTTGTTCGGCTGTTGTTCAAATGCCCGGCGGGCCGGTCAGGCCGCCTTGAGGAAATTCGTCACCAACTGACAGAACGCGGCGGCGTGCTCGATCTGGGTCCAGTGGCCACAGCGCCCGAAAATATGCAGCTGGCTGTCGTCGATCCACTGCTGCAACGTCAGTGAGGTGGACAGTGGAATGACCTTGTCGTCGCGGCCATGGACCAGCAGCGTCTTGTGGCCGATGCCACGAATCTGGGACTCGCCATGGGCCATTGCTTCCACCCAGCGCTGGCGTGGTGCCGGGAACATCGCCGAATAGGCTTCCTGGACCCCGGGCCGTTTGCTGGCTTCGTAGCGCATGCGCACCAGGTCGTCGCCGACCAGCGACTGGTCATAGGCGAAGATGCGCATGATCGCCCGCATGTTTTCTTGCGACGGTTCATACCCCCACACCGCGTCCAGGCCGGGTGTCAGTTCAAACGGAACCCCGACACTGCCCATCAGAATCAGCTTGTTGACGCGTTCCGGATGGTGGATCGCCAGGGCCAGGGCCATGGAACCACCGAACGAGTTACCGATCACATTGACCTTCTGGACGTCCATTGCATCCAGGAAGTCGACCAGTTGCTCCAGCCAGAGTGCTCGCGAGTAGTCGATACCTGCCGGCACCTGGGTGAAACCGAAGCCGGCGAGGTCCGGTGCGAGCAGACGGAAGTCGCCCTGCAGGCTCTGAATGCTCAGGCGCCAGTTGGCCCAGGCACTGACGCCGGGGCCGGAACCGTGCAGCAACAGCACCGGTTCACCGCTACCGATGTCGTGGTAGTTGGTCACGATGGAACCGGTCTGGATGCTTTGGCCAATCTCGGGATTTTGTGGGTTATTCATCTTTGCCTCTCTGTGATCAAACGTCGGCACGGCGCCAGACCAGGCGTGCGCTTCGGGCCTGTGGAGTGCCTTCTTCAAGGCGTGCACTCAGGGTCAGGGTGCCGTCGTCGTTGACGTCGAAACGGCGTTTCTGCGCGCCGCCCACCCAGTTGGGGAACAAGCTGATATCCACGAAGTGCGTGATCACATCACCGTTCAACTCGTAACGACCGCCGTACGCCAACAGGCTGGAGTAGGCACCGGCCTTTTCCGCGTCACTGGCGTTCCACTGGCCGCCCGTTTCGAAGTTCGGCCGTTGCGCCCTGGCGATCATGCAGCTCATGTGACCGCCCTCGGTGTACAGGATGAAACCGTGCAGGTGCTCGCCCATCGGCAGCTCGCGACGGCCGTCGTCGAAGGCCTGTTCCCAGGAAAGGATTTCCCAGCGGCCAACCGGGTTGAGGGGGGGCGTCATGATGGTTTTCTCCGCTGATGGCAGCGAGCCTAGGAAGGCCGCCACCACTTCGTTGTGTTCGCTGGCACTTTCGAATTGGGCCCAATGCCCGGTGTCGCGGGCGCAATGGAACGTGCCGTTGCGCACTCGACGGGCGATGTGTTCGCCAAGGGCTGGCGGTGTGCGATTTTTTTCGCCCCAGTACACCAGCGTCGGCTGGCTGATCTGCGCGGCCAGTGCGTCGGTCACCAGGTGCTGGCGAATGGTCGGACCGGCCAGGTATTCGCTGATGAATTCCATTTGCACGGCGGCCAGTTCAGGCTGGCAATACAGCGCCTGACGCACCTTGACCGCTTCATCGGTGAGGCGCTGCGGGTTGGCCAGAATGCGTGCCATGCGGGTTCGCACGTTGTCGAAGCTCGGCTCGCGCAAGACCTCCAGCGAACTCGGCAGATTGCTCGCCCAGTCCGGCTCGACATAACCCTCTATAGCACCGGCGTCGGGTGTGTAGCCCATGGTGGTGGTCAGCACGAGCGCGTCGACCCGTTCGGGATGCCGCAATGCCAACTGCATGGCCACCCAACCGCCCAGCGATTGCCCCTCGACAAAAGCACTGGCCAGGCCGAGCTGATCCATCACATCGACCACTTGATCGACCAGAACGGGAATGATCTCGGGGTCGTAACCCTCGGTCTGCGACTTGCCATGCCAGAGAAAGTCCAGGGCGATGACGTGGAAATGCCTGGCCAGTTCGGCAATGTTCAGCGCGTAGTTTTCCGCATGGCCGCCAGTGCCGTGCAAGAGAATCAGCGCCGGCCCCGAGCCGGCTTCAATGATGCGAGTGCGGTACTTGCCCTGGATCTGGCGCACTTGGGTGTGCAGCAGCTCGATCCAGTATGGCGTTTGAACGTCGGACACGAAATTGCTCCTCGAAATCTGGTGAAGAGGTGCCCTGCCCGCTCGCCGCAGCGATGGCGTGCCGGACACCCGATGAGGAAACCGGAGGCGTTAGAGCTTCTGCTCTTTGCTCGCGGAAATCGGCCCTTTCAAGGTGCCGTCGGATTTTTCCAGGCCAAAGGTCCATTCCGAAAAAATGTGCGCGATGGCGGCGAAGTCCTGGGCTTCCCATTCTTCCGTCACCACGTCCTCGTCGGCGGCGTACTCCCAGGAACCGCCAAACGGGGTCTGGAAGTACCAGAAACAGGCGGAGGAAATGGTGTGGCGCCCTGGGCCTGCAAATGTCTTCCAGCCCAGCGAGTCGAGGTGCTGGCCGCCGCCGATGACTTCGTGGATGTCGCGTACTTTGAATGCCAGATGATTGAAGCGAGTCCCCGGCACCCGGGCATTCATGAAGAACACGTGATGGTGGTTACCGCTGGGCGAGCAACGCATGAACAGCCCGCGATCGGCATAACGGTCAGAGACGAGGAAGCCCAGGCGTTCGATGTAGAAACGCGCGGCTTCACTCGCGTCATCCACACCGATGGCGATGTGGCTAATTTCACGCGGTTTGGCGACTTTGTAGGCCGGCGCGCGGCGGTTGATGCGACTCGGCTGGCCCGGTGCGTTGAAGCGGGTGACATCAAAGTGCACCGGTTTGCGCTGGGTGATGCGAAAGCCCAGGTTGATGCCCAGATCATCGACGCTGTGCAGCACGCCGTCTTTATCGATTTCGACCCGGCGATCACGTCCCAGGTCCTCGGCCAAAGCCGCGAGCGTAGCCTGGTCTTCCACGCCCCAGACGATCTCGCACAGGCCGCTGCCACCACCAATGGGTGTGCGCTCGATGCGCGAGAGATCGGTCTCGACAACCTGGACCTCGGAGCCATCGACGGCGCGAAACAGCTTCACTTCCGGGTCGACCGAAGGCACATACGACAGCCCCCAATCAGCCGCGAAACGACAGGCACCGGCGAGGTCTTCGACCGCGAACCGGACACACTCGACACCGGTGAAACGAAACGGATTGTCCTTGCTCATGATTGCCTTCTCTACTGTTCTTGTCGTTGTTTCGCCGAGGCCGTTTCGCAGGCAGTGAGCACGCCGCAAGCGCCATCGCGATATTCAATGAACCTCATGTTAGGGAGCGCTACAGAGGGGAGCCAGAGGGATTCCCTCAAGGCAGATATCCAACAAATGCAAGGCTGGAACGGTGCGTTTCGGGCTTGTACAGATACCCCTGTGGGAGCGAGCCTGCTCGCGATGAACGCACAGACACCGCGTCCATTCAGAAAGGGCGCGTTATCGTTGACGTCCATCGCGAGCAGGCTCGCTCCCACAGGGGATTGGGGGGATTGGCTGATTCCTGTAGGCGCGAGCTTGTCTCCGGGCGGCGTTCCGACGAAAAACGTTCAGACAACGCAGTCATTCAGACAGCACGCGTTATCGTTGACGTCCATCGCGAGCACGCTCGCTCCTACAGGGGGTCGGCGATCAGGCAGGGCTGTTCGCCGGTTTACGCGGCCCATCGAACGGTGCCCAGTTTTCTTCCAGCATCTCCATCAGGTAAGCCTGGGCGTTATCCGCGTGCAGGGGTACCTCGCGCGGTACCCAACTGTCATCGTGCTTGTCCATGTCGGCGTCGTACTCGAAGCGGCACCCCAGCGGGCCATCGAAGTACCAGAACCAGTTCGACCCGAAGTTGTGCCGCCCCGGGCCCCAGAAGCTCGGGTAACCGAGGTCACGGAAGCGGTTGCCCGCCTGCATCACTTCGCTCGGCCCGCCCAGGTGAAACGCCATGTGCTCAATGCCCTTGAGCTGTGGCGGGGTCTGGATCAGGAACATGGTGTGGTGTTCATGAGTGCCTTTGGAACGCATGAACGGGCCGCCACCGAGACGGTCATTGACGCGAAACTGCAGGCGGTCGACATAGAACGCCTCAGCCTTGGCCACGTCCGGCACGAACATTGCAAAATGCCCCAGGCTGCGCAACTGCGGCACAACCCCCTGATCGTCGACACCGATGCAATTGACAGGTCGTTGCAGCGGCGCGCCCGGTGCGTTGATTTTTTCCGCCGGCAGGCTGATCTCGCGACGGCGGGTCAGCTGGAACACCAGCGGGATGTCCAGGTCGTCGAGGGCCTCGATGGCCCCGTCGTCCAGGCGCGTGACCTCGCGATCCTTGCCCAGCTCGGCGGCAATCTGATCGAGGCTTGCCTGGTCAGCGACACCATAGACAATCTTGCGTGCCTTGTTGGTGGGGCTCAGCGCTGGCGACAGGTTCGGGTCGCTGGCGTCGCAGATAATCACGCCGGTGCCGTCCAGGGTTTCAAACAGCAGGCCTTCACGTACCTGCCCCGCCGGCTTCAAGCCGAAATCCGTCATGTACCGGGCGGCGACTTCGAGGTCGTCCACACCGAAGACCACCGCATCTGGACCGATGATATTCATGAATCGTTACTCCGTTGTTCGCGCAGTGCGCTGCAGGGGGCGGCGTCAACGCGCGCCCCGATCCGATCAGGAAGTGATGCTGACGTTTTCGCCACGGCGCAACGCGGCCATGCGGTCGTTCAACTCACCGTCGACGTAATACAGCTCGGTGTAGAAACCGATCAATTCGCGGGTGTCCCAGTAACTCCAGCGGCAGTTGCCGAACGGGCCTTCAAAAAAACCGGCCATGGCTTTTTCCAGCCCCAGTTCCTGATAGTGCTGCTCGGCCTGGGCGTATTCCTCGGCGCTGGACTGGCGGAAACCAATGTGGTGCGGCCCATAGCCACGGCTGTCGATCCAGTCCTTGTACAGGCTGTCGCCGCCGTCATGACGGGCCAGCTCGATCAGCGTGTCACCGGCGAAACCGTAGGCGCAACTGAACTGGAAATTGCCCGGCTGGCCACGGTACTCCTTCTGTGTCTGTTCCTTGGCCAGGTCGTGCGCGACGTTCCACACTTCCACGCCATTGGTCTTGCTCCACAGGGCCATGGCGGCCTCGAGGTCCGGGACAACGAAGCAGATCTGGTCGAACTTGCGGCCAATCAGGTTTTTGGCGATCTCACTCATTTTTTGCTCCAATTCTTGTGATTATTCTTGAACGACACGCAGGCTGATGGCCGCCGCCGGGCAGTCGCGGACCAGTTGTTCAAATTCGCCTTTGCGCGAAATATCCACGAAACGCTGTTTCAGGTGGGCGATGTTGGCCACCGAATCCAGCTCGAAGACATCGTCCGCACCCAGGCACAAGCCGTAGCCCTGACACTTCAGGCCGTCGAGGATCACTTCCACTTTTTCATTCGCCATCTCACGGCTCCCTAATGCTTGTGTTTACAGGAATACGCCGAGGTTGGGCGTCTGCAGTACCGCGTGAGTGATCAAGGCCTTGCGCTTGAGCAATTTGAAGCCGTCTTCGGTGATGCGCAGCAGGTCGTGTCGACGCACCGGAATCACATCCCCCAGGTCATCGTGACCGCGCTGGCGATAGAGGATCATGGCGCTGACCACTGAAATCACGTCGGCGCGATCAGTGGCATCCACCAGTACGCTACCCACCACCCGCAGCGTGCGCGAGGGCGGTACTTCGGCCCAGGCATGATCACTTTCCAGGCGGGCAATACGCGTCTGGATGTGCGCCTTGCAGTCCTTGATGCGGAACGCCCCTGACGGGAACTCATCGGCATAGTTGCGCATGGCGATGCGAATCGGCACGTCGTAGTCGATCTCGTCATCGAGCAGGGCAAACCAGTCGCGGAACCGGCGCTCGTCGAGGATGAGCGCTTCACGGGCGAGAAAATCCTCGGCGGCGCTACGCATTTCGTGAACATTTTTCATCACTCGCATCCCCCCTGGTCGTCGCACTGATCGACGCTTTTACTCGCTGCCTTGCCTTCGGTCATCTCCTTCACCCAACGGCGCCAGAAACGCTCCTGGCTGTACTCGCCATAGATCGAGGGATGGAATTCTCCCGGGCCTTTCCAGTCCGGGTCAGGGCCGCCGCGCTTTTGCTGGTAATGCAGGCGCATGCCTTTGGTCAGGGCCCAAGGGCTGGAAGCCACCTTGGCGATACCTTCCCAGACCGCCGTGTCGTCCTGCTCGAAGATGCCGCCCGAGCCGAAGCCGAACTGACCGGCCATATACGCCTTGGCATGGAACTCTTCAGGCAGGAACGCGTATTCCAGTTCGTAGTTCCACAGCTCCATCACGCCCGGTGCCACGGGCTGCCACATGCGAATGCTGGTAAACGGAATCGGCATTTCACCGGGCACGTCCGGCTGCGGGAAGCGCAGGAAACTGAAGTTGGGGAAAATGGTGCCAATGGTCGGCGGCACGTTCTTGATCATCTCCAGCTGCACGTCATCGAGCTGGGTCAGATCGAACTGGGCGCGGTATTCCTGCGGATATCCCCAGAAATCGAACATCGGCGCAATCAGTTCAGGCAGTGCATGGCCGATGAAGCTGTTGCCGTTACCGAAGTCGTAGCCGCTGGCCAGGCTGCTGACCTGATTGACCCCCGGAATGAATTCCGACAACGAGGCCGACAGGTGCGCCGTGCTGACGTGATAAGCGTCGCCACTGAAGTTTTCCGCGCCGCTCTTCCAGTCGGCCTTGACCACAAAGCGCTCGGGCTCCTTCAGCACCTTCATGCCATCGGGGTGCAAGCCGAACAGCGCATCGAACATCCAGGCCGCACCACCGAGGTATTCGCGCAGCGGCGGCACGTCTTCGTTCAGCGAGGCGAAGATAAAGCCGTGGATGGACTCGATTTTGGCTGCCCGCAACAGGCCCCATTCCTTTTTGTCCAGCGGGCCGCCGTAGGCGTCCTTGAGGTGGGGTGCACCGGCCCAATCGCCATTGTTGCGATAGACCCAGCCGTGGTACGGGCATTTGAAGTGACGTGTGTTGCCCTTGTCCTGATGACACAGTTCGGATCCACGGTGACGGCAATGGTTGAGCAACACGTTGATCTGATCTTCGTCGTCACGGGTGACGATGACTTTGTCGATGCCGATGCGGCGCAACACGTAGTCGCCCTTCTCGGGGATCTCCGAGGCATGGGCAACGAAGATCCAGTTACGGGTGAAGATCCGTTCCATTTCCGCGCGAAACACCGCTTCGTCGCGAAACACTTCGACCGGCAACAGACCTTCGTCCATGCCCTGCGAGACGCGCTCGCACAGATCGTCCAGGTACTGGTCGGGATTACCCGGATAGATAAGATCGTAATTGATCATGGGTGGCTCTCCTTACGGCTTGTTCTTGTTAGTTTTGAGCGGTTGTTCAGCCCGGCTAGCGGCCGGCCTGCTCCAGTATTTTGTTGTCGATAGTGCCGGGCATCGATTGCGGTTCTGTTGCCCGGACGCGCCGGGGTTTCAACAGGAAGACCGACAGCGAAGGCACCAGGACCAGCGCGCCCAGCATGTTCCACAGGAACATGAACGCGAGCAACGCCCCCATGTCAGCCTGGAACTTGATGGGACTGGCCAGCCAGGTGGCAACGCCGATGGACAGCGTGATGCCGGTCAGCATGACCACCTTTCCGGTAAAAATCAGCGACCGGTAATAGGCCATCGAAAGGGACTGCCCGGACTTCAGTTGCACCAGCATCACCGAGAGAATGTACAGCGCGTAGTCGACACCGATCCCGACGCCCAGCGCGATCACCGGCAACGTCGCTACTTTGACGCCCATGCCCAGGACGACCATCAAGGCTTCGGCCAGTACCGAGGTCAACATCAACGGCAATACCGCCACGAGCACCGCGCGCCACGAGCGGAACGTGATCAGCGCCAACAGCGCCACGATGGCGTACACCAGCAGATTCATCTGACGCCAGGCGTCGGTCACCACCATATTGGTGGCCGCTTCGATGCCGGCCGTGCCTGCCGCCAGCAAGAACTGCACGTCGGCGGTGTTGTTCGTCGCGGCAAACTGCTCGACGTGCTTGACCACCCGCGACAAGGTCGCCGCCTTGTGGTCGGTCAGGTACACGTAGAGCGTCAGCAGCGAACAGCTATCGTCATACAGCCCGCGCGGTGCACTCGCGGTGATGGTGTTGAGCATGTCCTGGTTGGGCACGAAGTCGTACCACTTCGGGTTGCCTTCGTTGAGCGCGGCACTCATGCGCCGGCTCAACAGTGCCAGGGTATCGGTGCTTTCCACGCCTTCGAGCTGGCGCAACTGCCACTCCAGGGCATCGACTTTGTTCAGCGTCGGCTGTGCGGAACAGTAGCCGGCCGAGGTCTTCACCATGATCGCCAATACGTCGCTTGAAGCACCGTAGCGGCTATTCATGAACGCCATGTCGCGGTTGTAGCGGCTGTCCTGACGCAGTTCCGGGGCGCCAGGATCGAGGTCACCGATCTGCAAATGACTGGCAACGCTCCACCCGCCCAACGCCAGCAGCAGGCTGACACCGATGGCGCCAATGGCCCAACGCCGTTGGGTAAAACGGTCGAGTACGCGCCACATCAGATGCCTGGCCGCCCCGCTCTGCTCCGCGTGTTCGGCACGCAGGCTGCGCTGTGCGGCGCGAGGGCAGACGCCGACGTAACTGAGGATCACAGGCAACAGGATCAGGTTTGTGAAAATCAGGATGCCGACACCGATCGACGCTGCCAGCGCCAGCTCGCGAATCGCCTGGATATCGATTACCAGCAAGACGCCAAATCCGACCGCGTCGATCACCAGCGCCGCCAGCCCGGCACCGAACAGCCGGCGAAACGTCAACCGCGCGGCAGTCAGTTTGCTGACCCCACGTCCGACGTCCTGCAGGATGCCATTCATTTTCTGGGAGCCGTGGCTCATGCCGATGGCAAACACGAGGAATGGCACCAGGATGGAGTAAGGGTCGAGCGCAAAGCCCAGGGTCGGCAAGACGCCAAGCTGCCAGACCACGGCAATCAGCGAGGCCACGACCACCGCCGCCGTGGAGCGCCAGCAGCGGGTAAACCAGTAGAGGACGGCGCTGCTCAGGACCAGCGTGATCAGGAAAAACACCAGGACGCTGCGCACACCGTCAATCAAGTCGCCGACCAGTTTGGCAAAACCGGTGACGTGCATTTCGTAGCCGCGCGCTTCGTATTTGTGGCGCAATTGCTCCAGTGACCCTGCCAGTTTGGCGTAGTCCAGCGGGTGCCCTTCGGCATCGTTGGCCAACAACGGCAGGAAGATCGCCGTGGAGCGCAGGTCAGTGGCCACCAGGCGGCCGATCTCACCGGAGCGCGCCAGGTTGGCGCCCAACTGCTGCAGGCTGGCTTTCGAGCCGTCGTAACCGTCCGGAATCACCGGGCCGCCCTCCAGGCCCTCTTCGGTGACACCGGCCCACCGGGTTGACGGCGTCCAGAGCGACTTCATCTGCATGCGATTGACGCCGGGCATCAGGAACAACTCGTCGTTCAACTCACGCAAGGCGTCCATGTAGGCTGCGTCATAGATCGTGCCCTTGGGATTGGCCAAAGCAATGCGCACAGCGTTACCCAGCCCCACGAGGTCTTTTTCGTGGGCGGTGAAATTCTGAATGTAGGGGTGACTTTGCGGAATCATCTTCTCGAAGCTGGCCGAGAGTTGAAGATGACGCAGCTGGCTGGCAAAGAACACCGTCACCAGGCAGCACAGCAGCACAACCATCAGGCGATGGTTGAAGATCGCGCGCTCGACCAGTGAGCCGGAACGCGAGTCGAAGTCAGCCATCGGGACAGGTCCTGGCAGTGAGATATTCAGATTCATTTCAAGCCCTCCGCTCGCCCGTCGAGGCGCAGCGTGGTCATCCCGCGATTACTGAGCAATACGACATTGTCCGCATCGACCGACAGGATGCCGTTCAGCGACGGCAACGCCTGCTGGCTCAGCGGCACCAGTGTGCCCTGCTGCAGCCCGAGCACATGTCCCGCCTGGGTGACCAGGTACAGCGTGCCGTCGGCACCGAGTGAGGATGCAGTGAATGAAGAGGCGTCGGCCGCCGTCAGACGCTGCCAGGTCGCGCCTGCGTCGTGGCTACGCAACAGGCTGCCCTTGAGGCCAGCGACGACGATATCCTGCTCGCCCAACAGTTCAGCGGTGAACAGGCTGCCCTTGTACGACGTATCGAGGCGTTCGAAGGTTTTTCCGCTATCGACGGAGCGCAGCACCAGCCCGCGCTCTCCCGCCACCAGCACGTCATTGCCGCGCTGGCGAATCGCGTACAGGTGCAGCCCGTCCGGGTTGTCCAGACGCCCCATCCAGGCGCTCCAGTGCTGCCCGAAATCGGCTGAAGCGAACATCATGCCGTAGGCGCCGACCACCAGCAGGTGACCGTCTTTGTCGATGGCTACGTCGAGAAAAGGCTTGTCCGGACCTTCGTCGACCAGCCGTTGTGCGTTATCGGTCTGTAAAGGATCGTTGGCAGATTGCGCGGCTTGCAAGGCGAGTTCAGCGGCACGGCGACCATCGAGGCGCAACGTCCATTGCTCGCCACCGTCAGTGCTGGTCAACACTACGCCGCCATGGCCGACGGCAACGCCTTGCTGGCCGGTGAAACGGACGGCGGTCAGGGTCACGCTGACGGGGACGGCGCCCTGGCGCCAGTGCTGGCCGTCGTCATCGGACAGCAGCACCAGGCCACGCTCGCCCACGACAACCAGGCGATGGCTCCCGGTCACGGCAGCGCCGAGCAGGACGGCCTGGTTAGTTTGACTGGCGATCAGGGCCGCGCGCCGGGCAGGCTCACCGACTTCGGAAACCGGTACCGTTGCGACTGCGCAGAGGGAAACTCCACACAGCAGCGCCCCAAACATGCCACTGCACACCTTGCTGGATATGCGACTCATGGGCATTGCCCCTTGTTGTTGTTTTAGTGACAGCC
Organism: Pseudomonas sp. PB120; assembly: GCF_009761815.1. Taxonomy (GTDB): domain Bacteria; phylum Pseudomonadota; class Gammaproteobacteria; order Pseudomonadales; family Pseudomonadaceae; genus Aquipseudomonas. Next base: position 13,552 of record NZ_RWIN01000139.1, read on the forward strand.
GCACCCTCCGGCTGTTGTGAATCGAGTGTATGGACTGCGCCGTGCACCCGCTACGCGGCGGTTTCTAATTCAGATATCTACAAATTGCAGGGCGAGCGCCTCTCTGTAGGAGCGAGCTTGCTCGCGATGGACTCAAGCCCGCCGCGGATGGTCAGGCATCCCGCGCCATCGTTGACGACCATCGCGAGCAAGCTCGCTCCTACAGGGAGGCGGTGGTGAGCTCAGCGCACGCTGCTACCGGCCAGGCCATCGGGTGAGAACACTTTGTCGTTATCCAGCGGCTTGAGCACGTAGTGCTTGGGCTTGCTGTTGTTGAGCTGGGCGACGAAGGCCGTGCCCGTTTGCAGGTCGTTGTAGCCGAAGGTGGCGATGGCCGAACCCGGCAGTTCCGGCACGACGATGACCTGCGACCACAAGGTCCGCCACAACTGGCCGTTGGCATCCCATCGATCCGCAAGCGTGCAGATCCAGGTGTCTTCGTCGCAGTAATAGCGGCTCTTGGCGGCCTGGTGACGCTGGCCGCTGCGCACGTTCGCCTCGACCACCCACACGCGGTGCTTCTCCCAGCGGACATAGTCCGGGTTCAGGAAATTGCCCTTGAGCATGTCTTCGTCTTTGGTCGGCTGCAGCGAGCGGTTGGCGTTGTACGGGATGAACAGCTCTTTCTTGCCGATCATTTTCCAGTCAAAGCGGTCCATTCGCCCGGTCCAGGTGTACATCTCATCGAACGTCATCACACCGGCGGCGGCAGGTGTCGGGGTGTCGCAGCAGCCGTTGGGCAGCTTGCGCACGCGGCGCTGGCCTTTGAGGTAAACCCAGGTCTGAAGTTTGTCCGGATCGAGGTATTCGTGAGCCAGCAATGCCTCACCCGCCCGCAGTGGAGGCCCGATGTTGCGAATCGCCACCTGCCAGAACGGCTTGCCTTCGCCCTCGAACTGTTCGAGGTTGCTGCTGTTGTCGTAATACGGCAGTTGTTCGTTGATCTCCGCATCCGTCACCAGTACGGCGCGGCCGTCGGCAAGAATCTGATACCAGTTGTTGTAATGCTGGAAACGCGCACCGCGCCAGCGCAGCACATGGTTCCACATCACCTCTTCGGCGCTTTGCGGGATTGGATAGGGAATGCCGCCGTAGACCCCTTTGGGCACGCCCTTCTCGAGGGTGCCCCGGGTGGCGTTGGCGAAGGTGTTGTCATACACCCATTGCGGCGCTGCCGCGGTGCGTCGGGTCGGGTAAACGTCCAGGCGGAAGTCCGGGTACTTTTTCAACATTGCCTGCACCCCGTCGGTGAGGTTGCCGGCGTACTGGGCCATGTTTTTCGCGGTGACTGAAAACTGCGGCTTGTCATCCTTGAACGGATCGGCGCGCCGTCCGCCGGGCACGTCGCCCGGTGTTGGCGTGGTAAACCCGCCCGTCCAGGCCGGTATGGAACCGTCGGCATTACCCGCTTTCTCGGCGCCAAAGGGCGTCAGATCGCCCTTCAAGCGCTGAGCCTGATCGGCCGGCGCCCCGGCATGCACCGGCAAGACGATGGCGCAAGCCAACAGCGCAACCCCCTGTCCCAAGGCAAGAAACTTCTTCATGAGTATCTCCTCGTTTTTATTGATAAAACGCACTGATCAAAAACTGCGGCGGACGGTGAAGGCGACAAAATCACGGTCGGCACGGGCCTGTTTGTAGCTGTAGGAATTGGTGCTATCGAGGAACGTCCCCGCCGACCCGAAGAACGTCGTGTAGGCCAGGTTCAGGTCCCAGGTGTTCATGTACAGGCCGCTGATGCCAAGGGTGAAATCCCCCCCGTTTTCTGGCGGCATCGCCGAGGGACCCAGCGGGTTGCGCGAGCCGTTGGGGGTGAATCCGACGCCCATTGGCAGGCTGATGTCCCACCCGAGCAACGCCTGGCGGTACATGGGTTCAAACACCGCCCGCATCGACCACGCATCGCGGGTGATGTTGGGGTCCAGCGCCGCCACACCGGCGGCACTGTCATCGCAGTTCTGCTTGCATTTGAGCAGCCGGGTCCAGGCCACCTCGGCCGCCAGGTTCGCCTCGTTCCACAAGGCCGTGCGCGGCACGGTCCAGATGGTCGACACGTTGACATGGGCGGTATCGCCCACCGCGTAGGCCGGATGATCACGGTTATCCGGCACCGCGCCACCGAGCGCCGAGGCGTCGACCGCGTGGGTAGTCGCCAGCGACTGGCCCTTGCGTATGGACGCTTCCATCGCCAGGTTCAGGCTGCCGAAACTGCGGCTGGCACTGAAACCGTAGAGCTGGGTGTCCTCTTGGTACGCCAGGTAGTAACCCGTCGGCAGCACTGGCCCGAACGGCCCGAACGGCTGCCCGACCTGGGTCACTTGCTGGAAGTCCTTGTCGTGGAATTGCAGCGCATAGAAGCCCAGGTCGAACTCGCCCACTTGCCAGCGCACTTGCAGGCCGAACTGACCAGAGTCCTTGGCATCGCGGTCTGACTGCTTGTCGGCGGACAACCCGGTGGTCGGGTCGAGCACCAGCCGCTCGGCGCCGGAACCGACAATGTCGGACACCGAAAAGTAACTCCCCGATGCCGGAATGCGGTTGTGCACGTAGCGGAACTGGTAATAAGCACCGATCGCCAGGTCGTCGTTGAGTTGCCACTGCGCCGACACTTGCGGCACCGGCAGCACAAACTCTTTGGCCTCAGCCGTCGGGTCGTCGAGCAGGCGCGTGGTATCGAACGGGCTCTGCGCGCCGGCCACGGCATTGTTGGCAAAAAACAGGCTTTCGCCCCAAAGCAGCGAATGCTGGCCCAGGCGACCGGTCAACTCGGTGCTGCCCAATTGAAGGCGCCCGAATACGAAGGCATCACGCATTTCGGCTTTGCGGCCGTGCTGGTCGCGGGTCGAATCGGTGAACTCATCCGGGCCGGTGGACAGCTGGTTTGGAAAGGCGCCCCCGGCGATGCCCGGGTTGTCATTGTCACGGTTGTAGACCGTGTCGTACCAGGCGTTGGCGCTGACCCGCGCACCAAAACCGTTCTCGTTGACGGCGTCCAGTTCGCTGAACAGTTCGCCACGATTGGAGACCAGGCCTCTGCTGAAATTGCGGTCGCCGTCATCCAGGTTGGGGTTGGACAACAACCGGTCATTGCGTTTGTCGACACGGAACATCGCCGAGTAACGCAGCGAATTATTCCAGTCGATTTTCCAGCCATCATCCGGTTCCCAACTAAAACCGGCCCAGCTTTTGGCGGGTGACAAGGCGCCGGCCGCAAGGACGATGCCCATGGCAACCGGCAAACGAATGCATTTTTTCTGACGATACTTCATGGCACTTCCTGCTTTTATGATTGTTCTGGGGGCCACATCGGGGTGAAAGGGCCCGCTGCATCGTCGTGCCGCGGGCCGCGAGTGCCTGTGCGCTACACGGGGTTGACCCCGTCCCAGCACAGGTACTTGATCTCGAGGAATTCCTCGATGCCGTAGTGCGAGCCTTCACGACCGAGCCCGCTCTGCTTGATGCCGCCGAAGGGCGCGACCTCATTAGAGATCAGCCCGGTGTTGATTCCGACCATGCCCGCTTCCAGGGCTTCGGCCGTGCGCCAGATCCGCGCGGCGTCACGGCTGAACAAGTACGCCGCCAGGCCAAAGTCGGTGTCGTTGGCAATGGCGATGGCCTCGGCTTCTTCGCCGAAGCGCAGCAGCGGCATGACCGGGCCGAAGGTTTCATCGCGAGCGATGGTCATCTTCAGCGTCACATCGACGACCAGGGTTGGCTCGAAGAACGCGCCGCCCAGCGAATGACGCTTGCCGCCGGCGAGCACCCGAGCGCCCCCGGACACTGCATCGAGCAGGTGCTCCTCGACCTTGGCCACCGCCGCGGCGTCGATCATCGGGCCGATCTGCACGCCCTCCTCCAGGCCATTGCCGACCTTCAATCCGGCGGTGCGACGCGCCAGGCGTTCGGCGAGCTGGTCGTAAATGCCGTCCTGGATCAGCACCCGGTTCGCGGCAATGCAGGACTGCCCGGTATTGCGGAATTTGGCGTTGAGAATGCCCTCCACCGCGAGGTCCAGATCGGCGTCGTCGAACACGATCAGCGGCGCATTCCCACCCAATTCCATCGAGCACTTCTTGACCGTCTCGGCGGACTGCGCGAGCAGCACGCGGCCCACTTCGGTGGAGCCTGTGAACGTGATCTTGCGCACCAGCCGATGACCGGTCAGCACGTTCCCCACCGCCCGCGTCGCATTGCCGGTCAGCACGCTGAAGACGCCTGCCGGAATACCAGCGCGGCGCGCCAGTTCGGCCAGCGCCAGTGCTGTCAGCGGCGTCTGGCTCGCAGGCTTGACCACCATCGAGCAGCCGGCGGCCAACGCCGGGCCGGCCTTGCGGGTGATCATGGCGGCTGGAAAATTCCACGGTGTAATCGCCGCGCACACCCCGATCGGCTGCTTCAGCGCAACGATGCGCTGGGTCTCTTTGGGCGCCGGAATCACATCACCGCGAATCCGCTTGGCCTCTTCGGCGAACCACTGCAGGAAGGACGCCGCGTAATCGATTTCCCCCCGAGCCTCCGACAGCGGCTTGCCTTCTTCCAGGGTGATCAAGGTGGCCAGGTCTTCCTTGTGTTCGATCACCAGGCGATACCACTGGTTGATGATCTCGGCACGTTGCTTGGCAGGGACCTTGCTCCAGCGCGTAAAGGCTTCGTGCGCCGACTCGATGGCGAATTCGGCTTCAGCTTCCTTGCACACCGGCAACTCGACCAGCACGTTTCCGTTTGCCGGATTGCGCACGGTGTAGGTGCCATGCGCGGTGTGGCCGACCCATTCGCCGTTGATGAAAGCACCCTGTCGCCACAGCGACGGGTCATTCAACAATTCAATGCTCATAGACACGTCCTCAGCAGGGGAATCGGCCGATCAGGAACTGGCTGTCGTCGTCCGAAGTGCATTCGAGCTTCGACGCCACCAGGCCCTGGCGCAGGACTTTCATCAGGCGATCCGGAATCCTTCCGCCCGGCGCACGCAGCGGACCGCCGTTGAAACCGGCCAGCCAGTCCATGTATTTCCAGTGAGCCCGATTGATGTAGTTCGAACCCGGCATATAGGCACCGGTGGCAGCCCCCACCGCACCGCGAGCAGGCTGAACCTGCCATTGCAGCTTCATGGCTTCTTCCCACTGGCCGTTGCGGGCCAGGTCGAACGTCTTGGGAAAATGGTCGCCCATCCACTGGGTGTAACTGGTGCCGGAGAACTGCATGTCCATGAACTTCATCAACGGAATCACGTCGCTCTCGATCGGGCAGCTGATGAGCACTTCCTGACCAAAGCGGTGCCAGGTTTCGATGAGACCGGCCACATGCGGGAAGCCTTGTTCGGCCTTGATCGCCACAATGTTCGGGCAATCGTCGAGAAGACGACGGATCAACTCGGGGGACATGCCCTGCGGGTGTACGCGCTCGAAGCCCCACAACGGAATCGGGAACAGCATCACGGCCAGGTCGGTGGCATCGCAGATGCTGCGGGTGTAGTCGTAGATGTCCTGCTCGCTGGTCGGCCAGAAGTTGGACGGGTAAGACAGCAGCACGATGCTGGCGCCCGCGTTCTCCGCCAGTTTCATCGCCTCAATATTTTCGGCGAGCGTGCCAAATCCGGCGTGGAAAAACAGGCCCAGCTTGTCGCCGGCCGTCTCCTTGGCCCATGCGGTGAACTGTGCATTTTCCTGCGGAGTGATTGCGACTTCGGTGCACAGCAAGGTGTAGGTAAAGCCCAGGTCCACGAGTTTCTGGATGTCGTGACGGATGCCCTGCTCGTTGAGACGCTTGAGGTCAGCGCTGTAGCTCGGGATGGTGACACCCGAGCAGCCGACCAGCATTTCATTGGCCCAGGCACGGGCGTCGTTGCGTTTGTAATTGGCCATTCTTGTTGTTCTCCTTGGAAGGGTACTTCAGCGGTCGATCGTCACGACGCCCGCGGGGATGAGTTGATAGCGATTGCTGGACAACGCTTCGCGCAGCAGCATTTCGGCGGTCACGACGTCCTGCAGGGCAGTGCCGACCGACTTGTAGATCACGATGTCATCGGGGGAGCGGCGCGCAGGTTTCTGGCCGGACACCACGTCGGCGAGGCTGACGGTCTTGCCGGCGACATCCACGCCGTCACGTGTGGCGACCAGGGCATCGCCGGTCTCGTGCAGCACCTCTTCAGGCATGTCGGCAATGATTAGGTCGGCACGGGCCATGGCGCTCGAGTCGACTTCGCGCTGCTCTGGCAGCGTGGAGCCCACCGACAGCACGACCATGCCCGGCTGCAACCAATCACCGAGCAAGACCGGCGATTCGTCACGACTGCGCGCCGCGCACACCACCACATCGACGCCGTCGATGGCCGCTTGCGCACTGTCGACGGCTTCGAGTAGCAGGCCATTGGATTCAAGAAAGGAAGCGGCGAACCTGGCGCGGCTCGCGGGGGTTGGGCTGAACACGCGCGCCAGGGAGACTTCGCGCACCGAGAGCAAGGCAGTCAACATGCTCTTGGCGACCGAGCCGGAACCGATCACCCCCACACGCAATGCGCCTTCGGGGATCACGGCATTGGCGGCCACCACGGCGGTCGCTGCGGTTCGCAGGTCGGTAATTCGATTACCGTCTACCAGCGCCGCCAGCTCCATGGTCCGCTGGTCGAACAGCGAAATGAGGTAGCTGGCGCGGCGGATTTTCGGCGAGGCGGCAATCAATTTGCAGCCCATGTACTCGCCCGATGGCGACACCGCACACAGGCTGCGCAACCAGAACCCCTCCCCCCGGGCCATGATGCGCGGCGGCACCATCACGTCTTTGATGGGTTTGCCATATGCTTCGGTCAGCGCAGCAATGACCTTCGGCCACTTGGCCAATTCAGCGATGTCCGCATCCCTGATAAAGGGCGTAGAAACTTCGAGCTTTTCTGTGTTCAGGGAATCTGCAACGTCCATGGAAACCTCCGGATCTTGTTGAGCCGGAGTTTATGAAGTGCATTTGGGGCGAGCTACGCAGGACGGCCTAATACAGATATCTATAAAACAAGACGCTTGAACCGCGTTGTGAGGAGCTGCGGAAACGTCGCGCCAAACGCTGAAAAAAATCGTCGAAGACTAAAAAACAGATAACTGCTTTATCCGGATCGAGATGGATTTTGCGACCCGCCCAGGGTCGGTGAGCGGCCTATAATGCTGAGTCGCCACACGCCGAGCGCTGCCCTGATGATCGACAACGCCCCACCGCCCTCCCCCCGCCTCAAACGCCAGAGCCTTGCCAAAACGCTGGTGGCGCAACTGTCGCGAGACATCACCGAAGCCGTGATCCCGCGCGGTGAAAAACTGCCGACCGAATCGCAGATCATGAAGACGTATAACGTCAGCCGAACGGTGGTGCGCGAAGCGATTTCCAGGCTCCAGGCCGCTGGCCTAGTGGAAACGCGACATGGCGTGGGCACCTTCGTGCTGGGCCATGACAACACCCACGGCTTGCGAATCGATCCGCACACCTTCGTCACATTGCGCGACGTGATTGACGCGTTGGAGTTTCGCGCCAGCCTGGAGGTGGAGGCCGCAGGGCTCGCCGCCAAACGATGCAGCGCCGATGAACTGGCCTTGATGCGCAACGCGCTGGACGAATTCAATCAGGCGCTTCAATCGAGCAGCGTTGTGGCGTCGGACTTTCGCTTTCACTACCAGATCGCATTGGCCACCGGTAATCGATACTTCACCGACATCATGTCGCACTTCGGCCCCGGCATGCTGCCGAGAATGCGCGTGGATTCGGCGCAGTTGACGCACAGCGATCCAGCACACTACCAGGCTCGACTGGTGCGTGAGCATGAAGCCATTTACGACGCGATCGCCCGTCGGGATACCGAAGCGGCGCGGGCCGCGATGAGTGTGCACCTGACCAATAGCCGAGAGCGCCTGCGCAAAGCGCATGCTCAAGCGCAACTGTAGCCATTTTTGACTCCTCGCTAGACCCGTGATCTGAGCAACCGGCATCACGCAGGCCAGGCAGCGTTTTGGGCACACGACCTCAAGGCGCACGGAGCCTCTATTCCCCCCCCCCCCCGCAATACCCGAAATCGACCCCGGCGAGGCTCAACCCTACCGCCGGGCGCTCGCCCGCGCTTTTTTCAAAGCAGGGACTAACACCACAAAAACGAATGATGTATTCTTTTGATGTCTCTGCAGATGACGATCACCCTGATAAAACAAATGAATGCTGGTCCAATAGGGAGCATAACCAGATACCGCCAGCACCAATAATGATCATTGTATTTTTTTAGCCACCCTATTTACGGGTCTGGCTAAACCTTGCCTAATAAAAACACTACCCAAAGGACAAATACGTGCACATCACCGAGACGAGCAATGCCGGGGTGGCCGCCAGCCTTCCCCGCCGAACCATGCTTTTAGTACTGGGCCTTTGCTGGGCCGCCATCCTTTCAGAGGGCTATGACATCGGTGTGATGGGCACCATCGTGCCCGCCCTGTTAAGCGATCCCCAATGGAACCTGACCCCGCTCGAAGTCGGCGCCATGAGCAGCTCTGCGCTGTTTGGCACGCTGATCGGCGCCTATTTCATCAGCCCCTGGAGCGACATCATCGGGCGAAAGCCACTGATCCTGCTGTGCATCGCGCTGTTTTCGGGCTCCATGCTCGCCGCTGCCTGGGCGCCAACCCCACAGATATTCTCGCTGGTCAGGGGCATTGGCGGGTTGGGACTGGGCGGTGTCATCCCGGTGGCAGCGGCGTTGACGATCGAATACTCACCCCCCCATCGACGCAACCTCAACTTCGCGCTGATGTACTCCGGTTACCCGCTCGGCGCCTTGTTATCAGCCTGGGTCGGCATGACGTTCATGGCCGACCATGGCTGGCGGACAGTTGTCGCTGCTGGCTCGATTGCGCTCTTGCTGATCCCGATCATGTTGCTGTGGCTGCCTGAATCACTGGAGTTTCTGGTGGCCAAGAAGCGTACGCGCCAGGCGCAGGCATTGGCCGATCGCCTGGGCATCAGCGAACTGCCCGCAGCACCGGCCGACAAGGGCGCGGCGCAACTGTCGCCGTTCCGTGAGATTCTGGCCGAGGTCTTTTCCAAGCGAAATCGCCGGGGCACATTGTGTCTGTGGCTGGCTCAATGCACGGCGGTCATGGTGGTTTACGGGCTTGGGACGTGGTTGCCGCAGTACATGCGCCACAATGGCTACGACCTGGGGTCGTCGCTGATGCTCTTCGCCATCTTCAACCTGGCAGCCGCCCTCGGCGGGATTGTCATCGGACGGATTGCCGACCGCTTCGGCGCGCGCCGGACACTGGCCCTGGGCTTTACGTTTGGCGCCTGCGCCATCGCCGCGCTGTCAATGAAGAACTCGATGATGGTCAACTACGTGCTGGTGGCTTGCGCAGGTTTCGGCAGTGTGGCCGTGGCCTTGGTCCAGCTGGGTTACATCGCTAACTACTACGCGCCCCATGCCCGGGCATCGGCGACGGGCTGGGCGGTGGGCATCGGACGCTTTGGCGCGATGGGCGGGCCGATCCTGGGCGGCTTCGTCGCCGGTCTGCAACTGGACAGTTTCTGGAACTTCCTGGTGTTTGCCGCGGCAGCGATTGCGGCGGCCATCGCGATTACCCTGACACCCGCACCCGCTCACCAACGATAACGCCTGACTTTCACCGGCCAGCCTGTGCTGGCCGGTGAACCGTGATGCTTTACTCGATGCCCGCCAACGTCTTCGTAAACAACGAACCAAAACCCCGCACCTCGCGCTCGATGCGCAACCGCTGCAAGCACATCCACACCAGCGCCTGATTGCTGCTCACCACCGGCAATTCCAATTGAGCTTCGATGGTCGCCAACACCTCAGCCACCTGAATCCCCGCACAACTGATCAACACGCCATCCAGCGCCATGCCGCGAAAGCCTTGCGCCAAATCGAGCCACGTCTGCGCCGGCAAACTGCCCTGCTCCACGGGCGTGGTGCACGGTCTGCCCAAGGCGCTGATCACCTCGATGCCGAGGCCGGCGAAGTACTCGCGCTCCACCTCGATCACTTCCTCAGGATAAGGCGTCAGTAGGCCAATACGCCGCATGTTCTGCGCCCGACACCCTGCGACAACCGCCTCGATGGTGGTCACGCTGTCGAGTCCGGTCGTGTCCAGCAAGCGCTTGCGAAGCACTTTGGGTCCGGCCAGCAAGGTCGCGGCCGTGCAATTGATGGCGAGCAGATCGACACCTGCATCGACGAGCAACTGCGCATGCCCTTCCAGGCCTTCGGAAAATTTCCGGTCGTCTTCCAGCGAAGTCTTGCGAAATGGCACACGGGTCGTGACGAAACGCACGCCTTCGGGAACCATCAGTTGAGGCTCATGATCGCAGAGGCCACCCGATGGGTAGAGCTGGCCTATACGCGCCAAAGTACCGATACCTGGGTTCACGGGATGTTCCTTTTATCAGTGGAAATAGCCGACGCCTGTCAGCAGAAAAACCCCCGAGGCCAGCCAGGCCCTCGGAGGTTGCAGCCTCTGGAAATCGATTACCAGAGCGCCAGGGTGTACCCGACGATCAGACGATTTTCATCGGCATCGGTGGTCAACCCGTCGCCCGAACGAAAGGTCACATTGCGCCAGCGTACGCTCACGCCTTTCAGCGGACCATCTTGCACGACATACGCCAGATCAGTGTCACGCTCCCACTCGCGGCCAGCGTCCACGGTGGCGGTCCTGACATTGCGCCCGTCGACGTAACGGGTCATGAAGGTCAGGCCCGGAACACCCAAAGCTGCAAAATCGTAGTCGTAACGCAGCTGCCACGAATCCTCCTGCGCCCGGGTAAACAGGTTATAGGTCACCAGGTTGGCCACATAGGGCTCGGCACCGTTGAGGAACGGAAAATCATTGTTCCCCGACAGATACTGCCAGGCGGTGGTCAACCGGTGGGCCTTGTATTCCAGACCGATCATGCCGTTGAAGTTGCGGTTGTCGATAGACCCCGCCAGCTTGCGCCCCTCATCTCGACTGTCGAAATAACGGAGGTCCGTTTTCAGCGCAACCCCTTCGCCAAACGGCAAGCGATAGGTCAGGCCGGCGAATTGCTGCCGGTAGATGTCCTGCAGGTTCGCGCTGTAGTAACTCAGGTTCAGTCGAGGCGTCACCGCGTACTGGACGCCGGCAAAATCGAAGTGATCACTGGACGCTGCGCCGTACCCGACATCTTCATTGCTGGAAGAGTCGCGCAGGCTGGCCTGAGTCAATCGCCCCGCGTTGATCGTCAGATTCTGAATGTCCTGCGAATTGAGCAAGCCACCTCGAAACGAAGAGCCCAACAAACGCGTGTCGTTGTACATGACCACGGGCAGCGTCGGCTGCAATGTGCCCAGGTTCAAAACGCTCTTGCCGGCCCGTGCCTTGGCGGTCAGCCCCAGTTTGCTGTAACTGTCGGCGGGCTGTCCGCTGTCGCCCACCGGTAACAACCCGGAACCTCGGCGATCAGGACTGGAGTCGAGCTTGAGCCCCATCTGCCCCAGCGCATCGACACCAAATCCCACGGTGCCTTCGGTGTATCCCGAGACCAGTCGCCCCGTGAAACCCTGGGCCCACTCATCGGTCCTGGACTGCTTGGCGCCGTCCTGTCGGTAATCACGGTTCAAGTAAAAGTTGCGCAGCTCCACGCTGGCCTTGCTGTCTTCGACAAAATCGGCCAGCGCACAGTTGGCGAGGGAAGTCCCGATGGAAAACAGCAAGGGCGCGGCAAAACAAGGTCGGTTCATTATTATTATCCAAACTCGATCAACGTCGGGGCGGCCGACAACCGGACGCGCACCGGATGGCGCGCATCAATTCACAAAGCGGCAGGCAAAGGAAAACCATCGACACCCGGTGACAGGTGTCCTTACGAAGTGCTTATTGTTGTGGAGTGCCTCAACGACACACCGTGGTCAGGCCTCGAGAATGCAGGCCTGCAGCTGTGCCGCTGGAAGGTTTCGGCTCAGGGCCAGCATCAGCAATATGCGCAGTTTGTGCGGGCTCAGGTCGCCACCGGCCAGCACACCGTCACGCTGGAGAAAGGCCTGGCACGGCACGATTCCGCGCAAGGCCCGGGTCGCCTGGACCACGATGACACCGGCGGCAATGGCCCGCTTGATCGCAGCCACCTCGCCCGAAGCCGGTCGACCCGGCGCCAGCCCGGCGCTGATGATTGCCTTGCTTCCAGCGGCAACCAGCGCATCGATGACCGCGCCATCGGCACCGGCATAGGAGGTGGCGATATCAACCCGAGGCAGCGCGCTGATGCCTTCAAACTGGAAATGGGCATGCCAGTCGCTGGCTGGCAGGCAGCGGCGCCAGTGCACCTGGGCCAGGGCATCCACCTGCGCCAACGGCCCGTAAGGAATAGCCTCGAACGCATTGAGATCGAAACTCGAGCCCTTGCTCACATCACGGGCGGCGTACACCTTGTTATCCATGACCACCAGCGCACCACAGGCCTTGGACCGGGCGCAGGTCGCCACTGCCAGCGCAGCACGCAAGTTAGCCAGCACATCGCTGCCAGCGGTATTGACCGGGCGCTGGGCTCCGGTCAGTACCAGCCCGGCGTCCAGGTCCAGGGCCAGGTCGAGGAAGTACGCGGTCTCCTCCATCGTCGCCGTGCCGTGAGTGATGACGAACCCTTCGATGTCCGGGCACTCGTTCGCCGTGCGCTTGATCAGGCTCGCCAGTTCCAGCCAGTCCGCCGGGGTGATCGCGGTGCTGCCTAATGCGCGGAACGTCACCGGTACGCACTCGATGTGGGGGGCCACTTCACCCAACTGCGCAAGCAGATGATCGATCGGCAAGACCACGCCACTTTCGCTGTATTCAATCCAGTCAAACGGGTCGCGGGCCTGCATGGCGAATGTACCGCCGGTGCCGATAACGGCGACCTTGGGACGATAGTGAGTAGTCATCGATCAAGCCTCCGGGCTGACAAGCTGGACGAACACACGGTCACCGTCGATGTTCACCAAGTGGCATCGCGTGTTCTTGAGTAACGGGCTGCACAACGCCTTGCCACTGCGCAGGTCGAACGCCCCGGCATGCAACGGGCATTCGATTTCATAGCCGTCCAGGTCACCGTCGCTGAGCAGCGCGTTGCCATGGGTGCAAATGTCGTCGACGGCAAACACCTCGCCGGCGACCTTGAACAGGCCGACCTTGCGGCCACTGACCTGGACGCCAACGCAGTCGCCCCGACCGAACAGTTCGGCCATCGTCCCGACGGCCACCCACTGCCCGTCTTTGGCCGGTTCAGGAAATATCAATGCTTGCGATGCAGTCATGAAAATTCGCTCATTCAATTAGTGCGCGGTGCGCATCGATAAAGGGGTTCGCGCGCGCAAGGCCTCAAGCCCTGGGGCCAAGGGCATGGCACCATTGCCCAGCGCAGTCACCTGCACATCACAAAAGCGCATCGAATCGATCAGCCAGCCCTGCGCATCCGTGTAGCGATAGGTTTCTTCGGTGCGCGCCATCAGCAGGACCGCCTCCGCGCTGTCTTCGCGCAACGCCAACTGCCACAAACGCCAGTTGGCCCGCGCCTGCAACGCGTCGACCTCGATGTCCGCGCCAACGTAATAATGGGCAGCAAAGCACCACGGCGACTGTTCGAACCATTGCGCCAGGGCGTCACGCCCGACCCGGTCGCCACCGAACTCAGCGCCATACCAGATCGCCTGCGGGGTAAAGCACGCTGCCTGGGCAACGGCCAATTCCTTCAGGCGCTCGGGTGCCTGTTTGCGGTAATCGGCGGTGTACTTGGCGTCGGCCAGGGCCGTGTATCTGGCCTTGAGCTGCCGGATGGCCTCGCAGGCTTCCAGGCGGCGCAAGCGCTCGGCCATTTGCGAAAAGTCGCTCATGCCGCCACCGCTTTCAGGGACACGGACAGGTCGCTCAACAACGCTTGATCCACCACGCGCCGATCACGAATCAGGCTTTCCAGCGCCTTGCGCTCCTTGCCCTGATTGACCATGACCCCGGCGACGACCCGACCTTCCTTGAGCAACACCAGGGTCGCTTTGTCCTGGTCAAGATCTCCGCGCCAGACCAGTGCATCCGCCTCGTCGATCAAGCCGACGACCTGAATGTTGTGGCCCAGTTGATCGGTCCACATCCAGGGGATTTCGCCGTATGGCTGCGGGTCTCCGGCAATCTGCCGGGCGACCGCAAGCGCCTGGTTTTCTGCATTGCGCCAGGTCTCCTGACGCAACGACCGACCATAGAAAGCGTTATCGCAGTTGGCCACATCGCCCACGGCATAACACCACGGTGCGTCAGGGCTGCGGCAGGACGCATCGACGACCACACCGTTGTGGCAAGTGATGCCAGCTTGCTGAATAAACCCGGTGTCGCAATCGATTCCGATGGCGAGCAGCACCTGCTCGGCCTCCAGCATCTCGCTGCCTTGCGGGCCTTGCACCTGCACCCGGTAAACCGCGCCATCAAAGGCAATGGACTGCACGCCGACCTGCGACTTGAAAACCACACCGACCTGCTGATGCCGGGTTGCCAACCACTGCGAAACAGGTGCCGGCAGACAGCGGCGCATAATCTGGTCCGACACATCCAGCACCGAGACCGCCACGCCCAGGCCCGATGCGGTGGCGGCGACTTCCATGCCGATCACACCCGCGCCGATCACCAGCAGGCGCGAACCGGCGACCAGGGTCGCCGACAGTTTCTCGCAATCGTCGATCCCCCGGAGCACATGCAAGCCTGGCAAATCGCCCCCCGGCACGGATAACGGTCGTGCCGCGCCGCCGGTCGCCACCACCAATTCATCGAACGGGACCTGGCGCCCGTCATCGAGACTCACGCGACGCCGCTCGGGGTCGAGCCCGACGACGCGCGCCCGGATACGCTCGAGCCGAGGGTGGGCAGTCCAGAAATCATCGGCAGCCAACATCAGCTCATCCCACGCCTGCTCACCCGCCAGCACCGCCTTGGACAAGGCCGGACGCTCGTAGGGGGCATACGGTTCATCACCGATGAGCAGCACCTGGCAGGCATCGTCCAGTTCGATCAAGTGCTGGGCAACACGCCCGCCGGCATGACCGGCGCCGACGATCACGATTCGCCGGGCACTCATGACGCGCACTCCTGCACCGCGCCGATGCGCACAATGGCGCGATACAGCAACCCTTTGGCCGAGGTGCAGACCCAGCGGCGCGGCTCGTGTGGCGGAATGACAATCGCCTCGCCAGCACTGAGGCTGTAGCACTCGTCGGCGGCGAACACATCGAAACTGCCCTCGACCACCGCACCGACTTCCTCGCCCAGGTCGCTGATGCCGTCCATGACCGACTCACCCTGGACAAACGGGCGCAGTTGCAGATCGAATGCATCGCCACTGATTTGGCTGTCCTCAGCGGACTCCAGTGGCGGGATGACAACACACTGTTGGCTGCTCATGACTGATCCGCCCGGTTTTTGAGTGGGTAGTAGGGAACGCTGTCCTCCGGCCCGAACTCCGGTCGCGGCGGCGTGACCACATTCAGGCGCATGCTCACCCCTTCGGCGCCAAAGCGATTGCTGCCGTAGTGACTCAATTGCGCGGGAATGATCATGGCGCTCTGTGCCGTCATCGGCACCGCCACATCACCCTCCTCGCCAGCGCCCTCAAACACCGTGCATTCGCCCACCAGTTGCAGCGACGCCTCTTCACCGTGGACATGCGCTTTGGCGGGCAGGTCATGCCCGACCTTTTCCACGAACTTCACCACCGACACACTGATGTTCTTGCCGAACAGGTGCTTCATGTACAACCCGTCGGCGACGACTTCCTTGAGCCCGTCATCGATACCAAAAACCCTGCACTTGCCCATAACCACCTCCGCGCTCAATACACAGGCTTGAGAGAAAAATCTTCTTCAGCCACGAATCGGCGCGGATCAAATCCGTACACCACTTCCTGCTGGTTGTAGCACTCGACCGTGGGGGCGATTTCGGCCAGCGACAGCAGCAACTTGAGCAAGGTGCTGTCCACCTCGTCGAGCTCTGCCAGGGGTTTGCGGTTGACGAACGCCAGCAGCTCGTCGATCTGCGCCAGCATGGCGTCCTTGAACGCGATGATGCTGGGCATCGACTGGCGATGGCGCTGGATATTACGTTCGGTTTCAGTCGCCAGCGCCCATACGCCGACATAGGCCTGCAGCGTCTGGAACGCTTCAGGCAACAGCACGTTTACCGGGTGATCGGCCTGGGAGGTTGCAATCATGTTCATGGTATTCACTCCGCAACGGCTTGAGCGGCATTGCGTTCCAGCATGCGCTCGACAGCGTGATAGTTATGGCGCACGAGCACTTCGTTGTCCTGCAGGAACATGAAGCGTTTGGCCCCGGTTTCAGCGGCCTTCTGTGTGCGTTCTACGGTGCTCATGTCCTCGAGCAGCACATCGCGCAGGGCGACTTTCATGTACTCGACGAAGAAGCGCCCACCGGCCGTGGTCATCTCGGGGTAGAACACCCGGCATTCGACGCGCGTGCGGTTGTAGGCCGTGGGACGGAAGGTGTAGCACTGGAAGTAGTTGGGGCGCAGGGACAGGTACAGGTCCGGAAACACCACATTGATGTCGAACAACCAGTTGGGGCTCTTGGTCCAGTTCATGCCCTCGGGCAACGCCTCGAGAGGGAAATCGTATCGGGCACTGCCCGCTGCACCACGCAGCGCCGCCGCCGAAATCGGCTTGGACTTGCTGGCTTCGACCAGGGCTTCCTCAAAGGCCGCACCGCCTTCCGTCATGGCCTTCGGATTGCCGTAGACCGACTTCTGATTGCCTGACAGGGACAGGCGACGGTGGTATTCGCCGCAGAGCGCACCGAGTGGCGGCATGGCGCCGTTTTCGTCCTTCTCCACCGCATCGGCAATCGAGAGGCCGTGAATGTAGGCAACGTGATAGGCCTCTTGAAAGGCGTCCAACGCCAGCTTCCAGTTGCACTCCACTTCGCTCACCCATGAAAAACCCGAGGTCAGTTTTTCGAAGGGATAGCCTTCAATCGAACCGAACATGGGCTTGAGGTAGTCCTCAAGGGATTGCGCCGGTTCGGCCTGCATATTGACAAAGATGAAGCCTTGCCAGATTTCACAGGCGACTCGTGCCAGACCATTCGCGGATTTATCCAGATCGAAGAAGCATTCCTCTTCCGGCACACCGGTCAGGTTGCCATCCAGGTCAAACGCCCAGCCGTGGAATTTGCAGGAGAACTTGCGAGTGTTGCCACATTTCTCGTACGCGATCTGGTTGACCCGGTGCGAGCACACGTTGTGCATGGCATTGATCTGACCCTTCTTGTTGCGCACGACGATGATGGAGGCATCGGCGCACGCCAGGTCCTTGACCATGTAGTCCCCGGCGTTGGGGATTTCTTCAACCCGGCCTACTTCGAGCCAGGTCTTCTTGAAGATCTGTTCCTTTTCCCGCTGGTAGTACTCGGGAGAAATGTAGGGCTCTACCGGTACCGGGCCTTTGCCCAGCTCGGGATAGTCGTCGGTGATAAAGGTGCGCTTGGTGCTCATTATTTTTTTCAAACCCCATCAGTTCGTCCAATTAACGAATGGCATTCTGTTATTGAGTGCACCACCTTGTCAACAACCCTTTAAAACAGACTATTTATTGACGAAAACCCCTTGTAAAACGATTACAAGTCTCTAAATAACGATGGATGCGGCACCGCAGCCGCCCTAACTGGTATGATTCGCCCCCATTGCACGAGCGTGCGAAAGCGATCAACCAGGAGCAATGCGTGGCGCAGATAAAAAAAATGGAAATCCGCGATGCCATCGTCGAATCCGCCTTCACCCTGTTCAAACACAAGGGATACACGGCGACCACGATGAGCAGCATCGCTCGCGAAGCCGGGGTGACGGTGTCGAACCTGTATGTCTACTTCGATTCGAAAATCCTGATTCTCTATGCGATCTACACGCCGTGGTTTCAGGACCAGGTCACCCGCCTCAAAGACTCCGTCAGCCGCCTGCGCCAGCCACGGGCCCGGCTAAAACGAATATTGATCGGGGTTTGGTCGGAGTTGCCGGTGGCAGACCAGGCGTTTGCCAACTGCATGATCGAGGCCCTGGCCAGCGCCCCGCGTCAACAGGGCAAACCCAATGACCTGCTCAAGTGGGCGGAGGCCCAGATCAGCGAGATGATGCTCGAGACCCTCCCCGAGGACCGTCATTACCTGCTGACCGACGGCCTGCTGGCACACACCCTGTGGATGGCGTTTGACGGCTTTGTGATCAATCAGCGCATGGGCGATTGCCGCGACATGGAAAAAGTCGCCGATCTGTTCACGGACATGCTGCTGCCTGAATAAGTGCAGCGAGGCGTCACCACAGACGCCTCACCCCAACTGCGTCTGAATCTGCCCCACCACCCCACGCATCGCCGGCAAATACCGGCGCGCCGCTTCTTCGACGGGCATCGCCTTGGCGATGTACACCAGATTAAGGCAGCCCATCACCCGTTCTTCGTGCATGACCGGAATCGCAATCGCGGCGATTTTGCGTTCTTCGCCCCAGTGGGAATTGTTTTCGCCATAGCCCTTGCCCAGGGTGTGCTCCACCAGGCGCTCAACAAAACGGCGATCCGCTGCCAGCGCCGATTGCTCATCCTCGCGGCTGATCATCAACTCGATCAGCTCTTCGCGCTCGGCCGACGAGCAGTATGCAAAGTAGGCGCGCCCCGTCGCGGTCATCAGCAACGGCAGGCGCCGGCCGACCATGGAACGGTGGAACGACAGGCGGCTGAAGCGGTGCGTGGTCTCGCGAATCACCATGGCGTCGCCGTCCAGTGTGCACAGGTCGGTGGGCCACACGACTTGCTGCAGCAGCTCGCCGAGCAAGGGTGCAGCGATGGAGGAAATCCACTGCTCATCGCGAAACCCTTCGCTGAGTTCTCGCACTTTTAACGTCAGCCGATAGCTGTCATCCGACTCGCTGCGTCGCACATAGCCCTCGGCCTGCAAGGTCTCCAATAAGCGTCGAACCGTGGTGCGATGAAGTCCGCTCTGCTCGGCCAGTTGCGCGGTGCTGGCGCCGCCGTCGAAGCGGTTCAACCCGTTGATCAAAGCCAGGCCGCGCATCAGGCCACGCACGGACTTGTATTCTGTTTCGCTCATGAATGGTTCCATTTTTCTTATAAATCAACGGTGTGCACCTGGTGCACACTAGCAAGGGTTGTCGTTGTCGACCAGTCCCGTGATTTCCATACTGCGCCCAACAAGAAATCCAAAAGCGCTGTACGGAGATACCCATGAGTTCTGCACCCACGCCTGCCACAGTGGAGCTGACCACCGACGTTGCCATCGTCGGCGCCGGCCCCGTCGGTTTGATGATTGCCAATTACCTGGGCCAATGTGGTGTCAACGTCACCCTGGTGGAAAAGCTCGACAGCCTGATCGACTATCCCCGCGCCATCGGCCTGGACGACGAAAGCCTGCGCACATTCCAGGCGGTTGGCCTGGCCGACAACGTGCTGCCGCACACCACCCCTTGGCACGCCATGCGTTTCCTGACGCCCAAGGGCCGCTGCTTTGCCGACATACAGCCCAAGACCGACGAGTTCGGCTGGTCGCGGCGCAACGCCTTCATCCAGCCCTTGGCCGACCGCGTGCTGTTCGAAGGTTTGCAGCGTTTTGACAACGTCAACGTGCTGTTCGGCCGTGAGCTTGAAGGCTTCGAACAAAATACCAGCGCCGTGGTGCTCAACCTCAAGGACCAGAACGGTCGCAGCGAACGCCTGCATGCCCGCTACCTGATCGGTTGCGACGGTGGCAACAGCCTGGTGCGGCGCAGCCTGAACATCAGTTTCGAGGGCAAGACCGCGCCGAATCAGTGGATTGTCGTCGACATCGCCAACGACCCGCTCAGCACGCCGCACGTTTACCTGTGCTGCGACCCGGTGCGCCCTTACGTGTCTGCGGCCCTGCCCCACGGTGTGCGCCGTTTCGAATTCATGGTCATGCCCGGCGAGACCGAAGCCGAGCTGAGCAAACCGCAGAACATGCGCCGGTTGCTGGCCAAAGTGCTGCCCAATCCGGACCGCATCGAACTGATCCGCAGCCGCGTCTACACCCACAACGCCCGCCTGGCCGGCAAGTTTCGTGAAGGCCGCGTGCTGCTGGCCGGTGATGCGGCGCACATCATGCCGGTCTGGCAAGGCCAGGGTTACAACAGCGGCATGCGCGACGCGTCCAACCTGGCCTGGAAACTGTCGCTGGTGATCAAGGGCCTGGCCGCCGACAGCCTGCTCGACAGCTATGGACAGGAACGCCGCGACCACGCCAAGGCGATGATCGACCTGTCCGTATTGGCCGGCCACGTGTTGGCACCGCCCAAGCGCTGGCAAGGTACGTTGCGCGATGGCGTGTCGTGGCTGCTCAACTATGTGCCGCCAATCAAGCGCTATTTCGTGGAAATGCGCTTCAAGCCAATGCCGCAATACGTGCAGGGCGCCTTGATCGTACCCAGTGAAAAAAACTCGCCTGTGGGCAAGATGTTCATTCAGCCGCGGGTACTGACCGAGGCTGGCGACACCGTGCTGCTGGACGAAGTGATCGGCAAAAACTTCGCGATTATCGCCTGGGGCTGCGACCCGACCTGGGGCCTGACCGCTGCACAAATCGAGCAATGGCAAGCGCTGGGCACGCGCTTTATCCAGGTCCTGCCGGACGTCCAGCTCAAGGCCGCCAGTGATGCGAGTCACGGAGTGATCCGCGTCGGCGACAGCACCGGCCGTCTCAAGGAATGGTTCGCCCGGGGTTCATCGTCCATCGCCCTGGTACGCCCGGACCGCTTCCTCGCCGGGCTGGCCATCCCACAAACCATCGGCCAGGCCTGTGATGAATTGGCCTTGGCGCTGAAAGCGTTGGCCCCCCCCGAAGTGGCGATCTGCGCCAGCAAGGTGGCCTGACATGAGCGCTTATTTGCACTGCCTGTCTCACACGCCGCTGGTGGGTTTTGTCGACCCGACGCCTGAGGTGCTGGGTGAAGTCGACGGCATGATCGCCGCCGCCCGTGAGCGCATTGCGCGCTTCGATCCGGAGCTGGTCGTGCTCTTCGGACCCGATCACTACAACGGCTTTTTCTATGACGTGATGCCGGCTTTCTGCATCGGCATGGCGGCCCACGCCATCGGCGATTTCGACACCGCCGCCGGCCCTTTGGACGTGCCCAAGGCGCTGGCCGAACACTGCGCCCAGTCCGTTCTGGACGCCGGCGTCGACGCCGCCGTGTCTTATCGCATGCAGGTTGACCACGCGTTCGCCCAGCCGCTGGAACTGTTGCTGGGCGGCTTGCAGAGCTGCCCGGTGATTCCGGTGTTCATCAATTCGGTCGCCGTGCCACTGCCCGGTTTCAAGCGTGCGCGTTTACTCGGTGAAGCCATTGGCCAATGGGCAAAAACATTGAACAAGCGCGTGCTGTTCCTGGCGTCCGGCGGGCTGTCCCATCAACCGCCGGTGCCGGAACTGGCCAAGGTCGATGCGCGCATGGCCGACCGATTAATGGGCAGCGGTCGCCAGTTACCCGCCGATGAACGAGAGGCGCGCCAGCAACGCGTCATTCAGGCGGCGCGGGATTTCGTTGAAGACCAGCGCTGCCTGCACCCGCTCAACCCGACGTGGGACCGGCAGTTTCTCGACACCCTCGAACAGGGCCGCCTGAGCGACCTCGATGCCTTGGGCAATGATGAACTGTCGGCGCTGGCCGGCAAGTCCACCCACGAAGTGAAAACATGGGTCGCCGCGTTCGCCGCCCTCAGCGCCTTCGGCCCTTACCAGACCGAGGGCCGCTACTACCGCCCTATTCCCGAATGGATCGCAGGCTTCGCCGCCCTTGGCGCCCAGCCGCTGAACAACAACCCATGAATCCGAGGAACACTGCCATGACTGCCACTGCGCCTGTTTTCACCGAAGCCTCTACCAGCCGTTTTGTCGACATCAGCGAAGGCGAGTTGAAGCTGCGACTGCACTACAACGATGTTGGCCAAGGCGCCGAAACCGTGGTTATGCTCCACGGTTCCGGACCCGGTGCCAGCGGCTGGGCCAACTTCCATCGCAACATCGAACCGCTGGTGAGCGCCGGTTACCGAGTGATCCTGATGGACTGCCCGGGCTGGAGCAAAAGCGATCCGATCGTGTGTGACGGCTCGCGCTCGGACCTCAACGCTCGCGCCCTCAAGGGACTGGTCGACGCATTGGATCTGAACTGCGTGCACATCATCGGCAACTCCATGGGCGGCCACAGCACCGTTGCCTTCGCCCTCGCCTACCCCGAGCGCATCGGCAAACTGATCCTGATGGGCGGCGGCACCGGCGGCCCGAGCGCGTTCGTCCCGCAACCCACCGAAGGCATCAAGTTGATCGGCGCGTTGTACCGCGACCCGACCATCGAGAACCTGAAGAAGATGATGAACGTCTTCGTCTTCGATGCCAGCAGCCTGACCGAAGAACTGTTCCAGACCCGACTGGACAACATTCTCGCGCGCCGCGACCACCTGGAAAACTTCGTCAAGAGCAGCACCCTCAACCCCAAGCAGTTCCCGGATTTCAGCCACCGGCTGCACGAAATCAAGGCCAGGACCTTGCTGGTCTGGGGCCGCGAAGACCGTTTCGTGCCGATGGACACCGGCCTGCGCCTGCTGGCCGGTCTGCCCGATGCGCAACTGCACGTGTTCAACCGTTGCGGCCACTGGGCGCAGTGGGAACACGCCGAGGCCTTCAACCGCATGGTCCTGGACTTCCTGACCCATTGATCACCGAGGCTGACATGAACCCTACTCAAGACACGCTGGAACGCCTGGCCGCCGACCTGCGCCGAGCCGAAACCGACAGCGAAGCCATCGCGCCGCTGCGCGAGCACATCGGTGAAGACAACGCCGAGGCCGCCTACACCATTCAACGGCTTAACGTCGCGTACGGCGTGGCCCAAGGCCGTCGCGTGGTCGGTCGCAAGATCGGCCTGACCAACCCCAAGGTGCAGGCGCAACTGGGCGTGGACCAGCCGGACTTCGGCACGCTGTTCGCCGACATGTGCTACGGCGACAACGACAGCGTGCCCGTGAGCCGCGTACTGCAACCGAAGATCGAAGCGGAAATCGCGCTGATCCTGGAACGCGATCTGCCCCGCGTCGACACCACGTTCGCCGACGCCATGGCCGCGGTCGGTGGCGTCGTGCCGGCGCTGGAAATTGTTGGCAGCCGCGTGCAGGACTGGAACATCCGCTTCGTCGACACCGTGGCGGACAACGCGTCCAGCGGTTGCTTCGTGCTCGGCGGCCCCGTGCGTCGTCTCGATGGCCTGGACCTGCGCCAGGCCAGCATGCGCATGACCCGCAACGGTGAAGTGGTGTCCAGCGGCAGCGGCGCCGAGTGCCTGGGGCATCCCCTCAATGCCGCCGTCTGGCTTGCTCGCACCATGGCGCGCCTGGGCGCTCCGCTGCGGGCCGGCGACATCATTTTGACCGGGGCACTCGGGCCGATGGTGGCGGTGGCCGCCGGGGATCGGTTCGAGGCGGAAATCGAAGGCATCGGCCGTGTCGCTGTCGACTTTGTATAAGAGGCACTACCCATGAACAAACTCAAAGTCGCCATCATCGGTTCCGGCAACATCGGCACCGACCTGATGATCAAGATCCTGCGCAACGCCAAGCACCTGGAAATGGCCGTGATGGTCGGCATCGACCCGGCCTCCGATGGGTTGGCCCGCGCCCAGCGCATGGGCGTGGCGGTGACCCACGAAGGGGTCGAAGGCCTGACCCGCATGGATATTTTTAACGATA
>NZ_RWIN01000140.1 GCF_009761815.1 Pseudomonas sp. PB120
GGGTGGCGGCGGCGGAAATGGCGGCGGTGGTTCCGGCGGTGGCGGTGGAGGATCTGGCGGTGGTGGCGGCGGTAGCGGTAATGGCGGCGGTCACGGTGGCAGCGGCAGTGGCGGCAACAGTGGCAGCGGCGGCAATAGCGGCAGCAGCCACAGTGGCAGCGACCATGGTCCGGGAAATTCCGGCAACACAGCCTCCTCCGGACGCAACGGCACCCATAACGAACCAGGTGACGACCATGGCGTTCATCGGGCCGGTGAAGTGGGCGATGACCACGGTGTTCACCATGCCGGGGAAATTGGCGATAACCACGGCGTACATCGTGCCGGTGAAGTGGGCGACGACCGCGGCGTACATGCCAACGGTGAAGTCGGCGACGACCGCGGTGTGCATGCCAACGGCGAAGTCGGCGACGACCGCGGCGTGCATGCCAACGGTGAAGTGGGCGACGACAAAAGGACCTGACCCACACTAATCAACCAACCCCACAAATCCCCTGTGGGAGCGAGCCTGCTCGCGATGGCGGTTTATCAATCAACGTTGATGTCGTCTGACACACCGCAATCGCGAGCAGGCTCACTCCTACAAGGGAATGTGTGAGCCTACAACCCACCCTCACGCTGATCCAGCCGCTCGCGCAAAAACTCGATCAACGCCTGCACCGGCCGCGATCCCTGGCGATGCTGCGGATACACCGCCGACAACGTCAGCGGCTCCGGACGAAACTCATCCAGCACCGGCACCAGCCGCCCCTCCTTCAACGCCGCGCCGACAATGAACGTCGGCAGGTAGGTAATCCCCATCCCGGCCACAGCCGCATCCTTGAGCAACTCCCCATTGTTGACCCGCATCCGCCCGGTGACATGAACGGTCAACGGCTTGCCTTGCCCGTCAAAGCGCCATTGCACCTGGCGACCATGGCCATACGGCAGACAGTCATGGTCGTGCAGGTCTTCGGGCTTGAGCGGCGTGCCCCGCTCCGCCAGATACGCCGGGCTGGCGCAATACACCCGCTGGATCGACGCAATGCGCCGGGCAATCAGCGTCGAGTCTTCCAGGGTGCCGATGCGCAACGCCAGGTCGTAGCCCTCACTGAGCAAGTCCACCGGGCGATCGCTCAAATCCACCTCCACGGTGACGTCGCGGTAGCGCTGCAAAAACACCGGCAGCAAACAGCCCAGGTGCGCCACCGCAAACGACAGCGGCGCGCTGACGCGAATCGTCCCGCGTGGCTCGGTGGTCTGGCCGGCGATGCCCTGCTCCACTTGCTCGACTTCGCCCAGCAGACGCAACGCCGACTCGTAATAACTTTGCCCCAGGGGCGTAACGTCCAGCCGTCGTGTCGAGCGGTTCAGCAGCCGAACGCCGAGGCGCTCTTCCAGCTGCATCAGGCGCCGACTGACGAATTGCTTGGACAGGCCCAATTGGTCCGCTGCCGCGGTGAAGCTGCCAGAGTCCATGACCTGGCAAAAAATACGCATGTCTTCGAACGGGTTCATTGTCACGCCTTGGTTGACAGTTAAACACTTTATAGCCGCTTTTTCCCTTTGGGGCACCCTATTAATCTGTGTCCACGGTGTTGCTGAGGCCTGAACCACAGCGCCAACAGCGACCTGAAACCCAAGGTACTCAACGTCTGATTAAAAAGGATTTACCCCATGAACCTCGTCAAAAAAACCCTGACCGCTTCCCTGCTCGCCCTCGCCGTTGGCAACGCCTTCGCCGCCGACACCACAGGCGTCGAACACAACACCCAGGCGTTCCTCGATGCACTCGCCGCCGGTGGCGGCAAGCCGCTCGAACAATTGAGCCCGAAGGATGCGCGTGCGGTGCTGACCGGCGCGCAAAACTCGGTGAAGGTTGATCTGTCGGGGGTTGAAGTCAGCGATCGGGCGATCAAGGTCGAGGGTCAAACCATCAACTTGAAAATCGTGCGGCCGGCCAAGGTCAAGGGTGAATTGCCGGTGTTCATGTTCTTCCACGGTGGCGGCTGGGTGCTGGGCGATTATCCGACTCACCAGCGCTTGATTCATGACCTGGTGGTGGGCTCCGGCGCCGTCGCGGTCTACGTCGATTACACGCCGTCGCCGGAAGCGCACTACCCGACCGCGATCAACCAGGCCTACGCCGCCACCCGCTGGGTGGCCGAGCATGGCAAGGACATCGGCGTCGACGGCAAGCGTCTCGCGGTGGCGGGCAACAGCGTCGGCGGCAACATGGCGGCTGTCGTAGCCTTGATGGCCAAGGAACAGAAAACCCCGGCACTGCGCTTCCAGCTGTTGATGTGGCCCGTGACCAATGCGCAGTTCGACACCGGCTCGTACCAGCAATTTGCCGAGGGCCACTTCCTGACCAAGGGCATGATGAACTGGTTCTGGGACAACTACACCACCGACCAGGCCGAGCGTGCGCAGGTCCATGCCTCGCCGTTGCAGGCCAGCGCCGAACAGCTCAAGGGCTTGCCCGCCGCGCTGGTGCAGACCGCCGAATTCGACGTGCTGCGTGACGAAGGCGAAGCTTATGCCCGTCACCTCGACGCCGCCGGTGTGCCCGTCACGGCGGTGCGCTACAACGGGATGATCCACGACTTCGGCTTGCTGAACCCGCTCAGCCAGATCCCGGAAGTGAAAGCGGCGGTGCGCCAGGCAGCGCTGGAACTCAAGACTCATCTGAACTGAGTCCCTCCCTTCGCCACGCAGCAATGCGTGGCGAAGCTGCTTCTCGTGGCGAGGGAGCTTGCTCCCGCTGGGCTGCGAAGCGGCCCCAAAAATCTTCGCATCAATGCAAGTTTTGTGAGTGCTGCGCACTGGTTCGCCAGCCCGGTCAAGCGGGAGCAAGCTCCCTCGCCACAAAAAGCTCGTCCGCCTTATCAACCCGATAACCGCCGGAGTTCCCCATGTCCTTTCTCCTTGCTCATCTGCTCTCCTGCAGCGCCCTGCTCCTGGTGATCGACGCCCTGCTCTGGCACCTCGCGCCGTTCAAGCATCGCGTGACCCGGATCGGTGTACGCCTGGTGCTGTTCCTGATGTTCAGCGCGCTGGTCATCAACGCCGGCGTCAGCCCATTGCAGGCGCCACTGTTGGCCGATGACCGTGTGGCGCAATTGGGCGCGACGGCGCTGGGGATTCTCTGGTGGTTGTACGCCGCTCGCGTGTTCACCGAAGTCATTGGCCTGGTGCTGATGCGCCGCATCGGCCACAGCGGTCGGTTGCTGCAGGACGTCATCGGCGCGCTGGTGTTTCTGATCGCCGTGGTCGCCGCGGCCGGCTATGTGCTGGAGTTGCCGGTGAAAGGCTTGTTGGCGACATCGGGAGTGGTGGCCATCGTCGTCGGCCTGGCGTTGCAGAGCACCTTGAGCGATGTGTTTTCCGGGATCGTGCTCAACACCACCAAGCCGTATCAAGTGGATGACTGGATCGTGATCGACGGCGTCGAGGGCAAAGTGCTCGACATCGACTGGCGCGCCACGCACCTGCTGACCAGCGCCGGCAGCACGGCGGTGGTACCGAACTCGGTGGCGGCCAAGGCGAAGATCGTCAACCTCAGCCGGCCAAACAACATGCACGGCGTCTCGATCAGCATCCAGGTGCCCAACCACATTCGTCCGCGCCGAGTGCTGGACGCACTGGACCGCACGCTTCAGGGCAGCAGCAGCCTGCTGCTGAACCCGGCGCCGAAAGCAGTGTTGAAAGAGGCCGGCGAAACCATGTCCGAGTACGTTGCCAGCGGGTTCATTACAGAGCTGGGCAAAAAAAGCGAAGTGCGCAATCAACTGTTCGACCTGGCTCATCGGCACCTCGAAGCGGCGGGTATTTCCCGGCAACTGGATGGCGTGATCGAACCCAACACCCGTGCGCGGGCATTGCTGGACGAAGTGAAAGTCTTCCGCTCCCTGAGTGAAGACGAGCGCGATCAACTGGCCCGCTCGATGGTCCCGCAGCAGTATGCCGCGGGTCAGGTGGTGCTGGAATTGGGCGAAGTGCCGGACAGTCTGATGGTCATCGCCACGGGCGTGATCAGCGCCACCGTGCCCGACGGCAGCGGGCAAACCGAGGCCGGTCGCATGGGGCCGAGCGAAGTCATGGGTGAACAAAGTGTCCTCACCGATACGCCGTCCCAGGCCACGTTCACCACGTTGACCTCGTGCATCATTTACCGGATCGACAAAACCCTGACTCGTGGCTGCATGGAGCAACGGGTTGAAGTGGGTCAGGCGTTGAACAAGTTGCAGGCGGTCAGGCAACAGAACAGCCGGTTGGCGTTGATGGCCAAACCGGTGGCGGTCAAGAAAGGCGGATTACTGAGCTGGCTGCAAAAACGCCAACAGGCCTAGGTTTTGTCACAGGTTTTTGAGGGGACGAGCTTTTGTGGCGAGGGAGCTTGCTCCCGCTTGACCGGGCTGGCGCACCAGTGCGCAGCGCTCACAAAGAAATGGGGCTGCTTCGCAACCCAACGGGAGCAAGCTCCCTCGCCACGGTACGGTGTAGTATCAGACAAAAAAAATGCCCGCTGGTGTGCGGGCATTTTTGTGGGCGTTGACTTATTTCGACGTCAGCACCGAGTAGCTGTTCATCAGGTTGCGGTAGTTGGGAATGCGTGGCGACAGCAGGTTCGCCAGGCCTTCCATGTCGTTGCGCCAGTCGCCTTGCAGCTCGCAAGCCACCGAGAACCAGTTCACCAGTTGTGCACCGGCTGCCGACATGCGGGCCCAGGCGGCCTGCTGCACGGTTTCGTTGAACGTGCCCGAGGCGTCGGTCACCACAAACACCTCAAAGCCTTCCGCCAGCGCCGACAGCGTCGGGAAGGTCACGCAGACATCAGTCACCACACCGGCGATGATCAGTTGCTTGCGGCCGGTGGCTTTCACTGCCTTGACGAAATCTTCGTTGTCCCAGGCGTTGATCTGGCCTGGCCGCGGGATGTACGGTGCGTCCGGGAACAGCTCTTTGAGTTCCGGCACCATCGGACCGTTCGGGCCATTTTCGAAACTGGTAGTGAGGATGGTCGGCAGTTTGAAGAACTTGGCCAGGTCAGCGAGGGCCAGCACGTTGTTCTTGAATTCGTTCGGCGAGAAATCCTGGACCAGCGAGATCAAACCCGTCTGGTGGTCGACCAACAGCACAACGGCATCGTCTTTGTTCAGGCGTTTGTACGGTACGTTGCTCATGTGAAACTCCTCGATGGATGGGTATTACTCAAGGCGCCGACCGACATCAATCGACGCTTTTGTTATTCGTCAGAACGCGAAACACGAGCAGCCAAAGGCGCCCCAGAAACCCGCAAAATCGCTGACCGGCGCATTCGACAAACGCGCCTTTTCATGGCTGTGGGAATGCACCCCGCACGGCCCGCTGCAATGGTGAACCTGCGCCTGCATCGGCGACGTCGGCCGCCAATGCCCCGGCACCTTCACCACCGGCGACCAGTCCGGCAGTACCGGCACACTGGCCGGGCCCAGTTTTTCGAAATCGCCGGCGGCGTACACCACCTTGCCACCGACCACGGTCAGCACCGATTCGATCCATTTGATCGCTTCTTCGTCGACACTGAAAAAGTCCGCGCTCAGGGCCGCGACGTCCGCCAGCTGGCCGACCTTGATCTGGCCCTTCTTGCCCTGTTCGGAAGAGAACCAGGCGCTGCCGTGGGTGAACAGTTCCAGCGCGGTTTGCCGGGACAGGCCTTCGGCGTGCAGTTCCAGGCCACCGACGGTGCGGCCGCTGACCATCCAGTACAGCGAGGTCCATGGGTTGTAGCTGGACACTCGCGTCGCATCGGTGCCGGCACCGACGGGCACACCTTCGGCCAGCATGCGCTTGATCGGCGGGGTCGCTTCGGCCGCTTTGGCGCCGTAACGCTCGACAAAATATTCGCCCTGGAACGCCATGCGATCCTGAATCGCAATGCCGCCGCCCAACGCTCTCACCCGCTCGATGTTCTGCGGCGTGATGGTTTCGGCGTGGTCGAAAAACCACGGCAAACCGTTGAACGGAATGTCGCGATTGACCTTCTCGAACACGTCGAGCATGCGGCTGATGGACTCGTTGTAGGTAGCGTGCAGACGGAACGGCCAGCGCTGCTCCACCAAGTGCCGGACCACCGGTTCCAGTTCGTCTTCCATGGTTTGCGGCAGGTCCGGACGCGGCTCGAGGAAGTCCTCGAAATCCGCCGCCGAGAACACCAGCATCTCCCCGGCACCGTTGTGTCGCAGGTAATCGTCGCCCTGGTGCAGGGTCACGCTGCTGGTCCAGTTCTTGAAGTCGGTCAGCTCTTCTTTCGGCTTCTGGGTGAACAGGTTGTAGGCGATGCGGATAGTCAGTTGCTGGTCCTTGGCCAACTGCTCGATCACCTGGTAATCGTCCGGATAATTCTGGAAACCACCGCCGGCATCGATGGCGCTGGTCAGGCCGAGACGATTGAGTTCACGCATGAACTGGCGGGTCGAGTTGACCTGATATTCCAGCGGCAACTTCGGCCCCTTGGCCAGCGTCGAGTACAGGATCATCGCGTTGGGACGCGCCACCAGCATGCCGGTCGGCTCGCCGTTGGCGTCGCGCACGATCTCGCCACCCGGCGGGTTCGGCGTATTGCGCGTGTAACCGGCGACACGCAACGCGGCACGGTTGAGCAAGGCACGGTCGTACAGGTGCAGTACAAACACCGGGGTATCAGGTGCGGCCTGGTTGAGTTCTTCCAGGGTCGGCATGCGTTTTTCGGCGAACTGGAATTCATTCCAGCCACCGACCACGCGCACCCATTGCGGCGTCGGCGTACGGTCGGCCTGGTCCTTGAGCATGCGCAAGGCATCGGCCAGGGACGGCACGCCCTCCCACCGCAGTTCAAGGTTGTAGTTCAGGCCGCCACGGATCAGGTGCAAGTGCGAGTCGTTGAGGCCGGGGATGACGCAGCGGCCCTTGAGGTCAATGACCTGGGTGCCGGCGCCGCGCAACGCCATGGCCTGGGCATCGGTGCCCACGGCAACGAAGCGGCCGTCGCTGATGGCGACGGCACTGGCGAGTGGGTTTTCACGGTCAACGGTATGAAATTGGCCATTGAACAAAATCAGATCGGCGTTCATCGCGTTTCCTTGGGCTGAGTGGAGGGGGACAGCCAAGGCGCGAACAACCGCGTCGCCATCGGCATGAACAGGTACACCACCGATAGGACGATGGTCAGCGTAATCAGGAACGTGGCAACCACGTAATTGGACAGCACCGCATTGAGCCGCAGCAGCGGGCCCCAGATCAGCGGCACCAGCAAGGTGTGCGGCAGAATCACCAGCAACGTCACCACCGCCTGTTTCCAGCGTGGCGGTGGCGGCGACGCTGCGTCCGTCGTCGGGGCGAACCAGAATTCCTTCACCGGGTTGACTTCGGTCTGGTCGCCGTCCGCCAGCATCGGCGTGGCCTCGTTGACCAGTTCCAGCCGCTGCGGCGAATCCAGCCAGCGCTGCATGGCCTCGGTGGTGCAAAAGCGCAGTACGCAGGTGTACATGTCGAGGCCGGCATTTTTGCCGCGCATCACGTCCACCCCCAAGTGCCCTTCCTGCTGCCCGGCGATGCTGACGATGTTGCGCAACCAGGCTTCGTAGGGCACTTCAAAACCGGCCTTGACCCGGTGTTTGATGACCAGGGTCACGACTTCATCGAAACGATTGGAATCAGGCATAACGCAAAGCTCCGGAGAAACGGACATTGAGCGCCAGCCGTCCCGGCCCGGCGATAAAAATGCTGGTGAACAACAGCAGCAGCAACCAGCCAAACTGCCCTTCTTCGATGCTCCACTGCGGATGCACAACCACCATCGCGATCCACAGCACAGACAAAACCGGCAGGCACGCCAAACGCACCAACACCCCGGCAATGATCAGCAGCGGACATAACACCTCGGCAAAAATCGCCAGCATCAGCGTAAGGTTCGCGCCCAGGTGAAAAGGGTCTTCGATCACTTGAAGCTGAGCGCTGTAGTTAAGCAGCTTCGGCAAACCGTGCACCCACAGCAGAAACAAAGCGCTGCTGACCCGTAAAAAAAACAGCCCGATATCCTGGGTGCGTTGCTCCCATTGCGACGTGTTCATGGGCTACCTGCACAGGTGAAAAACCATCGGCGTCAGCGCGCCGGGATATTGTTTGATAGTGCCGGGGATGGGGTGGGAAAAATTGAATGTACGTGCTCTTTTGATGGGGGAGCTGGGGGCTGAAAAGCCAGAGCAGATCGGAGAAGTCTGCAACATCAGGTCGGCTGGCAGGCCGCCATCGCGAGCAGGCTCACTCCCACAGGGATTGGGGATAGCTGAGGGAGAGTGTTTGGCGGGCGGGGAGCTATCGATTGTAGGAGCGAGGTGCTCGCGATGGTCGTGAACGATGAAACGGGCTGTCTGGATTAACGCGTTGTATGGACGTTTTTCTCGAGCAAGCTCGCTCCTACAGAAGAGCAAAGAGCAAAGAGCAAAGCAAATCGCATACACGCACCGCTCTTAACCACTCAACAGGCCGAGTGTCAGCTCGCCTGCAGCTTTTGATCTTGATCCACCCGCCCCGTCGGGAGGCTGAGTGGAGGTGTTCATCCGGGGAGTGGCGCGCAGCGCCGTTCGACGCAGTCGAACA
>NZ_RWIN01000141.1 GCF_009761815.1 Pseudomonas sp. PB120
CCCGCGCCGCCCGCTGCAACAGCGCCTTGGCCCGGACCAGATCGCCCAGTTGCGCCATGGCAATTCCGCGCAATGCCAACGCCGGCGCATCGTCGCGCAGGGCGACCCGGTTCAACGCGCCGAGCGGATCCCCCGCCGCCAGTGCCTGCGCAGCAGCCGTGATCAGCGAATCCATTGCAGCCCACTCCCACCGTCGAATGCTCGACGTTGAGTCTATCTCACCACCGCCCATACAGACGCCGGAACGCACACGACGCCGTCGAACAACAATCGAGCCGTGCGCATCAAGCCACACCCCGCCAACTGGCCATTGTGCAGGCGCAACTCGACGGTGAACTCGCCCGTGGGATGCTCGACCGACAGTCGCTTGACCTCGCCCTCACCCACGCTGGCCAGTCCCGCTGCCACGCTGCCCTCAAGCAAACAGGCCGCCGCCACACTGACCGCCCCGAACACACCGATGCTGGTGTGGCAACGATGGGGAATGAACGACCGGGTACTGAGCGCGCCACCGGATCGGGCGGGCGCGACGAGGCACATCTTGGGCACGTTTCGCGCGCGGACATCGCCCAGGTTCATGCGCGGCCCGGCCTGCAGGCGGATCGATTCGAGACGGGCCTTCAGATTCGTATCGGCGTCCAGTTGCTCCGGGCTCGCGTAGCCACTGCAACCGAGGTCTTGGGCACGGATGATCACGACCGGCATGCCGTTGTCGATGCACGTCACCTCGACACCGTCGAAGGTGTCAGTCACGTTGCCGGTCGGCAGCAGCGCGCCGCAACTGGAACCTGCCACCTCTTCGAATTCGACGATCAACGGCGCACCCTGCCCCGGCACACCATCAATCCGCGCATCGCCTGAATAGCTGACCTCGCCATTGGCCGTGGGCACGTGCGCCACCGCCATCTGCCCGGTGTTTTCCATGAAGATCCGCACTGGCGTGACATCGCCTGTCACAGGCACCAGCCCGCGCTCCAGCGCAAACGGCCCGACACCGGCGAGGATGTTGCCGCAGTTCTGGCCATAGTCGACACGCGCTTCGTCGACCACGACTTGAGCGAACAGGTAGTCAACATCGGCCCCGGCGCGTGCGCTGGGCTTGATGATCGCTACCTTGCTGGTCAGCGAGTCACCGCCACCGATGCCATCGATCTGCCGCGCGTCCGGCGAGCCCATGACCGCCAGCAGCACACGGTCGCGAAGTGCCGGTTGTTCCGGCAAATCACGGGCCAGAAAGTACGCCCCTTTGGAGGTGCCACCGCGCATCAGCAAACAGGGAATGCGTGTCTGGCTCATGCTCAGTCCTCGAGTTCGTCGAGGCTGTCGATGTAGCGCAAACCTTTTTCCGCCAGCCGCGTGCGCATGTTGTAAATATCCAGACCCAGTTCGCCCTTGGCCAGGCGCAAGGCTTTCTGCTCTTCCAGATCGGCGCGTGCGCGGCTGGCCTCGACCACCTGCGGGACTTCGGCACGACGCACGATCACCACGCCATCGTCATCCGCCACCACCACATCGCCCGGGTGCACCAGTTGACCGCCGCACACCAGCGGCAGGTTGACCGAGCCGAGAGTCTCCTTGATCGTGCCCTGGGCGCTGATTGCCCGGGACCAGACCGGGAAGCCCATCTCGCGCAAGGTATGGGTGTCGCGCACGCCGGCATCGATGATCAATGCCCGCACGCCATGCGCTTTAAGCGACGTCGCCAGCAGGTCGCCGAAGTAACCGTCGGTGCACGGTGACGTGGGCGCCACCACCAGAATGTCCCCCGGGTGGCACTGTTCCACGGCCACATGGAACATCCAGTTATCGCCCGGCGCGACCAGCACCGTCACCGCCGAACCGCTGATCACCGTCCCACGTTGAATCGGCGTGATCGATGACGCCAGCAAGCCCTTGCGGCCTTGCGCTTCATGAATGGTCGCGACGCCATAGCGCTTCAACTCATCCACCAGCGCCGCCTCGGCCCGGGGAATGTGACGCACGACAATACCGGTTTTGCCGATGTGCTCGCTCATGCCAGGTTCTCCGTGACACGCGGGAAGATGCTCTGGTAACCCTCGCCGTAAACGATGTTGCGGGTAGACGTAATGCCGACGTTGCGCTTGGCCTGTACGCCGCGCTGCAGGGCGACGCGGGTGTAGTACTCCCACAGGTGTTCCTGGCCGGCCATGCACTGGATCGCCGCGTACTTTTTGTCCCAGACATCGGTGATGTCCAGCAGCACGTCCGGGCGCCATTCGCATTGCTCGGGCTGATGCGGTTCGAAGCTGTACACCGGCGGTGCGCCGACAATCTTCTCGCCCGGCTTGTAGCCTTCGGCCTGGGCGATGATGCGCGCCTCTTGCGTCAGGTTCATGGCCAATGGGTGATCGTAGTTGTAAGGGTCTTTCAGCGAGTGGCTGAGGACAAATTCCGGCTGGACCTTGCGGAACACGTCGGCCAGGCGAAACAGCGTTTCCTTGTCAGCGCGCATCGGGTAATCGCCGATGTCAAAGAACTCAACACTGGCCCCCAGGATATCCGCGGCGGCCTGAGCCTCTTCGCGGCGTGCAGCCTTGACCTTGTCTTCGCTCATCTCTCCTTTGCGCCACAGCTTGGCGGACTCGCCGCGCTCACCGAACGACAGGCAGACGATGTGAACGTTGTAGCCCTGTTGCGCATGCAGTGCGATTGCACCGCCCGCACGCCAGACGAAATCGGCAGAGTGTGCGCTGACAACCAGCGCGTTTTTCGGTGATTCGATCATTGCGGGTGCTCCTCCTGCGTGTCGAAAGAGCATCGCACCCGCACGTGCCGGCGGAGTAATGCGTTCGAGTGTTCGAGGTATGCGTTTTTTTTATTGCCACTCCATCCGGGCAACGGCATAGTCGTCGACGACATTTGATTGCAGAGCATGAACCGCCATGGAGCCTTCGGAATTCCCCAGCCTGATGCACGTCCGGGCCTTTGTCCGGGTGGCCGATCACGGCAGCGTTTCCAAGGCCTCGGTGGCGTTGTATCGCGCCCAGTCAGTGGTGACCCGGGCCATATCCGAACTGGAAACCCGGCTGGACGTGCCCCTGTTCGAACGGCACGCCAACGGTATGCGTTTGACCGACTTTGGCGAGCGCTTGCTGCCACGGGCACGCCGCGTTCTGGCCGAGCTGGACAGCGTGCCGAAACTGCTGGGCAACCCGGACAAACAGGCCGTCGAACCGCTTTATCTGTTCCAGGCCCGGCGCCTGCAAGTCTTCGTCAAACTCTGCGAAACGCACCACATGCAGACGGTCGCCAGCCTGCTCGGCCTGAGCCAGCCCGCCGTCAGCTCGACGCTCAAAGTGCTGGAAAGCGGGTGCGGGCAAACGCTGTTCGAACGCACGCCTCGCGGGTTGCAGCCGACGCGCGCCAGCCTTGAAATCCTCTTCCCTGTTCGCCGCGCACTGAACGAACTGCGGCATATCGAGACCGACATCACCGCCATTCGCGGGGCCTTGCAAGGTGTGGTGCATGTCGGCGCCCTGCCCTTGGGCCGCACGCGCATATTGCCCGAGGCGATTGTCCGCCTGATGGCCAGGCATCCCGGGATTCAGGTGATCACCAACGAAAGTCCGTTCGATCTGCTGGCGACGGAACTGCGCGCCGGTGACGTCGACTTTATCTTCGGCGCCCTACGCTCGGCGGCCTACGCCAGCGACCTGATCGGCGAATCGTTGCTCACGGAAGAAATGGTGGTGGTGGCGCGGCGGGACCATCCGCTCTATGCGAAAAGCGCGTTGCAGGATGAGCTGAGCGGCGCCCGCTGGGTGTTGCCTCGGGCCGGTTCACCCGCGCGAACAATGCTCGACGATTGCTTTACGGCGTTCGGCATCGCACCGCCCCGGCCCGTGGTGGAAAGCGCCGACATGGCGATCATTCGGGGGTTGTTGTTGCGTTCGGACATGTTGGCGGCGGTGTCCGCGCACCAGCTGGAACAGGAGATTGCCTCCGGCGAACTGTGCATCCTGCCGCTGGAGCTGAAACAGACCACCCGCGCCATCGGCCTGACCTATCGCAACGGCAGCCTGCACTCACCCGTGGCGCAAGCCCTGATGGACATGATTCGCCGGGTGATTCAAGAACAGACCTCCGAACGACACACAAACCTGTAGCAGCTGGCGAGTCACGAGATGCAGTTGACCTTGTAGCAGCTGCCGAGCTTGCGAGGCTGCGTTGGACTGCGCAGCGGCCCCCGAGGGCGGTCCTGCGGACACGCAACGCAGCCTCGCAAGCTCGGCAGCGGCTACAGGTTGTCAGCAACAGCGGCTACAGCAGGTTCAACGGATAGCTCACGATCACGCGGTTTTCGTCGAACTCGTTGGTGCTGAAGTCTTTACGGATGCTCGAGTTACGCCATTTGACGTTGAGGTTTTTCAGCGCCCCGCTCTGCACCGTGTAGGCCAGTTCCGATTCGCGGCCCCATTCCTTGCCGTCGGTAATCGCGCCGGTGTGCACGTTATCGCCGCTGATGTAGCGGTTCATCATCGTCAGGCCAGGGACGCCGAGGGCGACGAAGTTGTAGTCGTGGCGCAGTTGCCAGGATTTCTCCCGGGCGTTGTCATAGCTGGAGTTGTAGCTGTCGTTGGCCAGGGTGCCACCGCTGGTGCCATTGACCCGCATCCACACGCTGTCCCCGGTGAGTTTTTGCAGCCCGACGTAGAACGTGCTGCCGCCGTACCTGGCCGAGAGCATGGCGAAGCTGGTTTTGTTGTCGAGGTCGCCCGCCAGCGCGCTGCCGCTTTCCTTGCCGTTGAAGAAGCCAAGGTTGGCGCCCAACGTCCAGTCACCAAGCGGCTGACTGTGGTTGAGGCTGAAATACTGCTGCTGGTAAATGTCGCTGAGTTCCGAGTACCAGACACCGACCTGGGTGTGCTTGTCGTTGAAGCTGTATTCACCGCCGCCGAAGTTGAAACGGTCCGACGTGAACGACGCTTTGCCGTTCATGGACATGTCTTCCATGCTCGCATCGTTGCGCGGGCTGTTTTGCTGGAACTGGCCACCGTAGAGCGTCAGGCCACTGATTTCAGTAGACGTCACCTGAGCGCCGCGGAAGGTTTGCGGCAGCGAACGGCCGTCATCCGAGCGCAGGATCGGCAACACCGGCATCCATTCGCCGACCTTCAATTCGGTTTTCGAGAACTTGGCTTTCAGCGCCACACCCAGGCGACCGAAGTTATCGGCGGGACGACCGTCATCATGGATCGGCAGCAATTGCGTACCGCCGGTGCCTTTGCCGCCGTCGAGTTTCTGCGAGTACAGGCCCAGCACATCGACGCCAAAACCAACGAAGCCCTGGGTGAACCCGGACCTGGCGTCGAGAATGAAGTTCTGGGTCCACTCCTCTGCCTTACCTTGCGGGTAGGCCGGGTTGGTGTAGTTGCGGTTGATGT
Organism: Pseudomonas sp. PB120; assembly: GCF_009761815.1. Classification (GTDB taxonomy): domain Bacteria; phylum Pseudomonadota; class Gammaproteobacteria; order Pseudomonadales; family Pseudomonadaceae; genus Aquipseudomonas. Next base: position 5,406 of record NZ_RWIN01000141.1, read on the forward strand.
AGAAGTTGCGCAGGTTCAGGTTCGCACTGGCATCCTCCAGGAAACCGGCGGCGGAACCCTGTTGCGGTAGCGTGGAGACCACGGCCAGCGTGAACAGGATTCGAGGTTTGACGGTGTTTTTCATTGTTATTGTTATCCGGTTTTTGGGTATAAAAATCCGCTGCGCCCAAAAAGGTCGGGCGCAGTGAGCTCAATCAAGTTCGTTGCAAGGGCGTCCAGAAAGCGCCGCCGGAGACTATCGGAGGGTTAGCGCGGGGCTTTGCCCGCCACCGAATACAGCACCTGCTGATTCCGGGTTTTCATGAAGTCCTCCAGGCTTTGCCCGCGCATTGCGGCGTAGACCTGCAGGTTGGGAATGCCCAGCACCGCGGCGAGCTTTTCCAGCACGAAGAAGATCGCGCCGTACTGGATCAACCCACGCCAGTCACGACGACGCAGCAAATCGCGCTCTTCGTCCGTCAGCCCGGCTTCATCGAACAGCACGTCGGGCGTTTCGAGAAAACGCTGACGCCACTCGGGTTCGATCATGCGATGCAAAAACTTGTTCAGGCGATAGCCCTTGGCGCTGCGCTCCAGCGTGAACGGATACGTCCCTTCAAGCTTCTCGATACCGGCCAACTGGTGCTGCATGTGCTGCAAATGGCGGGCATTGATGTCGGCAGGCACCGGTCGGTCCTGGTTTTCCAGGAGCAAGGTGGCGATACCCGTCATCGACGGCAGGTAATAATCCTGGTGCAAATTCTTCACCGTGGCTGACAGCGCACCACGCATGATCAGCCAGGTAATCACCTCCGAACCTTCCAGCCCGCCGAGGGTGGCGAATTCCGCCAGGGTCATCTCGGTCAGGCGGATCGGGTCGTTGACCAGCAGATCAATGAACTGCTGATCCCACTGCGGATTGTTGAAACCGCAGCGCTCGCCATGCACCTGATGGGACACGCCGCCCGTGGCGACGATGGCGACCTTGAGGTCCTCCGGATAACTTTCGATGGCCCGGCGCAGGGCCAACCCCAATTTGTAGCAGCGCAACGCACTGGGGATGGGGAACTGCAACACGCCGACTTGCAGCGGTACGATCTCCACCGGCCACTCGGGCGTGCTCGGCAACAGCGCCGACATCGGCGAGAAGAAGCCGTGGTCCAGCGGTTTGTCGCGGAAGAAACTCATGTCGAACTCGTCGGCCATCAGGCTTTCGCCGATGTGTCGCGACAGCGCCGCATGCCCGCCAATCGACGGCAGTTCACGGGGATTGCCGCCCTCGTCGGCGACCTCGTAACGCTCATCGACCCCCAGGGAAAACGCGCCGTAGTGATCGAAGAAAAACGAGGTCACATGGTCATTGAAGATGTAGAACAACACATCGGGTTGTTGCTCTTTCAACCAGACCTTGATCGGTTCGAAGCCTTCGAAAATCGGCGCCCAGGCAGCCTCGTTCTGTTTGTCGTGATCGACCGCGAAGCCGATGGTGGGTGTGTGGGAGACAGCGAGGCCACCGATGATGCGTGCCATGACGAGTTCCTTTGTTCAAAAAAAGTTTAGTGCGCAACCAATGCCCGGCTGACCCGGCGCCGCGCATGACCGTTGGCCAGAATCGCCAGGGCCGCAATGAAGGCCGGCAGGCCCAGCAAGGCGAACAACAGCGGCAGGCCCAAGCCCAGGCTGAGCACCGCGCCACCGATGAGTGAGCCAAAGATAGCCCCGAAACGGCCGATCCCGAGCATCCAGCTCACACCCGTGGCGCGGAAGTCCGTCGGGTAGTAGCCGGGGGCAAACGCGTTGAGGCCGGTTTGTGCACCGCTCATGCAAAAGCCCGCGGCAATCACGCCGAACGCCAGCAGGCTCGACTCCAGGCTGAAGGCGCCCAACAACAGAATGAACGCACCGCCCAGGGCATACGAGGTCGCAATGACCGTGTTCGGATTGCGTCGATCCATGGCCCAGCCGACCACGATGGCGCCAACGGTGCCACCGATCTGGAACAAACCGGTGATGGTCGCCGCCCGTTCAATCGACAAACCACCTTCGCGCAACAGCGTCGGCATCCAGCCCATGGTCAGGTAGATCACCAGCAGACCCATGAAATAGGTCAGCCACAGCGCCAGCGTGCCAAACCGATAGCCCTCGCTGAACAACATGCGCACCGGCGCTTTGTGCTGAACCTGAGGTTCGGCCAGGGTGAAATTCGTGGTCGACGAAAAGGTCCCGCCCAACTTGTTCAGCACCTTGGCGATCTGACTGGCCGGCGCATTGCGAGCCGCGAGAAAACGTGCCGACTCCGGCAACAACAGCCACAGGAACGGCAGCAGCACCAACGGCAAGATCCCACCAGCGAGCAGCACCGATTGCCAGCCGTGGTGTGGAATCAGCCACGCCGCGAGCAAACCGCCCAGCCCCGAACCCATGTTGAACCCGGTGAACATGATGGTGATGAACAGCGAGCGATTACGCTCCGGCAGGTATTCAGACAGCAGCGTGGTGGTGTTGGGCAACGCAGCGCCCAGCGCCACGCCGGTCAATAACCGCAATGTCGCCAGTTCATAGGGATTGCTCGCGAACGCACATGCCAGGCTCAGGACACTGAAACCGGTCACGGCAAACAGCAGCACCTTTTTGCGCCCGATACGGTCGGCGTAAGGGCCGGCCGTCAACGCACCAATGGCCAGGCCCACCATGCCGGCACTCATGACCGGGCCAAACGCGGCTTTCGACAGCCCCCACTCCTGAATCAGGGAGGGCGCGATAAACCCCATGACCGCGACGTCGAAACCATCAAACAGCACAACGAAGAAACACAGGCTCATGATGAGCCACTGGTATCGGGCAACCGGTCGGTTGTCGATCCACGCTTTGATATCGACCGTCTCGTGACTCATGCTTTTCACCTTCTTATTTTTGTAGAAGTTCCGGCAGCAGAACGCTGGGCGTGACTCTAAGGCCGCAAGCGCCTGCCCCGCCTCTGGGAAATCCTTAAGCGGGTATCGGTTTTTCTTATCGGGTGAAAAAACTGCGTGAGTGCTGCGGGCCGGCTTACCCCCAGCCATGGGCCTCTTCGATGAAGTGCAGCACCGCACTGGAACGCTCATCAATGCGTGAAATCAGCGACAGTTCACTGACCATTTCTGGCTGTGCCAGCGGCACGATCCGCACGCCCGGCATCGTCAACCGGGCCATGGTTTCCGGCACGATACTCAGGCCGATCCCCGCCGCCACCAGCCCGGGAATACTCATCAGCGACGGGACATACAGAATGTTCTCGGGGTGCAGCTGGTTTTGCCGACAGGCCTGAAGCGTGTGGGAAGTCAGGCCGATGCCGGCTGCGTCCTGAAGGAAGACGAATTTCTCGTGCCGCAGTGTTGCCAGCTCGCCGGTAAAACTGTCCGCCAGCTCATGGTTGTCCGGGATCAACAGCACAAGGCTCGACTGACTGAAGTGATGCGTGCGCAAGCGGTCCGGCAAGTGGTCCTTGAACACGCGGGCAAATCCCAGGTCGAGTTTATGGTCGAGCAACATGTCGAACTGCGCGCGAATACCCGCGTCCACCAGCGACACCTTGACCTCGGGAAACGTGCTGAAGTAATGCCTGAGCAACTGCGGCAGGTTGGCCTCGAGCAGGGCCGAGTGGTAACCAATGTTGATCTCGCCGACTTCGCCACGCCTGGCACGCCGGGCAGCGGCCGTTGCCAATTCGCTGGACTCGATGGATTGCCGCGCATGCGGCAAAAACGCCATGCCGGCAGCGGTCAGCGCCACACCGCGGTTTTCACGGCGGAACAGCGCCAGCCCCAATTCGGATTCAAGCGTGCGCATCAGCTGGCTCAACGCCGGCTGCGCGATGCCCAGTTGCTCAGCCGCCCGGCTGAAATGTTGCAAGTCCGCCGCCACGACAAAGGCTTTAAGGTGACGCAGTTCCATAACGCTCACTCATAAGGTTGGCTTATCTATTTGTCTGGATTTCGATAATTATTCTGCAAGCGAGATGCGCTAACGTCTACCCACTTCAACGATTCCTGCCCAAGCCGGAACGTGTGAGTACTCCATAACCATAAAAACAAAGACGAGCACCTCTATGAGCACGACCAGTCACGAGACTCATGATTTGCGCATGCCCCGCAAAGCGGTGACCGCCGCAACCATCGGCACCGCCCTGGAATGGTTCGACTTCACTCTCTACGGAGCGGTATCGGCGACCATCCTGCCCAAGCTGTTCTTTCCGGCCATGGAACCCACCGCCGGTTTGCTGGCCTCGCTGGCAACGTTCGGCGTTGGCTTGGCTGCACGGCCATTGGGGGCGATTACCTGCGGTTACCTCGGCGACAAACTGGGTCGCCGCAACCTGATGCTGGCCACCGTGACGATGATGGGCCTGGCCTCGGTGATGATGGGTTTGTTGCCCACGTATGGTCAAATCGGGGTCTGGGCGCCCATTCTCCTGGTGCTATTGCGGATCATCCAGGGCTTCGCGCTGGGCGGTGAGTCCACCGGGGCGCAACTCATGGCACTCGAACACGCCTCCCCCGACCGCCGTGGACGGTATTCGGGGTTACTCGGATTGTGCTCGCCGCTCAGCCAGATTTTGGCCAACGCCGTGTTGATGGGACTCGCCGCAACGTTGAACAGCGAACAATTCGAAAGCTTTGGCTGGCGCATTCCCTTCCTCCTGAGTTTTGTCCTGGTGGTCGTCGCGATCTTCATCCGGCTCAAAGTCGATGAGACACCGGCCTTCGTCGCCTTGAAGAAAACCCCGGTCAAACAGGAAAAAAGTCCGCTCAAGTCCGCGCTGGGCGGTCATTACAAAACCATTGTGCGGTTGATGCTGTTCTTCTGCTCGCCTGCAGCCCTGTTTTATCTGATCGTGATTTTTTCCCTGAGCTACCTTACCAAGCACTTGGGCATGAGCCAGTCCATGGGCTTCATGTCTTTGATGGTCGCCAACGTCTGCGCAATTTTCGGTGCACTGGCTGCGGCTACCTGTCAGATCGCTGGGGCCGGAAAAAGGCCTTGATCCTCGGTTCGTGCATGACGCTGCTGATCCTGATGGTCTACTTCCCGATCCTGAACACGCAAAACGTCAGCGCCATCATGGCGATCATGGGACTGTTCCTGGGCTTCACCCAGTTCCAGAGCGGCATCCAGCCCGTGGCATTCGCAGAAGCGTTCCCGACTCAGGTCCGTTATTCCGGCTCCGCCCTGGCCTACACCGGCGCCAACCTGCTGGTCGGCGGCCCGATGCCGATGATCGCGGTGTGGCTGATGAGTCAGTCCGGCAATTCACCCTGGCCACTGGTTTCGCTGTGCGCCGTAATCAACCTGATTTCCCTGGCCATGATCGTCATCGGCCCTGAAACCCGCGGCATCGACCTCAACGCCGTCACTGAACAAACGCCGGCCGACCACAACGCCACCGCCATCCTTTCCAAATAAGCAGCAGGACGACCATGAACCGCACCGTCTTCATCCTCAACGGCCCAAACCTCAACCTGCTGGGCCGCCGCGAGCCGCACATCTACGGCCACACCACCCTCGAACAGATCCGCCAAAGCAGCCTGTTGCTGGCCGATGAACTCGAGCTGGCGTGCGACTTTCGCCAGACCAACCACGAAGGCGTGATGGTCGACTGGATTCAGGAAGCGTTCGAACAAGGCGCGGCGCTGATCATCAACCCGGCGGGGTTTTCGTTTCATTCGATCCCGGTGCTGGATGCGTTGAAGTTGATTGAAGCGCCGTTGGTTGAGCTGCACCTGTCGAACATTCATGCGCGGGATGAACTGCATCGGCATTCGATCATGTCCGGCGTCGTCGACACCGTGATCTGCGGCCTCGGCGCCGAGGGTTATCCGCTCGCCATCCGTGCCGTCGACAGCCTGCTGCGCAGCAAGATCGTCGCCCGGTAAATCCCGGCTCACCTGCAAAAAAAGCCCCGTTCCTTCAAAAGAAACGGGGCTTTTCTTTGATCAACGCGATCCCCTGACACCCGCGTGCTTGACGCTTCACGTCATTCAATGGGACAACGTGCGCAGCCTCAACGGGCACCACGAGCATCAAGGACGAGGCCTCCCCCCCCCATGAAAACCTTATTGTGTTTACTCATCGCCATCGGCGTTGGCGCCGCGTTGCAAGTTGCCGGCGTACCACACGGCCTGTTGCTCGGCTCGATTCTCGCGACGGCGTTGCTCGTCAGTAACACCGGTTTTGCGCCGAGGCTGCGCTTCGGCCTTGGTTATGTGCAAATCGTCCTCGGGATCGCCACCGGCCTGATGTTCAAGGCGTGGGACAGCCAGGTCGCGGCCGCCATGCTGCCCAGCCTCGGCTTCCTGTTGGTGTGCCTGTCGGCCCAGATCGCCGTCGGCGGTTGGTGGTTGTACCGGGTGTCGGGGTGGGACCTGAAGGATGCCCTATTGGCCGTCTACCCGGGGGCATTGGCGGCGGTGTTCGATTTGCTGGAGTCCGAGCGCGCGTCGAGCAAGGTGATTGTCGTGCACCTGGTCCGGCTGCTGCTGATCACCGTGCTGGTGAGTTTTTGCATTCCGGGGGTTCCCGGGGTGGCGCTGGTCGACAACCGTCCGCTGGACGCTGGCAACCTGCTGCCCCTGTTGACGCTGATCGTCGCGAGCATCGCCATCGGCCGCGTGCTGTTAAAGGGCGGCGTCCCCGCACCGTTCATGCTCACCGCCATTGTGGCCACCGGCGTCAGTATCAAGCTCGGCTATTTCCAGAACTTCCACATGCCCGAATGGAGTGTCGATTTCGCGACGGTCATCCTCGGCATGCTGATCGGTTCGAAGTTCAAGGGCATCAGCCTCTCGGAACTGGTTCGCCACGGTCGCGCCGGGCTGATGTCCATCGCCCTGATGCTGCTGATTGCCGCTGCGTTTGCCGGGCTGGCCGGCCGGAGCCTGGGCAGTGATCCCTTGTCGTTATGGCTGGCGTACATGCCCGGCGCCATCGAGACGATTGCCATTGTCGCGTTCAGTGGCGGGCTCAACGTCGTGTTTATCCTGTCTCATCATCTGGTGCGGATGGTCGTGCTGCACTTTGCACCGGCCCTGCTCATTCAGGCGCGGCGCTGGCGTGAAAGTGCCTGACCGGAGGGGGCGGCGTGTCCAGCGTCGCCAGGTTATTGCCCAACAGCACCGGTGATTCGCCGGTGATTTCGCGCAGCAGCGCGGTGATGACCTCCCCGCTCACCGAACCCCGCATCTGCAGCAGATCCGCCACCATCGTTACGGCGAGCCAGTATCGATGCACCAGGCAACTGGACCGGGCGATGGCGCGGGTTTCGGCGTCGAGCAGCTTTCGGGCGGGCAGCAAGCTGATCAAGGCGTAGCCCCGGCGCTGATCGCCCTGACCGCTGCCGCGCAAGAGTATGTCGGATGGGCTGTGCCGGTAGACGGCTTCGGCCACGGGACCGGCGAAGCAGTCGATCAGGTCACGTTCAATGGGGTCGATCATGGAGGGCAGGTATTCCGCGATGCCGGGCGGCTCCTTTGCCGGATGCGGCACAAGGTAGTCCGCCTCGACCAGCCCCTCCGCCGGTTGCGGGTTGCCCCGTAGATCGAACATCGGCCCGGCGAACGCTTCGGCATGGGTGCGCACCGTGACGCGCTCGATGTGCTGGCCGTTCCACCAAAAGGCCAGCACATGCCCCGCTTCGTGGATAGCCGTGCCGCGCAGGCGCTTGTTCATGGTCGGGTCCTCTCCCCTGACAGCCGGTTTTATCATCGGCCCCGCCCCAGGGCCCCGATAAAAGATTATAGCTATCGCGCACCAATAGTCCGGCTATTAGCTGACTTCAAATCCGACGTCTACCCTTATCCGAGCGCTGGCGCCATAAGCTGGCCGGTTTAGTGCTGATAAGGAGACAGGAATGAGTCCGAAGCTTGACTAGGCCACCCGTGGGCCATCGCGCAGACCACTCGATTAACGCTGTTCAGAATGCCCGCGTGGTTAAAACAGTCGGTTGATTCAACCGTTGGCCCCTGCCGCCCCTGTCATAGATTCCGCTCGTTAGCTATCCAACGCCCATCCCGGGCGCGATAGCCGGATGAACACGACCAAAGGTAGCTCACACATGGCAAATGAATCGAAATGCCCCTTCAATCACGCCGCTGGCGGTGGCACGACGAACCGCGACTGGTGGCCGAACCAACTGAATCTGAAGATCCTGCACCAGCACTCGTCCCTGTCCGACCCCATGGACGAGAACTTCAACTATGCCGAAGCGTTTAAAAGCCTGGACTTCGGGGCGGTCAAACGCGACCTGAACGCGCTGATGACCGATTCTCAAGACTGGTGGCCGGCGGACTTCGGTCACTATGGGCCGCTGTTCATTCGCATGGCCTGGCACGCAGCGGGCACCTACCGTACGGGGGACGGCCGTGGTGGTGCCGGTTCTGGCCAGCAACGTTTCGCGCCGCTGAACAGCTGGCCGGATAACGTCAGCCTCGACAAGGCGCGCCGGCTGCTTTGGCCGATCAAGCAAAAATACGGCCGGAATATTTCCTGGGCCGACCTGATTGTGCTCACCGGCAACGTCGCGCTCGAGTCCATGGGCTTCAAGACCTTTGGTTTTTCCGGTGGCCGTCCGGACGTCTGGGAACCGGATGAAGACGTGTACTGGGGTTCGGAAAACAAGTGGCTGGGTGGCGACACCCGCTACGACAAAGGGCAAAAACCCGTGGAGGCGCCCGGTGATGTCCCGCTCGTGGCCGAGCCCGGTCGAAATGAAGACAGTCGCACTGAGGGGGGGCGCAATCTGGAAAACCCACTCGCCGCCGTCCAGATGGGCTTGATCTACGTTAACCCCGAAGGCCCTGAAGGCGAGCCAGACCCGGTCAAGTCCGCCCTGGACATCCGCGAAACCTTCGGCCGCATGGCCATGAACGATGAAGAAACCGTGGCGCTGATCGCGGGCGGCCATGCCTTCGGTAAAACCCATGGCGCCGGCCCGGCCGACAATGTCGGGCCCGAACCCGAAGCCGCGGGCCTGGAAGCCCAGGGGTTTGGCTGGAAAAACAGTTTCGGCACCGGTAAAGGCCCGGACACCATCACCAGCGGCCTGGAAGTGACCTGGACCACCACGCCGACAAAATGGAGCAACAACTACCTGGAAAACCTGTTCGGCTTCGAGTGGGAGCTGAGCAAAAGCCCGGCCGGGGCCAACCAATGGGTCGCCAAGAATGGCGCCGGTGCCGGCACCATTCCGGATGCCCACGACCCGTCGAAACGTCGCAATCCGACCATGCTGACCTCGGACCTGGCCCTGCGCTTCGACCCGATTTATGAACCGATTGCCCGGCGCTTCCTGCAGAACCCGGATCAACTGTCCGACGCGTTCGCCCGCGCCTGGTTCAAGCTGATCCACCGTGACATGGGGCCACTTTCGCGCTACCTCGGCCCGGAACTGCCGAGCGAAGAACTGCTGTGGCAAGACCCGATCCCCGCCGTCGACCACGACTTGATCAACGACGGCGATGTGGCCGCGCTCAAAAGCAAAATCCTGGCCTCTGGCCTGACGGTTCCACAGCTGGTATCCACCGCTTGGGCGGCTGCTTCAACTTTCCGTGGTTCCGACAAACGCGGCGGCGCCAACGGCGGACGCCTGCGTCTGGCCCCGCAAAAATCCTGGCAGGCCAACCAACCTGAGCAATTGGCGAACGTACTGTCGAAGCTCGAAAACATCCAGCGCGAGTTCAACAGCGGCGGCAAGAAAGTTTCGCTGGCGGACCTGATCGTGCTGGCGGGTAACGCGGGTGTCGAACAGGCCGCGAAAAATGCCGGCCACAGCGTGACGGTGCCGTTCACCCCCGGGCGGATGGACGCCTCCCAGGAACAGACCGACGTCGAATCTTTCGGCTTCCTGGAGCCCATCGCCGACGGCTTCCGCAACTACCTCAAGACCCGCTACCGCGTGCCGGCCGAACACCTGTTGATCGACAAGGCGCAACTGTTGACCCTCACCGCGCCAGAAATGACCGCGCTGGTGGGCGGCCTGCGCGTGTTGAACACCAATGTCGGGCAGACCAAGCACGGGGTGTTCACGAAGCAGCCGGAGGCGTTGACCAACGACTTCTTCAAGAACCTGCTGGACATGAGTGTGGAATGGAAACCGGTGTCAGAGGCGAATGAGGAGTTCGAAGGCCGTGACCGCAAGACCGGTGAAGTGAAGTGGACCGGGACCCGGGTTGATCTGGTCTTTGGTTCGAATGCGCAGTTGCGTGCGCTGTCTGAAGTCTATGCGCTGAGCGACTCGAAAGAGAAGTTCGTCAACGACTTCGTGGCGGCGTGGACCAAGGTGATGAACCTGGATCGCTTTGATGTGAAATAGACACGGCGCAGAAATGAAAAACGCCATCCCGACTCAGGCCGGGATGGCGTTTTTTTATGCCGTGACTGCTGTTACAGGTCAGTGATTTCCTTGTGACGCGGCACCAGCGTTTTCATCACGCTCCACGCCACCAGGTAGGCCACCGCACAGATCGCGAACATGATCATGTAGCCGGTATGGATATCGTTGAGCATTTTGTAGTGGTCGATCACCCAACCGCCGGTCTTGGTCATCACGACGCCGCCCAGGCCACCGGCCAGACCGCCAATGCCGACCACCGAAGCGATGGATTTTTGCGGAAACATGTCAGACACGGTGGTGAAAATGTTGCACGACCACGCCTGGTGCGCCGACGCGCCCACACCGATCAACAGCACCGGCACCCAGAAACTGAGGTAGCCGAACGGCTGCGCCAGCAAGACCACCAGCGGGAAGAACGCGATCACCAGCATGGCTTTCATGCGACCGTCATACGGCGCATCGCCGCGGGACATGAAGTAGCTTGGGAACCAGCCACCGCCGATGCTGCCAATCATGGTCATGCTGTACAGCACCGCCAGCGGCCACACGATGGCCTGGCCTTTCATGCCGTATTGCGCCGCCAGGTAGGTTGGCAGCCAGAACAGGAAGAACCACCACACGCCGTCGGTCATGAATTTGCCGAAGACGAAAGCCCAGGTCTGACGGTAGGTCAGCAGCTTGAACCACGAGACCTTTTTAGCCGCTTCACCCGAGTCGGTGCCGGCAAGCGCCTGCGCGCCCTGGTCATGACGGATGTAGGCCAGTTCTTCGGCCGACAGGCGTTTTTGCTCTTCCGGTTTCTTGTACAGCGCAATCCAGACAGCCACCCAGACGAAGCCCAAGCCGCCGATCACGATGAACGCCGCTTCCCAGCCCCAGAGGCCGGCGATCAGTGGCACGCTGATCGGTGCCAGGATGGCGCCGACGTTGGCGCCGGAGTTGAAAATGCCGGTGGCGAACGAACGTTCTTTCTTCGGGAAATATTCCGCGGTGGCCTTGATCGCGATCGGGAAGTTACCCGCCTCGCCTATCGCCAGCACGGCGCGCGACAACATGAAGCCGGCGATCGACACCGGGATCACGGCAACGCCAAGTGCGCTGCACACACCGGCGATCCCCTCGCCCATCGGCACTGCAAAGGCGTGCATCATCGCACCGGTCGACCAGATGCCGATGGCCACGATATAGGCGGTCTTGGTGCCGATCTTGTCGACCAGGCGGCCGGCGAACAGCATGGAAATCGCGTACACAAACTGGAACACGGAAGCAATGTTGGCGTAATCGGTGTTGCTCCAGCCGAATTGCGTCGACAGGTCCGGCGCCAACAGGCTCAGTACCTGACGGTCCAGGTAATTGACGGTGGTGGCGAAAAACAGCAGTGCACAGATCGTCCAGCGGTATTTGCCGACGGCCTGACTGATGCGTTGTGGATTGATGGGCTCGTTCAGATTCATGGCATCACTTTTATTGTTGGTTGTGGTGATGATCTCTCGGTTTCAAGCGAGATCAATTTGAAACATTGAGCATTGCCCCACGCAGGCTTTGCTCGGTGCAGATCTTCAAATTAGAGGCAGACGTTATCCCCGGGGCTGGCCGTGGGATGGGCAAGCGGCACCGGTCAAGGAACGGGAAGCGGCATTCAGGGGGGCGCGTGAACGGATTGATTTCATGATGGGGCCGACACCAGTTTTTATTTTTATGATGAAACAAACGATTATTCGTCTGTCGTCGTACAACCTTGCCAGCGTATATAGCCAGTTCATCGCGGGGCTGTCAATCATAAAAAATGGGTGTGTATATCAAGGAAACCGCCAGCCTTAGTTAACAATATAGGGATTGGCAGCGTTAGGCTTTTGTTTTTTATGGAGGTTGCGGAGAGGGTTCGCGTTTCGCGATTTAACAGGGTTGTACGATAACAAGCCCTGCCCCGCCCTGCTTTCTGTGGGAGCGAGCCTGCTCGCGATGGACTCAAGAACGCCGCGTTCCTTCAGAAAGCCCGCGTTATCGTTGACGACCATCGCGAGCAAGCTCGCTCCTACAGGGATTGCGTCTAATCAGAACCGTGGCTTGACCGCTTTCCAGTCAGGCTTGTAACGCTGCATCTGCTTCACATCATCCCGCTGGCGAATCCCGCAGGTCAGGTATTGATCGTGCAGCTTGCCCAGTTGATCCCGATCCAGCTCCAGGCCCAACCCCGGTGCGCGAGTGATTTTCACGCAGCCATCGACGATCGGCAGCTTGCCGCCCTTGATCACCTCTTCATCCGGTTCCTGCCACGGGTAATGCGTGTCGCAGGCGTAATCGAGGTTGGGCACGGACGCGGCAACATGGGCCATGGCCATCAGGCTGATGCCCAGGTGCGAGTTGGAATGCATCGACACCCCAAGGCCGAAGGTGTCGCACATTTTCGCCAACGCCTGGGTGTCCCTCAAACCGCCCCAATAATGGTGGTCGGCCAGGACAATCTGCACGCTGTTTTGCGCCACGCTGCGACGAAATTCGTCGAAGTCCGTGACCACCATATTGGTCGCCAACGGCAGCCCCGTGCGCCGGTGCAGTTCAGCCATGCCGTCGAGGCCCGGCGTCGGGTCTTCGTAATATTGCAGGTCGTCGCCAAGCAATTCGGCCATGCGAATAGAGGTTTCCAGGGACCAATTGCCATTCGGGTCGATGCGCAGCGGGTACCCCGGAAAGGCTTTTTTCAAGGCCTTGATGCACGACACTTCATGCTCCGGCGGCAGCGTGCCGGCCTTGAGCTTGATGCTCTTGAAGCCATAAGCCTCGATCATGCGCCGCGCCTGGGCGACGATCTGCTCCTCGTTCAGGGCTTCGCCCCAACTGTCCGGCTGGTACGGCGAATCAACGTGTTGGGCATACTTGAAAAACAGGTAGGCGCTGAACGGAATCTCGTCACGAATCGCGCCGCCCAGCAAGTCCACCAACGGCACATTCAGCGAATGCGCCTGCAAGTCTAGGAACGCCACTTCGAACGCCGAATACGCGTTGCTCACCGCTTTGCTGGCGTGGGAACCGGGGGCCAGTTCTGCGCCGGGGATGCTCGCCGGTTTGTTCGCGGCCACCGTCGCCTGCACGATTGCGCGCAGCTGGTTGAGGTTGAACGGATCAAGTCCGATCAATTGTGACTGTAACTGCTGCTGTATCAACAACGCCGGGGCGTCGCCGTAACTCTCGCCCAGGCCGATGTAACCGTTGTCGCTTTCGATCTCGATGATCGAGCGCAGCGCGAACGGTTCATGAATGCCGCTGGCGTTGAGCAGTGGCGGATCGCGGAAAGCGATGGGGGTGACGGTGACTCGTTTGATTTTCAAATGGCTGCTCCCTTGGTACCTGAGCTCAGGCGTGATGACTGACAGATTTTTGAGGCGATACGGCAACATCGGCTGGCGTGCGAGTGGGCGTGTTCCGGGGCGCGGTGCGGGCGAAAAAGATCACCACCGCCGCCACCAGCGAAGTGGCCGCCAGGCCGTAGAGGCCGCCTTCGATGGAGCCGGTTTCCTGCTCCAGGAAACCGAACGCCGTTGGCGCAACGAAGCCGCCGAGGTTGCCGATGGAGTTGATCAAGGCGATCACGGCAGCGGCGATGCGAGCGTCCAGATAGCCTTGCGGAATCGGCCAGAACAGCGCCGACGCGGCCTTGAAACCAATCGCGGCAAAACAGATGGCGACGAAGGCGAAGATCGGCCCGCCGGTGGTGGACATGAACATGCCGAACGCGGCGATCACCAGGGTCAACGCCACCCACGCTTGCTGATGTTTCCATTTGCTGGCCATGGCGGCGAAGCCATACATGGCGACGATGGAAATGATCCACGGGATCGAGTTGAACAGGCCGACCTGGAAGTCGCCGAGGTTGCCCATTTTCTTGATCATGCTCGGCAGCCAGAACGTGGCGCCGTAGATCGTCAGGGCGATGGAAAAGTAGATGAAGCAGAACAGCGCAATCTGTCGGTCCGCGAGCAATTTGAACATCGACGGCTTGACCGTCTGCGTGGCTTCGCGGGCTTGCTGCTCCAGGGCGATGGCGCCAATCAGCGCGTCCTTTTCCTCGGCGCTCAACCAGTTCGCCTCGCGCGGGTGGGACTGCAGCCAAAACCAGACGAACCCGCAGAGCACGATCGAGGCAAAGCCTTCAATCAGGAACATCCACTGCCAGCCGTGCAGGCTGAAACCGCTGACGTTCAACAGCGCTCCGGACACCGGCCCGGAGATCACCGAAGCAATGGCCGAGCCGCTTAAGAAGATCGCCATGGCCTTGCCGCGTTCGGTCGACGGCAGCCATTGGGTGAAGTAATAAATGATGCCGGGGAAGAAACCGGCTTCGGCCGCACCGAGGATGAAGCGCAGCACATAGAAGCTGGTTTCGCCGCGCACAAAGGCCATCGCCATGGCGGCGGCGCCCCAGGTGAACATGATGCGCGTCAACCAGGCGCGCGCTCCGAAGCGCTGCAGCAGGATGTTGGAAGGCACTTCGAAGATGGCGTAGCCGATGAAAAACAGCCCGGCACCCAGGCCATAGGCCGCCGCACCGATCCCGAGGTCGGTTTCCATGTGGCTGCGCACGAACCCGATGTTGACCCGGTCGATGTAGTTGACGATGAACATCACCACAAACAGTGGCAGCACGTGGCGCTTCACCTTTGCTGCAGCGCGGGCCAGCACAGTTGGGTCGGGTGGACTCTGGACAGTGTTCAAGGGGCGACTCCCGTTCATTGTTTTTTTAGGGACGAGTCGATCATGGACGCGGCCATTGATCCCGTCTAATCTAACTTGGCATTCGATTGATACCTGGATTAGATCAATGTTCGAACTGACCCAATTACGCTGCTTCACCACCGTGGCGACGGAACTGAATTTCCGCCGCGCCG
This sequence comes from Pseudomonas sp. PB120, assembly GCF_009761815.1. Lineage (GTDB taxonomy): Bacteria > Pseudomonadota > Gammaproteobacteria > Pseudomonadales > Pseudomonadaceae > Aquipseudomonas. Next base: position 20,637 of record NZ_RWIN01000141.1, read on the forward strand.
CCGAGCGGCTGAACATGACGCAACCCCCGCTCAGTCGGCAGATCCAGTTGCTGGAACACCACTTGGGCGTCGAGCTGTTTACGCGCAGCACCCGCAGCGTCGCCCTGACCGCCGCCGGTCGCGCCTTTTTCATCGAAGCGCAAAACCTGCTGGAGCGCGCCCAGCAAGCGGCGGTTACCGCGCGACGCTTCGCCGAGGGTGACATCGGCACCGTGACCATCAGCTTCGTGGGCAGTGCGGTCTACGAATTCCTGCCCAAGGTCATCGCCGAGGCGAGGCTCAAGCAGCCTCTGGTGAAAATCGATCTGACGGAGATGAACACCTACCAGCAGCACGAAGCGCTGCGTGCCCGCCGCATCGACCTGGGCATTGCCCGTGCGCCGCTGCTGGAGCCCGGCTATTCCACCGAATGCCTGGTGCGCGAGCCGTTTGTATTGGCCGTGCCCAGCACCCACCCCTTGGCCAGTGCCGACACGGTGACGGTCAACGACCTCGATGCGCAGCCGTTCCTGATGTATTCCCACGCGGCCTATCCACCGTTCAACGAACTGCTGACCGGCATGCTGCGCTCTGCCCGCGTCGCGCCGGACTACGTGCAATGGCTCGGCTCGTCACTGACCATCCTCGCGATGGTCAACGCCGCCATGGGCCTGGCCCTGGTGCCCCGCTGCGCGACCAGCGTGGTGTTCAAGAATGTGGTGTTTCGCGATATCGACCTCGGGGAAGGCGTGCAGAGCGAGCTGCACCTGATCTGGCGCGAGAACAATGACAACCCGGCGTTTGCGATGTTGCTGGAGGCAATTCGTCGGGCGGTGCGCGAGGGTTGGGGCAACTGACAAAAATAATTTCAATTTTCACTGATACCTTTTTCGCCGTCGTTCGGTAGGTAGAGGAATTCTCAATTTCTCTCGCGTTCCACAGGCATGCCGAATGACTTCAAGACCGCTCCCGTATTTGTCCCGAATCCGCCCCGCTCGTCTTCCGCTCAATGGCCTGAGCCTGGCCATTGCGCTGAGCGTGTTGGCGCCAGCGCACAGCGTCTGGGCGGCCGATATCACTGGAAGCGAAGCCACGCACAGCTATGCCATCGCACCCGGCAGCCTGAGTAGCGTGCTGGCGAAATTTGCGGCGACGTCGGGCGCTCTGTTGTCGTTTGATGCGCAAACGCTGGGCGATCTTCAAAGCACGGGGTTGCAGGGCACCTACTCCGTGCAGTCGGGCTTTTCGAAGTTGCTGCAAGGCAGCGGCTTCATGCTGATCAATACCGGGGCGAACAGCTACACCGTCGCGCCGCAGGTTGACGCCGGGGCCGCGCTGGAACTGGGCGCGACCACCATCAGTGGCACCAACAGCCCGTCGGCGGACACCTACCCCGGTGGCCAGGTGGCGCGCACTGCACGCCTGGGCGTGCTCGGTAATCGTTCGATCAGCGACGTGCCGTTCAGTGTCGTCAGCTACACCGCGAAAACCATCGAAGACCAGCAGGCGAGAACCGTGGGCGATGTGTTGCTCAACGACGCATCGGTGCGCCAGTCCTCGGGCTTCGGCAACTTCTCCCAAGTGTTCACCATTCGTGGCCTGCCGCTGGTCAGCGACGACATTTCGTTCAACGGTTTGTACGGCGTGCTGCCACGGCAGATCATCACCACCGAAGCCCTGGAGCGCGTCGAACTGTTCAAGGGCCCGAATGCGTTCATTAACGGCGTGGCGCCGTCCGGCAGCGGTATCGGCGGCAGCGTCAACCTGGTGCCGAAACGCGCGCAGGATGTGCCGACGCGCAGCGTGACCCTGGATTACGCCAGTGACAGCCAGGTCGGCGGCCACATCGACCTCGGCCAGCGCTTCGGTGAAGACAATCGCTTTGGCGCGCGGGTCAATCTGGCCGAGCATGGCGGCGACACGGCGGTGGATGACGAGAACGAACATTCACAACTGGTCGCCGTCGGCCTGGATTATCGGGGCGATGCACTGCGGGTTTCCACCGACCTGGGCTATCAGAAACAACGCATCAACAACGGCCGCTCCGTGGTGTATCCGACGGGCACGAAAATTCCCCATGCGCCGTCGGCGAATGACAACTACGCCCAGGACTGGTCGTGGTCACAGCTCGAAGACACCTACGGCATGGTCAATGCCGAATACGACCTCAACGACAACTGGACGGCCTACGCCGGCGGTGGCGCCAAGCACACCCGGGAGAACGGCCAATACTCGTCGCTGTATGTGGCGAACGACGGCAGCGGCAAGGTCGGCTTTCTCTACTCGCCCCATGATGAAGACAACCAAAGCGCCATGGCCGGGTTGAACGGTCACTTCAGTACCGGCCCGGTCACTCACCAGATGAACTTCGGGTTGTCGGGCATCTGGGGCGAGCAGCGCTCGGCGTTCGAAGCCATCCTGGTGGCCAACCGCGTGCCCGGCAATCTGTACAACCCGACGCAAGTCCCGCGGCCGACCAAGACCTATTTCGGCGGCGACATCCATGACCCGCGTGTCGTCGGCAAAAACCGCATCAAGAGTGCCGCAGTGTCCGACACCTTGGGCTTCATCGACGACCGCGTGCTCCTGACCCTGGGCGTGCGCCGCCAGTCGCTGGAAGTCGACGCCTGGAACACCACCAGCGGCGCGCGCACCGCCAATTACGATGCGTCGATCACCACGCCGGTTTATGGCCTGGTCATCAAGCCCTGGGAGCACGTGTCGTTCTACGCCAACCGCATTGAAGGACTGGCCCAGGGCCCGACCGCCCCGTCCACCGGCGTGACCAACCCCAACGAAGTGTTCGCGCCCAATCGCAGCAAACAGACGGAAGCCGGGGTCAAGCTCGACTGGGACAGCTATGGCGCCACGCTGGGCGTGTATCGCATTGAGCAGCCGAACAGTTCGACGTCGACTAATCCAGGCTCGACGCTGGGCACCTTCAGTGTGGACGGCGAGCAAGTGAACAAGGGTGTCGAGTTGAACATCTTCGGCGAGCCGATTGACGGGTTGCGCCTGCTGACTGGCGCCACCTGGATGGACACCGAACAAAAGAAAACCTCCAACGGCGTCAACGACGGCAACCGCGCCGCCGGTGTCCCGCGCTTCCAATACAACGTCGGCGCCGATTGGGATGTTCCCGGCGTTCAGGGTGCGGCCATCAGCGGCCGCATGCTGCGCACCGGCGGCGAATACGTGAACGCGGCCAACAGCCTGAGCATTCCGGCCTGGACCCGCGTCGACCTCGGCGCCCGCTACGGCTTCAAGGCTGACGACAAGTACATCACGCTGCGCGCCAACGTCGAAAACGTCGCGAACAAGGCGTACTGGTCCTCCGCCTCGACGGCCAACAACTACCTGACACAGGGCGAACCGCGCACGTTGAAGGTGTCGGCGACGGTGGATTTCTAGGGGTATTCGGTCTGTCGCTTGTCACGCCACGCGCTCAATCGTATCCGCGCTGCTCTTCTTCCCTCCCCGGTTCCAACGCAGCAGCACGATCCGAACGAACTTGTTCCACGAATAACCCACCACAATCCCACCGACAACAGCAAACACCACCGCGAGCGCCGGCTGGTTAATGATGTGACGGGCGACGGACTGGAACTGGAAATGGGTCAGATAAATAAACAGTGTTGAAGACGCGATGAGGGCGGCGCCCCGGGCAATGAGGCTTGGCACGGGAATAGACCGGATCCAGATCAATGCCAGCACCGCAGGCACGGCGATATCGACATATTCCCTGGCGACGAGGGCGTACGGGCCATAGCCGAAGATGGCCAACGCATCTTGCCAACCGGTAATCATCACCGCCACCACACTGACGATGCATTTCTGGAAGTTCGATTGGGCGTAGTGGATGGCCATGCCGAGCACCATGACCGCCAGATAATGCTGTGGCACCCGGTTATGAAGTGCTGAAGCATCGAACACATAGGCGTTGATCAAGACGCCGGCGACGGCCAGTACGCATGACGCACTGACCAGATAGAGAAACGGGTTGGAGAGTATTATTTTCCGGACTTTCGAGAACGATAGCGCGAAGCCGATAATCGCGATCATTTGCACAAGGACTTCAAGGTACCAATAGGCAAACACCCCGATGACACTGGGGGGAAACCAGTTTGAAATCAGCAACAGGGTCTGCCAGTGAATCCTGTCGAACGCTATCTGTATCAGCACGGTATAGAGAATGGTCGGGACCGCGATACTGACCACGGACTTCACCAGCGTCTGTACATTCCCGCGTTCATCAATGGCTTTGAACTGGAACCTTGCCAGGCTGATACCGGAGATCAAAAACAACAGCGTCGTTTCGCCCGCCAGTAACCATTGTGAAAACAAATTAAAGTGCCCGATCACAATCAGCAGGATGGCGACCACGCGCATAAACACCGGTACTTCCATCTCCCGAATGGATGACTTGGGTTTGCCGGTGGCACTGGCCAGTTCACCGAGTTCGCGTACCGGCATCATTTCCCATTGTTCCGGCAACCGGCCAATCAACCTTTCAAGCACCATTGAAGCCTGCACAAACGACAGCGAATCCCCGCCCAGTTCCACAAATGAAAGGTGTGTGTCGATGCTCGGCACTTGAAGGATTTCAGCCCAGGAATCCGCCAGCTTGCGCGTGAGTGGCGACAGCTCCTGACTCGAATTTGCGGAGGGTGCATCGGCATTGCCGGCAACCGGAGGCAATGCCCGCTTATCAATCTTCCCGTTCGGTGTCAGGGGAATAGCGTCGAGGAAAACGAACTGTGCCGGCACCATGTAATCGGGAAGTTGTTGGCTCAGGTGTTCACGCAACTCAGCCGTCGCAACCGTGGTCGTTGACACGCAGTAGGCCACCAGCCGGGTATTCGAACGTTCATTGGCGGTCACCACAACGCACTGTTTGATTCGCGGATGCCGTGCCAGCACCCCTTCTATTTCTGTCAGCTCGATTCGATGGCCGCGAATCTTGACTTGATTGTCGCCACGCCCCAGAAAACTGACACTGCCATCTGACAGATAAGTCCCCAGGTCGCCGGTTCTATAACAGATGTCGTCCGCGAGATTGGTAAACGGATTCACCACAAACTTTTCCCGGGTTTGCGCGACATCTCCCCAGTAACCTTGGGACAAGTAAGGACTGCGTATGAAAATTTCGCCGACTTCGCCTTCGCGAACCAATTGATTCTTGTCGTCCACGACCAGCAATTGCGCACTTTCAATGCCTTTGCCCAGTGCAATACGGGTCGTGTCGGCTTCAGGGTCGACGTGATGAAAACCCATCGCCTGCGGGGTTTCCGTGGTCCCGTAGAAATTCACGCTAACGGCATTGGGCGCAATGGCGCGCATGTGTTCACACAGCAAAATAGTCAGGGCATCCCCGCCCCAGAACAGGTAACGCAGTTTATTGAAAGTCAGTTGTTTGAGTTTCGCACCTGTTTCGATCAACCGCCCCAACGGGGGTGTCAGGTGAATAACCGATATTCCACGCTCTTCGATCCACGTCGCCAATGCCGACGGATCGATGACCGTCGACTGCGCAGGAATAACAACTTTTGCGCCAATGGACAGCGGCGTAAGGACATCCCGATAGACCGGGTCATGACCCAGGCCGGACAGTAGGGAAAAACAATCGTCCTGGGTTAACGAATGATGTTTTGCATGCCAATGAACGAAATGAACCAGGGGCGCATGGGTGGCCACAATCCCTTTCGGCTCTCCGGTGCTGCCAGAGGTGAACGTTATATAGGCCGGGTGAGCGGGATCGACGTCTGGCAAGACCGTTTCGTTGATGACGAACGCACGCTGTGCTTCAGCGGGCGCTTCCGGGATTCTGACGACTTTCGGCGCCGGCTCAAGGTACTGAAAACCGATGTCGCCGGTCATTTCGCCGCACACCAGGACAAACGAAGGCGATAGCGCCCGGATGATCTGATCGATACGCGCCGGCGGATAAGCGACGTCGGCAACGCTGAAGGTCAAGCCGGCACGCAAAGCGCCGAGCATGGCGTAAACCAGCCCCGCACAACGACTCGACACGATGACAACCCGGTCGGACGGGGTCGCTCCCTGTTCAATCAGATAGCCCGCAATGCCCCGGCTTATCGCTTCCAGCTGTTGATAGCTGCACGTGGCGTCCTGAGCGATGACGCCGATGGCTTCAGGGGTGCGCCGCGCCTGCTCCAGGAAATCCGCGAATATCGGACGCTCGACACTGTATGCCAGAGGAAGCGATGGGTTTGGGCGGGCGTCCTGCATGGTATTTCTCTACTCCGCTTGATCTGCACGAGGTTAAAGTCGTGAACCGAAAATCCTGAGTGAGGCGACGCGCAGTTCATCGGTGGTCGAGGCGCCCCCCCTGCAACGAAACTTTGCGGAATCAAGCGTAGTGCATGAATCGTGGAGCTGCCTGTCCAGCGGTTCAGATTGGATGATTGAACGTTAGTGCACCGTGGCCCGCCGCGCCAGCGAACGCCTCGCCAGGCAGTGGCGCGGAGAAAAAGTTGCCTTGCCCGATCTCGTAGCCCTGGGCCTTGAGAATGTCGCGCTGGATGGCGCTCTCGATGCCTTCCGCCACCACTTGCAAGGAAAGCCCCTTGCCGATGCCAATAACGGACTCGCTCAAGGCCCGGCAGGACGTGTCGAACTCCAGGTCATCGACAAAACTTTTGTCCAGCTTCAATTCGCTGATGGGCAGATGCCGCAAATACCCGAGGCTGGAATAGCCGGTGCCGAAATCATCGATCGCCAGCCGCACGCCCAGTGCATGCAGGTCCCGGATGGTTTTCTCGGTGCCCAGGCTCTTGCACAGCATGACGCCCTCGGTCACTTCCACGCACAGGTCGCTGGGCTGCAAGCCGCAGCGCTGCAATTGCCCGGCAATCATGGCGGCCAGGTCGAGGTTGTGAAAGTTGATCGGCGACAGGTTGATCGACATCGATGGGATCACTACACCTTGTTGACGCCACTGTCGCAGTTGCTCGCAGGCTTCCTGCAGCACCCATTGACTCAGGTCGTTGATCAGCCCGCACTCCTCGGCCAGGGGAATGAATTGCGAGGGTGAAATCTCACCCAGCGTGGGATGCGTCCAGCGTGACAGCGCCTCGACACCGACCAGACGCCCATTGCCGAGATCGATTTGGGGTTGATACACCAGGCGCAGGCTATTGCTGGACAAAGCGGTGCGCAGGGCCGTTTCCAGCACCAATCGGCTTTGGGCGACCCGGTTCATCTCTTCGACAAAGAAACTGAAGCTGCCGCGCTCGCTCCGTTTGGCCTGGTACATCGCAATGTCGGCACGGTGCAGCAGCCCTTCCATGTCCTGGCCATCGGCCGGGAACAGGCTGATCCCGACGCTCGCCGACACCACCACGGACGTGCCGGCAATCGTCGCGGGGCGGCTGAGGAGTGTCATCAGTCGCTCCAGAAACGTGGTGATCTGGGTCGCGTTCATTCGGGGCAGGACCAGCACGAACTCATCCCCGGACAGCCGCCCCACAAGGTCAGACTCCCGGAGCACGCTGCGCAACCGCTGCGCCATGACGCGCAATAACTCGTCCCCCGAGGCATGCCCCAGCGCATCGTTGACTTGTTTGAAGCGGTCCAGATCGATAAACAGCACCGCCAGTTCAGCCTGCTCCCGGGCCATTTCGAACAGGGTCCGCTGCGCCTGGGCCAGCAGGAACGTGCGATTGGGCAAGGCCGTCAACGCGTCGTAAAAGGCCATGCGGCGAATGGACTGGCGTGCTTCTTCACGCTCCAGCGCCAACATGCACAGGTGCGTGCCTGCCGTCACCAAATGAGCATGCAGCGGATCCGGCCCACGGGCCTCCCTGAAATAGAGGGCAAACGTCGCCGCGATTCGCCCTGCGCCGTTGCGCACCGGCAGCGACCAGCACGCCTGCAAACCCGATTTTTGCGCCAGGTATTTGTACTCGGCCCAGAGCGGGTCGTTATTGATGTCCGTCACCAGCACCGGCTCGCCCCGATAGGCCGCCGTCCCGCAGGAGCCCGCCACCGGGCCGATGGACAAGCCCTCGATGGCCCGGGAGTAATCCGCCGGCAGGCCCGGGCTGGCCAAGGGGTGGAGGATTCCGTGTGGGTCCACACTCAGGATCGACACAATGACTTCGGGGGCAATGCGCTCAATCTCGTGGCACAGCAAGGTCAGCACACTTTCCACGGACTCCTCTTTGAGCAAGGCGCCGATGACTTTTTCCTGCAGCACCTCGTGCAGCTTTGACTGGGTAATGTCCGTCAGCACGATCACGATGTTTTCGACCTGGCCTTGAGCGTCGAACACCGGCGTCGAAGAGACGTGCACCCACAGCCGCTGACCATTGCTTTTACTGATCAGCGCACTGAATTCATGCGGCTGGCCACCGAGAATTCGCTCCAGCCCCGGCCCCGCTTCTGCCCGGGCGTCGGACACAAAGAACATCATCGGTGATTGCCCGATCACCTCTTCGCGGGAATACCCCAGCAACCCGACAAGCCCGTCGTTGACGTAAATAAGGTGGGCATGGGTGTCGACGATGCACGTTGCCGAGCGGGTGGCATTGACCGACATCGACAGCAAGCGGTGCTCGATGTCTTGCAGGCGCACCTGCGTGACGTCCTTGAGGAACGCCGCATACAGGGTTCGGTCCTGCATGGCGATGGTCGACACCGACATGACGCCCCAGCGCTCCTGGCCATCCTTGCGCACGATCCGGACATCCCGGCTGATGCCCGCGACCTTGTTGGCGCCGCCTAAGTCATCCGGGTGCAGGCTCAGGGCCTGGGGCACCAGGGCATTGACGTCACTGCCCAGCACTTCCGTGCGCGAACAGCCCCAAAATCGCTCGGCAGAGGCATTGAAAAACACCACGCGGTTATCGTCATCTACGACCACCACGGCATCAATCGCCTGCTCCAGCGTCTGTACAAAAAAACCTTCCGCCTCTTCGCCGCTCGTCAGCTCGACTCGTGTGTTCATGTGTTGCCACTTTTACCCATGCAACCACTGCGTTTCATCCTGAAAAGCCAGTGGCGCGCCATAAGACCCTTCGTCACCGGGAGGGACCTATCATCGATAGCAACTTTGGATTACGGCTTTTGACGCTGAACCGACTGATTCACCTGCTGACCTGCAGGTTCATGAGAATGCCCGGTTAAACACAGAGGATAGTCGCGAAGTGGCGAGTGCATGAGCGTCGGGGGGAAGTTTCGGGTGTGCGGATCGAAAGACTCACGACTCGCCGTCAACAAGCCTCACCCTGTGACAGTCAAGGGGACCCAGTTTCTGACCGTTTGCCGAGCGAACCTCAAGCGGCATCAGAGGTTGGCCGGACGCGTTGTCCAGGAGCACAGAACGCGTTTCCTCCGGTTTAAACAGGAACCGTTCGCCCCACTGCCGCAGGCTGATCACAATCGGAAAGATCTCCCGTCCTTTGTCCGTCAGGACGTACTCCTTGTAGGCGCTGCCATCTGACGCCGGTCGAATGTCGAAGACTCCCACCTCAACCAAGGTTTTCAGGCGCGACGCGAGAATGTTTTTCGCCACCCCCAGGCTCTTTTGAAATTCGCTGAATCGGCGAATGTCGTCAAACGCGTCGCGGATGATCATCAGCGACCAGCGATCACCAATGGCCTCAAGTGTTCTGGCTACCGGGCATTCTCGGCTTTGCGTTGAAACGTCTTCCACCATCGTTTTTCACCTTACTGAATTGGGTTTTACCCGGTATGCCGACTGGGCTGGCTCAGAGTGGTTGCAATTCGAAACAAGATACGACAACAATAATCCGGTCTCGAATCGAAACCAGTTTAACCCCGCGGAGGCGTACATGACAGCAGATGCCGAATCAGCCAGCCAACGTTTGTCCCCACAGCCGTTGGAATTACCGCCTACGGCAACGGGAGAACGCAGCAGAATCGACCGGCGTTCAGGGCTGTCTGCGTCGCTCACGTTATTGTTTTCCGTCACCTGCGCACTGGCCGTCGCCAATGTTTACTTCGCCCAACCCTTGCTCGCCTCAATGGCTGAGAGCCTGGGCGTTACCTCTGGATTGATCGGGGTCGTGGTGACGGCCACTCAGGCGGGATACGCGTTGGGGTTACTGTTCATTGTGCCGCTGGGCGACCGGGTCAACCGTAAACGGCTGATTCTGACTCAAGTGATGCTGTCTGCAGTGGCGCTGGCGGCAGTCGGTGCATCGCACCACTGGCTGGCCCTGCTGGGCGCCATGATGGTGACGGGCTTGCTGGCCGTGGTGGTTCAGGTGCTGGTGGCCTATGCCGCCGTATTGGCAAGTCCCTCACAACGCGGGCAAGCCGTGGGCACCGTCACCAGCGGCATTGTCCTGGGCATTCTCCTGGCACGGTTTACCTCTGGGCTGATCGCCGATCTGGCGGGCTGGCGCGCGGTGTATTTCGTCTCCTGCGCATTGATGCTAATGATTGCGGCAGTGTTCTGGAAAGCCGTTCCGGCCGCAGAGTCACCCCGCAATCAACCCGCCTACCTGGCGCTCATTGGTTCGCTGTTCAAACTGTTCATCACCGAACCGGTTTTGCGGATCAGGGGTTTGCTGGCCTTGTTGATCTTTGCCGCGTTTTCCGTGTTGTGGACCGCCATGGTGCTGCCGTTGAGCGCCCCGCCGCTGTCACTTTCCCACACGGCCATCGGTCTGTTTGGCCTGGCCGGCGTCGCCGGTGCCCTGGCGGCCAGACGAGCCGGTCGCTGGGCCGATCAAGGTCTGGGGCAACGAGTGACCGGCCTTTCGCTAGGGCTCCTGACGCTTTCCTGGTTGCCCATCGCGTTTGCCGAGACGTCCCTGATCGCCCTGGTCTGCGGCGTGATCCTGCTCGACTTCGCGGTGCAGGCCGTACACGTCACCAACCAGAGCCTCATTTTCGCTGCACGACCCGACGCCCAAAGCCGCATGGTCGGCGCCTACATGTGCTTCTACTCGGTCGGTAGCGCGTTGGGCGCGGCAGCCGCGACGCAGGTGTATGCGCTCTGGGGCTGGATGGCCGTCAGCCTGCTGGGCGCCGTGATCAGCGCTGCCGCGTTGGCACTGTGGTTTGTCACCCGCCATTCCTCAATAACCCTTCAAGGACGATCCATATGAAAACCAGGCACCTGCTACTTGCCATCCTGATTACCGCCATCTGGGGTGTGAATTTCTCGGTGATCAAACTCGGGCTCACCACCGTTGACCCGCTGATTCTGGCCGGCGTCCGCTTCACGCTTTGCGCACTTCCAGCGATCTTTTTCATTCAAAAACCCGATGTGCAGTGGCGCTACATCATTGGCTACGGTCTGGTCTTCGGTATCGGGTTGTGGGGGGTGGTCAACATTGGCATCCAGTCCGGTCTTTCAGCCGGCATCGCTTCGCTGGTGCTTCAGTTCAGCGCGTTCTTTACCCTTCTGCTGGGTTCATGGATCTTCAAGGAAGCGATTTCCCGCTACCAACTGGCGGGGATCGGCATGGCCTGCGGTGGCTTGCTGAGCATTCTTTCGATAGTTGACGGGACAGTCACCACAGCCGGGCTGATCCTGGTACTGCTGGGTGCGGTCGCTTGGAGTGCGGCCAATGTCATCATGAAAAAAGCGAAGACCACGCAAGTCTTCGCCTTCCTGGTGTGGTCCAGCGCGTTCTCGCCCATCCCGCTTTTCGCGCTGGATTACGCAGTCAACGGCGCGGCGGGCTACAGCGCACTGGTAAATCAACTCGACTACCGCGCCGTCCTGTCGATCTTGTTCCAGGTCTATCCCAATACACTGTTCGGCTACTGGGTATGGAATTCACTGCTGAAGCGATACCCCGTGTCCACCGTCGCGCCGTTGTCGTTGTTGGTGCCGGTGTTCGGACTGCTCGGCTCGGTCATCATTTTCAATGAGAGCCTGTCCCTCAACAAAATCGTCGCAGTCGTCCTTATCGTGTCGGGTCTTGGCGTCGGTTTGTATGGACAGCGCATTCTCAATGCAGTGCTGATGCGCTCAAGGTCGAGGCCATCAAGTACGCCCTACGGAACCCGAGACCGGTAAATTGCCCAGCAACTTGAGCCCCGTGGTTTTCACGAAAGCGTCGTAGTCCATCGGCTTCTCGATCCGGGTTTCGGCATTGGGCAGCACGTAGGCCCATGCCCGCTTGGACGACGCGTCGTAAACCAGCTTGAACAGGCGCGTCGGCACCCAGACCTTGTTGTCACCAATGGTGGCGTGGCCCGGGTCAAAGAGCGGGCCGGTGAAGACAAACACATTGCCATCCGCCCGCTTGGCAAACTTCCTGACGTCAGACTCGACTTTGCTCCAGATCTTGCGATTGTTGGTCGGGTCTTGCGGCACCATGTTCGACAGCGCAAAAGACTGCGCCATCGCGTTGGGGTCCGGTGCATCGGCCGCCGGGGACTGATGACCACGGTCCACGGCCGGATGCTGGCTACGGTAATCGCTCAACTCTGCCCGCCCACCCTTGGGAATGCGTGGGTCCGGATAGAACTGGTTGGTGCGCTCCTCGCCTTTTGCATCCTGGAGCTGGGCGGCGTTTAGACGCTCGACGACCACCAGCGGCGTCTTGCTGGTTTGGGAATACAGCACGGCGAAGTTGTCGGAACACAGCGCCATGGGGTTCATGGTTGATGGGACGGTCGCGATGTTGATCGGTCTGGCTGCCGGGAACAGATCGGCGCAGCCGTCGAACGATGCCTGTTTCTGTTTACTTGAATAAAGGTCGAGCGCCGCGCCCTGACTGATCGAGCCCGAGCGGGACGCTTTTTCCTGATGCTGAGCGGGCGGTGTGAGCAGATCCAGCAGACTGCGGGCTTGCGCCCCAGGCGACAGCAAAACAAGGGCCGACAGCCCAACTGCAATTTTGCGTAGGTGCATGCTTTGAATTCTTCGAATTGGATTGAGGGATAAACGTAGGGTGAGGCCCGGTTGGTTGGGCCAGCGGGGGTTTGGCTGATTACATGGCGGCGAGCATTCTTTCAGTGTCCTTCATTAAAATGCCGATGCGGGTCTGATTGGCAATGGGCAGTTCGACCTCGGGAGGGCCGTGCGGGGGGTATTGACCGTGACATGTCAGATTAGTGCTGAGGGGCGTTTGCATTCTTCTCGACTGTGAACTTTTACGCCTTTGCTTTCGGTTGGTCTGCTGTTGACGTTGCTGATGGGCGCGTCTTCCTGGCACTTAATGTATCCAGGTTCCCTCGCGTTCTTATGCGGGTCGCAAGGGATTGTGGCCAGCGTGCTGCTGATGATCAATCTGGTTCGGAAAAAGTGCCAGGCGAGAAACGTGCATTCGGCTCCATAGTTAAACCCCAAACGACAGCGCACCGCAGTACATCAGGGTGTTGCACACAATCATCTGCGCGACCATGAATCCCAACGCAGCTCCCAGAAAACCAATGCCTGCGACGATCCACGGCAAGCTCGCTTTCACTCGGTACCTCAACAGCCAGGCTGACACGCCTGCGCCAACCAACATGCCAGGCATAGAGAATACGTGCCCGAGCGCAAACATCCCTTCGGTGTGGTCCAGGCTGGACATAATTTTCATATAGATCAATAGCGAGGCCACTGCTGTGGCTGTCGTTCCGGTGAGAAATAGCGCGGGAACTCGCAAGATCAATCCAGGTACAAACGCTACGACGGGAACAGCAACGAGGTACCAAATGCCTGTATGCAGTGGGTTGACACCCATGCTGGCGTATAAAAGAAGAACGGAAATCATCAGCAGGATTGAATAAGTAAAATCATCTCTACGGCCAACTGTCATTCCTGACCTCGCTTTCAGCTTCGTGCTTGCTGGAATAGCGTAGATGACGAGGACGTTCTTGCTCTGTGGGTCTGCTTTGGATCGGAAACGGTCTTTCGTGACAGGCGGCAATCGGCCAAAAGCGGACGTTCGGAAATAGACGCCGCATAAGATCGAAGCAACGCCTTTAATGTCAGGGGCTGTCTTGACTCGGTACTGCCAGCTTAATGATCGATGCGAATGACAAGAATTGAGCATTCGACTCTGGCCCCGGCCTTCCCCTGTGAACCCACTCGGATGCTAAAGTTTTTCGAGTCGTTGAAGCATCAGAAGTGGATTTCGCGCACGACGTTTACTGCTCACATAATCTGATGAGATATGCGTATGATCGCAATAAATAGCTCCTCTCTCTCTGCCTTCTCACCAACGGACGGTGACCTCCCCAATAACCCTAGGGTTGGCATACGCTCGGAAATCAAATCATGCCGCAAATATCAAGCCTAAAAAAATCTATTCTTAAGCCATTGATGCTTACCCAAGTTATAGGATTATTATGCTGGATTGCCAGCTGGTGCTTGAATCCATTTATTGACCGCACCTTTGACATATATATTTGGTGTGTCGTTCTAGCCAATGGAATATGCATACTTACAATTTACAATATAAAAAATTTCGTTCTGTGGCGAGTTTTCGGAATCGTATACATTGAAACTCTTGTATTTTTGTTCAAGATAGAAGCCGAGCGCATGGGTGTAGAGGCGGCAATGTGGGGATTGATAATTACATCCCTACTTATCACTGTCATGAGCGTATTCTTCGTCAAAATTACTGACTATGCTTTTGCAGTAGCGCTCGCATGGATGATCATGTGGCACACAAATTTGTTACCAATAAGTGACGTTCAATTACCGTTGTTTTACGTTTTGTTGGTGGGTTCAACACTGTTAGGAGGGTGCCTGAACGCAACCTTCGTAAACTTGGTCTTAAAGGAAATTCGAGCAAGAGACAAATTTAAAAAACTTTCTGAGACAGACCCCTTGACCGAATCTCCGAACCGCCGGGCAATGGTCAATAGTTTGAAAGACTCACTGGCCTCAAAGGATAGGACTTCACTTTGGTTCGCAATGCTAGACTTGGATAATTTCAAATCCATCAACGATCAACATGGTCATGACGTTGGTGATAACGTCCTGATCAGCTTCGCAAAAATGATCAAAAATACAAAAGGGATAGTCAGCTATGGTCGCTTGGGCGGGGAAGAATTTGGTGTGTTATTGTCAGCAGTCACCGCGACGGACGCGATAAGTTCATTAAACGATCTGCTGCTCCGCGCGAAGAAAGATGACTCCGCACAAGTTCAGTATTCCTTCAGCGCAGGCATAACAAGTTTGGCATCCACTGAGATTGCCAGTGAACTGTTAAAAAGCGCAGACGACAACCTGTATCATGCCAAGCGAAGCGGTCGAAATTGCATTTCTTTTGAAGCCATGATAGTGGCCAACGCTTCCGAAACTTGAAAAAGAACTTATCATAAAATACGTACAGGCAATTCTTCAAGATTTCCGCCCCCCTTAACGCCTATCCATATAGTGCATATGCAGCACTTTGGCCGAGGCGGGTACAAAACGAACGACCAAGGCAATCCATTGGTTGGACGAGGAGATGTGAAGATACCTTTCAGGAATGTCGCCTCGATAACTTAGTGCAGTGAAGAACAACTGGCCAACTTTACCTGTGCCGAATACTGAGAGTCAGCTTTGGGTCGGATGCAATCACTTCAGGCAGTGATCGACCAGAAGCTCCCATTGCGCGCAAGGATTCAGGCATCGGATGATTAGCACACCTAAGCAGCAAACACGGCCTCAAAACATTTCGGTTTGGAGAGCATGGATCAACTTAAATACCCTATCGCTCCCAGAGCCTCAACCAGAAGCAACAATGCTGGTTTTTCGGTTGGTTTTTCACCAATGCAACACACTTCCGGGTCGCTGAGAGAGTACCAAACCGACACCGGATCGCCCACCTTCAGCCCATATGAGGCTTTACGCAGCGTTGCAGTTGACCAAGAGTCAATGGTTTCGTTGAGAGACTTGTGAAACCGCTTCCCATTGGCGCTATAACTGAAGCTCATGAACTGGGCTCCGATCCACGGCTCCTCTCTCCCCACAAAGGTTACGTAGCCTTGTACCACTTGCCCCACAGGTACATCGCTAGCGCTCATCAATTATCTCCTGAGAATGTGCCCGACATGACGGGACGACTCGATCATCCGTGTTCCGCTGCCAAGCTCTCTGAAGAAAGCCCGGCACCTTCAAATACTGCGCAGGCGGTGCCTGGAGCAGTGATGATGCGGTCTGCCATCACCGCTATTGAGCTGATTCGGTAAACCGGGTGTCAGTATCAAATCCACGCGTGCAATCAGTCAGAATCCCCATGAATGCCCGTAACATATGACGACAACAAACAGACATCAATGGCTGCTTTGGGTCGGATGCGGCCCTTCACGGCAAGAGAAACGGCAAGGCGCTACAAGTGCAGCGCAGTAGACGAACGGAGAAGAAAAACCCGGCTCACTGGCCGGGCTTTCTCTCCTATCTCCTATCGTCTGAAAGCGGTGTCTGTTCATCCGCCTCTGGGGTAGTTCTCTCACCTGGTTCCTTCTGGTTTTCAGGACGATCATCGCTTGGATTTTTCAACGGATCGTATTTGTTCGGATCGTCTGGATCTAGCGTCGGCTCATCAGAACCTGGCTCAGGTTTGGATGGAAAGGAACCTTGTGTTTGGTTTTGAACACTCAAATCGATAGACATACCCACCTCACCTATGAGGTCCAGCTTTTCTGGGCCGTAATCGTTTGAAGTTGGCTGGTTAAAAGTGTGCGACTGAGCGGATGAGCGGGTAGTAAAGAGCCCTGCAGGCGGCTGCAAGCAGGCTCGCTCCTACAAGGAAATGAGTACATCGGCAAAATCACACCAACGCTTCGCTCAATGCCGCACGTTCGGCCACATGCCGCAAGGTATCGAAATTGATGTTGGCTCCCGAATCGATAGCGATCAGGGTCTGCCCCCGCACTCCCGTGCGCGCCACGTATTGCTTGATGCCGGCCACGGCCAGGGCGCCGGATGGCTCGGTGATCGAGCGGGTATCGTCGTAGATGTTCTTGGTCGCAATGCAAAGTTCATCATCGCTGACAGTCAGCACTTCATCGACACAAAACCGACACACCTCAAAACCATGGGCGCCGATCTGCGCGACTGCCACGCCATCAGCGAACGTGCCCACACGGGGCAACACCACGCGCTCATCGGCCTGCAAGGCGGCGTGCAAGCAGGCGGAATGCTCCGACTCAACGCCAATGATGCGCACCTCGGGCCTCAGGTACTTGACGTACGCTGCAATGCCGGCGATCAGACCACCACCGCCTACCGGGACGAAGATCGCATCCAGCGCACCCTGATGTTGACGCAGTATCTCCATGGCAACAGTGCCCTGCCCTGCGATGACGTCCGGATCATCAAAGGGCGAAACAAAGGTCTTGCCGGTTTGCGACGCCAACGCCAGGGCATGGGACAAGGCAAACGGAAAGCTTTCGCCGTGCAACATTGCCTCGGCGCCACGACTGCGTACCCCTGACACCTTCAACAGCGGTGTGGTGGTGGGCATGACAATGGTCGCGTCGATACCCAGGTGTCGTGCGGCCAACGCCACGCCCTGGGCATGATTGCCGGCAGAAGCTGTGATCACTCCGGCTTTCTTTTGCGCAGCGCTCAAGTTCACCAGTTTGTTATAGGCGCCACGGATCTTGAAGGAAAAGGTCGGTTGCAGATCTTCGCGTTTAAGCAGGATCTGGTTGCCAAGTGTCAGGGACAGTGCAGGTGCGGGTTGCAGCGGTGTGTGCACGGCCAGTTCGTAGACCGGCGCGGCGAGGATCTTTTTGACGTACTGCTCAAGCAAAGCTTGTTGAACGGGCGTACTGGGCATGATCGCTTCCTTGGTTTGATCAGAGCCCCGAGACAGAAAATGAAAACCCGCCTCAAGGGCGGGTTGGGTGCTGCAGTCGTGAGCTAGCCCGCCAAATGAGGAATGGCGGTAATAATGCTTGGCTGGCGGCGCAACATGTTCGAAGTCATGGATTGAAATTAGCCGGGGGCCGATGGCAAGTCAACGGTCAATTTTCGTGGGGCTCTCGCAACGCCGTGAATCACGACGCTGGTTGTTTTAGCGCTCGAGGTAACGGGTCAACGCCGCCCCCAGGGCATCGAACGTATGGGCGATGCGCCCGACCTTGCGCAGATCGTTGTGCATGGCGATCCACACATCGACTTCCAGGCCCAGGCTGTCCGGCAGAACCTCGATCAGGCCATGGGTCGCCGCCACCGTGGCCGGGCACAAGCCGAAACCCAGACCGGCCTTGAGCGCAGAAAGTTGGAAAAGGTGATTGTCGCTAGCGATGGTGAATGACTGGTCTGCTTCGCACAGCCCCATGTCGACCAGTCGGCGCAGATCGGCAGAACGTCGGTCGGGCCCAATCAACGGAGCCTTTCGCAGCGCCTCGATACTCGCCGGTTCGCCGTAGCGCTCAAGGCATTCGGCACTGGCGTATATCCCGACATGCAAGGCTCCGACGCGTCGCGCGACGATCCCTGCTTCGTTGGGGCGCTGCAGACGCACAGCGATGTCCGACTCTTGGCGAGAAATATCTTCCAGCGAATCGCCGATGCTCATTTCAAGCTTTAAGCCCGGGTGCTTGTAGTGAAACTCGCTCAGCAACCCTGGCAGCACCTCGACGCCCAGAAATTCGCTGCTGGTCAGCCTGACAATGCCACAGGACACCTGCGTTTCACCGCTCGCCATGCGATTGAACGCCTCGGCCGCGATCGCCATGGACTCGACATGATGGATCAGCCCCCGTGCCGACGCAGTGGGCGTGAGGCCCGTGGGAGTACGAGTGAACAGGTTTACGCCCAGTCCTGACTCGAGACTCTCCAGTCGTCGACGCGCAGTGGCCTGGGCAATGCCCAGCATCCGTGCCGCGCCGGACAGGCTGCCACTGCGTAATACGGCCAGAAACACTCGCTGACTTTCCCATTCAAGGCCGCTCATACATTCCTTACCAACGGTTGCTCCATTTGTTGTCTTCTGCCCGGTGCGAGGAACAGCGATCATGTGCCTCTCATATGTAAAGCAACAGTATAAGGAGCAGCACCATGGGTTTCACCGGTCAATGCCGATGCGGACGCGTCCATCTCCAATTGCGCACTGAGACGACTGTGCCGCTGTACGCCTGCCACTGCCTGGACTGCCAGCGCTGGAGCGGCAGCGCGTTCGCCTTGCACATGCTGTGTGGCGCCCAGACGCTGGACGTGTCCGGCGACACGCTCACTTACAGCCATGCCCATGAAGGACAGATATCGACCCAATATGCCTGCGGAACCTGTTTCACCCGGCTGTTCAACGAGACGACGGCCGCCCCCGGTATGCGCGTGGTCCGTGCGGGGGTATTCGATGGCGCGGAGCAGTGGGTGCCCATGGCGCATATCTGGGTCAAGCGCAAGCAACAGTGGGTCTCGCTGCCAGAGGGTATTGCGCAATGGGTACAAAGCCCGACACCTGAGGATTTCGCATGTGCTCTGGAAAATCAGGTGCGAAGTCTGGCGGGTTGATATGGGTGGTGTAATGCCTGTGTTTGGACGAATGGTTGAGGTGGATGTGACCGCTATCGCCTAAAGCAGCCCTTCCTCAAATATCTAAACAAGCTTACAAACTAGATACCGGCGCAGGTTTAGGCGAGACCGCATGACACTTTCTAAAATCGCCAGTCAGCGAAGCGAGCACTAGCCGGGCCGGGCCGGGCCGGGCCGGGAAACGCTGGCCCACCGTGCAAGTCGTCGACAGTTTGTTCCACACCTCAAAGCCGCTGCCAACGCTAGGGCAACTGCCGCCCCAACGGCGACGTATTCGCCTGCAAAAACCTCATCAACGCACCCGCCGCAGGCGACAGGCTCCGCCCTTTGCGCGTAAGCATCCCAATCTGGCGTTCCACCTTCGGTTCGGCCAAAGGTAGAAACGCGAGCTTTTCGTTCTCCTGAGGAAACGCCAGATACGGCAAGGTGCTGATCCCGACGCCCTCCTCCAGCATCGCAATGAGCGAGATCATGTTGGAGATGGACAGGCGACTGTGTTCCAGCAAGCACTCGGCATCGGTGCCTTCCAACAACCGTGAGGTGCCGTTCCGGATCATTGGCAAGCCCTGCAGCTGCGACCAGTGCAAGGCCCCTTTCGCCAGTACCAAGGGGTGGTCGGCCCGGCACACCACGCCCACCTGGTCGTTGATGATCGGGGAGAACTCGACCTGCTCGTCGGCCAGCCACATGCTGCTGATGGCGAAGTCCACCTGGCCTTGGGCCAACAACTGCTGGACGCTGTCGGCGGTGCCGTCCTGGATGCTGATCTGCACATTGGGATGCTCTGCCACGAAACGCGCCAAAGGTCCGGGCAACAGCCGGCTGGCCACGGACGGCACGGTGGCGATGCTGACCTGGCCTATCTCATGCTGGACCAACAGGGTGACCTCACGGGCGATGCGGTCGTGGTGTTCGATCAAGCCACGGAACAGCGGCAGGCAATGTTCGCCGAAGGGCGTCAGCTCGACCCGGCCGCCACCCTTTTCGATCAGTCCCTGGCCCAGCTTCTGCTCCAGCTCGCGCACCGCCAGCGACATCGCCGGTTGTGTGCGATAGGCCTGGCGTGCTGCTGCGTGGAAGCTCTTGAGCTCGGCCACCAACAGGAAGTAGCGCAACTGGGCGATTTTTAGCTCGGGCAACATGATCAGTAATCCTTATCGAATCATTTTTTTTATTAATTTTTATTTGCGCCATATTGCTCGCAAGATGAGAGCCACGCAAACGGAGGCTTCTCATGTCACTCACTCCCTACAAAAACTACATCGATGGACAGTGGTGCGACGGTCTCACCACGCTGAACAACCACAGTCCCTCGGACAGCCGCGACCTGATTGGCGAATACCATCAGGCCAGCGCCGAGCAAACCCGACTGGCCATCCAGGCCGCCCGCGCCGCGCAACCGCTGTGGGCCGCCACGGGTCTGGAAGCGCGCCAGCAAGTGCTGACGGCTATCGGCAACGAGCTGATCGCCCGCAAGGAAGAGCTCGGCCAACTGCTCTCCCGTGAAGAAGGCAAACCTCTGGCCGAGGGCATCGGCGAGGTTAACCGCAGCGGCCAGTTCTTCCATTACTACGCGGCCGAAGTGCTGCGTCAGATGGGCGAAACCGCCGACTCGGTGCGCCCTGGTATC
The DNA here is from genome assembly GCF_009761815.1 of Pseudomonas sp. PB120. Lineage (GTDB taxonomy): Bacteria > Pseudomonadota > Gammaproteobacteria > Pseudomonadales > Pseudomonadaceae > Aquipseudomonas. The sequence goes on from NZ_RWIN01000141.1 coordinate 41,660, forward strand.
GAGATCGAAGTACACCGCGAGCCTGTCGGCGTGGTGGGCATCATCACCCCCTGGAACTTCCCCATGGCCACGGCGGCCTGGAAGATCGCGCCAGCCCTGGCCTTCGGCAATGCGGTGGTGTTCAAGCCGGCCAACCTGGTGCCGGCGAGTGCCTGGGCACTGACCGAGATCATCAGCCGCCAGGCGCTGCCTCACGGCACGTTCAACCTGGTCATGGGCAGCGGCGCCAGCGTCGGTGAAACACTGATTCAGTCGCCCGATATCGATGCCCTGACCTTCACCGGTTCACTGACCACCGGCAAACGTGTCGCGGTCGCTACCGCCGGCAACCTGGCGCGTTGCCAACTGGAGATGGGCAGCAAGAATGCGCTGGTGGTGATGGATGACGCCGAGCTTGATGTGGCCGTGGAATGCGCACTGAACGGCGCGTTTTTTGGCACCGGGCAGAAATGCACGGCGTCCTCGCGGTTGATCGTCTGCGATGGCATCCATGACCGTTTCGTCGAGGCCCTGCGCGGGCGCATGCGTCAGCTCAAGGTCGGCCATGCCCTGGAAGCTGGCGTGCAGATCGGCCCGGTGGCCGAGGCGCGGCAACTGGAGCAGAACCTGGAATACCTGCGCCTGGCCCAGGCCGAAGGCGCGACGCTGGTCGAAGGCGGCGAGCGACTGCAACTGGACACCGACGGCTACTTCATGCGCCCGGCCCTGTTCATCAACAGCCGCAATGACATGCGCATCAACCGCGAAGAAGTCTTCGGGCCGATCGCCTGTGTCATCCGCGTCCGTGATTTCGACGAGGCCGTGGCGACCCTCAATGACACCGAATACGGCCTCACCGCCGGGATCATCACCCAATCGCTGCGCCATGCCAGCGAGTTCAAGCGCCGTGCCCAAACGGGCTGCGTGATGGTCAATCTGCCCACCGCCGGCACCGATTACCACGTGCCGTTCGGCGGCCGCAAAGCCTCGAGCTTCGGGCCACGCGAGCAAGGGCAATACGCCCGCGACTTCTACACCGTGGTCAAGACCACTTACGTCCGGCCTTGAGGGAGCACCCGCCATGAACGACCTGCTGATGATCGACGGCCTGCAGTACTCCAACTGGAGCCCGGAAATATTCCAGCAAATGCTGGCCGGCGGCCTGTGCGCGGTGCATGCCACCATCGCCTATCACGAGAATGCCCGTGAAACCCTCTCGCGCCTGGGCGAATGGAATCGTCGTTTCGAAACCTGGCCCGAGCTGATCCGCCCGGTGCGCTCGGCCAGCGATATTCGCCTGGCCCATGAGGAAGGCCGGGTGGGTGTGTTCTTCGGCTTGCAGAACTGCTCGCCGATCGAAGACGACATCGACCTGGTGGAAATCTTCCGTCAGCTGGGCGTGTTCGTCATGCAGTTGACCTACAACAACCAGAGCCTGCTCGCCAGCGGCTGCTACGAGCAGGAAGACAACGGTATCAGCCGCTTCGGTCGCCAGGTCATCGCCGAGATGAACCGGGTCGGCATGCTGATCGACATGTCCCACAGTGCCGAACGCAGCACCCTGGAGGCCATTGAGCTGTCGAGCCGGCCGGTCATCATCTCCCACGCCAACCCGTCGAGTTTCCATGCAGCCAAGCGCAACAAGTCCGATGCGGTATTGCGAGGGATCGCCGAATCCGGTGGGCTGCTGGGCTTCAGCACCTATCCCTTCCACCTGAAAGGCGCCTCGGCCTGCAGCCTGGAAAGCTTCTGCGACATGATCGCCAGCACAGCGGACCTGATGGGCGTCGAGCACATCGGCATCGGCACCGACCTGTGCCAGTCGCAACCGTTGTCAGTCCTGGAGTGGATGCGCAACGGACGCTGGAGCAAGGAAAAGGACTACGGCGAAGGCACCAAGGACAACGCCAGCTGGCCGGCACCGTTGCAATGGTTCCGCGACAGCCGTGACTTCCCCAACATCGCCAAGGGCCTGCGTGCCCGAGGTTTTGCCGAGGACGACGTACGCAAGATCATGGGACTGAACTGGCTGCGCCTGCTGGAAACCGCCACCACGGCACAGGACTGAGCCCTCCCGGCACGGACAGCTTGAACAATAAAAACAATCGCAGGTTCCGGAGACTTCATGAAAAATCAAAGCACACTGGAAGCAGACGGCCAGGCCATGAGCTTACCGATCGCCCGAGACATCGACTGGCCACTGTTCCTGATCAGTGGCGGTTTCCTGGGCGCGTTCCTGGTAGCGGCGCTGGTGGATATCGACGCGGTGTCGGCACTGGTCAACACCCTCTTCGCCTGGTCGACCAAGGCCTTCGGCCTGTACTGGCAGGTGTTGATGCTGGCGACCTTCGTGGTCAGCCTGGGCATCTGTTTTTCGAAATGCGGACGCGTGCGCCTGGGTGGCATCAACCAGCGCCCGGACACCAGCACCTTCAACTGGATCGCCGTGATCATGTGCGCCTTGCTCGCCGGTGGTGGCGCCTTCTGGGCCGCCGCTGAACCGCTGATGCATTTCGCCAGCCCACCGCCGTTTTTCGTCGGCGTGCAACCGCACACTGAAGCGGCGGGCACCGCGGCACTGGCGCAGGCGTTCGTGCACTGGGGCTTCCTGGCCTGGGCAGTGCTCGGCAGCCTGCTGGCGATCGTGCTGATGCATTTGCACTATGACAAAGGCCTGCCGCTGGCGCCGCGCACCTTGCTCTATCCGTTGTTCGGCGAACGCGCACTGAAAGGCCCGATCGGCACCTTCGCCGACGCCACGTCGATCATTGCGGTGGTCGCCGGCACCATCGGCCCGATCGGTTTTCTTGGGCTGCAAATCAGCAGCGCCTTACACGCGGTGTGGGGCGTGCCCAACGGCCTCGTCACCCAGTCGATCACCATCGTGCTGGTCACGCTGATGTACACCACTTCCTGCCTGGTCGGTCTCAAGGGCATCCGCTTCGTCAGCGAGATCAATGTCTGGCTGATGCTCGGGCTGGCGCTGTTCATGGTGGTGTTCGGGCCGACGCTGTTTATCCTCAGCGGTTTCCCGGCGGCCTTCGCGCTGCACGTCGAGCAGTTCATCCCGTTGACGATGTTCCGCGCCGATCCGAAGTGGCTGGACTGGTGGACGGTATTCTACTGGGGCTGGTTCATCGGTTACGCACCCATGGTGGCGCTGTACGTCGCACGGATCTCGCGGGGCCGCACCATTCGCGAGATCATCATGACGCTGTCGATCATCGCCCCGCTGGTGACCATGTTCTGGTTCACCGTGGTCGGTGGTACCGGCATCGGCCTGGAGTTGCAGACACCCGGGATCGTCACCGCCCATGGCACCCAGCCTGAAGACCTGCTGCTGGGCGTGACCCAGAACCTGCCGCTCGGTGGCCTGATCAGTGGACTGTTCCTGTTCCTGAGTTTCATCTCGGTGGCCACCAATGGCGACGCCATGGCGTTTACCGTGGCGCTGGCGATGTCGAGCACCGACAAACCGAAAAAATGGCTGTGCGGTTTCTGGGCCATCGGCATGGGCCTGGCGGCGGTGGTGCTGATTACCATCGGCGCGGGCGGCGTGACCGCCCTGCAATCGTTCATCGTCATCACGGCGGTGCCGGTATCGCTGGTGATCCTGCCGGCATTGTGGGATTCGGTGCGCATCGCCCGGCACATGGCCCGCGAACAGGGCCTCTGAATCATGACTTGCCCAGGAACAACAATAATGTCCAACACCGTGTTTGTAGCGCCTGCGCTGCGCCCCGCCAGCCAGGTCATGGACCTGGCCCGGCTGGGCAGCCACTTCCAGAGCCCGCTGAGTTTTGTGCGCAGCGCCATGCGCCGGATGATGAACCAGCAATGGCGCATCCAGCGCAGCCGTTTCGACCTGGATGGCGAAGGCTTCGGCACGGTCATCTACCGCATCGACACGCCGAATGCGCACTACCACTGCGTGATCTTTTCCGCCTACCTGCCGCCAGAAAAACGCAGCGACCGGGTGATCGCCGATCAATGGGACGTCAGCTTCGTCCTGGTGGCCGGGGATGTCGATGAAGTGCAACTGGCCGACCTGCAACGCAACGTGCCGTTGCAGGAAGCCGGCCGCTTCGACGCGCGGGTGCTGGTGTTGTCCCGTGCCAATCGCAGCCTGCGCAACTTCGATCGATTCCTCGCGGCCCTGGCCGAAGGCAATCAGCCGGACCCACGCCAGCTGGCCGACGTGGGTTACCTCTATCGCACCACCGCCGTGTACGGCAATGGCAAGTTTGGCATCGCCGACTTCGGCTGCCTGCAAGACAACGCGGATTTCAATCAGCCCTTCAGCGCGCAGATGTTCACCGTGTACCTGTTGCGCCATTTCAGCATCGAGCAGATCGAGCACATGGCCCGGGCGCGCAATGCGCAGCGCGCGGTGAAACTCGATGTCGAGCTGCAGCGCTATCTGGGCGTCGGCAACGCCACAGGACTGGGCATGGCGCCCTTCCTGCTCAACCATCCGCAGCTGATCAATCAGTGGATTCTGGCGCGGGAAACGGCCCTGTCCCGCGTCCTGGCACAACCCGCCGACCCGGCGCACATGCAGCGCTTCCACGAGTTCCTGCAACGGGCACGCCTGCACCTGCAACAGACCCTGACCGAAGATGTCCGCCAGCATGAGCAAGACGTGCAAACCCTGGCCGACCTGACGCAACTGACTGACTGGCTCAACCGCCAACCCGCCAGTGATGATCTCTGGTCACGCTTGCTGGCCTGGAGTGAAACGCACGCGGGCATCGGCTGCCAGGAACTGCTGGTCAGCCTGCTGCTGGAGTTGTACCCCGAACAGGTGACGCCATTGGCGGACCAGATGGGTGTCGTCGAAGGCTGGCGCCTGGATGCGCAGATGCCCCTGACCGCGCTGCGCGAGCTGATCGAAAAACACTATGGCTGGGCGCTGGCCTACGACTTCAGCGACACCGATGCCGAGCACTTCTTCTGGTACCGCTCCGCGGAAAAAGAAGAGCCGCGCCTGGGCATGCGCGCCGAAGAACCGGGGGCCGAGAAGGAAATGCAACTGGGCATCGCACGCAACATTCAGCGCTGTCATCGCGCACTGATCGAGCATCTGCGCGCGCACCCCGGCGAGCTGACTGCGCACTTCCTGATCGCCCATCCGGCGTTCAAGGGCACAGTCCGTCGCCTGCAGGACATGGCTCAAAGTGCCTACGGCGAGATCCGCGCCAACCTGCTGTCCCGCGACATGCTGCCGATCCACTTGTTGCGCTGCAAACTGGCGTTCTTCGGCGCCGGCAAGTTCGACCCCAAGTCCAGCCGCTGGGTGCGCATCACCCTGTTCCAGGGTGCGCCGCTAGTAAGCGAAATCGGTCAGCCGTTCGCCGACGACTGGAACTTTGCGGTCATGCCGAACGGAGATCACTGACCATGCGCGTATCCCTCAACGAAATTCAGGTGATGTGCCGCAAGGCCTTCGAAGGCATGGGCTTTGCCGCCGGCGATTGCGAGGACGCCGCCGACATGATCGGCTGGCTGCAACTGCAAGGTCTGGACGGCGTCGCTGCGCTGGAAAAGGCGCTGGATTACCTGCAAAACGAAGCGGACCAACCCTTCGCGCTGCTCTACGAAGACAGCGCCCTGCTGGTGATCGATGCCAAGGGCCAGAGCGTGCTGCGCTGCGCGGCGACCGCGGTGGAACTCGCACTGGGCAAAGCGCTGCGTTGCGGCCATGCCGTGTTGCAGATTCATCATTGCCACAACCGACTCCTGTTGCTCGGCTACCTGTGCCGGGCCGCCGAACTGGGGTTGACGGTGCAAGCCCGCTGGGGCGACGCGCGCCAGGTCCGCATCGCCGCCTTCCACGCCGGCAACACCCGCCCCGACCTGCGCATTGAAGCGCGGCCGACAGCCAAGGATGTCGAGCAAAGCATCACCGTCACCTTCAGCCAGTCGACAAAACCGGCTCGCCCCCAGGCCTGTCCGCCAGCCACGCTCGCGCAGGGTTTCACCGTCAGCGAACAGACCTGGCAGCGTCTCAAGCAATTGGCTGAAAACGTCCTCGTCGAAAGCACCGAAGCCTCGCGCCGACACGGCGCCGGCGGTGGCAGCGATGCCGACTGACACGCCCCGTTCACTCAGGAATACACCGATGAAATACGCCATCAAAACCGACCTGTTCGCCTCCAAAGCCCCGCTGGAGTGGGCCGTCGTTGGCAACGGCACGCTCTACACCGCACAGATCCCCATCGATGCCCAAGGCCAGGTGGTCGACGGCGGCATCGAAGCCCAAGCCCGCCAGACCCTGGACAACCTGCGCCATACCCTGGAAGCCGCAGGCAGTTCGCTGGACGCCGTGACACAGGTCATGATCTACGTCACCGACCGCAGCTACCTGGCCACGGTCAATGCGGTGTATGCGCAGTACTTCCAGGCGCCTTACCCCAACCGCGCGGCCATCGTGGTGGCGGGACTGGCGCGCGAGGAAATGCTGGTCGAGTTGGTGGTGTACGCCTGCCTGCCACAGGTGGCTTGACCCGCCGGCTCATATACCTGCTCGACTTCCAGCCATTCGTCAGACGCGCCGCACTCTATTTTCTGCCCGGTTTCCAATCCGATACATCCCCCCACAGGAGATTCGGGCATGAACAGAACAGTTGCCGCTCTCGCGCTCTCGGCCCTGGTAGCAACCTGCACCCTCGCCGCGGTTGCCGCCGATAAGACGTCGGAATCCGCTGTCCCGCCTGCCGCCCTACCCGGCATCAATCAGGGCCACGGTTCTGAATCAAAAGACGATAAGGCCAGTAAAAAGGGGGAGGAAGCGGCAGGTTCGAACTCCGGCGCCGATTCACAAGCCACGGAAAAGGATGCTTCCACATCGAGTCAATCCAGGCACAAGGAAAAAAAACCAAAGCAATGACGACGTAGTACGGCGTGTGTCATACACCTGTCACACGCCTCCAGCACACTGCGATCAGCCAAAGGGATTTGGCCCATCTACAGAGAGCCCGGCTAAATGCCGGGCTTTTTCATTTCTGCGACACGCTTTTTACGAAACGCTCACAAGTCCAAGCGCAGATTGAGCACACAAAAGGATTTGACCCCAAACGAAGAGCCCGCTCACTGCGGGCTTTTTGTTGGTCAACATTTGCCTGATAGAAACAGCTGCAATCGCTCGAGAACAACAGCAAGCCCTCTCGATCGGCTCAACGCAAGGCGTCGCAACGACTAAGCTTTTTCGGACGAACCTCATCTTTCAAGGGTGACCCCATGAGCAGCGCCCCGCTGTCTGAACTGGATGCCGCGCTACCCGGTCTGGCCCGCAAGATCCGCGTACTGGATGCTTTGTCCTGGCCCGATGGCGTCGAGGAAGTTTTCCTGGCGCGTTGGCGTGAAGGAAAAGCAGAACTGCCCAGAGTCGAATTGGCTCCTCGCGATCACAGCGCCGACATCGTCGCACTAGAAGCCTTTATCGGGCGTTGCGATCAGGGTCATCCCGCCGGCAACTATCTCGCCATGACAGCGCGCAGCTATGCCACGGCCGGGCGCATGCTGGGCGCAATTGGCACCCCCGACTTCACTCACCATTCATCCGCGTTGTACCGACGTCCGGATTTCATTTATCCGAACCAGAATCTCAGCATGCTGGACGCGGCGCAGTTCTTTCTCAAGACCACCGACGCGCTACTGGGCGGAGCGCGGATTCCACCGACTCAGGCCGAGATCCCTGCCGAGACCTTCGCCGCGTGGATGCAGCCAGAACTGGATCGCTTCTTCGGCGAAGGCCGGGTCACGGTCGTGCTCGATCCGACGCTGGCGGCCAAGGCGATCGCCGGGGCCAGCCGCATACGCCTGCGTACGAGCGCCCTGTTTTCTGAGCTGGACAAGAATCAGCTGTTGCAGCACGAGGCCTTCGTGCATGCCGCTACCGCACAAAATGGCGCGCTCCAGCCCAACCTCAAAAGCCTGGGTTTGGGAGCGCCACGCACAACCCAGACACAGGAAGGCATCGCCACCCTGGCCGAACTGTTCACGGGCAGCATGGACATCAACCGCTTGCGCCGCCTGGCGCTGCGCGTGCTCGCGGTCCAGCAAGCGTTGGACGGCGCCGATTTCATTCAGGTATTCGAGGGTTTTCTGGCCGCCGGTCAGTCGCAAGAGGAGTCCTTCCGCTCGACCCAGCGGGTCTTCCGTGGCGCCGACCTGCGGGGTGGCTCGGCGTTTACCAAGGATGCCGCCTACCTGACCGGTTTGCTGGGTGTCCATACCCTGCTGCGCATCGCGATCCGCGACAATCGACCGGAATTGGTGGGTTACTTGTTTGCCGGACGCCTCAGTCTGGCGGATACCGTGCGCCTGGCGCCGCTCTTCGAGTCCGGCTGGCTGCAGAAACCCACCTACCTACCGGCCTGGGCCTGTGACCTGCGGCTACTCGCCGCCAACTTGGCCTTCTCCGCGTTCATCGCCCAGATAAAGCTGGATTTGATCGATCTGGAGGTGCTCATGGCATTTGCGGATGATCACGAAAACGATGCGAGCGCCTTGTGATCATGGCAGCATGCCCTGGCCAAGGTACTACGTGACCTACCGCAAGATTTTCCCCTGACGCCTGTCATCCGGATTCAAACCGCGGCTTTCAGTCAGTTCTCGTAAGCCTCCCTCCCTCCCAACACCAAGTCCATAAAAGCGACTGACGCCGCGCTGTGGTAGTTGTTTTTGCGCCGCAATAACACCGCCTCGCGCTTCGGCGCATCCCTGACCAATGGAATCCTGCACAAGGCGCGATCGACAGTGGCGATGGGTTCGGGGAGGATCGTCGCAATCGCGGTGTGACGAATGACTTCCAGCAGCGTGTTTACCGAATTGACCTCGATCACTACCTTCGGTGTGATGTGCATCGCGGCAAAGTATTCATCGATGCGGGTTCGGGTGACGAAGTCCGTGGCCAGCAGGGCAAATTCCAACTGCGCCACTTCCTCCAGCGCCAGCGCGGCCTTGCTTTCCCATAACGGGTGACTGCGTCCGACCATCACCCCCAGTGTCTCGGTAAACGCCGGAATCGACTCGATATCAGGATTCCTCACCCCATCAAACGCAATCGCGATATCCAGTGAGTCATCCGTCAGGCCAACTTCGATGTCATCCATCGACAGTTCGAAAATCTCCAGATGGATGTTGGGATACCGCGCCACGTAATCGCGTACCAGCGGCCCCACCAGATAGGCCATGAACGTCGGCGTCATAGCCAGGCGCAACGTGCCGCGGGACAAATCCTTCACATCATGCAGCGCGCGCTTGCCAGCCTCCAGCTCCACCAGCACTCGACGAGCACATTCGATATAGGCCTGCCCCGCATCGGTCGGCTTCACCGTGCGCGAGGTTCGGTCGAACAAGGTCACGCCCAGAGTCTCTTCCAGTTGGCGGATCTGTTGCGACAAGGTCGGCTGCGAAACGTGCAACGCCTCCGCAGCGCGGGTGAAGCCGCCGTTGTCGGCGACCGCTAATAAATACCGCAGATGTCGTAGCAGCATGAACACCCTCTTCTATAGGCATTACTTATGCTGCGCATTGTATATCGACTTTTGACGCTATTAATCGAACGATAGAAAATGACTTCACACCCATCCAGCTTCACTGCCGTGTCTTCACCGTGACGAACATTTTGATGCGGTCGTGAATTTCCTGGAGTGCATGCCGGAAAGGCTCATGTTTTTCACTGGTGGTCGGGTCTTCAAAACTCCACACGATCACCTCGCCGGAAGTCGGCATGCGTGAGGCTTCTTCCGAGGATTTGTCACATAGCGTGATGACGTAGTGAAATTCTTGCCCCTCGTATTCACCGATCGATTTACTGCGCAGCCCGTCGGTTGCTACGCCGATGTGTTCGAGCGATTCCAGGGTTCGAGGATCTACCTCACCGGGTTCAAGTCCGGCACTGAACGCTTCGAAGTTTGATGAATCAGTGTGGCGAAGCAGCGCTTCAGCGAACACTGAACGGACGTCATTTTTGTTGCAGACAAACAGCACCCGGATTTTGTCAGCCATGCTTTTCTCCCCGCTCGACTACCCATCTGAGAAAACGACATTGCTCAGTTAAGCAGCGTTTGTGAGCGCCCGACTTCAATTCGATGGAATGCACTATTTCCAAATCTTTCAGTGCCAGAGTCGACTCAGTTGCCTCCTCCAGCACCTGCAACTGATCAACAAACTGGCAGTCACCCCAGCGGCAAAATGTTCCAGACTATCAATTTCCTGCGAACTCACAGCGCCAGCTTGATGAATTTTATATTGCAGTTCCGGTACCCAAAGGCTGCAACGAGCCAAAGCCCTGCTACGCTCTGCAAACTCACTACAAGCGAGGATGATGATGTCTTTTGTCGACGACTTCGTGGCACAGATCATTTCTCTGGAAGTTTCCCTCTACCACTCGCGCGCTCGGCTGCAGGCCGACAGTGACAGCGAAGCCCTGCATGAATTGAGGATTGCAGTGCGCAAGATTCGAAGCCTCTTGCGACCGTTGCGCAACCTGCCGGAGGTTGTCGAATTGAATCAGGCTGCCGCTGAAGTCGGCAGAGCCACTACCCCCACGAGAGATCTCGAAGTCATCGTTGATGAGCTTCAGAAAATGGGGTATCCGCGCCAGGCGATGAACCGCCGCGCAGCCCTGAAAGAGCAATACAAAAAGATCGCCGCAAGCGCCCCGCTCGACACACTGTTTGGCGAACTGGATCGATGGACGGAGTCGTTCAGAGCCGCCGAGAGAGCCGGCGATCTTGTCGGTATCAAACGACAGATTCGCAAAGCCTTGAAGAAAAGGATTCACCAACTGACAGCCGGGCTCAGGGACAAACATTTTGATCGACACGAGCTAAGGATCATCGTGAAAAATGCGAGGTACCTCAGCGATGCCTTTCCAACGCTGTCACCACTCAGAGCCGAATCCAAAGCGCAATTGAAGTCGGTTCAGGCGTCGCTTGGCTCATGGCACGATCATCACCAATGGAGCCTGCGGGCGGAGTCCGAACCTGATCTGCTTGGCATTGCACCTTATTGGCAAGCCGCTTCGGAGCAGGCACTGGCCGATGCGGAGCTGAAACTGGCGTCGCTGCTCGGTCACCTGGATAAAGACCTGGCGAGGGCTGAAGATTGAAACGCCTGCGCCCCATGAGCGTCTTTGGAAACCTATACCGCGTGACTGGATACCCCCGACTATCTACACTGCCGCAAACGCCAAAACCTTTGGCCGACCGGGGCAACACGCATGGACCTTCAACATCGCAATAACGTAAAAGTGATGGGCGATGGTCCTTCAACACTGATCTTTTCCCATGGTTTCGGCTGCGATCAGACCATGTGGCGTTATCTCGCCGAAGGCTTCACTGATCGCTTTACAGTTATTTTGTACGACCTGGTCGGTGCGGGTCAGTCGGACCTCGAGGCCTATGATCGGGAAAAGTACAACTCGCTGGTCGGGTACGCCCGGGACCTGAATGAAATCATCGACCATTACGCCCGCGGCCCCGTGATCGTTGTCGGCCACTCTGTCAGCAGCATGATCGGTGCACTGGCTGACCGCCAGGCGCCCGGAAGCATCGCCGCCCATATAATGATCGGTCCTTCCCCCTGCTACATCGACACCGACGATTATGTCGGAGGTTTCAAGCTGGAAGACATCCACTCGCTGCTCGACACACTCGACAGCAACTACCTTGGCTGGTCCAGCACCATGGCCCCGGTGATCATGGGCGCACCAGGGCAACCGGCCCTGGGCGAAGAGCTGACCAACAGTTTTTGCCGCACCGAACCCGATATCGCCAAGCAATTTGCGCGAGTGACGTTCATGTCCGACAACCGACAGGACATCGTCGGGCTGGCGACACCCACGCTGATCCTGCAATCCACCGACGACCTGATCGCCCCCGTCGCCGTTGGCGACTACCTGCACGCAGTGCTGCCCAACAGCACGCTTTGCCTGGTGGCTAACGTCGGCCATTGCCCTCACATGAGCGCGCCAAGTGCATGCTCCGAGGCCATGGAGAACTTCCTGTCACCCTGGATGGGCGAACATGTCGACTGACCTGCCGTTGCTGCCCGATACGCAGACGTTATTCGAAGAAGCCCCCTGCGGATTGGTGGTGACGAAGGAAGACGGCACGATTCTGCGCAGCAACAAGACGTTCAGCCATTCGATCGGCCTGGAAGCCCAAGCAATCATCGGGCGGCGTTTTCAGGACCTGCTGACCATGGGCGGACGAATTTTCCATCAAACGCATTGGTCGCCCCTGATGCAGATGCAGGGTTCGGTCGCCGAGGTAAAGCTCGACCTGGTTCACCATGACAAACACATCGTGTCCATGCTGCTCAACGGCATCCGACGCGAGCACCCTAGCGGTGCGTTTTATGAGCTGGCACTCTTTGGCACCAAAGATCGCGACAAGTACGAGCGAGAGTTGCTCAACGCCCGCAAAACCGCCGAAGACCTGCTGCGCGAAAAAACCGCCGCTGAAACAGCCCTGCGGCAGGCTCAGGCCGAGCTGAATATCGCCTATGAAAAGGCCCAGCTTCGCGCCTCGTTTGCCGAACAAATGGTCGCCATCGTCAGCCACGATCTGAAAAATCCCCTGACGGCCATCAAAATGGCCTCTGACATCCTTGCCCGAGGTGAACGCACCGCCCGGGAAACCAAAATGCTCGGGCACATCAGCCAGTCGGCTGACCGTGCCGAACGCATGATTGCCGACCTGCTGGACCTGGCATTAACCAGAGTTGGGCAAGGTATTACGATCAGTCCATCGACGGTGGATTTGCACGCCTTCGTTGGCGCAAGCGTCGATGAATTGCGCATGGCGTTCCCCGAAGCCGCGTTGTTGCATCAGTGCATGGGGACTGGTAATGCCTGCCTGGATGCGGACCGGGTGCAGCAAATCATTGGCAATCTGGTGGCTAACAGCGTGGTTTATGGTGATTTACACCAGCCGATTACGATCACTTCACGCATTGAAACAAATCACACCGTTGTATCGGTGCATAACCATGGGCCGGTCATTCCCGAACCGTTGATGGCCGTTCTGTTTGAGCCAATGATCCGGGGAACAGAGACCGGCAGCGATGCACGAAGCGTAGGGCTTGGACTTTTCATCGTTCGAGAGATCGTCAGGGCGCATGACGGTGACGTGTCGGTGAGTTCAACGCCAGAAAGTGGCACCACATTCACCGCGAAATTTCCGAGGGCATGACTGAATAGGCTGCCCGCTCGGCGTTCAGCTTGGAGTTGTTGAGAGAATCATTTGTGACCGGTTCTGCGCCCGTATCCTCGTGCATGGCCTTGAGCGTCACGGCACCGCTACCGGGTTCGAAGTGGCCTGAACGTGCTTTACCCGAGCCACCGGCAGTTGCCACTCGCGGTGTCGGCGTTCATCGGATTGGTGATCCAGAAGATGAACGCGACAGACATACCGCAGGAGTGACGCTGGATCAGAAGGCCGCCGGCGTTATGAGGTTTGCCCGGAAACAGGGTTGGATTCAGCCGGTTTCGACAGGCAGGAATCGGTCAGAAGCGGACGCACGACTCCAACGATAAATTCCCCCCTTTGCTCGTGAAACTTGTGTTGAGGCCCACAGTCTTAGCCCGGCCTCGGAATCCATTTGCGAGCCAACACAGCGAAACGCTCTGCGGTCATTCCTCAGCCCACTATCGCCATTACCGTCGTCATCCCATCAGAGCTGCCCGCCTCATGCGCCAGACCGTTCGCTCCTCCTGCGTTTTCTCGCTCTGCCTTATTCCTTTGCTTCCCCTTCTCGCCAGTCCCGCCCATGCCGGCGGGGAAAGGCAACTGGTGGAGGACATCAACGATTACCGCAGCCAACCGCAGCGCTGCGCTGGGCGCACGGTCCAGGCCTTGACGCCGTTGGTGGCGAAGTCGAACCTGGCCTTGCCGATCGGCTTTGGAGGCGTCACGCTGGAGACGTTGAAGGATGTCGGCTATCAGGCGGTGTCTGTACGGACTATCCATCTGGTCGGCGCTGAAGATGCCGAGGAAGCCTTTGACATGCTCCAGAGCCGCTACTGTAGAACCCTGCTCGATACCCAGTTCGCCGATATTGGCGTGCATCGCGACGAGAGTGAATGGCAGGTGGTGCTGGCGCGGCCCCTCGATGGGCATCTGGATGACCTGCGAGCGGCGGGCAAGACCTTGCTGGCACAAGTCAACGCGGCACGGGCGAAACCGCGCCTGTGTGGTCGCCAGCGTTTCGCCGCTGCACCGCCACTGACCTGGAATGCCGCCCTGGGTACAGCGGCGCAGAGGCACAGCCGGGCAATGGCCAACGACAATTACGCCGCGCACCAGGACCCCAACGGTGATATGCCGTGGGACCGAGCAAAGGCCGCCGGCTACGGTGGCCGGCAGATCGGAGAGAACATCGCCGCCGGGCAGCGTTCGCCGGGCAAGGCTATGGAAAGCTGGCTGGCCAGCCCCGGGCATTGCGCCAATCTGATGAACCCGATGTTTACCCAGGTTGGCGCGGCCTATGCCGCGAACTCGCGTAGCGACAATGGCGTCTATTGGACGATGCTGTTCGGCGCGAAATGAGGAGATGGGGGGCACCTGTTAGCCGGTCCTGCGTCAAGATCAAGCACGCCAGCCACTTCAGCTTTTTGTCGATGTGCAAACCTGGCGCGGTGGCGCTGCTCGAAGAAGACGCACCCGGCGATGGCATGATTTGCTGGCGCAGACATTTCGCAACTGAAGGACATTCGAGCCTGCTCCACCGAGCGGTGACTGGCAGACGAGTAACGAGTGAATTCTTGTGCTAAACCTCAAGGATCCAACTCACCGCTCACGACCGTTGGGGCAAGCCAAATGTTGAACATCAAGATGCTGAAAGCAGCCACCTGTGCGTCTGCATTAGCCGCTCTGCTCCCACTGTCAGGGGTACGTGCCGAGTCGGGGATTACCCCTGAACAAGCGCACTCAATAGGCATCGACGCTTACACCTACCTCTACCCGCTGTTGTCGATGGACATCACCCGCAAGCAGTTCACCAACATCGAGCCCGGCAAGGAGATTGGCAAAGGCCCGATGAATATGTTCGTGAACTTGCCCAAGTATCCGCCCGCCGACTTCAAGGGGGTGGTGCGGCCTAATTTCGACACGCTCTACTCCACCGCGTGGCTGGACCTTACCAAGGAACCCTTGGTGATCTCCGCGCCGGACACCGACGGACGTTTCTACCTTTTGCCGATGCTCGACATGTGGACCGATGTCTTTGCGTCCCCCGGCTGGCGCACAACCGGCACCCAGGCGGGCAATTTCCTGGTGACCCCACCCGGTTGGAGCGGCACTGTTCCGGAGGGGTTTACGCAGCTGCCCGCACCGACGCCTTACGTCTGGATCATCGGCCGTACCAAGACTGACGGGGAGGCGGATTACCCGGCGGTGCAAAAGATCCAGGCCGGCTACAAAGTCACCCCACTCTCGCACTGGGGCAAGGCAGCAGAGCCGACGACAGTGCAGATCGATACAAGCGTGGACATGAAAACCCCACCCAAGGCGCAGGTCGACTCCATGTCGGCCGCCCAGTACTTTGCCTACGCCGCCGAATTGCTCAAGCTCAATCCCACGCACAGTACTGACCTGCCTATCGTGGCGCAGATGAAAAAAATAGGCCTGGAACCCGGCAAGAGTTTTGATATCGACAAGATCGATCCGGCGCTGAAGCAAGCGCTTGAGACGGTGCCGGCCGAAGCGCAAGCGCTCATGAAATGGAAGGTGGCGACGCTTGCCAGAATCAGCAATGGCTGGTCAATGAACACCGATACGATGGGGGTCTACGGCAACTACTACCTCAAGCGCGCCATCGTCGCGCAACAAGGCCTCGGCGCTAACCTGCCGGAGGATGCGATCTACCCGTTGAACCTCGCCGATGACACTGGAAAGCCGCTCGATGGCGCCAACAAATACACGCTCCACTTCGACAAAGGTGAAACTCCACCCGTCAACGCGTTCTGGTCTGTCACGCTGTACGACAGTGACGGCTTCCAGGTAGGGAATGTGCTCAATCGCTTTGCCGTCAGCAGCTGGATGCCATTCAAGAGCAACGCAGACGGGTCGCTCGACCTGTACTTCCAACACGAGAGCCCCGGTAAAGACAAGGAATCCAATTGGCTGCCTGCGCCCGAAGGGGCCTTCAACCTGACCATGCGTCTTTATGGCCCGAAGGCAGACGCCCTCACCGGCAAATGGAATCCGCCAGCGGTCAAGCGGATGTAGGCGATCAGTCAGACCACTCGTAACCGGCGCCTGTCTGTTGCGCTTTCAGGCGGGCTTGCGAATGCCATTGAACAGCAGCTCGATAAAGCGCCTGACATTCTGTCGCCTGCGCCGATGAACATCGAACGCGCGATCACGCGATCACGCGCAGCTGGAGCAAAATCAATTCCGGCACTTGAAGCCAGAGCCCCGCCTCACTGAGAAGTGAGGCGGGGCGTTTTTTGAGGTGCTCAGACAGAAAGCGGCCAGGAGCAACCTATGGCAATGCCTTGCCGCTCTCGGCAAGCTTGTGCTGCCGACTCCCCCCAGCGACCCGCCAACGCCCTGAAAAACAAGGCACCAAGCGAATGGCCTGACTTTTGCTCTGCTACCGGGTTACCAACCAAGGAGTGTCAATATGATCGGAAGCAACTTACCTGCGCTGCCCTACGTCGATGGGCTCAGAAAGTCTTTGGAGAGTGGCAAGGTGACCGCCGGCAGGATCGAAGTCGCCAATGCGACAGCGGACGTCCAGGCACAGATCGATAAAGGTTTTCGCGAGTCAGAACGCGATCTGGAGCAGCTCAAAGCACGCTTCAAATTCGACCCAGACGCGGCAATGTACGACGCGAAAGGCAACACCATCGAACAGCCCGATGTGCAGTCCCTCAGCAAAAGCGACGCTTCGTCTGTCCCGGACAGCCTCCAGCCGCTGATCGAGATCGAACTCACAGACGAGAAAGCCTTCAACGCTGACAATGGGGTCTTATCGATTACCAGCGCTGCGGTTTATCAGAAGTGGTTGCTGGCTCGTGGGAGCGTTGATGTGTCTGTGTAGGTGTCCATAGGACATTTATCGATAGGCCGGTGAGAGGCGGCCTATCGCGATAAACAGCCATCGGCCAAAAGCGGACCCTCCCCTCAGGGCGTCTAATCGATAGCGCTGATGATTACTATCGAAAGGCCCGCCTGTTTGGTTGCCAAAACCGACTCCTATAATCGCTTCCGATTCTCCCCCCGCTTTCCCCGCCTGTTTTCAGGCGACATTCCCCTTGGAACCCAGCACCATGCCAAGCGCCAACCAGCCCCATCACGGCCTGCCCGAACATAATCAACAAAGTGTCAAACAGCAGTGGCTGGCGATTCTCTCGGTCGCCGTGGGTGCCTTCGCCTTGGTCACCAGCGAGTTTCTTCCGGTGGGCGTACTCAACGATGTCGCCAGCGACCTCGGTATCAGTGCAGGACACGCCGGTCTGATGGTGACCCTGCCCGGCATAGCGGCTGCCCTCGCCGCCCCCTTGCTGTCTCTGGGCATTGGTGCCTCGGACCGTCGCTATCTGCTTATCGGCTTGACGCTACTGATGGTCATCGCCAACTCGGTCGTGGCCTACGCCAGCGACTTCAGCCTGCTGCTGTTCGGTCGCGTACTCCTGGGCATCAGCATTGGCGGTTTCTGGGCGACTGCCATTGCCCTCAGCGGCCGCTTGGCTCCCAAGGGAGTTGGCGTAGCTCAGGCGACCTCGATCATCATGGTCGGTGTGACCTTGGCCACCGTCTTGGGCGTGCCCGTAGGTACTTGGCTGAGTGGGCTGATGGGTTGGCGCATGACCTTCCTTATCACCGCGCTGCTGGGCGTGCCGGTGCTACTGGCGCAGATTTTCCTGCTACCGCGGCTCAACCCGGACAAGGCCATTCGCATCAGTGACCTCCCGGCCTTGTTTATCAATCCACAAGCTCGGGTCGGGTTGATCGCTGTGTTGCTGATTGGCCTGGCGCACTTTGCCGCGTACACCTACGTCGCCCCCTTCTTCAAACAAAGTGCAGGCTTCGATGGGCCGACTATTGGCTCACTGCTGCTGCTCTATGGCGTGGCAGGGGTAATGGGTAATATTTTCGCCGGTTTCGCCGCCAACCGTAGCGTGCGGCACACCCTGTTGCTGGTCGCATTGATGATCGGCAGCAGCACCGCCCTGTTCCCCCACTTCGCCACCAGCATGACCGGCGCAGCGATGCTGATCGCGCTCTGGGGCTTTGCCTTCGGCGCCTTCCCGGCCTGCGCCAGTATCTGGATGTTTGTCGTAGCGCCCAAGGATGTCGAACGTGGCATGCCACTCTTTGTCGCCATGTTCCAGGTCATTATTGCGTTGGGCTCGTTCTTCGGCGGGCAGATCGTCGACCAACTGGGCAGCTCGGTGCTGCTGAGTTTAGCTACGGGCTTGGTAGGCTGCGGTTTTGTAACGGTACTTGTGTTGGGGCGTAACGTCAGTAATAACCTGGCGGCCCAGCCCTGCTAGCCGGATGACGGGTTTCGGCTTACGGCCAGAAGCGGACATGTCCCGCATCGTTTTTTACAAGTCAGTAAGCCATGTACGGAACCGCTCTCAGCGAACGTGTCGGCCTTATACCGCCATTACAAAGCGGTGACCAACTTGAGCCCGCTGCAGTATCAGAAGCGCGTTCGGCTGCTCCAAGTCTGCACGCTGTTGGTGGCCAGCGCCAAAAGCGTCACCACAGCGGCAGTTGAAGTGGGCTGTGAAAGCCGTACCCAGTTCAGCCACGATTACGCCCGTGTTTTGGACATGTCACCTGCGCGGGATGTCGCAAGGATTTTGGCGAAAACACGGGCTTAGGCCATTTAGCTGTTTTGGCCACCATCCACATTCAAGGTGGTGCCGGTAATATACGCGGCGTCAGGCCCGACCAAAAATGCAACTGCACCGGCCACTTCTTCAGGCTGGCCGTAGCGACCCAGTGCTGTCATCTGTTTAACCATCGCGGCCACTTCACTGGTCTCGGGGTTCATCTGGGTATTGATCGGCCCCGGCTGCACGGTATTAACGGTGATATGACGCTCACCCAGATCCCGCGCCCAACCACGACTATAAGCAGCAACCGCCGCCTTGCTCGCGGCGTAGTCAGCGATACCTGGGAAAGGCGCACGACTGGCAAACATGGTGCCGATAGAAACAATTCGTCCACCGTTAGCTAACAGCGGCACCGCCGCACGAACGGCAGCGACAACGCCACCGACATTGACGGCCTGCTGGCGGTCAAGCTCGGCGATATTCGCCTGCGGGTCACCAATTGCGCCAGTAACAAACACGCCGGCGCTGTTCACCAGAATATCCAGACGACCAAAGTGTGCGTGTACGTGGTTGACCATCGCAGCGACCGCGCTGGCGTCCGCCTGATCGGCAACCAGGGCCAACGCCTGAACACCCAGCGATTCGATGTGATGGACCACCGCACGGGCCTGCTCCGCTGATGCGGCGTAGCTGAACGCCACATCAGCACCTTCAGCGGCCAGACGTTTGGCAATGGCGGCACCAATACCACGTGAACCGCCGGTAACCAATGCAACTTTACCTGCCAGGGATTTGCTCATGATGTGTTCCTGTTTAGTGAGGGGCTCGTCGCGAATGACGAACCGTGCCGCCACACTAGCTACCACCATGAAAGTGATAAACTGACAATAGCTGTATGCACTATCACCAATTTGGTGATAAACGTGCTTCTTCTGATTCCCCAAACGGTGCCCGCGGTGGACTACTTTCTTGCCGTACAAGCGTTCAATCGCATTGTCGAAACCGGCAGCTTCGTCAAAGCGGCAATGCAAATGGACCTGCACCCCAATGCCGTGACCAAGCTGGTGCAAGCGCTGGAATCCCACCTGCGAGTAAAGTTGCTCAACCGCACCACACGGCGGGTCACACTGACCAACGAGGGAGGCGTCTATTACGAGCAAATGAGCCGGGTGCTTGACCGCTGGCTAGAGGTTGAAGCGGAAATTGCAGTTATCCAGTCGGCCCCGAAAGGCAAAGTTCGTATCGATATGGGCACCACCATCGCGACGCTATTGGTGATACCGGCGCTGCCTGAGTTTCACGACCGGTATCCGCAGGTTCAGATTGATATTGGAGCGAGCGATCGCACAGCAGACCTTGCCAGCGAAAACATTGACTGCGTGATTCGCGGGGGCATCCTGCAAGACTCCTCGCTGATTGCGCGTCGCCTGGGCAGCCTGCCATTTGTAACCTGCGCAACGCCGGCCTACCTGGCAGCTCACGGCGTGCCCTGCCACCCGCGTGAACTGGAAGAAGGGCATGCGCTGGTCCGTTACTTTTTCCCAGGCTCGGGAAGGCAAAACAACCTTGAGTTCACCAAGGGCGATGAGCACGTCACCGTGCAAGGCCGATACGTAGTCGCAGTCAACGACAGCAACGCTTACCTCGCAGCAGGCCTTGCCGGATTAGGGGTGATTCATACGTTACGGTTTATGGCACAACCGCAAATCGACGCAGGCACGTTTGTCCCGGTGTTGCAGGATTGGCAGTCCGAGCCCAACCCGCTGTCGATCGTGTACATGCCCAACCGACATCTGAGCGTTCGTGTACGCGCATTTGTCGATTGGCTGGTGGACCATTTCGCAGCCCACCCACATGTGTTGCCCTGAGCTGCAACCGGAGGAATCGAGCAACGATCCACAACGTGGCGCCCAAAGTACCTGGGCGTCCTTGTCGGAAACCTGAGGGCATACAGGCGTACGTTACCGAACGCCTGTGGTTATCCGGCAGATTTTAGTAACCCACGCCACGCACGCCACCGGACGCCCGGATGGATTCACCTGTTACCCAATGGGCATCTTCGGACGCTAAAAACACGGCAAGCGGAGCAATGTCTTCAGGCTCGCCGAAACGTCGCAACGGCGTACCCGCGATAAGTAGTTCGCCAAATTCACCTGCGAAATTGCCGTCAGTGGCAGGCGTGTTGGTATGGCCTGGAAGAATGGAGTTAACCCGAATTCCTCGTGGCCCGAGCTCTCTGGCCAAGGCAAGGGTCAGCGTATCGACTGCGCCTTTGGTAGCCGAGTAAACGCTAGAAGCGAGGTACGGGTCGGTGCTGAGGATCGAGCTGATATTAATGATGCTACCGGAGGTACCCAGCAATTTTACAGCCTCCCGCGCTGCCAGCAGATAGCCGAGCACGTTGAGGTTGAACTGCTTGTGGAAGGCCTCTTCGGTGAGGTCTTCAATCATTTGAAACACCGCGATCCCGGCGTTGTTCACAAGAATATCCAGCCTCCCGAAATCAGCCCCGACGTTTGCGAACAGGCGAGTTACATCGGCGCCGTTGCTCATGTCCGCTTGTATGGCAACGGCATTCCCGCCTTGCGCTTTAATATGCGCGACCACCAAATCCGCGTCGCCTTTGCTTAATGAATAATTGACGATGACGGTGGCACCGGCTGCGCCCAATGCCTTGGCAATACCAGCACCGATGCCTTTGGAAGCACCAGTCACTACCGCGATTTTCCCTTCAAGTTTCATATGAGACCTTACTAAAGTGGCGAGTGACGCAGCGTCAGTTGTTGGCTCCCGATTAGTCATTGAGGCCACACGCTGCTTGCCAGCAGTATTAGGTCTGCATCGCGTAAAGCCGTTGCCGGTTCCTCTCACACCCTTGCCTATTCTTCTCACCTACGTTGCTTTATTTGTCGGTCTGCGCCATCGTCGCCCACATGAACGACGCCATGAAGGAACTGCGCAGCATCGTGATGCGCGCCAAAAGCCAGTGGACGGAAACCGGATTGCCACGTGTGGCGATGGTCCACGCCGAAGCCTGCGCCAGCCAGGTTTACCAGCCAATGTTGCACCTCGTGCTGCAGGGCTCGAAAACCTTGTCCATCGGTGATCGAGTTTTGAGTTACGGGCCGGCCACTTACTTTGTAGTGCCTATCGATGTGCCGGCGACCGGCGAGATTTATCCAGGTGGACCGGACGAGCCGTATCTCGCTGTCAGCTTGACCCTGGAGCCGGGGACTATCGCGTCGCTGCTAGCGGACAGACTAAAAGCAGAAAGCCAGGTCTATCCCAGTGACTTCACGCCTGCGTTGGCTGCCCCAGAAATGCTCGATGCCTGGTTACGCATGCTGCGTCTCATAGATCTCCCCCATGAGGCTCCTGTGCTTGCCCCCATGATCGAACGCGAAATTTTGTTTCGCGCGTTGCACGGGCCTTTTGGCGAGATGTTGCGCGAGATAGCGCGCCCGGATGGCCGGCTGTCACAGATCCAACGAGCGACCCAATGGATCCGCGAGCACTACACCGAGCCCTTTCGAGTGGAGCCTCTGGCGGCCATGGCCGACATGAGCGTCGCTGCGTTCTATCGGCATTTCAAAGCCATTACCGCGATGACACCGATCCAATACCAAAAGCGTCTGCGCCTGCTCAGAGCGCGATGGCTCCTGTTATTCGAAACACACAACGCCGCCGCTATCGCATTCACGGTCGGCTACGAAAGTGCCTCGCAATTCAGTAGGGAGTACGCACGTTTGTTTGGGTTGCCGCCGGCCCGAGACGCCGCAAGGTTTAAAAATCCCGCGGATGTCATCGACTCAGACCAAAAACCCTCACCTGCCTTTCCTCCCAGAAGGCGTTAAACAGTCCGCCAGCACATTCAACAACGCCTGAATCTTCGGCAACACCTGCCGGCTCTTGACCCACGCCAGATTAATCGCCAAACCATCCGTCGCCAGTTGCGGAAGCACTTCAACCAACGTCTCCTCTTCAAGCTGACTCTGAATCAACCACGTCGGCAACTGCGCGATTCCACAGCCCGCCGCGAAAAATGTGTCGACCGGTGCCCAGATAGTAGTGCCCCACCGCCGGAGGCCAGACATCCGGACCGCCGACTTGAACGACGACATCGATGCCCTCTTCGACCGGGTCGACGATTCGATTGGAGAACGTAATGTGCGGCGAGAGCAACGGGTACTTGTCGATGAACGCCAGGACGACCGGCAGCGCATGCATCCGACCGTAGGACGCCGAGAGGTCGATCCGGATCCGGCCCTGGGGTTCGGTGTTTTCGTGCAAGGACGATTCGGCCTCTTCCAGGTCGGCGAGCACGCCGATGCAGGTTTTATAGAACGCGGTTCCGGCATCGGTCAGTGACAAGCGTCGCGTGGTGCGGTGGAACAGCCGCGTGCCGAGTCGGCTCTCCACTTTCCGAGCAGATTCTGCGACTGGAAGAACGCCTCGGCACGCATGTGTTTATTCGCACTAACCGCCGCTTGATGTTGACCGAGGCCGGACGGCGCTTGCAGCGGAGATCGCCGAACTGGTCAGCCAGGGCGACTTGAAGCGGGTCTGGTCATGCTGCCCATCAAGCAGCAAAACCTTACGGTGAGCGAGTACCGTGGAGCATTGTTGCGCTCTTGACGCGAGGGGATGAACAGGACGTTGCCAGTACGTTGTATAGGCGATGCCTATACTTGAAAGTGTTGGGCCTCACTGGCATGAGCGAGTGTCGATCATAGAATTTTTGAACTCCTGATCCGCAGGCCACCTCCCAAATCACAAAGCACAATACATGACCGCGATGTGACGATGACCCACCAACCGCTGTCTAGCCGCGAGCCCGGCGCGATATTTGAAACCGATCTTCCAGCACGCCTGGACCGCCTGCCCTGGAGTCGCTTTCACTCCCTGCTGGTGGTCGCGCTAGGCATCACCTGGTTGCTCGATGGCCTGGAAGTAACCCTGGCCGGCTCGGTATCCGGTGCGCTGAAAGACAGTCCCGACCTGCACATGAGCAACGTCGAAATCGGACTGGCCGGCGGTATCTACATCGCCGGCGCAGTGCTCGGCGCCTTGCTGTTCGGTTGGCTGACCGATCGCCTGGGGCGGCGAAAGTTGTTCTTCATAACGTTATGGCTGTACGTCGGCGCCACGGCGGCCACGGCGTTTTCCTTTAATCTGGAAAGCTTTCTGCTGTTCCGCTTCCTCACGGGCATGGGCATCGGCGGCGAGTACACGGCGATCAATTCAACCATTCAGGAATTCACCCCCGCGCGCTATCGCGGCTGGGTCGACCTGACCATCAACGGCACCTTCTGGTTGGGCGCGGCGCTTGGTGCCGGCGGGGCCATTGTCCTGCTGGACCCACAGGTGGCCGGCGGCGACCTGGGCTGGCGCCTGTGCTTCGGCATCGGTGCAGCGCTGGGTCTGTTGATCCTGTTGATGCGCCTGTGGCTACCGGAAAGCCCGCGCTGGCTGCTGATCCATGGTCGGCACGATGAGGCGCGACGCATCGTCTTCGGCATCGAAGCGCGCCTGCGCGACAAGGGCCATGAACTGCCGCCCCTGGCCGGCATGCCCTTGCGTCTGCACGCCCGGGACCATACCCCCCTGGCGGAAATCTTCCACACCCTGTTTATCACCTACAGGCGCAGGGCGCTGGTGGGGATGAGCCTGCTGACCGCGCAGGCCTTCTTTTACAACGCGATCTTCTTTACCTATGCGCTCGTGCTCACCGACTTTTACCAGGTGCCCGCCGAGCATGTCGGCTGGTACGTATTACCGCTGGCCTTGGGCAATTTCAGCGGTCCGCTGTTGCTGGGGCGCCTGTTTGACGTGATCGGCCGCCGCGTAATGATCAGCTTCACCTACGCGACATCCGGGGTGTTGCTGGCACTCAGTGGCTATGCCTTCGAGCAAGGCTGGCTGGATGTCACCCAGCAAGCCGTGGCGTGGATGGTGATCTTCTTTTTCGCTTCGGCTGCGGCCAGTTCGGCCTACCTGACCGTGGCGGAAACCTTCCCGCTGGAAATACGTGCCTTGGCCATCGCCGTGTTTTACGCGTTCGGCACGGGCCTGGGCGGCATCATCGGGCCGATGCTGTTTGGCCAATTGATCCAGACCCAGCAGCGCAGCAGTTTACTGATGGGTTACCTGACCGGCGCCGCGCTGATGTGTGCCGCAGCCGTGGTGCAAGCGGTATGGGGCGTGGCGGCGGAACATCGAGCGTTGGAACAGGTGGCGAGGCCGTTGTCGCAGGCTGAAGATTGACTGGAGGCTGCTGGCAAATAAGCAAAGACATTGGCCCTTTCATCAGGTTTTGCTGTAATCCCTCCGGGGCAGGTAAGGGCTTGAATGGCTAGATGGAACGTTAAACGACTTATTGGTTGGAGGCATTGCAATGACAACAATCGATGTGAAATCCCGATTCGAAGCAAAGCTTCTTCGTCCGGCAAAACCTGGTGATGATAAGTCGTGGGCGTTCGTGGTATTGCCAAAAGAGGCGAGTGACCAACTTCCGAGGCGAGGAAGGACGACAGTCGAAGGCACAATCAACGGGCAGCCTTTCCAGGCAACCCTTGAGCCGGATGGCCAGTTGAGCCATTGGCTGCAGGTCAGTAGCGCGTTACTCGACGCCGCAGGCGCGGTTGTTGGGGACATCGTCACACTGGAACTGGCCCCTGTGAAGAAAGAACCCGAGCCCGACGTCCCGGCAGATTTCCAGGAGGCACTGGCGGCCGCTCCTGAGGCCCGTACCGTCTGGATCGATACGACGACCCTCGCACGGGTGGACTGGATTCACTGGATCACTTCAGCCAAGCAACTCAAGACCCGCGCCAAACGAATCGCTGATGCCTGCGATATGCTCGCCTCCGGCAAGAAGCACGTTTGCTGTTTCGACCCGTCTGGCTACTACAGCAAGGCATTCCGTGCGCCAGAGGCAGGAAGTCTATAAGTGGAACATAACGTTGTTTCAGGCCCAGGCAAGAGTCTTACAGGCGACAATCGGCCAGAAGCGGACGTTCAATCCGAGGCTACTCAGATTGCTTTCGACGTACAGATAAGGATAACTGGAGCCTTGTCCTGTCTGGAGGTAACTGGCGATGGTTGATCTCGCAACTGTCTTGACGTACGTAGCGGTAGTTATCGGTCTTTTTTTGATCCCGGGCCCCGCCGTGTTGCTGGTCATCACGAGAACCCTTCAAGGGGGTCGTAAAGTCGGTATTACCACAGGGTTAGGCATTGCGACCGGTGACCTGATTCACACGTTGAGCGCAGCACTAGGTTTATCGGCAATTCTGATGACTTCAGCGCTCGCGTTTGACGTCGTAAAGACGGTAGGCGCCTGTTATCTGATCTATCTGGGCGTTCGGGCATTTTTTGCTGAATCAAGCAGCGGCACCCGAATCCCATTGGCCGACGTGACATTGCGGCAGGCTTTTGTTCAAGCCGTCGGCGCAGAAGTACTGAACCCGAAAACCGCCTTATTTTTCCTGGCATTTTTGCCCCAGTTCATTCACCCGGAGTCTGGCTCTTCCTTGAGTCAGTTCGTGGTGCTCGGCTTGATATTTTCGGGACTGAGTGCGGTCTATACCAGCATCCTGTCCATCACCATTCGTCCGTTGAGCGGTTGGCTCAAGGGCCTTTCAGGATTGCGACGCTGGGAAGGAAAAATAATAGGAACGTTGTTTGTAACGCTCGGGGTCAAGGTGGCTTTTCAGCAACGATAGGACTGATTTGAGGGTTAGCGGTATCTGGTCAATATCTACCTTTGCCGATTGGCAGTCATGGGCCGGCAGCTGCCCGTCACGATAAACAGCAACCAACAGCGGACGCTCGACACAAGGTCTGCTTACGACATACAACCACCGGCGACAGAAGTTTGCCCCGCTAAAACTACTTCAAGCGCCCCGCCCCTCCCAGCCAACCTGACGCACCTTTCTGCAACCACTCCGTGGCTGCGGAATTGTGTTTGACGCGGCTGTCAAGAAACGCCACACCCACTGCCTGAATCGCAGCCACTTGCTTGGAATCCGGGGCAGGCTCGCCCATCGGGCCATGGGAGCCGCCGCCATTTTTTGCGCCGTGCTTGTGCCCTCTGCCTTTGGAAGCACCGCCGGACGCATCACCGCCCTTGTCGCCCTTTTTCCCCGGACGGTTGAACAATTCGGTACCGGACAACGTCTTGTGCGTCGCATTGTCCAGCTCCAGCTGAACGCTGCCGGCCACCGTCACCGACTCGCCCAACAGTTGCCGCTGGCGGTAAGAACTGACCCAGTTGAACGGATCCTCATCCTCCTGACCAGTCACCGACAGCACGGGCGCCGACATCTGGGTGAACATTTCTCGCCGGGCGCCAGCGTCCACATAAGGGCTGAGCAGCAACACGGCTTTGGGCTGAATCGCGACGCCCGACGTAACGCCAGATTCCAGCGCCCCACCCAACACTTCAGCGGTCTGTGCCCCGAGATCAAAGCCGGCCACCGCGATCTGGTTCCAGTCGATGGCAGCCAGTTGCGCGTCTCCTTTGGCGGCACGTGCCCGAACTTCGGTCAGGACTTTCTGCAAGGTAGACAACCTGTCGCGCAAGGCGGCAGCGCTGTAGTTATTGCTGGCCACTCCCCGGAAGTCGCCATCCAGCGCCTGCCTCGACGAAAAAATCGACTGGTCGTAAGCGTGCCCTTGTACCGACAGCACCGCATAACCGGCGTGCGCCCAAGCGTTGCGCCACTCCGCGCCGCCCGAGGCCGACTCACCCAGCCCCGGCAAGTAAATAATTAACGGCAAGCGCGCAGGGGTAGACGGCGCCAACCACGCCACATTCACCGATTGCTGATCGAGTTGCCAAATAGCGTCCCAGCCAGCCGTTTCCTTGTGAGCCGGTTGATAGGCGGTGGCCAGATGATCATTGACCCGTTCGCTAAATTTGATCCGCGGGTTTGGCGGATCGCCCGCACAACCCGCGATCAATCCCAGACTGCCCACCAAGGCGCCCACCGCTAGCCAGTACCGAGGTTGAAGGTTCATTCGATTCACACATTTGTCCAGATCAAGATGGCTGGCAGCGTAACTGCACCGCGGGGAAATGAGGCGTGAGGACAGGTAAAGAATGGGTAAAGGCGTATTGCTGTCGGTCAGGCGACTTCTCGTCCCACTCGCGCGCCCCTTGTTCGAGTACTTCAGCCTTCTTGCGCGCCTCAGCGACATAGTGGGCCGAATCCAGCAGGGGGCAGTATGAGTTGCGCTTGATTGTTTGGACACACATGACTGGCAGCGTTGCGTTGCTGCCCCATCACAGCCGATTGTTGCCAGTCCCGATCAGCATCATCAAATTTTTCGGCGATGGATCGGGGGTACTTGTAGCCCAAACCAACGAAAAGCCAGTGCGCACCCTTTCATTAAACATCGCCAGAAAGTGCTTGTTTAAGCGGCACGAAAAACACCTCCTTAAGGCTACAAAACCTTGCGCCGTTGCCTACGTGTACGCCAGAATCCGCCGGCTTGTGCGCCTTAGAGCCTGCCGGTAACTTGATCCATGCCACTGCCCATCAGTGGTCGGGTTTAGTCGCCTGTGTTAACTCAGTTGTGCGTGCATCTGTCCTGCAGGTCTTTCATTGCCTGTCTTGATGGTGGCTGTACGTAGGGCACCTTCGGGTGCGCCGGATTGCTGAGTTTCCCGGTCGACTAACCTGCGTGCAGCTGCCTCCCCTTTCGTTTAGTCGCAAGAGGGGTGGCACCCAACTGGAAACTCAGCATATGTTCAAAGTAACGCCGAACCCACCAGACACCGACCCAGTCTCCCCTTACGCCCCCGACTCAACCCAACTCAACGAAGCCGCCGAACGCGCCCTCGACTACCACTTCCCCTCAACCGCCGACATCAAAGCAAAACCCCGCACCCCCAGCACCCTGTTCACCGTAGACCCGGCAGTGACAACCCAAACCCTGATGGTTTACCTGGTCGAAACCCTCGCCTCCGTCGACGTCATGGTCCATCACTTGGTAGACCTCTTGGACGGCGGATCACGCAACGCCCTGCTGGGCATTTCCAACAGCATCATGCTCGCGGAGATCACGGCTAACCGGGTGCTGGATCAGATCGATCCGCCTCAGTAACGCTGATTCGTTTTGGCGGGAGGGGCTTGTCGGTGTGGGCCGTTGTGAGACGGCCGCATCGGTGGGACAGCTGCGCAGTCCAGCGGGAGCAAGCTCCCTCGCCACGGTTGTTCGTCGCTGTCTGTCTGTCTGTCTGTTGCGGGCTGGCGTTAATCTCGGGAAAGGGGACACCCATTTGGGTAGCTACCTGCGTCCCTGTATTTCGCAGGACGCGGTTCAGCCTATTGCGATTCGCCGCCAGCGGTAGTCGTCGTGGTTTTCAAGTATTGATCCAGTGGTATCAGCAGGTTTTCGGCCTGGCCTAGCTCATCCGAAAGTGTCTGGGCCGTTGTGATCATGTTGGTGGTTAAACCCCTGGTCGCTGCAATGTTACTTTTGGCTTTGTTTGTGGGCGAGTTATCCATGGTTGCCGACTGCATAAGCAGAGCCAGGCCGAGATTTTTGTCTACCTTCACGCCATCGCCGCGCATATAGAGCATGCCCAGATTACCGACGGCGAGCGCATCGCCTTGCGCTGCGGCCTTGCGATACCACTGATTGGCCTGCGCAAAGTCCACGGCAGTGCCACGACCGTTTTCATACAGCACACCGAGATTGTATTGCGCGTTGGAGTTGCCTTGCTGCGCAGATTTTTCATACCAACTCATTGCTTGTTTCTCGTCCTTGGCGACCCCGATACCCTGCTCGTACATTAGAGCCACGTTGAACTGGCCATCGGCGTTGCCTGTGTCCGCAACAGTGCTGAATTCCTTGAATGCCAGCGACAAGTCACCGGCTTGATAGGCCGTAACGCCTTCCTCTAAACCGGCTTGCGCCGGTCCGCTCAGGAAGCTGAAGATCATCACGAGCGCTAGGGCGGTGGTGGGGTGAAGTATTCGATTCATCGCCATCATGTGAAAGTCTCTGGTTCGTTGGTGAAAGACCGCTGATCTATGTTTAGCACTTCTAAAGTCTCAAACCTTCCTGCCCCCTGAATGTTTACGAAGATAAATATTCAGGATCACAACTTTCCGAAACCCTGCTTAGCTTGATCGTGATATCGCCAAGGAGGGTTCCCATGACCAGAATGTTCGCCGCTTTACTCGTGATCACTTTAGGTACGAATGCATGCCTTGCCAGCGAAGGTGATGACCAGGCCAACTCGTTCGCCAAAATTTACGTATCGCTTTGCATGAAGAACCTTCCAGATCTGGAAGCACTCCGAGAAAAGCTGAGGCCAATCCCAAGTCTTCCTCCCGAAAAGGCGGCGCTGTTCCTGGCAGGCAGTCCTGGCGACGCCTGGTCTGTTCCAGACAAGTACGGAACCTTTGTGCTCGCGCTGCCCAGCGGCAAGAATTTTTGCGCCGTGCATGTCCGCAGGGCCAGTACTGAAACCGCGATAAAACTGTTCACTGCCATGGTCGCAAACCCACCCTCCCCGTTTATCTCGACACTGGTAAAAAACGAGCAAACGCAATCGCCCGCCAATGGGCAAATTCAAACGCTGTCCTACGAGTGGTCAGCGCCCAGCACCCCGCGAAAAATGTTGTTTACCCTCACAACCGCCGCCGCTGAAACCGCACAACTTCAAGTGTTTGGCTCAGCAGCACTCATCAGTCAATAGCATCAAGCCATGCATTCAATGGGTTGTAAGTTGTCATCAAATGAAAAGTGTATGTCGCCAAATGAAAAGTCACCTTCTAAACAATCGCGTAGAAAAAACGCTGGCAGTGCGCACTGACCTTGTCTCCTTCAACCACCCTACTCCCGTAGAAATGTGCAAATTGTTCAATGGTTACCGGTAATGCAGTAGTTGCGTATCTGCGTTCTGAATGCTGCTCGCTCCACATCTCCACTTTCCAGCGATTGGCACTACTGGGCGGAAGCCAATTGCACAACCACATAAGAAGAATCCAATGATGATCAGGAATATTAGTATCGCTTGGCGTGCGTCCATCGGTTTCAGCCTGGTTGTAGTGCTCACCGCAGGATTGGGGATATTTACGCTGTCCAAGCTGGACGCCATGCGTGAAAGCACCCGGCAAATCAGTGACGATTGGTTACCCGGAGTGATGACCTTGAGCCAAGGCGCGCAAAACGTTCAACGTATCCGCGCCTTGACCCTGCGCGTCATGATCAGCCGCGATCCGCAGACCCTTGAGCAGAACTACAACAAAATTGAGCTGCTCAGGGCCGAATCCCGAAAACAAATGGAGCAGTACGAAAAAACCATTCTCGCCGATGAAGACAGGGCCATGTTCGAGCGCTTCAAGACCGCTGCAGTGGCCTACATGGCGCTTCAGGCTAAAGTGATAGACCTGTCACGCAAGGATCAACTCGACGAAGCCCGAAATATTATCAATGGTGAGATGAACCCGCGCGCGGATGCTTTGAGCAAGGCGCTCGCCGACCTGATCGAGTTCAATAACCATGGCGCCCTGGGTGCGGCCTCCAGCAGTGTCGACGTCTTCAACAGTGCACGCAGCGGTATTATCGAGGTGCTGTTGGTCGTCGCGTTGGCTTCCTGCGTCGTCGCTGTCGGCCTGATCCGCAGCATCGTCCTGCCGTTGCGGCAATCGGTCCAGCTGGCCGAGACCGTGGCCACCGGCAATCTCACCACCCGCATCGCCGTTGTCGGCACTGATGAACCCGCGCGGTTGATGGGTGCGTTGGCAACCATGCAAAGCAATCTGCGTGACACCATCATGGCGATCTCCGAGTCCTCCAATCAACTGGCGTCGGCTGCCGAAGAGTTGAGCGCCGTGACCGAAGATGCCAGTCGTGGGCTTCATCAACAAAACGGCGAGATCGAGCAGGCGGCCACGGCGATCAACGAGATGACCAGTGCCGCGGAAGATGTTGCCCGCAACGCCAGCTCGACAGCCGATGCCACACGGGCGTCGGATCAGACCGCGCAGCTCGGGCGGCAGCAGGTGTTGCGCACCGTTGACGCGATCGGCGAACTGGCCAGCGGCGTCACGGCAACGGCGGGGGAAGTGGAAAACCTGGCAGGCCGGGTCCGGGACATCAGCCTGGTGGTCGATGTCATTCGCACGGTGGCCGAGCAAACCAATCTGCTGGCACTTAACGCAGCCATCGAAGCGGCCAGGGCCGGTGAGGCGGGTCGTGGTTTTGCCGTGGTCGCCGATGAAGTGCGCAGCCTGGCGCATCGCACCCAGCGCTCGACCCAGGAAATCGAGCAGTTGGTCATGGCCATCGAACAAGGGACAGTGCAAGCGGTCAACGCGATGCAAGGCAGCAACACCCGCGCGCACGACACGCTTGAAGTGGCCCAGGCAGCGGGTCAAGCCCTTGATCAGATTGCCAACTCATTCACACAGATCAATGAGCGCAACCTGGTGATCGCCAGCGCGGCCGAGCAGCAAGCGCAAGTCGCCCGGGAAGTGGATGGCAACCTCGCCAATATCCGCGAGCTGGCGACGCAGACCGCCGCCGGCGCGACCCAGACCAGCGCGGCAAGCCAGGAACTTTCGCGGCTTGCCGTTTCACTCAACGGCCTGGTCTCGAGGTTCGTGGTTTAACCCGAGTGTCGGAAAAGGGGACAAGATCTAAAAATAAATCTGTTCCCCTTTTTGAAAATAAATCCATTGTAGGAGCGAGCTTGCTCGCGAAGGTCGTTAACGAAACCGCGTATTGGCTGATTAAACGCAGCGTACTTGAGTCCATCGCGAGCAAGCTCGCTCCTACAGAATCCTTGCGTGTTGCCGGGTAACCTATTGTGAGCCACCCACCTGCGCAGCAAGCACCACATCAAAAAACGAAGAAATCAGCCGACTGGAACGACGCTCCGCCAGGCAATACAGATAGGTTTCCGTGTACAGCGGATCGCCTTCGATCCGGATGGTTCGGATACGCGGATCGGCGATGAACTCCGCCTCGGACACAACGCCCAGACCAAGCCCCCGCACGACCGCTTCACGCATGGCTTCACGGCTGCCGATTTCCATGGCGATGCGCGGGACAATTTCCGCCGCGATCATGGCCTGTTCCAGCACCAGCCGCGTGGTAGAACCCGGCTCTCGTTGCAGCAACCGCTGCCCTTCCAGTTCCTCCAGCCTCACCGAACCCCGCCCCGCAAAAGGATGTTCGTGGTGGGCAAACAGGATGATGGCGTGACGGGCGTAATGCAGGGCGCAGAGCCCGGGATCTTCATGCCGCCCGGCCAGTACCGCGATGTCCGTGACGTAACCTTCAAGGTCAGCCAGGACCTGCGCCGAGTTGCCAACCCGTATCGACACGTCGATGCGCGGGTGGTGTTGAAGGTAGTTGTCGACCATTTCGATCACATGAAAGGGCCCCACCGCGCCCAGCTTGAGCTGGCCGCTGTCGAGCCGGCCGGAGTCGCGCAGCAGGTTGTGTGCGTCCAGATCCAGTGCCGCCATCGCCTGCGCAATCGGCAGCAGTTGCCGGCCGACATCGGACAGCTCGATGCGCCGTCCGCGCCGGTGAAACAGCTCAAGGTTGTACTCGCGCTCCATGCCCTGCACCTGGGTGGTCAGCGTCGGTTGGCTGAGCCCCAGCGCCCGAGCCCCGGCACTGAAACTTCCGTGGCGAGCCACCGCGAGAAAGGCGCGCATCTTGGCGGTCGACATCCATAGACTCCATCAATAGTTAGCTGCGAAAACCCATATTGAATTGATCGTATGACTGTCACGTGACATTTCTAGCCTTGAGGTCACTCCAAACAACCTCCTGGAATGCCATGAACAACGTCTCCAGATTTTTGCGTGTCGCCGTCCTTGCCTGCCTCTCGATCAGCGCCGCCTGCCAGGCAGCCGCGAGCGACAAACTGCGAATTGGCCTGATTCCATCGGAAGATTCCCAGGCCATGATCGAGTCGAGCAAACAAGTGCTGAGCAGTCTCGAAACCGGACTGGGCATGCCCGTCGAACCCTTTGTCGCCACCGACTACAACGGCATCATCGAAGCCCTGCGCGCCGGCAAGCTGGACGTGGCCTACCTCGGGCCTTTCTCCTATGTGCTGGCCACGTCGGTGGCGGATGTCGAAGCCTTCGCGGTCGCGGTCACCAAAAAAACCGGTCAGAGCGCCTACAAGAGCCTGATCCTCACGCGCAAGGACAGCGGCATTCATCAACTGTCCGACCTCAAGGGCCACACCTTCGCGTTTGTCGACCCGAGTTCCGCTTCGGGTCACCTGTTCCCCAAGGCCGGGCTGGAGCAGGCGGGGTTTGATCCGCAAAAACTGTTCTCGCGCGTGATTTTCTCCGGCTCTCACGATGCAAGCATCCTCGCCGTGGCGAACCAGAAAGTGGACGCGGCCGCCGTCGCTGACCGCATTCTGGCCAACGCGGTGGCCCGGGGCCTGGTGAAGCAGGATGACTTCGAAGTGGTGTGGAGTTCGCGTCCGATCCCGGAATCGCCGATGGTCTGGCGCAAAAACCTCGACCCGGCCCTCAAGCAAAAAGTCGCGGCGGCCCTGGCGTCGATCAAGGACGTGCCTTGGGGTGATCAAGGTCAGCTGGACGGCTTCCAGCCCACGACCGATGCCGCTTACGACGTCGTACGCGAAACCGCCAAGGTGCTCGATCTGGACCTGCGGAGGCTGAAATGATCAGCATCCGCCAGCTGACCAAGCAGTACGGAAGCAACCCGGTGTTACGCGGCATTGATCTGGACGTGGCGGCGGGTGAATTTGTGGTGGTGCTGGGTCAGTCCGGCGCCGGAAAGTCCACTTTGCTGCGCTGCATCAATCGACTGGTCGAGGCCGACTCGGGCACGCTCACCGTGGCCGGCATCGATGCAATGGCCTGCCGCGACACCAGCGTATTGCGGCGTCAGGCGGCGATGATCTTCCAGCACCACAACGTCGTGCCACGGCTGAGCGTGTTGAAGAATGTGCTCACTGGGTGCCTGGGCGCTGTTTCAACGTTGACCTCGATCCTGCAGCTGTTTCGTCGCGAGCACGTGGCGTTGGCGATGCAATGCCTGGAGCGCGTAGAGCTTGCGCATAAATCGGGCGAACGGACCGATGCACTGTCCGGTGGGCAGATGCAACGCGTGGGCATCGCTCGCGCCCTGGCGCAGCGGCCACAAGTCATCCTCGCCGACGAGCCGGTGGCCAGCCTGGACCCCAAGACGGCGCGCCTGGTGTTGCAATACCTGCGCGATGCTACGCGAGAGCTGGGCATCACCGTGTTGTGCAACCTGCATCAGGTCGATTACGCCCGCGAGTTCGGCGACCGCATTGTCGGCCTGGCCCACGGAAAACTGGTGTACGACGGTGACGCTTCAAGCCTGACCGACGCCGATTTGCAGCGCATTTATCCGGACCAGGCAACGGAACCGGAGGGTGCGCCAGCGAACCCGGCCAAGCCGATGGTCCACGCCGCGCCAATGAGGGTTCCAGCATGAAAGCACGCAATTATCTCTGGACCGTGGACCTGCCAAGCGGCACCCGTGGCTGGCTGTCCAAGGGCGCGATGGTGCTGGCGGTGATCCTGACACTGCAATGGAGCGCCACGGGCGCACAGCTGAGCGTGGGTGAACTGGCCGCCGGGTTGCCGCAAATCGGCGACTTTCTGTCTCGCACGGTCCCACCCGACTTGAGCATTCTCCCGCGATTGCTGGCGCCCGCCGTCGAGACGCTGCAAATCGCGATCTGGGGAACACTGCTCGGGGTGTTGATGGCCATTCCGCTGTCCTTTCTCGCGGCGCGCAACCTGAGCAAAAACCGCTGGGTTTTCCACGCCACGCGCCAGTTCCTGAATTTCACCCGCAGCATTAACGAATTGATCCTGGCGTTGATTTTTGTTTCGGCGGTGGGCTTGGGGCCCTTCCCCGGCGTGCTGGCGCTGGCCCTGCATGGCCTGGGCATGCTCGGTAAGTTCTTTGCCGAAAGCATTGAAGAGATTGATCAAGGCCCGATCGAGGCGCTAAGGGCCACGGGTGCCCGGCCGTTGCAGGTCATCGTGTTTGGCGTGCTGCCGCAAGTGATCACCGCGTGGATTGCAGTGGTGCTGTACCGCTTCGAAGTCAACCTGCGCTCGGCCACGGTGCTTGGCATGGTCGGGGCCGGGGGTCTTGGGTTTGAGCTGGTGAGCAGCCTCAAGCTCTTCAAATACCAAGAGACCGCCACGTGCATCATCGTCATCACGCTCATGGTGATCGTGGCCGATGCGGTGTCCGGCAGGTTGCGCAATGCCATCCAGCGCGGCGCTCACGAGTAAAAATTTCTCAGCAAAAAACTGTCTTCGAATCAGGTATCGGTTCAGCCGATTGAAGCCTGCGAATTATCGATTTGAGCTGTTGTTGAAGGCCCCGGAGTATGGGGCCACTTCCAACAACAAAAACCAAGGACCCGCCATGACTGCCAAATTTCACAATCCAGTTGATACCCGTTTCGGCTGGGGCAGCCTGCTTGAGCTTGCCGACATCACCGAACACCAGACCGTCGCTCTGGTCACGTTCCCTGAGGCGCGTGGGTTGGGACTGGTCGATCGCATTCAAGCGCTGCTGGGCGATCGGCTGATCTACGTGATCGAGGATGTACAACCCAATCCTGACGTGGCCCACCTGCGTGAGACCTACGAACGTTTTTGGCAGCAGGCCGGCGAATGCCACTCGGTCATCGCGGTCGGCGGAGGCAGCGCCATCGATACCGCCAAGGCGTTGATCGTGGGCACGGAATCCGGGCGATTTGATGAATTGCTGACGTTGCTGGCCACCGGCAAGCCGTTCACCCCAGCGCGCAGCAAGCGACTGATCGCCGCGCCCACCACGGCGGGCACGGGCAGTGAAGTCACGCCTTGGGCGACGATCTGGGATTCGGCCAGCCACAAGAAATATTCCCTGCACCTGGAATGCACCTGGCCGCAAGTCGCGATTATCGACCCGGAGTTGATGCTCACGGTGCCGGGCAGTGTCACGGTCTCGACGGGCCTGGACGCGCTGTCCCATGCACTGGAAGCGGTCTGGAACATCAACGCCAACCCGGTCTCGGACACCTTGGCCATCTCCGCCATTGCCGACATCCTGGAATGCCTGCCGCTGCTGCGTCGTGACCTGTCCAGCAAGGAACTGCGTTCGCGCATGGCCTTGGCCGCGCTCAAGGCCGGGTTGGCGTTCTCCAACACCAAGACCGCCCTCGCCCATTCCATCTCCTATGAAATGACCCTGCGCTACGGCCTGCCGCACGGTATCGCCTGCTCCTTCACCTTGCCGCTGGTATTGGGTCTGGCTTGGGGTCACGACGAGGCGCGAGACAAAACCCTTCAGCGAATATTCGGCAACGACCTGGACAAGGCCCAGGTGCAACTGCGTGATTTCCTGCACAGCCTGGACGTGAAAACCGAGTTTTCCGACTACGGTGTAACGGCTGCACAAGCCGAGCAAATGATCAATTTCGCGATGCAGGGCGCCAGGGGCAAAAACTTTATCGGTTCCCAAGCCGCCTAGAGCCCGTCCACCCCAACCACGCACTGTCAGCGGCATGACGAGCCGCGACGATTTCCTGCTGCACCCATAAAAGCGTGCACCCGCCGACACCCCTCGACGGGACCGGACAATAATAGGAAAAGATCATGAATCGTGCCCAAACAATGCCTGCTCTGGCCGTACCCACCGCGTCGTTTCGAGTCGCTCAATGGCGCATGCTGCTGGCGGCGATGTTCTGTTACCTGTTTTTCTACACCGGCCGGCAGACTTTCGGTTTTGCCATCCCTGGAATCCAGGCCGAGTTCGGTTTTACCAAGGAGCACCTGGGGTGGGCATCGGCCGCCATGCTCTGGGCCTATGCCATCGGCCAGGCCATCAACGGTAACCTCGCCGACAAGTTTGGTGGCCGCCGCATCATGACCGCCGGGGCCGTGTTGTCCTGTGCCGCCAACTGGGTGACCAGCTTCGCCGGCAACTTTGCCGCGCTGATTCTGCCGTGGGGCATCAACGGTTATTTCCAGGCCTTGGGCTGGGCGCCGGGCAGTCGGCTGATCTCCAACTGGTGGAGTGCCGGCGAACGCGGCAAGGTGTACGGCTTATACGTGTTTGCCGCCGGTTGCGCGTCGGTCCTGTCGTACGTGACTTCGATTGTGGTGCTTGAGGTGATGCACCTGGAATGGCGCTGGATCTTCCGGTTGCCCGTGTTGCTGATGCTGTCGGGCGGCATCATCTTCTATCTGGTGGCGCGCGAACGTCCGCAGGACCTGGGCTTCGAGCCACTGGCAGACACCGGGGTCGCCAACGCGGAAGACAAAAATCACGAAGTGGCCCATGGCGAAGTCGAAACCTCAGTGCAACGCTACAAAGCTGTCCTGAAGAACTTTCGGCTGATCATTGCCGCCGTGTCCCTGGGGTTCCAGAACGCCGCTCGCTACGGCCTGATCGTCTGGGTGCCCGTGCACTTTCTGGGTGCCAACTGGAAGAGCGGCGACAGCATGATCGATCCTAAGTGGATCACCGTTGCCCTGCCGGTGGGCATGGCCATCGGAGCGCTCAGTAATGGCTGGATATCGGACAAACTGTTCGGCTCCAAACGCTACCTGGCGATCATGCTCTACATGGTGCTCGGTGCAGCCACCAGCCTGTGGATGTGGACCCTTGCACCTCACAGCGCTACCGGTCTTGTCGCGTTGTTCCTCTGCGGTTTCTTCGTGTACGGACCGGCGTCGAGTTTCTGGGCGCTGTGCCCGGACCTGGTCGGCGCCAAGCGCGCGGGCACGGCCACCGGTGTGATGAACTTCTCGTCCTATCTGTTTGCCGGCCTGGCGGAACCGCTGATCGGCAGTATGCTCGACAGCACCGGCAACACGTCGCTGATCTTCATCGTGGTCACCTCAGCCTGCCTGTGCAGTGCGGTGGTCGCGCTGTTCATCAGGCGTTAAGCGCACGGCTCAGGAACAGGACCTTTTATGTACCAGTACCACAAGTGGCTGCGTTCTTTTCATGCAGTCGCCAAGACCGGCAGTTTCACCCTCGCCGCCGAGTACCTGAGCGTCGGCCAACCCACGGTCAGCGAACAGGTCAACGCGCTGGAAAAGAAGTTTTCCGTGGAACTGTTCCACCGTCGCGGCCGCTTTATCGAAATGAGCTCGGCGGGCCACAAGCTCTATGCGATCACCCAGGGCCTGTTCGGCCAGGAGGATGAAGCCGTGCAACTGCTGCAAAGCTTCAAGCAACGTAAAACCGGCATGTTGCGCCTGGGCGCGGTCTCCCCGCCCATCGCGATGAACCTGACGTACGAGTTGATGCAACAGCACCCGGACATCGAACTGGAGACCTCGTTTTCTCCGGAAAAAGAGACCCTGGACCGGCTCTTCAACTTCGACATTGATGTGGCGATTCTGGCGTTGTCGGAATTCGACCAGCGTTTTGATACGCGGCTGTACCGGCGCTATCCGATCATTGCCGTCGTGCGTGACGACCACCCCTGGGCCAGCCAGCAACAGGTGCACGTCGAGCAGATCAGCCATGAACGGTGCGTGCTTCGGGAAAAAAGCTCACGCACTCGCCAGTTGGTGGAGGAAAGCTGCAAGCGCCTCGACGTCTCGCTGAACTGTGTCATGCAACTCAACAGCCGCGAAGCCATTGTCCACGCCATCGCCAAGGGCATCGGCATTGGTTTCGTGTCGGCGGTCGAGTACACGCATACACCAGGCACCAAGCCGATCACCTTTGTTAATCACCCGTTTTCGATCGACTACCACCTGTGTTGCCTCGGCATCCGCCGGAACCGGCCGATGATCGCGGAGTTGTTCGACGCGAGCCCGACGCCCGCCATTTGATTGTGTAACGCACTTGAACCCTCGACAGGCCTACTTCTCATGAGTGAGAGGGACGGCCTTCCCCTACCCAAACGTGGAGATTCACCATGCATTATCAACAACCTGCTCAACTGCAAGCCGTGGTTCTGGACTGGGCCGGCACCGTGGTTGATTTCGGCTCCTTCGCCCCTACGCAAATTTTCGTCGAGGCCTTTGCCGAGTTCGGCGTGGCCGTGTCATTGGAGGAAGCGCGAGGCCCGATGGGCATGGGCAAGTGGGACCACATCCGCACATTGTGCAACCAGCCACAGATCGCCGAGCGCTACCGCGCGGTGTTTGATCGCTTGCCGACCGATGAGGACGTCACCGCGCTCTACGAGCGCTTCATGCCGCTGCAAATCGAGAAAATCGCTCTGCACTCGGCGTTGATTCCCGGTGCGCTGGACGCTATCGACGCCTTGCGCGACAAAGGCCTGAAAATCGGCTCCTGCTCCGGTTACCCGGACGTCGTCATGGCGAAAGTGGTGGAACTGGCGCGCCACAACGGCTATGTCGCCGACCACGTGGTCGCCACCGACGAAGTGCCCAATGGTCGCCCCTACCCGGCCCAGGCCCTGGCCAACGTGATTGCGCTGGGCATCAGCGACGTCGCCGCTTGCGTGAAGGTCGATGACACCTGGCCGGGCATTCTCGAAGGGCGCAGCGCTGGTATGTGGACCGTCGCGCTGACCTGCTCCGGCAACGCCCTGGGCTTGACCTACGATCAGTACAAGGCCCTGCCCGGCGACCAACTGGCAGCAGAACG
This sequence comes from Pseudomonas sp. PB120, assembly GCF_009761815.1. Taxonomy (GTDB): domain Bacteria; phylum Pseudomonadota; class Gammaproteobacteria; order Pseudomonadales; family Pseudomonadaceae; genus Aquipseudomonas. Next base: position 82,074 of record NZ_RWIN01000141.1, read on the forward strand.
CGCGCGCATCATCAAGATGTTCGACGGCTCGCGCCCGCACTACTTGATCGACACCATCGTCGATTTGCCGGCCGTCATCGAAGACATCAATGCCCGCCTGGCGCGAGGTGAAACCCCTCAGGGTTCCTGACTTCTGACATCGGCTGAAAGGACTGTGGCCGTCTCCCGGACGGCCACAACCTGCGAGCTCAAGCGGTTCCCTCACCACCGTTGGTCGCCTACTCACCGACTTTGCAGTCACTTCAACCAGACAATCCGCTCGTCTGGTCTATCGTCGATAAGGTTGCCGATCAGTGCCAAACACTCATGGGACACCTGCGCACCCAAGCCGGCAAACCACTACGCAGATGATGCAGGACAGTACAAAACACCAGTCGCAGCATGCGACCCACCGGCAAAGGAGCAAGTCAGATGACATGCGTACGCAAGTGGCTTCCCAAATTCGCACTCGTGGCGACCTCGCTTCTCACGTTATCAGGGGCCGCACTCGCGGCCGACAAACCCAACATTCTTGTGATTTTCGGCGACGACATCGGTCAGACCAACATCAGTGCCTACGCGGACGGCGTAGTGGGCTATGAAACGCCGAACATTGACCGAATCGCCAAAGAAGGCATGAAGTTCACCGACTATTACGCCGAGAACAGCTGCACGGCCGGACGCTCGACCTTTATCACCGGGCAGTCGCCCCTGCGCACAGGCCTCTCCAAGGTGGGGATGCCAGGTGTGGCGGTCGGTTTGCAGGCCCGGGATGTGACGATTGCCCAGGCGCTCAAGGCCCGCGGGTATGCGACCGGACAATTTGGCAAAAACCACTTGGGGGACAAGGACGAATACCTGCCCACCAACCATGGCTTCGACGAGTTCTTCGGTAACCTCTACCATCTGAACGCCGAAGAGGAACCTGAGCGCCCTTACTGGCCGAAAGATAACGCGGCGTTCGTCAAGGCCGCCTCACCGCGTGGCGTAATCCACAGCTTCGCCGACGGCAAAATCGAAGACACCGGCGCGCTGACCAGCAAACGCATGGAAACCATCGATGACGAGACCACCCAGGCGGCCATCGGCTTCATCGAGAAACAGGCCAAGGCAGACAAACCTTTCTTCGTCTGGATGAACACCACGCGCATGCACGCGTTCACCCATATCCGCGACTCAATGAAAGGCCAAAGCGGCATGGCCGGCAACGATTATGCCGACGGCATGCTGGAACACGACGGCGACGTGGGCAAGCTGCTTAAAAGCATCGACGACCTCAAGCTCGCCGACAACACCATCGTGATCTACACCACCGACAACGGTCCTAACCAATGGTCCTGGCCGGATGCGGCGACTACCCCATTCCGTAACGAGAAAAACTCCAACTGGGAAGGCGCCTACCGGGTTCCGGCGATGATCCGCTGGCCTGGCAAGATCAAGGCGGGTGTAACGTCGACCCAAATGTTCTCCGGGCTGGACTGGTTTCCGACCTTGCTGGCTGCAGCGGGAGACACCGATATCAAGGACCGGCTGCTCAAGGGCGCTGACGTCGGAGGCAAGAACTTCAAGGTCCATCTGGACGGTTACAATCAACTGGACTACTTGACCGGGAAATCCAATCAGAGTGCGCGTACCGAGTTCTACTACTTCAGCGATGACGGTGATCTGGTGGGCATGCGCTACGACAACTGGAAAGTCGTCTTCTGCGAACAACGCGCCCCCGGCGGGTTGAAAGTCTGGAGCGAACCGTTCACCTGCCTGCGCGTGCCGAAGCTGTTCAACTTGCGCATGGACCCGTATGAACGAGCCGACGTCGTGTCTGATCAATACTATGACTGGCTGACGAAGAACGACTACCTGCTGTTTGAAGGCACGCAAAAAGCAGCCGCCTTCTTGCAGACCTTTGTCGACTACCCGCCCAGCCAACGCCCGGCGAGCTTCAGCATCGACCAGATTCGTGAAAACGTAGACAAGCAAATTGCCGAGAAAATGAAACAGTAGAAACCGTGAAACAGGCGTCCTTAAGCGTCCGCCTATAGGCGGACGCTTTGTTTCCACTAGGCCGAACGTCGCATCGGCGTGATATTGAGTGACGCTGGCTGCCTGGCGCCATCGGACTCAGCCAGCAGGTGCGTGGCCATGAAGTCGACAAACACACGCAGCTTTGGCGACCGGTAAGGGCTGGCGGGCCAGACGGCGCGAAAGGTGCCGCTGTGCTCGACATACTCGGCCAACACCTCAACCAGCGTGCCGTCAGCCAGTTGTCGCCGGCAAGCCAGATCCGGAATGCACACAATGCCCATCCCCGCCTCCGCGAGCGCAATCAAGGGCTCGACGGTGCTGGAAATGGTCGTCACCGGCACCACCACTTCGTCACCCTCAAGGTCGGCACGCAGCGGCCAGCGCTCCAGCTTGCCGTTGCTGGGGAAGCGATGATGCAAACAGGAGTGATCGACCAGGTCGGCCGGTTTGAGCGGAATACCCGCACGCTTGAAATAGGCCGGCGACCCCACCAGCTTGAGTTGGTAGTTGCCCAGGTTGCGGGCAATCAGCCGCGAATCGGAAGCCTCTCCGGCGCGCACCACCACATCGAATCCTTCGTTGACGATATCGACCAGGTGATCGGAAAAATGCAGGTCGAGCTCGACCTCCGGATAGGCCTGCATGAAGGCTGTGAGTGTCGGCATCATCAACAGGCCGGTCAGCGGCAGGCTCACCCGCAATTTGCCACGAGGCGCACCACGGTTTTGTGCGAGTCCCGCTTCGATGGTTTCCAACTCATTGAAAATGCGCTGGCTCCCGTCAAGCACCTGCTGCCCTTCTTCGGTCAGCTGAATGCTGCGTGTGCTGCGATGAAACAAACGCACACCCAGACGCTGCTCAAGCCGTGCCACCGCCTTGCCCACGGCCGATGCTGAAATCCCCAGCTGATTTCCAGCCTCGGTGAAACTGCGGGTCTGCGCCGCGCACGAGAAGATTTTCAGGGTACTGAGGTTTTCGAGATCGTTCATGGGAGGCAGGCCTTTTGGTTGAACCGAGGCCCATGCTAGGCGCGAACCCACCATCAAATGGGCCAAAATACCAACGTTTCGGGCCATTCATTTGATCGTTGCTGGCGGTAGCTTTATCGCCTTTGAAGGGGTCGTCAGTTAAGGGGCTTGTCCGTTGCCAACCAAATTGTTTAAAAAATCTCAGTGAATCTGTAGGAGCTAGCCTGCTCGCGAAAAACTTCAGGGCCTCGAGGTGAGTCAGGCAGCCAGCGTTATCGTTGACGACCATCGCGAGCAGGCTCGCTCCTACAGGGTTACTGATAGCGACTAGAGCGACGCCTCGATCCGTTTCGCTGCACCTTCATCGACCCAGGCATGCCAGACTTCCGGGTGTTCCTTGAGGAACATCCTCGCCAGCTTCGGCGATTCGATGCGTTCGCGGGTCATTCTTGCCAGGTTTTTGTTCAGCAGATCGATGGGAATGTTGACCTTTTCAAGCACCGCGACCAGTTCGGGGGCTTGTTCATGGAACGCCTTGGAGAGCCCGACCATGGTGACGACGTCTTTGTTGGCGCCGGTCTTTTCTTCCAGTCGTACCGCGTCGATCTGCCCCATCAGCGGTGTCGGTGACCAGTAGTAGAACAGCACCGGCTCACCGCGCTTGTAGCTTGAGAGCACAGCGGCATCCAGGGCGGCACCGGTACCGGGGCGGAAGTTGGTGAAGGTGTTTTCCAGGCCGTACTCCTTGAGCATCTCGGTGTTGTCCTGCTCACAGATCCAGCCGGCTGGACAGTTGTAGAAGCGGCCCTTGGACGGCTCCTCTGCATCGTGGAAAACAGTGGCGTACTTGCTCAGGTCGGCGACGGTTTTGAGGTCGGGAGCTTGGGCCGGCCGGTTGCGTTTGGCATCGCCCTCGACGACATAGCGCGGTACGTACCAGCCTTGAGTCGCGCCAATGATCGGGGCGCCAACCCCGATGACCTTGCCGGCGGCCGCCGCTTTTTTCCAGACTTCGCTGCGCTCCATCCACTCTTCGCCAAACACTTGGATGTCGTTGCCGGCCAGCGCGGTCTCCAGAATGATCGTGTTGCCCACCAACTGATCCGTGGCACAGCCGTAGCCGTCCTTGAGCACGATCATCATGATGTCGGTGAGCAGCATCCCGCTCTCCCAGTTCAGCCCGGCAAATTTCACCGGCTTGCCCGACTCGCACCATCCCGACGCCTGGCTTGAAGCACTGCCAACGAGCAGGCCAAGGGTGAGCAACGAGGCCAGCAAACTCTTCCTGTTTTTCATAATCAGACGCTCCGAATCATTATTGTTGGGGGCAGCGAACTGTTGTGTGCGGCGTGCGCAAACATGTGAAGCGAAGGTGTGAATCAATGGCTCTTATTATTGGGGCAAAACTTATACGGTCGGGTCAACGGAGGTCCGCCCGTAGAACAATTGGCGGGCATAGGCGCTGAATTCGACATTGGGCTGATCCACATACGCGAACACCGCATTGAGCCTCAACCTGTCGCCTTCTACCGGCGTGACCCGGTGCAACGAATAGCGGCCACGGAACAAGGTCAGGGTGCCCGGCACTTGAGGCAGAACCTCGATCTGTTGCGTATGAGGGTCATCGAGGAACGCTCTGACCGCGTCATAACAATCGTCGTGTTCATTGCGCAGCATGCGCACGTACTCAAAATCCCCGCCCGCGCTCGCGGCCTGAAGGGACAGCGTGACGCTGAAGTCGGATCGGTCGAAGTGCCACCCCAATTCCTGCCCCGCCGTGAAGCCCTGCAGGTTAAGGGCGGCCAATGGATCGGCATGGCGATAGAGCGTGTCCAGGTCCAGCACATCCTGGATGAAAGCAAGCACCTCGTCTGATCCGTAGATCTGCCGGATCAAATGCTCGGCCGGAATATCGGCGTACGCCACGGTGTCTTTAGCCGTGTTCATCAAGCGTCGCAGCGGATGGCCCAAATCAACGCTTTCGTCCTGCGGCTTGAAGTAAACCGTGTGGGTTTCCCGAAAGTGAAACATCTGCGAATGCAGCGCAAGGGTTTGCTCCGCCATCGCGACAACCGATGGGTCGCGAACGAAACCCGGGAAAATCGCAACGCCCTCTTCACCCAGCAACGACTGGCTGTGAGCGACCAGTGCGAGGTACGCGGGGCTGGCGCGATCGGTAATGGGGTAACGCTCCAGATCGACGAGATCGCCCAGGGTTGGCGCAGGTTTGAAAGGCAGGGTAGTCATTATTGTGGGTCTCCGGTGGCTCTGCTGGATTCAGATTGCATCGGCACCAAAAACAAGTCACGCTCATAATTTTACGCAATTTTGTGAATTATTTTCAGGTCGAGACCCCATGAGACTGACGCTGGATCACCTGGTGATGTTGCAAACCCTGGCGGAAGTCGATTCGGTGACGGCGGTCGCCGAGCGTCTATGGCTGACACCTTCGGCCGTCAGCCACCGCATTCGCGAAGCCGAGCGGCGACTGGGGGTGAACCTGACGGAACGCTCAGGAGGAAAGCTCAGGCTCAGCCCCGCCGGCGTGCGCCTGGAACGCGCCGCCAAAGACATCATCGCCATCCTCAACGAGGCCGAGTCGGAAGCCCGGTCCATGGCCGGCGGCGTCACCGCGTTTGTCCGCATGGGCGTCACCTCCTACGGCCCGTTTCGCTGGATTCCAAAATTCATCAAACACTACTCGAGCCTTCGCCCCGACATCGAAATCACCCTGGTGACCGTGCCCCGCAACGACGTGTACGCGAGCCTGATGCAAGGCAGGCTGGATGTGTCCATCATCGATGACGGCATGGTGCCGAGCGGTGTCGCCAAGCTGCCGCTGTTTCGCGACGACTTGATTGCGATCATGGCCACCGATCATCCCCTCGCCGGAAGGAAAAACATCTTCGCGGAGGACTTCAAGACCTACAACCTGGTGACGTATTCAACGGACCGCGCCAGTGGCTGGGAATACGACCGGTTCTTCGCGCCGGCCAGCATCTTGCCGCGCCGCATGATCACCGTGGAGTTGATCGAAGCCATCGTTGAACTGGTTCGCTCAGGGTATGGAATCAGCATATTGCAACGGGACTTGGTGACCCCCAGCCTTGAGCGCGGGGAACTGGCGTGGGCCGCCCTGAATGACGGCCTCGACATCGCCTGGAACGCTATCGTCCGCCCTTCGGAACGAGAAGACAGCGAGGTCAATAAAATGGTGATGGAGTTGAACACCTGGATTAAACATGCAGGGAATTCTGAAGCCCGCTGATCCATCGCGGGCCCGCGAAAACAAACGCCTTATCGGCGACCCTGCATGCTTGGGGTTTACCGTGAATGTTCTGTTTGTTCAGGCAAACCACTGCTCAACGCTTACCAGATGCTCACCGTGTAACTCACCAGCAGCCTGACCTCATCGGCATCACGGGCAAAGTTTGAGCGATAGGTCGCGTTACGCAGCCGCACGGCGACGTTTTTCAGTGCGCCGCTCTGAACCACGTATTTGATTTCGCTGTTGCGCTCCCACTCTTTGCCGGTACTGCCGTTTTTCAGCTTTACATCATCGCCGCTCACATAACGGCTCATGAAGCTCAGGCCGGGAACGCCCAGGGCAACGAAGTCGTAGTCATAACGGGCTTGCCAGGAGCGCTCTTCGGCGCCGGCAAAGTCGTTGATCTGCACGAAGTTGACCAGGTAAGGGTCAGTGCCATCCACGTAGGGAAATGCGGTATCGCCGGACATCTGCTGGTAGGCCGCACTGAACTTGTGGCCACTGAGGCCATAGCTGACCAGACCGTTGAGCGAGGTGTTGTCGATATTGCCGCCACGCGCCTGCCCCTGGTCACTGCTGAAGGCGGCGCGCAGGTCGCTGGCGAAGGTGCCCGGCCCCCATTTCTGCGAGGTGGTCAGCCCTGCAAAATGCTGACGATAGACATCGTCAAGTTGGGCGAAATAGTAACTGCCGGTGATCTTGTCGGTGAACTTGTAGTCCAGCCCCGCCGTATCGAAATGGTTGCCGGACACGGTGCCGAGAAACCGGCTGTTCTTGTTGTTCAGGGCGATGTCTTCCCGGTTGGTGTCATCGCGGTCCTTGGCCTTTTCCAGGCGCCCACCCGTGAAGGTCAGGTTCTTGATTTCCTTCGACGTCAGGAGCCCGCCTTCAAAAGTCTGCGGCAGGATGCGTCCGTCATTGGCCTTGAGGATCGGCAGCTCGGGGATCTGCGTTCCGACCTTCAACTCCGTGGCGGAGATCTTCACTTTGCCGGTCAGGCCGAGCTTGGAGTACTCATCGGCGGCGCGGCCATCATCATGGGTCGGCAAGAGGCCTGTACCGGTTCGGTCCGGGCTGGAGTCCAGTTTGACCCCGAGCATGCCCAAGGCATCGACCCCAAACCCGACGACTCCGTCGGTGTAACCCGACTCCAGATTGAGCATGAAGCCCTGGGCCCATTCGTCACGCTTGGACTGTTGGGCGCTGGTGCCGTCGCGGAAATCGCGGTTGAAGTACATGTTGCGGGTTTCAAGGCTGGCGCTGCTGTCTTCGAAGAAAGCGGCGTAGCCCGATGGCGAGACGCCTGCCAGGACGGCGGCGCTGGCAAGGGCAGCGGGTTGCAGGCGGAAATTACGGACAGGCGCAACGGCCTGAGGCTGCAGGAACAGCTTCATTGACGACTCCACTATTGTTCTTATAAGTGCCGGAAACACAAAGAGGTGTATGCCGGTGGCGCAACAGGGTGACGTGTCAGGTCGACCCGGCAGCGATCCTAAGGCCGGGAGCTTTCGACAACCTTTCAGCGCGGATTCTTTGTGGGGCTGGCGTCACTGGCTGGGGAAGCCGAGTGCAATCTGCGAAGCGCATTCACCGAGAGGCAGCAGAGGCAGGATCGCTGTCGGTGCAGAACGAAGACGCGGGGAATCAACTTCCCCGCGTCCAGAGGCTTACATGTCGTAGCGCAGAACCAGACCCACCGTGCGCGGTGCGCCGGCATCAATGATGTCGCCGCTGCGGTTGTTGGTGATGTATTCCTTGTCGAAGGCGTTTTTCACGTAACCGGAAACCGCGACGTTCTTGGTGATCTTGTACTCGGCGTTGAAGTTGGCCAGCCAGTAGTTGTCGGCCTTGCGCTCCCCGGTGACCTGACCCGCGTCATCGAACTCGTACTCCGACGGCGACGTGCTCTGCCAGATGACATCCGAGTTGAGGGTCACACGGTCATTCCAGCGATAGGTCGCGCCCAATGCCATCTTGTACTTGGGCGAAAACAGGAAGTCTTCGCCGCTCATGTCGCGGCCGTCGCTGGTGACGAAGTCCTTGTACTTGCCATCGGTCACCGAGGCACCGGCGTTCAGGGTCAACTGCTGGCCGACGTCTTTTTCGACGGAAACTTCCAGGCCCTTGATATCACTGCGGCCGGCGTTGAACACATCAAAGAACTCGGTTTGCGGGTTCACGACACTGACCTGCTGGTCTTTCCAGTCGGTGTAGTACAGGTTGGCGCGGGTACGCAGGGTCTGGTCCATGAACGAACCACGGTAGGACAGCTCGTAGTTGGTGGTGAATTCCGGATCGTAGGCCTGGTGACCACTGCCGGCACGGACGTTGACGCCACCGCCGCGATAACCTCTCTGCACCATGAAGCCCACGAACTGATTGTCCGCCAGCTCGTAATCGATACCCAGTTTCGGCAGGACGGCATCGGACGTCTGCTTGTCTTTGCCCGGCTCGGAGAAATCATCGGCCTTGACGTCGGTGTCGTTGGTTTCGTGGTCGTAGCGCAGGCCGGTGATCAAGGTCCAGCGCGGGGCGAAGGTCCAATTGACCTCACCGAACACGGCCTTGTTCTCGATCGTGGTATCGCCCTTCACGGTGCCGGCTAATTCATCATCGAAAAACAGCCGATCGCGGAAGTTGTTGGTGTTGTGGCCGTAGTAGAGGCCGGCAAAACTCTTGATCGTGTCCGAGCTATAGTTCAGGCGAAGTTCCTGGCTGAACAGGTCGCCGTATTGCTTGCGCAGTACTACTTGGTTATCGACAGCGGATTGGTCGAAATCCAGGCGCGCATCGTAGTCGGAGTCGGTGTTGGCCGTGAGACTGGTGATGGACCAGGCATCATTGAGGCGGTAGTCGACCTTGGCACTGACGGTGTCCTGCTTGAGTTTGTCGTAGGCGTCAGTGTTGGAGTCGATTTTGTAATAGCGGATCTTGTCGCCCTGGCGAATGACCGAGTTATCGCCCTTGCGGCTTTCACCGTGGGCATAGGTCAGCAGCACATCAAGATCGTCGTTGGGCAGAATCAGCAGCTTGCCACGGGCGTTCGCGGTTCGGGTCTTGTTGGCGTCATCGCCGTTGAAGAGGTTGTCGATGTAGCCGTCGCCTTCCTGGTAATCCACGGCGATACGGCCGGCGATCTTGTCGTCGACGATTGACCCGCCACCGGCCAACGCGCCGCCGCGCTCACCGTAGGTCCCCCCGCTGGCCTGCGCTGAAAGGCTCGGTTCGAAGGTCGGATTCTTGGTTTGAATAACCACTGCACCGGCCAGGGAGTTGCGGCCCTGGGTGGTGGATTGCGGGCCCAGGAACACTTCGACCTGCTCGACGTCCCACAGCGGCATCGGGCTCAGGGTCAGGGCACGGTTGGGTTGCACAGCGCCGTCGACGAACACCGAGACCGCGCCATTGAGCGCGGCCGGGCCCTGGTCGTCGAAGCCGGAGACCGGCACGCCACGGATACCCCAGTTTTCGTTGCCAGACGTGTTGTAGACACCCGGTGTGCGGGCGAACACATCGACGAGGCTATGGTCTTCCTTCTCGCGCAGTTGCTTGTCTGTCACCACGGCGACGCTCGACTGGGTCTTTTCCAGGGAGCGGTCGATTTTTTCGCCCTTCACCGTGATCGGCGCGATCTCGAGGGCACTTGGCTTTTCATCCGCCCATGCACTGGTGGTCAGACACACTGCCGACCCTATAGCCAACGCCATTGTATTCTTTTTGAAATTCACGCCCCGCCCCCCTGCGCCCGATTATTTGTATTTTTTCCTACGTCCTTAACGCCACATTCCTACGGCCGGCGGGAGTCTAATTCAAAAAAAACGCCAATGGAACAGTATTGATAATCTATCTCATTAGCGTTTTTATCAGCGCTATGTATCTACATGGATACATTTGAGGGGGCATTTTTGACGAGCCGCTCAGCTGTCCTGGTAGATGTAGTTCAGGTAGCTGACCTGCTCAGCCACAGGCAGTCGATGCAGCTTTGGGCAAGATTCGCAGAGTACCGGTGGCGTTCCTTCGACAGGCTCGTGCAACTGATAGTGCAGGCAGCAATGCCGACGCAATGGCAGGCTGGGACAAATGTGCGGCGCGGGTGATTCCACGATGCGTTGCAGGCTTCGCAACTTCAGGCGCCCCTCGTTCACCGTGGCCTGCTCCAGCCACTGGTGCGCCTCGGCGAATCCGTCCCGTGACAAGTCGGCATCCATTCTGGCGAACGCGCCGTCCCAGATCGCGACCATGTTGCCCCACAAAATTTTGGGGGCCAGGCCGCCGGCGGCAGCCAATGTGGTGAACAGCGGAGCCAAGTGTTCGTGTGTAACGCGTGACCAATAGGCCGACCTTTCTTCAGCACTTATGGCCGGTAGCCGGGCGCCCAATCCCAGTGCCAGGGGTTGGCCGTCATCGTGAAACAGCACGACCTCCTCGCCCCAGAAATCGATCGCGCAATCACGCGTGAGGGCGCACGCCAGCGCGGCTGGCAAAGCGATGCTCATGTAGTTCATCGACCACTGCGACACCACGGCCGCACGATTCACCCCCGGATACAGCAGGGCGAAATGGCTCAGCAAAGGATGCAGCACGGCCGCTTCAGCCAGTTGGCTGACCGGGATAGAAGGCTGATCTCCCGGTTCACTCCGGATCACACGCTGTATCGGCGGCCACGCCTGGCTTAGCCATTCTGGGAATTCGATGGCAGGTCTCCCGTGGCTTTCCCTAATGAATGCAAACGATTAGCATTGGCAGATCCTATCCTCCCTCCCCTGCAAACTCAACGTCATCAACGACCGGGCTCCCCAGATACATGCACACACTCCGCAACTTCTGGCGTCTCGCACGACCTTTCTGGGTATCCGAACAACAATACCCGGCGTTGCTGCTGCTGTTGGCCGTCGTGCTGATGACCCTGTGCCTGGTGGGCGTCAACATCCTCACCAACTTCTGGAACCTGCACTTCTACAACGCCTTGCAGGACAAGGACTACGCCGGATTTCTGCTGGGCGGCCTGCAGTTCATCCTGCTGCAGATCGGTACGGCGGCCTTCACCGTGGGCGCGTTTCACTTCCAGCAAAAGCTCACTTTGCGTTGGCGCCGTTGGGCTACCCAGCATCTGCTCGGCCAATGGCTGGGCAGCCAGCGTTACCAAAAACTGAAACTGACCGAGACCGACGTCGATAACCCCGATCAGCGAATCGCCGAGGACATCGACCTGTTCATCGTCAAATCGCTCAAGTTGAGCCTGGGGTTGCTGACGTCGGTGGTGTCGCTGTTTTCTTTCCTGCACATCCTCTGGCAGGCGTCCGGCCTGGTCAGCGTGCCGTTCGCCGGCGAGTCCGTGATCGTTCCGGGTTTGCTGGTGTGGATTGCCCTGGTCTACGCGCTGTTGGGCACCGGCCTCGCGTTCTGGCTGGGCCGCGCATTGCCACGGCTCAACTTCATGCAACAGCGCCGCGAAGCCGATTTTCGCTTTTCGCTGATGCGCCTGCGGGAGAACGCCGACCCGGTCGCTCAATACCGGGGCGAAGCCGTGGAAAACGCGCGTTTCAACCAACGCCTGGAGGCGGCGCTGGAGAACTTCTGGGCGCTGGTGAAGAAGCAGAAACTGGTCATGGGCTACTCGACCTTTTATTTGCGCAGCGCCACGGTCATCCCGATGTTCATCATGGCGCCGCAGTTCTTCGCCGGGGCTTTTCCCCTCGGCCGCCTGACCCAGATCAGCGCCGCCTTCGGCGAAGTGCACGCGGCCATCGCCTACCTGGTGGAAGTGTTCCCCGAGCTTGCGGCGTGGAAATCGGTGATCGACCGTTTGAACGGTTTCCAGGAGCGTCTGGACAACGTCGAGATCACGTCAGGCGTGACCTTTGAGCATGAGCCTGAAGGCCTGCATATCAGGGATCTGGACATTTGGCTGCCGAACGGCCGACGCTTGCTCGAAGGCTTCAATCTTTCACTTGAACCCGGTGACAGCCTGCTGCTCAGCGCGCCCTCGGGCTTCGGCAAGTCGACACTGATTCGGGCGATCACAGGGCTTTGGCCCCATGCCTGCGGCTCGACCCACTACGACCGCGAGCGCGCCCTCACCCTCTCACAAAAACCCTACCTTCCGTTGGGCAGTTTGCGCGAGGCGCTCTGGTACCCCAGCCCTCCGAAGCTCAACGAAGAGGCCGCGCTGCGCCACGCCATGCAGCAACTCGGCCTGCAACACCTGAGCGAACAACTGGATGAGGACAGCGACTGGACGCAGACCCTGAGCGTCGGTGAACAGCAACGCTGTGCGTTCGTGCGCGCACTGCTGGCACGCCCGGCGGTGCTGTTCCTCGATGAGAGCAGTTCGGCGCTGGATTCGGAAAACGAAACCCGCTGCTATCAGTTGCTCAAACAAACACTGCCGGAAACGATCCTGATCAGTGTCGGCCACAACGCCTCGCTGGAGCGCTTCCATTGGCACGTGCTGGAACTGCAAAGTGAGGCGCAGTGGGTGCAGCGAAAAGTGAAGCAACCCGTATGAGTTCGGGGTGCTTCACGGACTTTTTACTGCCGCTCGTTCAGCAGCTCGGCGATCAATTGCGCGGGCTGCATTTTCGCTGACTGCGCCACCTGATTGAGCGAATCGCTGGACGACGTCACCGCCAGCCCGCGTTGACGCAGTCGCGTCACCAGTTCATCGGGCGTGTTCTTGAACAGTGCTGCGCTGTCGGTCAACGGTGCTTTGGTCACCAGTTGCACCGCTGCAAAGGCCGGGTTACCGCCTGGCTTGCCACCGGAGTTCGGGATGGCGAAAGGCATCGCCACCAAGAGCGACAGCAACAGCGGAACGAACATCGTCTTGCGTTTGAAGTAGCCCATCAACGGGCCCCAGTTCTTCCACAAGTGCAGCACGAACGGCACGAGCAACACCATGCTGAGCCATTCATGCATGCCATGAAACAGCGCGGGCGCCCAGTGGAAGAACAGCGCCACTCCGGAAATCATCGAGACGAGGAAGAAACCGGTGGTCAGGGGAGTGGCATAACGATTGATCAGGTTTTTCAAGGCGGGGGCATCCATGGGTCCGTGTTCCTGATAGCCGGGGGTGGGCTTACGGGATTGATCACAAACAAAATTATTCGATGTTATTACGCTGCGAATGATATCGCTGATGGATGTAAAGAGTTTGTAAGCCAAGGTAAAGATTCAAACTACATTGAGCTAAATACGGTCGACTTCACGCATACCTGAGGTGGTACCAGCCTCTGTCTTTATCAACTTGCAAATCGACTTGATAGAGTTCTGAAAGAGCGTGCGCCGTCAACACTTCGTCCTTGGGACCATCGATCAAAATACGACCTTGTTGAAGAAGAATAACCCGGTCTATTTCAGGAATTATTTCGTGGACATCGTGCGTGGTCAGAATGACGCCGCGTGTGGCATGACAGAAATCCCGCATCAGATTCAGGACCGTCTTGCTGGCACCCACATCCAGGTGATTGGTGGGTTCGTCAAAAATCAACAGTTCAGGGTGATGAATGAACGCCCTGGCCAGAATCAGGCGTCGCTGCTGTCCGGCGGAGAGCCTCTGGAACATCAGGTATTGACAGTCAGGCATCCCGATGACCTCCAGCATCGCCCGCGCATGGGCATATTGCTCGGGTGATGGAATAAAGCGGTCATGACAGCCAATTGAACCAAAGAATCCGGACACCACAACGTCCAGCGCTTGAGTGAACGGGGTGTAGTCCTCCTGGAATTCCTGAGACATAAAACCAATTCTTTCACGCAGTTCCCACAGCGTGATCTTTTCGCTTTCAAACAACTTGAAGTAACTTCCCTCCCCTTCCACGGGATAAATTTCGCGAGCGATCAACTTCAACAAGGTGCTCTTGCCCGCCCCGTTCGGGCCTAATATCGCGACACGCTCACCTGCTCCAATGGTTAACGAAAAGTTGTCCAGCACTTGAGTTTGATGCTGAAAGGCACTGACGTTCTTGAATTCGATCATGGGCAATGACTACTTGAAATAGCTCAGGTCAGGACAGCACCCGGATGTGTTCGGAATGACAAAAACAGTGAAGGCGTTTGACTTCCGGCCCGACCCGCAAAGTCTCTTCATCTGTTTTTGGCATCCCTCTTGGCTGTTTGCCGGCCCGCTTCAACCAGCGACCCAGCGGGTCAGGCTGGACTCAGGCACTGTGTGAAAAAACGGAAGCAAAATCCTTACCCTCCGCCTTCTCTTCAGTTGGCCGTTTCATGCCCGCCATCCGGTGGTACTCATTGAAAATTGCGTCGGCCTCGGCAAACGGCAATACGTTCTCGATGTCCTCGAAACGCTGGCCACCGGTGCGTTCTTCAACGATGCGCCGCACCACTTCAGGGCCATCACCGCGGTTGGCCATGACGATGCGATTCGCGATTTCCCGGCGCTGGGCTTCGTAGTGTTTCAACGCTTCGACCGGGTCTTCAATGGTCGCCAGCGCCTCGGCAATGACGCGGGCATCAACCAACGCCTGGCAGGCACCATTGCCCCCACGCGGGTACATCGCATGGGCCGCATCGCCCATCAATGTCACACGGCCGAACGACCATTGCGGCAATGGATCGTGATCCACAAGGGGAAACAGATAGACCTCACGGGCATTGCGCAGCATCTCGCCGACGTTGATAAAGTCGAGTTCGCACTCGTCGAACATATGCGCAATTTCGGCGACATCCGCTTCCTGGTTCCAGTCTTCCATGCTCTCTGGACGACCGTTCTGCTCCACCACCCAATTGACCAGCGTCAGGCCGCTGTCGTCGGCGTTGTCCAGAATCGGGTAGACGATCAGGCTGCCTTTGCTCGGCGCACCAATGTGCAAAATGGTGCCGCCCTCTTTGAACGGTTTCATGAGGGTCACGCCCCGCCACAGGGTGATCCCCGAGTAGTGCGGTTCAGTCGACTCGGGAAACAACTGATTGCGAATGGCCGACTTGATCCCGTCACCGGCAATGGCGATGTCGGCACGCACTTCGATGGGCAGGCTCATCGCCTCGTTGGTGGTGGAGACAAAGCGCACGGTCACCCCGGAATCGTCTTGTTCGAAACCGGTGCAACGCACGCCCATCACCACCGAGTCCGGCCCCAGGCGCTCGATCACCGCCTTGTACAGGATCATCTGCAAAATGCCGCGGTGAACAAAGCGCTGGCCATGGGGATAGCCCATGTGCACACCGCACTGCTCGGTGTAGATCTCCTGGCCGTACTGGTTGAAATAGGCCGACTCCACGGCATCGACCGAACGCGCATTGAGCTCATCCAGCAGCCCGACTTCGGTGATTTCACGCGTGCCGTAGGGCTGGGTGACAATACCCACGCCCAGGGGACGCAGTTCAGGGGCCGCTTCATAGACACGCGGTTTGAAACCTTGCTCGTGCAAACGCAACGCGGTCATCAAACCACCAATGCCCGCACCCACTATCGCGATATTCAACATCACTTCTCTCCAGCAAATGGTGAGGTTGAAACAGGTCAACCCCGGTACTTTTTGTTGTCGAGCCAGCCCCTCAGGATGCGCCTGGGAGACCGACCCGGATGAATAAACGGCGTCGGCTCAATGCCCGGCGACAACCACGCTGGAACCATCGGACCACTTGGGAACGATGCCCCGGGCCAGGATGGGCAAGCGGGCAACGCAGGCCAGGAGTGCAATGACGATCACACCCTGCATGGAAATCGGCAGGTCACCGCTCATCGCGGCAAAACAGACGGGACCGCTGAGCAATACGCCCAACAACGTCAGCTGCGTGACCAGACCGCTGGTAGCGCCGATGCTGCCGGCCGATGGCGAGACGTTCGGCACGAACGACCACATCCCGGTGAGAATGCCGCTGAAAAACATCAGCACCCACGAACAGGCAATGGAACCGGCGATACCGATGGGCAGTGCATAGATGGCGAACGCCGGGACGCCCGTGGCAATGATCGCAATGATGCCGACCCTGACCGGCGAGAAGCCCTGGTTCAGCAACTTGCCAAACAGCAGGCAACCCATTGCGTTGAGCACCATCGCACCAATGTTCCAGGCGTTGATCTCCAACGGATCGGCGCCGTAATGGTTTTGCAGGTAAGGCGCCAGCGTGGCAATCACACCGACATGCAAAAACGCATCGCCACCAATCGAAATGCCCAACAGGTAAGGCCATGGCGAACGCAGCACCGACACCAGGCCACTGGTGCGTGAAGGCTGCTCGGACACTTTGACCCGCGCCGGAACACACAGGTAGGCGACCAGGGCAATGACGATCGTCACCACCGCATGCCCCCCGAACGCAAAGCGCCAACTGCCCGCACTCGCCACCCAGCCCGCCGTGAGGAAGGGAATGATGAAACTGACGGGGACGAATGTCGCCCAGACGGCGATGGCCATGTGGCGCTGTTTTTCATGGGTGATGCGGATCAGCAAAGTGATCGCCGAGACCGCCATCAACACATACCCCACCCCGGAAATGCCGCGCCCCACCAACAGGGTTTGCAACGTTGGCGCTGACACGACCACCGCATCACCGACGACCAGGGCGACGCTGCCGATCAACAACACCCGTTTGTCGCCGAAGCGGTCCACCAGATAGCCGACCAGCAAGGCGCCTACCACCACCATGACCGAAGGCAACGACATCACCAGCCCGATCACCGAGGGGCTTTCGGGATGAAATTCAGCCGCAATCGCGTCCAGTTGCGGAACTGCCCCGCCCACGGTCATGGCCGCCAATACCCCCAGGCTATAAATTACGGCCACACGAAAAACAACCGACTCAAACAACTTGTTCATTTAAGACTCCAGGATTATGTGCAGCGCCATTACTTCCACCGCAGGCTTCATTCAGTGATCGTTCAATCGATCAAAACATGTGAATCCAGCGAATATTCATATGAAACCCGGAAACGGCATTTTTCTCGGTGACCGGCACATAAACGTTACTCAGCAAGACATTGTTTCGATCAATCTGCCAGGCACCGCCCGGCCCCATGGAAAAGTCCGTAGTACGACTGTCCGTGGTGCGATGACCGTTTTCCTTGTCTTCTTGAAGTTGCTGGAAGTAATAGCCGTTAAGCCCAAGCCGCACACTGGGCCAAAACTCATAGGACGCCGTAAAGTTGGCCCACAGTGCATCACCGGCTTGAAAGTCATCAACACCTGGTGGAACAGCGTTAGGGTCGTTATTGGTAAAGTTGTACAGGTAGTTGATGCGCGTCGACAATTCCACTTTCGGGGTCGGCAAATAAGTCATTGCCCAGTAAGGGTTGATCGATGAGAAACCGGAGCTTGCATTGACCGCCTTGGAGTTGTCGTAGCCACCGGTCGGCGACATCACGTTCAAGGCAAATCGCTGCACAAACACCGGGCGCCCGTCACTCATGACCGGGTCCATCTGCAAGAAAGCGCCCCAGGTAATGTCGCCGAAGTTCACACCGGGATCGTCCTTGAACTCAACCATGCTGCCAGCGTCCTCTCTGGCTTTGTTGTAGACGATGGGCAACAGCGCCTCGACGCCGATATGCCCATCAAACAATTTATAAGGCGTGGTGTAGGCCAAATGGGAAATCAGTACCGTCGAGTCGACTCGTGGATCATTGAAGATCGGTTTTTGATCCCCGGCATGATCGCTGATTTTATCAACGGCTTTATATTGAAGCAGTTCAATCATGGTAAGACCCGGATCAAACCGGCCGAAACCATCCATGAAACTGGTGCCACCCAAGTTGATGCCCGCAGGTTCGTAACTGGACGCTTGTGCAGCGAAGGCAAAAGCAGTCAATACACTAACGCTTACTGGACGCGCAAGGCGCCCGGCAACTTTCGACAAGGTATTCATTTTTATTGTCCTTAACGATCATTTTTATTATTTAAACAACAGCAGACAGCACGGCAGGCGAACCTGCCTTACAACAACAAACATGTAACTAACAAAAACTTAGAGAGTGACTTCCCTGACAAAGGAAACACTGCCCATTTTCTGGTCGGCATCCACAATCAATCCCTCCAGGCTTGTCGGGTCACGGGCGATACCAAAGGCCACGCCATCAGGTCGTACCAGGACTGCAACCGCCTCGAATTGCTCGAGCCAGCGCGTGATGAAACCACCTTCTTCCGCGCAATAAATGGCTTCGTTCTCGAAACCGGGTTGCTGACGGTTATCGAGGCAGACCACTGCACTGGCAAACAGGCACGTACTGTCGGCAAACAGCGCGTTGGCTCGCTTGACCCATCGAGCCTCACGACACACCAGGTAGAACTGCCCCCGGGTGACATCATCCAGACGCGCCCGCGGCAATGACGGCCCACTGACCCATGGCTGCGGGAACAACTGACCTGCCCCGGCGCCCAAGACCGCTTCATCGTCGAAGTGCAAAAGGCCTGCGGTCAGCCCGGGAATGAATGACTGGCGCACGGTTTGCGCCACGCCCGAGTTCAGCTCCGCAAGCAGTCGCTCGTCGCGCAAGCGAGCAGCGCCTTCATCCAGCTCGCCGATGATCAGCCCGAACGACTTGGCGGTGGCGACGACTTGCTGCACGTGGGGCCGTCGTTCCGCCATGTAGGTGTCCAGCACCGCCGGATCGGCCAGCCCTCTGGATACGGCATCGAGTTTCCAGGCCAGGTTATAGGCATCGCGAACACCGGCACACAAACCCTGCCCCATGAAAGGCGGCATCTGGTGCGCGGCATCGCCCAGCAGGAATACACGCCCGTCGCGCCATTGATCGACCACCACCGCGTGAAAACGGTAGATCGCCACGCGTTGCACCTGGACGGAACGGGTATCGACGAAGGTGGACAGCACGGCCTCCAGGTGGGCTGGATCATTGAAGGACTCCGGCGATTCACCCGGCAGCACTTTGATCTCCCAACGCCGCAACTTGTCCGGTCCGACGATGTAGGTCCCCGGCCGGGAAGGTCGGCAGTACTGCACGCACCGTTCAGGCAGTTCGATGTCGTCGAGCAACTGCACGTCGACCACGACCCACCACTCGTCAAAATCGAGGTCGTGGATGCTGGCGCCCATTTGAGTACGCACCGCACTGCGCGCGCCATCACACGCCAACAAGTAGCGCCCGCTCAGCGTCTGAACCTGGCCCTCGCCATCGACCAGATCGACTTCGACACTGTGTTCGCTCTGGCGATACTCGACCAGACTGTGCCCCAGGAAAACCTTGACGTCGCTGAAGCGTGCGACGCCTTCGCGCAGCGTGGCCTCCAGCGCCGGCTGGTAGAACATATAGGTCGGTTCCCAGCCCAGCGGGCCCGGTGCCGGCATGGGGTAGAAGCGCTTGATGACTTGCCCTTGCACACCGACGAAATCGGTTCCCGGGTGAGCGCAGGTTCCCCGCATGACCTCATCGGCCAGGCCCGCCGCCTGGAACGCCCGGGTCGCTTCGTGATCGGCGGTGATCGCGCGAGGCTTGTCGAAAATGGCCTTCTCGCGTTCGATGACGGCCACGCGCATGCCCATCGTGCCTAGCAGGTTGGCCAGGGTGGCACCGGTGGGTCCGTAACCCGAGATGATTGCGTCGAATGTCTGCATGGTTGTTTTCTTCTTGTTCAAGACACTTGAATCGTTAACGTGAAGGCTAGAGCCCCGGACTCTGGAAGCCGTCCCACACCCCGTCGTAATCGACCTGGCGATGGTCGGCGTCGAGTGCTTGTCGACTCAACCGGAACACCCGACGGCTTTCGAACATGAAGGCCATGGTGTTATCCACTTTGTGCGGCGCCAACTCGGCGGTACTGGCCTTTTCGAAGGTCGCGACATCCGGGCCGTGCGGCAACATGCAGTTGTGCAGGCTCACGCCGCCGGGCACGAAACCCTCGGCCTTGGCGTCGTAGATGCCTTTGATCAGACCCATCATTTCGCTCATCACGTTGCGATGGAACCAAGGTGGGCGGAACGTATCCTCGGCCACCAGCCAGCGCGGCGGGAACACCACGAAGTCGCAGTCGGCCACACCCGGGTGCACGGAAGGCGCCGTCAGCACGGTGTAGATCGACGGGTCCGGGTGATCGAATGAAATGCTGCCAATGACCATGAAGTTGGCCAGGTCGTATTTGCACGGCGCCAGATTGCCGTGCCAGGCGACCACGTTCAGCGGCGAATAGTCCTGCGCGGCTTGCCAGAATTGCCCAAGGAACTTGCGCACCACACGGACATGGCGATGACCCGACTCATAGGCCGCGACCGGAACGAGAAAGTCCCGTGGATTGGCCAGGCCATTCGAGCCGATGGGGCCCAGCTCCGGCAAACGGAAAGGTGAACCGTAGTTCTCGCAGATATAGCCCGCCGCCGTCCCGTCGAGCAGTTCGACGCGAAAGTGGATGCCGCGGGGAATCAATGCGATTTCACCCGGACCGGCCTGCAAGGCGCCCATTTCCGTGTGAATCAGCAATTGGCCTTGCTGCGGCACGATCAGCAGTTCGCCATCGGCATTGAAGAAGTAGCGATCCTGCATGGAAGCGTTGGCGCGGTACACATGCGCCACAATGCCTGACTGCTCATCGACATCACCATTGCCACCGACCGTGGCGATCCCGTCGATAAAGTCAGTCCCGGCGGCAGGTTCCGGCCAGGGGTCCCAGCGAAACCGGTTGGCCGGCGTTGCAACCGCCTTGAACGGTGCCGACTCCCAGGTGGCATGCGGTACGGGCTCGAATGCACCGTGCACCGCCGAAGGCAGCAGCCGATAGACCCAGCTGCGGCGATTCTCTGCGCGGGCGACCGTAAAGGCGGAGCCGGAAATCAATTCCGCGTACAACCCGTGCGGTGCGTTTTGTGGCGAGTTGCGCCCCTTGGGCAGGGCGCCCTCCAGCGCTTCGGTGGCAAATTGGTTGCCGAAGCCGCTCATGTAGCTCAACGGTAGTGACGAAGTGGAGTTTGTCATTATTGTTCCACGCGACTCAAAGAGTGGGAGAGAGATGCCGGCTCGGTTCAAGCCGGCAGCCGCCATGACTCAGTGTTTGAATGGCTGAATTTCTTGATCGATGGCGCCGAAAATCGAGCGCCCCGCCGCGTCGAACATCTCGACCCGCACGCGATCGCCGAACTTGAAGAACGGGGTTTTCGCCTTGCCTTCGTTCACCACTTCCAGGGCGCGTTTTTCCGAGAGGCAGCAAAAGCCCTGACTGCGGTCATGGTTGGACACCGTGCCCGAACCGATGATGGTGCCGGCCGTCAGCGTGCGGGTCTTGGTGGCATGGGCAATCAGCCTGGAGAAGTCGAAGTAGTTGTCGACGCCCGCCAATGGCGAACCCAGTTTTTCGTCGTTCACATGCACGGTCAGTGGCAAGTCGACTTTTGCACCGTTCCACTGCCCGTCCAGTTCATCGGGGGTCACCGCAACCGGCGAGAAGGCGGTGACCCCTTTGCCGTTGAGGAAGCCGAAACCCTTGTTCAGCTCAGCCGGGATGATGTGGCGAAGCGAGGTGTCGTTGACCAGCATCACCAGCTTGATGTGCTGCTTTGCCTGCTCGGGCGTGCACAGCATCGGCACGTCATCGGTGATGATTGCCACCTCGGCTTCAAGGTCCACTCCCCAGTCTTCACTGGCGACAATGACCGGGTCCCGCGGGCCGGTGAAGTAGTCCGAGCTGCCTTGATACATCAGGGGTTCCTGCAAGAACGAATCGGGCATTTCCGCACCGCGTGCCTTGCGCACCAGCTCGACGTGGCTGAGGTAAGCGCTGCCGTCCAGCCATTGAAAAGCCCTTGGCAGTGGCGAGGCGACCTTGGTCTGGTCGAACGCGAAACTACCCGGCACGTCGCCGGCGTTCAGCGCATCGGACAGTTCCTGCAACTGTGGTTTGACCGATTCCCAGTGCTCAACCGCCCACTGAAGGGTCGGTGCAACACCGAGGGCAGAAACGGCGCGGGACAGATCACGGGACACCACAATCAGCGCGCCATCACGGGTTTCAGATTTGAGCGAAGCCAGTTTCATACATGCATTCCGGTAGTCGAAAGTTACTGTGGTCACACACTGCTGGGTGCGGTTGATCACTAACTTACGAAACAAACTGCATAACAGATATGCGTTTTCCACCTGCCGGAAACGAGCGTACTTGCGGGTACTTCCTGGGCTCACAGACGAAATCGGCAAGCCATTTCCACCTGGCAGACATCGGGCAGCCCAACCCCTCGAGAACAACGAACATGGCCTCGCGAAAGGTGAAATCACTCGATAAACAACAGGAAATCCCATGATCATCGAACACCGCACTTACCTGCTGCACCCCGGCAAAGTGCCCGCCTATTTCAACTTGTATATGCACAGCGGCCTGCCCATCCAGCTTGAATACTTACGTCAGCCAATGGGCTACTACACCACTGAAATCGGGCCGCTCAATCAGATCGTTCATCTGTGGGGATACGACGACCTCAACGACCGCCAGCACTCGCGCAACCGGCTCAAGGCCGACCCACGATGGGCCGAATACGTCGCGCACCTGATGCCGTTGATCCAGCACCAGGACAGCAAGATCCTGACGCCCGCGCCGTTCTTTACACCGCAAACGGCCACCTACCGCTTGCCTTGAACGACAAGCGCCCAAACGCACAGTGCCTGGCGTAAAGCCAGGCACTGTAATTGAGTTCAATGAGTGAATGCAGCGAAAGAGCGAACCGCTTTAACCTGCCAACACAATCGCCGCACCCGCCAGCAACCCACCACCGCAAACCTTCTGCAGGCGTGGGTACGCGGCCAGCCAACATCCGGCGGCAAAGCCCGCCATCAGCAATAAACCGCTGACGACCGCAAAACCCGCACTGAACCACCAGAACGCGCCGGGAGTGGCTTCCACGCCATGAGACCAACCGTGAAACAGCGCAAATACCGGCATGACCATGGCCAACAGCGCCTGACGCTGTGGCAGCAACATGGCGGCGCAAAGCACCAACAATGAAACGAGGATCATGCTCTGCACGCCCACCAGGTCACCCAGCAAGTGCCCCATCAACGCACCACACAACATCGTTGCCAGGGTGATGACGGGTAATGTCAGCGAGCGTCCGGACAGCGCGGCCAGGATGCCGGTGCCCAGCAACATCAACAGGTGATCCAGGCCGGTCAGCGGGTGCAGCAAGCCGTCCTGCAGCGGGCTGCCGTCATGCCCGGGATGGGCAAAGGCCGGCATGGCGATCAACAACAGGACGAGCGTCAGGGTCTTTCTCATGGAAACGTTCCGAATGGGGATGTGGTTCGTGACGATAACGCGAGACGATACGAGCCCCCCGAGCGTTTCCACCTGACGGAAATGATTTGCTGCGACGTGGGAAGTCCGCGCGGGGTCAGCGCGTTGCAGGCGGTTGAGCGGAACTGAACAACGACTCGATCACTTCATCGATGGCGTCCTGGATGAGCTGTTTATCCGGCAAACGCCCGGTCAGCAACGCATCCATCAAGTGGTAGCCAATCGACGCGCCGAAGATCATTTCGACCAACAGCAAGCTCTTTATTTTCAGGTTCCATCTCGATGGCTCAATGCGCTCTACCGCCAGAATCAATGAACCCCGACTGGCACTGATACCCATCTCGTAGAACATATCGGCAATTCTGGTATGCCCCACCCGCTCACCGATTGCCAGGCGGCACAAGCGCAAATGGTGCTCACACAGCACATGTTCGGCAATGCCATGCAGCCGCAGCCTGAGGGCGTGAACCGGGTCCGGCGATGCATCTTCCTGCGCCTTTTGCGGCCAGACATAGGAAGACGCGACGAGCGACTCCATCAATTCATTCTTGTCAGCGAAGTACACATAGAGCGTCTTTTTCGACATGCCTGCCTTGGCCGCGATCTCCGACATCGTCACCTTTTCGTAGGCACGCTCGGTCAGGAGTTGTTCAACCGCCACATAGATTTCTTTTTTTCTTTCTTCAGCCGGCATGGCCAAAGGACGTCCAGTGCGCGCCATCGCGACCTCGTTGACTTAGGAAACCAATCGGTTTCATAATTAAAATCCCCGCCCATCCTAAAGAAAATCTCTTCATGCGGTCCACCTCTACACGCGTCATCCCCTTTGTACTGGCGGCCCTCAGTGCCGCCGGACCTATCGGCATCGATATGTATCTGCCAGGTCTCCCCGACATGGCGCGTGATCTCGGCGTCGATGAAGGGGTCATGCAACTGAGCCTGATGGTTTACTTTCTGGGCCTGATGCTCGGCCAGCTGGTGTACGGCCCGCTTTCCGATAAGCATGGACGCAAGCCGGTCATTTACCTCGGCCTCGCCGTCTTCATTGTTGGCTCCATCGGCTGTGCATTGAGCACCCGATTTGAGCAGCACCTGTGGATGCGCTTCTTGCAGGGCCTGGGGGGCTCCATTGGCCTGGTCATCGCCTTTGCCATCGTCAGGGATGCGTTCCGCGACGGGGAAATGGGCAAGATGATTTCGATCATCCTCGCAGTACTGGGCCTTTCGCCCGTCCTCGCCCCGATGGTGGGCAGCGCCCTGCTGACGAGCACTTCGTGGCACAGCATCTTCTGGGCACTCGCCGGGTATGGCGTGATCGTCGCCGCAGCGGTTGCCCTGGTGCTGGAAGAAACACGTGACGCTGAACTGCGCAAACGTTCGGCCCTGAAACAGGTACTGCACAACTACGTGAGGATTTTTTTCGAGAAGCGTTTCTTGCCGTACGTCCTCGCACTGTGCGCGGCGCAGGCAGGCTTCTTCGCTTACATCGCCGGTTCCGCCAGCGTCTTCATCTCTGAATACGGGCTCTCCCCTACCCGGTTCAGCCTGCTCTTCGCGCTTAACGCGCTGGGCCTGGTATCCGCTGCGCTGATCAATCCGTGGATACATCACCGCCTGGGTGCGTTGCGAAGTTTCCGACTGCTCAACATCGCCTACGTGATTGTCCTGACCTTGCTGATGATCTATTTGGCCAGCGGGCATCGCGACCTTGTCGTGCTCAGTGCCGGCCTCTTCATCACCGTTGCCCTGCTCGGCTCGATCATGCCCACCGGCAGCCATTTGGCGCTGGTTCAACAAGGCGAATATGCCGGCACGGCCTCAGCGCTCATGGGTTCACTGCAATTTGGTGCCGGCGCGCTGGTCACCGCGGTTTCAGGCGCACTGGCGTACCTGGGTAGCGTGGGATTGATCATGGTGATGCTGATCTGCGCGGCAACGGCCGCACTGCTGTGCATCGCCTGGCTACCGAAAAGAATCGAGTTTTAAGCAAGACCCTTGAACCACGCGAACCGCTCACACCTGAACAACAATGAAAAAGCAGGCATAGCCATGGCGATGAACAAGTCAGAGATAGGAACACTCAACCGCTCGAGCACCATTTTGCGTTTACTGGCAACGGCCGGTAAGCGCGGATTGGCCCTCACGGACATTGCCAGCCGAAGTGCGCTGCCCCATGGCACGGTGCATCGATTGCTCAAACAACTGGGTGATACCGGGCTCACGTTCCAGAGCGAAGAATCCAGGCGCTACCTGCTCGGCCCGGTGGCCTACGAACTGGGCCTCGCCGCGGCCGAGATATTCGATTTTCGCAGCTTGTGCCGCCCTGCCCTCGAACGGCTGTGCCAGGAGAGTGAAGCCACCGCCTACTTTGTCATGCGCAGCGGCTACGACGCGGTGTGCATTGACCGCATCGAAGGCCCCTTCTCTACGCGCACCATCTCACTGGACATCGGCAGTCGCCGGCCATTGGGCGTGGGTGCCGGGGGCCTGGCGATATTGGCGGCCTGCTCCGATGACGAATGCGAGCGCATCCTTGAAGCCACCGCCTCACGCCTGGGACAGTTTCATCACCTGAACCTTGAACAGCAGCGCCAGGCGATCCTGGAAACCCGAAGCCAGAATTACTCGCTGATCCGCAACCGCCTGACCCTGGGTGTCACCGCGTTAGGCATGACATTTCGCGACTCCATGTTGCGCCCAATCGGTGCCATCAGCATCGGCACGATTGACTCCAGGCTCAAAGAGCCGCGCCGAAAAAACATCGTGCAACTGCTCAAGCAACAGGTGCTGCTGATCGAAAAATCCATGCGTGCATCACGCCGCGTCCTGATCGAACATTTCTGAATCGACACGCCCTGAGCACCTCGTTTCCACAGAACGGAAAGCGTCCCCGCCGAGGCTTTGACCCACGTTATTGTGGCTTCCACTTAGAGACACGCACGCCTGCCCACCAAGGGGACGCTGCGTCTCTCTCGACAATAAAAAAGTGGAGAGCGCGTGTGAAATCAACCGTCAACAAACCTCTTGAATACGTCCACGACGATGCCCGTCTGCTCGGCTACTTCAGCCAGCCGGAAGGCGACAAACTTCCGGGCATCTTGCTCGTCCACGATGCGTTTGGCGTCAGCGACTTCATCAAAGGCATCGCCGAAAAACTGGCTGGCGAGGGTTATGCCACACTGGCCGCGGATATCTGGGGCGACGGCAAGGTGCTGTCCAGCGAGAGCGAAATCGGACCGATGATCGGGCGATTCGCCGCCGATCGTAAAACGTGGATGGGTCGCCTGCAGGCCGCCCGCGAAGCACTGGCGGCCCAACCGGGCGTCGATGGCGAAAGAATCGTCATGCTCGGCTATTGCTTTGGCGGCGCCTCGGCACTCGAGTATTTGCGCACGGTGGGCGATGTCCGGGGCGCGGTCAGCATCCACGGCGGGCTCGACCTGGTGTCTGAAGAATGGGCCCACTCCCCGTCACCGCGCAAAGCCCTGCTCCTCACCGGTTACGAAGACCCGATGGCGGCACTGCCCAAGCTCGCAGCGCTGCAACACAACATGAACGGTGCCGGTGTGGATTGGGAGGTCAATCTGTATGGCCATACCAGACACGGTTTCACCCGTCCTGACTCGGATCGCGCCAACAAACCTCACGTCATCGCCTATCACGCTCAAAGCGACAAACGCGCGTGGGCGGCCTTGAAGCGCTTCCTGGAAGAAAGCCTGGCGAGTTGAAGGGAGGCGCCAAAGGCCTTGGGCTGGCCAGCGCGGCAGCCCCATCAATAACAAGTAGCGAGGAATGCAAACGCTATGAGCAGCAAGAACTTTCGTGACTATCTGCTTCCCCTCGATTCCCCACGAATCGTCAACGCCCGGGGCCAGGATCCTTTTGAATACGCCAAACCCATTATCGCCTCCGCCAAGGCCAAGTCCCTGATCGATACGTGGCAAGCGCTGTATCAGGAGCCCTTCAAGGGCATGACGGCCGATGGCCAGGTGGAGCCAGGACTGTTCCGGCTCGCGAACGAAGGGCTCGACATCCACAAAGCAGTGGCGGCCGGCCAGGCGCTGCTGGCCAGTTTGAACGAAGGCGAACGCCAGGCGATGCAGTACCCGATCGACGCACCGCAATGGCGCGATTGGTACAACCCGGAGTTCCCCATGAACGCCAATGGCGTTCGCCTGGATTACCTCTCAACCGCCTCACGCGAAGCGGTGATGAAGGTGCTGCGGGCCAGTTTGAGCGCGGAGGGTTACCTCAAGACCGAACAGTGCCGCATCGCCAACCTGTTCCTCGGCGAGCTGTACGACCTGCGCAACATCATGAACGAGTGGAGTTATCACTTCCTGTTGTTCGGCACGCCTTCGACGACCGAGCCCTGGGGCTGGAACCTCTACGGTCATCACCTGGCACTGAACTGCTTGATGGTGGGCGGCCAAATGATCATCTCGCCCACGTTCATGGGCGCAGAACCGACCCACATCGACCGGGGCCCCCACGGCGCGTTTTCGCTGTTCCAGAACGAGGAAAGTTTCGGGCTGCAATTGATGCGCTCGCTCTCACCGACGTTGCGCGAACGGGCCACCACCTACCAGCAGATGAAAGACCCGGCGATGCCCGAAGACCGTTGGCACTTTGCCGACGAGCGCCAGCTGGGCGCCGCTTATCGCGATAACCGGATCATTCCCTATGAGGGGGTTTGTGCGGCGCAGTTTTCATCGGGCCAACAAGAGCAACTGCTGAAGATCGTCGACGCGTTTATCGAGTACTTGCCAGAGGGTCCGCGGGAGGTACGCCTGCGCCATGTCGAGTCCATGCTCGAGCGTACGTACTTCAGCTGGATTGGCGGACACGGTGACGACGACCCCTTTTATTACCGCGTGCACAGCCCGCTGATCATGGTGGAGTTCGACCACCATAGCGGCGTCTGGCTGAACAACGAGACGCCGCAAAAATTCCATATCCACACCGTGGTCAGAACCCCCAACGGCAATGACTACGGCAAAGACCTGCTGCGCCAGCATTACCTCAACGAACACCGCCAGGGTTCGCCGCATATGGCCCGGCACGGGGGTGGCCACGATCACTCCCATGACCACCCGCAGGACCATGACCACAGCCACCCGCACGGACATGACCATTCGCACTGACACACCCGTCGCGGCGGCCGGCGAGTGCTGCCACCTGCTTTCGATTACATCAGAGGAAAAACAACAATGGATTTAGGAATCAAAGGGCGCACAGCCTTCATCTCGGCTTCATCCCAAGGGCTCGGCTATGCCTGCGCACGTTCCCTCGCTCGCGAAGGCGTAACGGTGGTCCTCAACGGACGCAATGAAGAAAAACTGCAGCAGGCCGCCGACCTGTTGCGCACAGAGGTGACGGGCGCACAGGTCTTGATCGTGGTTGCCGACCTGACCACCGCCCAGGGCCGCGCGGATATCCTGGAAGCGGTGCCAGAGGTCGACATCCTGGTCAACAACAACGCCGGCCCTCCTCCGGGACGCCTGCAAGACTGGGACGAAGCGGCGCTGCTGGGCGCCCTGCAAGCCAACATGATTCCCGCCGTGCAACTGATGCGCACCTACATTCCCGGCATGCAGTCACGGGGGTTTGGCCGGATCATCAACATCACCTCGGCCATGGTCAAATCGCCGCACTACATCATGGGCTTGTCCACGTCCGCACGGACTGCGCTGACGGCCATCAGCAAGGCGATCAGCGTTGAAGTCGTGAAGGACAACGTGACCATCAACAACCTGCTACCTGAGCGCATCGATACGCCGCGCCAGGAATTCATGGCGCAGCGCCTGATGAAAGAGCAAGGCGTCAGCCATGAAGAAGCCCGGCGCCAGATCGCCTCGACCATCAGCGCAAAACGCCTTGGCCGGCCCGAAGAGTTTGGCGATGCCTGCGCGTTCCTGTGCAGCAGCCAGGCCAGCTACATCTCTGGCCAGAACCTGCAACTCGACGGCGGCTCGTACGAAGGGCTGATCTGATCACTGTTTCGCGTCATGCACAGGTATCCCCCATGTTCGATCAACACACGGAACACGCGATTCTGGCGTTGGAACGCCGCAGGCAGCTGGCATTGGTGGCCGTGGACATCGATGAGTTGAACGCGCTGTTCGACGACGATCTGGTGCATGTCCACAGCACCGGCCTGGTTCATACCAAAACCCAGCTGATCGAGCACATTGGCCGTAAACGCGGTTTTGTCGACGTCCAGCGTGGCGACCTGAGCATTCGCGGCAGCGATGACATGGCCGTCCTGACGGGCCCCATCGTCAATCACCTGCGCACGGCCGATGGCGCGCAGGAGCTCATGCGGGGCTTTGTCACCCAAGTGCTCCGGCGCACCGCTTCGGGATGGAAGTTCATCAGCTTCCAGCTCACGGTCGTGCGCGACTAGCGGTTACTACCTCCCGACTACTTCAACCAAAACCATAAAAAAAGACGGCAGACACATCCTATGAAAATCGTTCGTTTTACCGAGAGCGGCCGCACACGCATTGGGAAACTGGAAGGCAACAGCGTCATCGATCTTTCTGGCATTCCCGGGGTGAATGACTCGATGCGCCATTTGCTGGGGCATCTTTCTGAACTACGCCCGGCACTGGAGGCCGCCACTGCACCCGCCTTCCTCCTGTCGGCAGTGCGCCTCGAGAATCCGGTCAACGACCCGCAAAAGTACCTGGCCATCGGCTTGAACTACAAAGCCCACGCCGAGGAAGCGCGCGCGGCCGGTATTCCGATTCCGACCAGCCAGCTGTGGTTCAACAAACAAGTGTCCTGCCTGACAGGCCCTTACGACCCGATTCTGTTCCCGTCGGCGGTCAAGCAACTGGACTATGAAATCGAGATGGGGGTGGTCATCGGCCAGCGTTGCCGTAACGTCAAGGCATCCGACGCGCGAGCCGTGATCGCCGGTTACCTGGTGACCAACGACGTCAGCGCACGTGACTGGCAACACCGCTCGCCGACCTTCACCCTGGGCAAGTCGTTCGACAGCCATGGCCCGATTGGCCCCTGGCTGACCACCGACGACGAAATCGCCGACCCACTGGCCCTGGAAATGCGCCTGACGGTCAATGGCGAAGAACGCCAGAAAATGACCACCGGCGACATGATCTACGACATTTACCAGCAGATCGAATACCTCTCCACGGTCATGACGCTGGAGCCTGGTGACATTCTCGCCACCGGCACACCGGCGGGTGTCGGCGTGGCCTTGGGTAAGCTGCTTCAGGTCGGCGATGTGGTGCGCGCCGAAATCGAGCAACTGGGCTACATCGAAAACCCCGTGGTTGCAGCGCCGTGACCGGCAGCCCTGCCCTGCGCCGTTAACGCGCAGTCGAAACGAGAAGTGCCTGCGCCGCAGTAACGGTCACTCAGGGGGTCCGACAGGGCGCGGGCGCTTTTTCTTCATTCGCACGCCCGGTGGAGGGTGCATTGGCGCGCGACCTTTCCGTGGGGGCTCCATGTTCAGATGGCTCAGCAATTGTTTCTGCAACATCAGGATCAACGCCAAACTTTCCATAGGGTTTGGCCTCATTCTTCTGTTAACCGTCGTGATCGCCGCGACCGGTTGGTACAGCACCCACAGCATCATTTCGCGCAGCGACAAAATCAGCCAGATCAGTAACATCAACAGCCTGATCAGCTCGCTGGGTACGCAATACGCTCAATACCAGCGTCACCACAGTCAACCGGCCGCTACCGCCCTTTTTCAAACGCTGGATACGATCGAAGCCCAGCACCTGCAACTCGCCTCCCTGCTGACGGCACCGGAGGAACGGCAACTGCTCACTGAGCAGCAACGCATCATCAAGGATTACCGCGCTCACCTCTCGCGTATCGGCGAGAGTTTTGCCAATCGCGACGCCGAATTCACGACCCTCGACAGCACCATCGGGCTGGCCAGCAAACAACTCAACGACGCGGTCAACGACATTGTTCGAGCGTCGGAGAACGCGCAGCAGAATGTGATCAACCTGCAAGCGATCAGGCAACTCTTCCAGAGCATCCAGCAACTCATGCTGCAGGTGCATGACTTTGACTATACGAATGAGGCGCAAAAGGGTCGCGGCGCGCTGGAAGGTATCGACAGCATCGTCCATGCCGTCGACAACATCCTCGGCGCTTCGCATGGGGAACCCCAACCCAACCTGCAGCGCGCCGCACAGACACTCGCTCAATACAACCAGCACTTGCAGCGCTTCGCCCATGAAGTTGCCAGCAGCGAGGCGGCGGGCAAACAACTCTTCGAGGCCAGTGCGCAGCTGGACGCCCTCAATCAACAGCTGATCGACTATCAAGCGACCAAGCGCGCCGGCGACGTGCGCAGTGCCCAGCGAATGATCGTCGTCAGCCTGATAGTGGCGATTGTCCTGGGCGTACTCGCGGCCTGGTTTATTACTCGGCAAATTGTGCAACCACTCTTGCAGACATTGGCACTGGCCGAACGCATCGCCTCCGGCGACCTCAGTCAGGACATCGTGGTTGACCGTCAGGATGAGATGGGCCAGTTACAGCGCAGCATGCAGCGGATGGTGGTGAACTTGCGCAACCTGGTCGGCAACATCAGCAGCAGCGTGAAGCAAATCGCTGGCGCGGCAGAGCGTCTGTCGAACGTGGCCACGCAAACCAGTTCGGGCATTCACACGCAGAAAAGTGAAACCGAACAGGTCGCCTCGGCCATGAATGAGATGGTCGCCACCGTGCAAGAGGTCGCACGCAACGCGCAGCAGGCGCAGCGCGCGGCGCTGGTGGCGGATCAACAGGCGTGCGCAGGCGAAGATGTGGTGGGCCAGGTTATCGAGCAGATCGAGCGGCAGGCCATCGAAACGGGAAAATCCACTGCCGCGATGAGCCGGCTCAAAGAGCAAAGCGACAAGATCGGCACGGTACTGGACGTCATCAGGTCCGTGGCCATGCAGACCAACTTGCTGGCCCTCAACGCGGCGATTGAAGCCGCCCGCGCCGGTGATTCCGGACGGGGTTTCGCCGTAGTCGCCGATGAAGTGCGCAGCCTGGCGCAACGCACCCAGCAATCGACCGAAGAAATCGAAGAACTGATCATCAGCCTACAGGACGGCACCGCGCACGTGGTGTCCGTCATGGAAACCAGCCGCGCGCTCACCGCCAGCAGTGTCGATTTGACGCGACAGGCCGGCAGCTCCCTGGAAGAAATCACCCGCACCGTCTCAACCATTCAGCAGATGAACCTGCAAATCGCGACGGCCGCGGAGCAGCAGGCGCTGGTGGCCCACGACATCAACCGTAGCGTGCTCAGCGTGCGCGACATCACGCAACGCACCGCCAGTGCCAGCGATCACACGGCGAGCTCAAGTGTGGAACTGGCAAACCTGGGCAAGCAGCTTGAGCACATCGTCAAACAGTTTCAAACCTGACCTCGCCCCCCTGCCTCACAGCGAATCAAGAAATTCGATCAACGCCCGCCGTTGTTCCAGGTCCAGGCCCAGCGGTTTCAAACGGTCGCTGGTCCTGGGAAACAACGGATCGTTTTTCTGTGGCCCGACGGGCTCGGGTCGAGGCATGCCCTGGTTGTAAAAGGCGATCGTGCCTTCCATGTTGACGAACAGACCGTTGTGCATCCACGGCGCGGTCTTGCTCAGCAGGCGCAGCGACGGGGTGCGAAAAGCGCCAACATCCTGTGGGTTTGCGGTCACTTCGTAACGCCCCAGGTCTTCATATTTGCGGCCGTAATACGTCAGCCCCAGGTTATGGAACTGGTCGTCGCTCAGGGTCGGGCCGAAATGGCAATTCATGCAGCGCGCCTGCGTGCGAAACAGGTGCAGGCCGTAAAGCTGCTGGTCACTCATGCGCTGCGGGCGGCCGAGCAACAGTTGTTCGAACGCGGTATTGCGGGTGGCTTTGACCAGGGTGCGCTGGTAGGTGGCCAAGGCCTGGGCAATCTGCTCGGCGACGATGGGCCCCTTCAAGGCAAACGTCTGCTCGAACAGCTTGGGGTATTCGGCATCGTTGTTGAGGCGGGTCAGCAGTTCGTCAGTGGTGAACGCCATTTCAACGTGATCGGCAATGGGCACCACGGCCTGGGCCTCAAGACTGGGGCTTCGACCATCCCAGAACAGGTGCCGGGTGAAGCCGCTCATCACCACGCTCGGTGCATTTCGGCGACCGGTTTGACGGTCATGCCCAAATGAAACACGACGCCCATCGGCGAAGGCTTCGTCGGGCTCGTGGCACGAGGCGCAGGCGATCTGGCCGGAACGGGACAACTTCGGGTCGTTGAACAGCCGCTCGCCTAAAACGGCCTTGGCTTCGGTGAACGGGTTGTCGGAAGGTGACGGTGCCCGGGCCGGCAACGGCGCCATTTCTTGCCAGGCCACGTCGGCGTCAATCTGTGGTGCAGGCCATTGCGCGACCGGCTTGCGGTACAGCTGCGCAATACACGCTTGATAGGCGCCCGGCTCCTTGGCTTGAACCCCACACAATTCATCCGCGCTGGTGTGTACGCCCGTCAACGATAGCGCTAGCCAGCCGGCGAATGGAGCGGCAAGTTTGAGCGATTTCAAAAGCGATAACCCACTTCAAGCATGAACTGACGGCCGACCTCGTAGGTGACGACATCGTCGCTGTCGGTGCTGCTGACGATGACCTTGTCCAGCAGGTTACTGACGTCAAGATTGACGAACAGCGCCTGATCCTTGGCAGTGGGCAGCTCCCAGCCCAATCGGGTGTCCCAGGTCAGTGCGCCCGCGTAGTCGGTTTCTTCCCAGACACGCACTTGTTCTCCGTTGTGTTCGACCGTGGCCCCGGTTCCAGCGATCCGGCGGTAGCCATCGCGGTAGCGTAGAAAATTGCTCCAGTTCAGGTTGAGCTGCGGGATGGCGGTCATGGTGGTCAGGCGCGCGGTCCAGGGGCGGTTGTAATTCTCGGCAGGCCGCTGCGAATAAGTGATGAACTTGCCCTGGTACTGAATCACCGGATCATCGACGTACAGCAAACCGATGCTGGTGGTGTAGTCGGACAAACCCGAGCTTTGCACATCGGTCAAATCCAGGCCCACCTGGCCGGTGGTGCTGGTGCCCCAGAACGAGAAATCGCGTAACGGGGTCACGGTCAGGCTATAGATTTCAGACTCGCTTTCACCGCCGTTGTAATAGGTGAAGTAGTTGCTGGCCAACTCCTTGAGGTCGGTGCTGGGTTGACCAATCTGCGAACCCCAGGCGCGGGAGATTTGATCGTGCCCTTTGCGATTGACGTACTTCAGGGCGAACTCGGTGTTCCATTGAATGTGCGTCACGCCCAGGGTCAACTCATCGTCGTAGGGAATGTCCAGGCTGTTGAACTTGGCGCCGTTGGCCACCTGCGAGCTGTAGACCCAGTTCGAGGTCTGGCTGGCGCGCGTGTAGTTGCTCTGCAACGCGGCGACACCGTCACGCAATCGGTAGGCCGAGAGGTTGCGCCCGTAATACCGGTTGGCACCGCCGATCAGACGGGTCTGGCCGTCGCCGAACACGTCGAATTCCACCGCCAGCCGTGGGGCAATGGTGGTCTTGTCCATGTAGTCGTCGGCATCCACGCGCACACCCGGCCTGACTTTCAAGCGGCCCCAACGCATTTCATCCTGGAGGAACACCGCCCAGGACTGGCTATCGAACTCGACTTTGCCCTCGGTGATGGTTTTGGTTTTTGCGTACTGCCCTTTCCAGCCGTTGACCGTCTTGCCGACCGAACACAGCGGGTCGTTGCCCACGCACGTGGCGGTCGAGGTCATGCCGGCCACGGAATAACTGGTGTAAGGCGTGGATCGATCGTAAAAGGTCGAGCTCTGCGAGAGCTCCAGCCCGGTTTGCACATTGTGTTCCAGGCCGAGGGCTTGAAAGCCATTCCAGTCGACCTTGAGCTTATAGGCCAGTTGTTCCTGTTCCTGCTCGATATCGCCCATGCCGCCTTCGCTGGCCGTGGTGGAGCCGCTCCAGTTCTTGGTCGTCGAGGTGCGCCAGGCAATCAGGTAGTCGGACTCCGAGTCGCGGGAGTTCTCCAGTCGGCTCCAGCTCAGGACTTGCTCGACAGTGGCCAGCGGCGCATTCCACAGCAAACGGGCACTGACGGCGTCGCCGCCGGCGGTGGTGTCGCGGCCCGAATACAGCGCATTGCTGCCGTAGGTGTGCGCGACTTCCGGCGCATGGGTCAGGCTGACGTCCAGGCCCCAGTCATCGTTGATCTGCCACACCGACTTCAGGAAATAGTTGTCGATGCGTCGGGTCTGTTCGTGTTCTTCGTTGGCTTGATCGGTGTTGTGGCTCAGGGCAAATGTGCGGGTCGGAATGGTGGACTCCTTGCGCGAAAAACTGCCCATCAAGCCAAAGTTATCGGTCAGGTAGCCTTCCAGCGTGGCGCGGGTAATGAGCTTGTCGAATTCCGGCTGATTGCCGGTGCCGTAGCCTGCCTCGAACGCTTCCAGGTCCGGGTCGTCCTTGTCCAGGTGGTAGCGGGTCCAGGCCGAACGGGTCATCTGAGCCGACACCTTGCCATGCAGGTCCCGCGTGGGATTGCGCGTGTTGGCCTCGATTACCCCGCCGTTGAAACCACCATAGGACGCCGGTACGTTGCTGTCGTAGACCTTGATGTCTTGCAGCAAATCCGTGTCCAGCGCGAGCCCTTGACTGCGGCCCGCCACCTGGTCATAGCTGTCGGTCACTGAGCCCGGGTCGATGTCGTTGTTCATGCTCATACCATCGACCACAAACAGGTTCTGCCAGTAGCGCGCACCGTTGATGCTGACGTTGGCCGGGCCGATCTCGCCGGGGTTCTTGCCACCGAGTTGGCTGTCGTCGAACTGCACGCTGGGGTTGGTGCGCAACAGGCTGGTGATGTCGCCGTTACCGGCGGGCAGCGACTCGATCATGCGTCGGTCGACGGTGCGTTCGGACTGATACTCCACCGCCGGCGTGGTGACCCGGGTGCTGTCCAGTTGCAGCACCTGGTCGGCATCGCGCGGGTAGACGGTGATCGCATTGTCATGGCTGTACTGCCAGGCAAGGCCACGGTCATCCAGTAATTGCGCCAACGCTTGCTCGAGGCTCAAGCGGCCTTCGACCGCTCTGTTCGAAAGCCCCTGCACCACCTTGCTTTCGACACTGACCTGCACGCCGGACTGCAGGGCCAACACCATCAGGCTGTTGGCCAATGTCCCGGCGGGAATACTGAAGGCGTACGTGCTTTTTTTTGCCGGGGCCGTCAACGGCTGCGCAGTGACTGGCGCAACGGCGCCATGCGCCAGAAATGGCAGCGCCATCAGCAAGGCGAAGGTGCCCGACCGGGACAAGGAAATCGGCGACGATGACTCGGCAATACGCATCGAACGGAGCATTCGGTTACCTGTAGAATGAAGTTCGGAGTCGCTAATGCGAATCCTTATCAGTAGCTTTCATGGGTAACAACGAACGGCATTCGGCGATTTCCAGAAATAAGCAAAAAAAAAGCCGTGTCGATGACACGGCAGCCTGAACGGGTTGGAAAAACGCGAGAAAGGACCGCGCTCAGTCGGCGGAAACCATCAGCACATAAGGGCTCAGCGCCCTCACCTGCCCACCCAGCGGCGCAAGGGCCGCTTGCAGTGCAAGCCGGGGTGAACGCAAGTCCAGCGCGGCGGTGATCTTGCGTTTGCCCAGCGCATCGTCGTTGAGCACGATCAACCCGGGTTGGTACTGACGCAAGCGCGCGACGACTTCACTCAGGGGCTGGTCGACCACCAGCAGTTGCCAGTGGCGCCACGCCGCGATCTGTTCCACTGGCGTCTGCAGGCGCTGGAGGCCCTGGCCCTGACGCAGGAATCGAACGCCTTGTCCCGGTTTGAGCGGTTCCAGCGCAGCATCCCGCTGACGGGTATCCGCCACCTTGACCGAGCCGTGCGCGACGCTGACATCGATGGTTTCCGGGGAAACTTCCACGGCAAACGCCGTCCCGGTGACCGTGACGGTAATCGCCTCGGCCGTCACCTCAAAGGCACGCTCAGGCTGTGACTTGACCGAAAAAAATGCTTGGCCGCGCAGCAACGTTACCCGGCGTTTATCGGGGGTGAACTGCACGTCGATGGCGCTGCCGCTGTCCAGTTCCACCACGCTACCGTCGGCCAGCGTGACCTGCTGGTGTTCGCCGGTCGGGCTGCGGTAATCGGCCGTGATGCCTTGCCAGTCGGGCAAGACCAGCAACACCGCGCACGCGGCCACCGCACTGCTGGCTATGACGCGACGCAGCCAGCGGCGTCGCCTGTTGGGAGGAGCGGCTAGTGCAGGCAAGCGGGAATCGAAGGCCGGGCTGCTCATCAACTGCCCGCTCAAGCGCCAGACTTTCTCAGCCTTGCGATAGGCCCGCAGATGATCGGGCGAGTCCTCAAGCCAGGTGTTCAGCGCGTGTTGCAGCGCGGCGTCGTGCGGTGTTTCCTGCACGCGCAGCAGCCAGTCCAGCGCCGTTTCCCACACCGGGTCCCTGGGGCCAGCACCCGACGATCCGGAGGTTGCACGGTTGGAATCACTCACTCGGGAAGGCCTTTGGCGTGGTTTCAGTCATCACTCAATTGCTCCGAGCAGTAGGTGAGCGCATCGCGAACGAGTTGATGGGCAAGGCTGGAAGAAATGCCCAAACGCTGCGCAATGTCCTTGAAGGTCATGCCATGCAACCGGTGCATGACAAACGCCTGGCGAGAACGCTCGGGCAATCGGGCCAGGGCGTTGTGCAGTTGCTGCAACTCATCGCTGTACAGCGCTTCGCATTCTGGCGAAGGATTATCAGAAGGCAACCCCTGCAGCTCATCCTCACTGGCCGGATGGCGGTTTTCCAGGGTCAGGCGCCGGTTCAGGTCAAAGGCGAGATTGCGCACGATGCGGTACAGGTAACCCACCGGTTGCGCCAGAGGTATCCGGTCGGTGGTGGCTTCGTTGAAGCGCAGCCAGGCGTCTTGCACCACGTCTTCCGCTTTCGACCGGCAGCCCACGATGGGCGATGCGTACTCCACCAGCGCCTTGCGATGGGACAGATAGAGTTCGAGTTTTTGACTGCGCTCTGACACGACGACCACGCTCTTGGAACAGGAGGACTGCCTGGAAGGCGCGGCGATACTAAGCCCATTGAGAAGCATTATCAAATGAGACTTAAGTTTATTTCGCTTCGGTCACTTCAGTCTGGAAATCAAAAACACCTCATCAACGCTTTGCCCAACAAACCGCACGCGTGGAATAATCCGGGCCCTTACGACTTCCAAAAAAACAAAAAGGACAGCGCCCGTGCAATCGATCCTGGACCCAAAATGGCACCACTTCATCAAGGTCGCCAAACTGGGGAGCCTGACACAAGCCGCCGTGGCGCTTGATGTACCGCAATCGATGATCAGCCGCCACATTTCTCAACTGGAACGGGAATGTGGAGTGAGGCTGTTCAACCGCACCGGACGCGGTGTAAACCTCACCGAATTCGGCCTGCAGATTTTGCCGCGCATCGAGGCCCTCGCCGAGGAGTCGGAAGAAGTCTCCGACGTGATCCGCACCTCCGGGGGCATCCCCATCGGCGAAGTTCGCATCGGTTTGCTGCCATCCACCGTGGAGCCTATCGCCGGGCCGATCTACAAACTGGTGCATGAACGCTATCCGCGCATCCGGTTGCATATCTGCGAAGGCAGCAGCGCCTACCTCGAGGAGCTTATCAATGAGGGCCGCGTCGACATGGCGTTGCTCCTGCGCGAAGCCGATGTGTCGACGTCGGAAGAATCGGTGCTGGTGCAGCCCAAGCTCATGCTGGTGGGTCGCTCGCAAGACCCGGCCGTTGCGCAATCGACCATCGAGTTATCCAGCCTGCAAGGCCTTCCCCTCGTGCTGCCTTCCCGACCGCACCCGCTGCGAGCCAGGCTTGAAAAATTATCCAAGTCGCACGGTGTTCAATTCGACTGCGCGGTGGAAGCCGATTCGATCCGTCTGCAATGGGAAATCGTGGCCGCCGGCGGGGGTTACGCCATTACTTCGGGGTTGTTCGAACACGTCGACGACCCGCGTTTCTCGGTCGCCCGCATCATCAAGCCGGAACTGATGCGCAGCGTGGTCCTGGCCAGCTCGCTGCGCCGCCCCAATACCCTGGCGACACGTACGGTGCAAAAACTGCTGGAGCAGGAAGCGCCTCTGCTGCTGAAAAACCGCTCGTGACGACTGAGTTCACGAGAAACCTGTAGGAGCGAGCCTGCTCGCGAAGAACGCCCAGATAACGCGATCATCCAGACAGGGCGCGTTATCGTTGACGTCCATCGCGAGCAGGCTCGCTCCCACAGGAGAATGACGGGGTTTCAGTGCTGTCGGTGCAACACCGCCCGGTTCAGCATGCCCTGGTCGGCCACGACCGTCTGGCCGGTCATGATGCGGTTTTGCCGGGAGGCCAGGAAGGCATAAAGCGGCCCGTGGTCTTCGGGCGTCGGCAGTTCCTTCAACAGGCTGAGCGAACGGAACATCGAGAGAAAGGCCGCCTCGGGAATGTCGGATTGCTTCTGGGTCTCCAGCCCGAGTGAACGCGGCCCGCTCAACTGGCTGTTGGCAATCCCGGCCGGTGCAACGGCATTGACCCGTACATGGGGCGCGAATTCGAACGCCAGCTGGTTGACCAGGCTTCGGATCGCGCCCTTGCTCGCGCTGTACACCGCACCGCCACCATCGGCGGCATAGGCCGCGGTCGATGTGGTCAGGACCATGGCGCCTTCGCTCGCGCGCAGCAGGTTGAAGAACACCCGGGCCGACAACAGATAACCTTTCACGTTGACCTGCATCACCTCGTCGAACAGTGCGTCCAGTCGTTCCTCCGGCATCTCCAGCAACGGTACGTTACCGTCGAAGATGCCTTGCGCGCCGATCAGCGCATCGAGCCGGCCAAACCGCGACAGCACGGCCTCACGGCAGGCGCGCAGGTCGGCAAGGCGCGTGACGTCGCCCTGGACCACCAGCACGTCAGGACCGAACTCTTCACGCAGCCGCGCGACTTTTTCGGCGGAGATTTCAAAGATTGCCACCTGCGCGCCCTCCTCCAGGCAGTGGCGCGCCAGGCCCAGGCCCAGGCCGGAGCCCCCCCCGGTCACCAGGACAACATGTTCGTTCAACACCTTCATCACTTGCTCCCTCGGTTCAGATTGGCTGGGCCAGCGCGGCAAACGACGCATGCATGATGCGCATGTGCTCGCCCTTGTCACCGCCGTTGATCTCGATTTCGCCCAGGCGCATGGAGTTTTCCACCACCATCCGACAGCGCTCCCATCGACGTTGCTGGAAACTGTCCAGTGCAGCGGCCAGGCTGGATGCCGTGTCCAGCTCTTCAGCCAGCACGATGGCATCTTCAATGCCGATGCAGGCGCCAGAAGCCAGGTGCGGGGTCGTGGCGTGTACCGCGTCGCCAATCAATACTGCACGGCCGCGGTACCAGGGCCGGTCGACCAACAGGCCTTCCAGCGGGCGGAAAATCACCAGGGAATCTTCATTGAGCATCTCGTTGGCGTGACGTACGTCAGGAGCGGAAAAGGCGTCGAGCAAGCCCTTGAGCCGTGACAGGAATTGCTCTGGCGCCACAAAGTCGTTCACCGGCCGGTCTTCATTGACGAACAAATACATCTCGTCCCTGGACACCGGGTTCAGGCCGACCTTCAGGTGATCGCCGACCCACAACATGGTGCAGGTGATCGACGCCGGACGCGGCAACACCGCACGCCACACGCCCTGCCCGCTGTAACGCGGTCGAGGGGCGTCAGGCAGCAGGCGCTCGCGCATCGGGGAATACAAACCGTCAGCGCCAATCAGCAAATCGTAGCGACGACGCGTACCGTCCGTGAAGTCCACCGTGACGCCGTCGGCATCCTGCTCCAGCGCGCTCAGTGTGCAACCCAGACGCACATCGGTGCCGCTGGCGCGGGTGGCATCGGCCAGTATTTTTGCCAGCACCGGACGCATCACCGCACCACTGCCCGGCACCTCTTCGCCAGCGACGCGTGGCGTCGGAACCTGGGTCAGCAACGTGCCGTCCGGGGAATAAATATCCAGGCCGTCGCAGGCATAACCTTCTTCGAGAAAGCGCTCCAGAATGCCAAGCGTGCGAAACGCTCGCAGTGTCGGGCCACCGATGCTGATGCCGGCGCCGTAGTTGCGCCAGTCTGGGTCAATTTCCACCAGGTCCACGGCAATACCGCGCTTGCGCAGCTCGATGGCCGCCGACATACCGGAAAAACCACCGCCGACCACCAGGGCCGATTGAATGAGTGCAGCCATGTGACTCTCCAACGGCGCGGGATAAGCCCGTCCCGGGCCGCCTATTGTTATTGTTGAAATCGCCGCGATGGTTCATGGCGCGGCTTCGGGCCAGCCTTGATCCTACAGGCGTGCAACGC
Organism: Pseudomonas sp. PB120; assembly: GCF_009761815.1. Classification (GTDB taxonomy): domain Bacteria; phylum Pseudomonadota; class Gammaproteobacteria; order Pseudomonadales; family Pseudomonadaceae; genus Aquipseudomonas. The sequence continues at coordinate 123,891 of NZ_RWIN01000141.1, forward strand.
CGCGCACTCCCGCAAAAAACGCAACGCAGCTTTCTATCGGCAGCCATGCACTGGCCGGATAGCAGCCATCCAGCTCATCGCCTACCTCCGCCTCCAGTCCGTTCGTAACCTACGGCCAGCGAAGGAGTCCGTTCAATGAAAACATTACCCACATTCCATCATGTCATCAGCGGGCCGGCGAATGCGCCCTGGCTGACGTTTATTCCCGGCATCGGCAATGATGCCGAGTTCTGGGCCGACCAGGCCGTGGCGCTGTCGGCGCATTTTCGCGTGCTGCGTTTCGATCCCTGGGGCCACGGCCACAGCCCGGCGCCGCCGCAGGACTGCCAATTTGCCGACATCCGGGACGGCGTCGTGCAGTTATGGGATCACCTGGGCATTGAGCGTTGTGCCGTGGTGGGCCTAGGCTTCGGCGGTTCATTGGCCCTGGCGCTTGGCCTGGACTACCCCGAGCGGGTCACGCGTATCGCCGCCTTCTGCTGCCGTCCCCGTCAGCCCGATGAGCGCCGCGAGTTCTGGCGCGGTCGCTGCGATGCCGCGCAGGCTCAGGGCATCAACAAACTGGCCGACGTCACGGTTGACCGCTGGTTGAGTGTCGACTTCCGCGCCAGCCATCCCCAAGTGGACAGCCTGCTGCGCCGCATGATGAAAAATACCAGCCTGGAAGGCTACCTGGCGTACGTGCGCGCCTTCATCGAGATGGACTTCAGTGCGCGCTTCCCCGAGCTTCGCGTGCCCACCCTGCTGGTGGCTGCCGAGCATGATCACGGCGGCGGTCCGGTCGCCGACATGCAGGCGATGGCCGCGCGAAATCCGAACACCGAGTTACAGGTCATCGCGAACGTCGGGCACATCTGCAACCACGAAGCGCCTGCGGCCGTCGAGCAACTGCTGCACCGATTCTTCCAGCAATAATCACCGGCCGGCGCTCATACCGCCGGCCTGCCTACAAACGACAGAGACAACAAAATGACAAAACATGTCGTTATCGTCGGCGCTGGGCATGGCGGGGTCAGCCTCTGCGCGGCCCTGCGTGCACAGGACTTCGCCGGCACGATTACCCTGCTCAGCGACGAGGGCGATCTGCCCTATCACCGCCCGCCATTGTCCAAGGCCTTTCTGACCAACGACACCGCCGAAGCCGAGACCAGACTGCTGCTCGAACCGCCACATTTCTACGATGAACAACGCATCGACCTGCGCTTGAACACCCGGGTCAATGCCCTTGATACGCACACGCAAACGCTGCACCTGGACAACGGCAGCGTGTTGCCTTACGACCAACTGGTACTGGCCACCGGCGCCCGCGCACGCACCCTGCCACTGCCGGGCAGTACGCTGGACGGCGTTGTGCAATTGCGCACCCTCGAACAGGCCCGCACATTGCGCCAGCGTCTGGCGAGCTGTCAGTCCATCGTCATCGTCGGCGGTGGCTTCATTGGCCTGGAAATCGCTGCCACCGCGCGCAAGCTCGGGAAACAGGTCACGGTGCTGGAAACCGCGTCCCGTATCATGGAGCGCTCGGTGTCACCGCAGGTCTCGGCCTATGTGACCGGTAAGCATCGCGAACAGGGGATCACCCTCGAACTCGACAGCACCGTGAAGGCCTTTCTCGGCGACAACGGCCAGGTGAGCGCTGTGCGCACCGACACCGCGCAATGGCCGGCCGACCTGGTGATCGTTGGTGCCGGCTCGCTGCCCAACAGCGAGCTGGCGCAGGACGCGGGTATCGCCTGTGCCAACGGCATCCTGGTCGATGCACAGATGCGCACGTCGGCACCCAACGTGTTTGCCATCGGTGACTGCGTGGCCTTCGAAAACCGCTACGCCGAGAACGCCCGCCTGCGCCTGGAATCGATCCAGAACGCCAATGACCAGGCACGCCTGGTGGCGCGCTTGATCCTTGGCGAAACGCAAGGCTATGACGCGTTGCCCTGGTTCTGGAGTGACCAGGGCGAGGTCAGATTGCAAATGGTCGGCCTGTCGGTGGGCCGCACTCACTGCGTGATCCGTGGCGAACCCGAGGGCGGTCGCTTTTCGGTATTCCACTACCGCGACAGCACCCTGATTGCAGTCGACTCAATCAATCAGCCACTCGAACACATCCTCAGCCGCAAACTGCTGGCGGCCGGTATTTCGCCCGATCCGGCGCTGATCGCCGACACCGGTGTGGCCTTGAAAAGTCTTCTCGACTGACGCCCCACGCCATGCGGGGCTGCGACGAACGCTGCGCCCCGCGTCCATGACCACAATAAAAACAACCGTCATGCCCGGCTCCTCCTTTGACCCTGCTACAACCGGCGCCCGCTGACCCCTACCCTGCATGGCGCTGCCTACACGCACCGGCCGCTGACGTCCGCTGCCTGTCGACACCACGCCATGGCTGCTCCCTGAATGGAGATGAACATGTTCGTTCGTGTATTCGGCAATCTTTCGGTGGGCGCCAAGCTCACCCTGGGCTTCGGCCTCGTTCTGGCATCGACACTCGCGGTCGCCTGTACCGCGTTTTATGCCCTGCATACGCTGGAACAACGTGGGGCGGTGATCCGCGACCTCGGTGGTGCCCGCGCCTTGATGTTACAGGCCCGCACGGCCGAGAAAGACTTCGGCCTGACCTTGTCCACGGAGGCCGCCAACCAGGTTATCGACCGAGTTCGGCAATTGGGCGGGCTCCTGGGCCTGTACCGTGAGCGCTTGCCCGACGCTGTGTCGGCGGACGAGGCGCGGGCCACTTACTTCGAGCAGTTCCAGCGTTATACCGAGGCCAAACGCGATGAGCGCGATGCCCGGGTCGGCATGCAGGAACTGGCCAAGACCCTGGGCGAACGCTTCAGCGCGGTGCTGCTCGATCAGCTCGACACACTGAACACCGCTGCCGAGCAGTCGCAACCGGCGTCCCAGGAACAGATGACCTTGCTGGAACAGACCTCCATGCTGCGCGACAAGCTGTCCAATTTGCGCGACAGCGAACTGTACTTCGCCCATGAAAACAGCCTGAGCGCCCGCGACGACTGGGAAACCCGCATGACCGAGCTGCTCACGTACCTTGACAGCCTGGCCCGCCAACTACGGGGCAGCGAGCAAGACTCGTTGCGCCAGGCCAACGACGCACTGGCAGGCTACCGCGCCGCGTTCGAACACTTCGTTGCCAGCCGCGATCGCGCCACGTCCAGTCAGGAAGCGATGAACCATGCGAGCATGCAAGTCGGCGAACGCCTTGGCGCCGTGAGCGACAAGCAGGAACAAGCCTGGCACCAGACCAGCTACCACGTGACACAACTGCTCGGCGCGATCCTGATCATCTCGTTGATCCTGGGCGTCGGCGCCGCCGTGCTGATCCGTCATCTGATACTGCGGCCACTGAACCAAGTGCTGGCGCTGACCCGGCGAATCGCTGCGGGTGACCTGACGGCCGAACCCACGCCCGACAACCGGAATGACGAGCTCGGTCAATTGCTGGGCAGTGTCGGCAGCATGCTCGACAGCCTGCGCGGCCTGGTCGGGCGCATTGCCCAGGACATTGGCACGCTCAACCGCACCGCCGACGACGTGGTTCAGGTCGCGGAACGGACAACCCAAGGGGTCGAGCAACAGAATGCCGAAACCGAACTCGCCGCGACCGCCATGCACCAAATGACCGTCAGCGCCCAGGACGTTGCGCGTAACGCCAGTGATGCGTGTGACGCCGTGCAGCAAGCCAACCGCGAGGCCCGTCGCGGTGACGAATTGGTGCGTCAGGCCAGCACTCGCCTCGATCACCTGGCCAACGAGATGACCGGCTGCAGTGAGGCCATGCAACGCCTTCTGCAGGAAAGTGGCGCGGTGGGCCGGGTGCTTGAAGTGATCAATGCACTGGCCGAGCAGACCAACCTGTTGGCCCTGAATGCCGCCATCGAGGCGGCCCGTGCCGGCGACCATGGCCGTGGGTTTGCCGTGGTCGCCGACGAGGTGCGAAATCTTGCCCGGCGCACCCGAGCGTCCACCGAAGAGATCGCCACCATCGTTGAGCAATTGCGGCAGGTCAGTGGCGAAGCATCGGACCGCCTGCAAGGCAGCGAGGCCCTGACCCGGGCGAGCGTCGCCCTGACCGCGCAGGCTTCACAAGCATTGCAGACAATCAGTGCCGGGGTCTCCACTGTCGAGCAAATGAGTCAGCAGATTGCCGCAGCCGCCGAACAACAAAGCGCAGTGGCCGGACAGGTGGGCGACAGTATGGCGCGAGTGCGGGCAATCGCCGAGCGCAGCAGCTCGGCGAGTGTTCACCTGGAGGGTGCGGTGCGCGAACTGGGCCTGGTGGGCAGCACGTTGAATGCCGCCGTGACCGGGTTCCGTACCTGAAGCCGAATCAGAGGCGGCGGCCGACGAAAATCGCCAGCAACGCAGCAATGTAGATCAGCCAGGCCACCGGCCCTGTGCCGCCGGTGTAACACAGGTTGAGCAGCAGCCCCGCCAGCATGCCGCCGCCGAAGATCGCACCGTTGAGGATGGCCGATGCCTTGCCGGCCCGGCGCCCCTGATCCGCCATCGCCAGCGCGGAAGCGTTGGGATTGACGAACCCGACGCTGCACACGGCAATGAAGAACCCCGGCAGCACCAGCCACAGGGTGCTGCCGACCAGTTGCGCGTCAATCACCAATATAGTGCCGCCCACCAGGGGCAACCACAACGCCGTGCGCAGGATTTCGATGGGCGCGTAGTGCTTCAACAACGCCCGGTTGACTTGACCGGCCAGCATGACGCCAAGGGCGTTGGCACCGAAGAAATACCCGAATGCACTCGGTGCGATGCCGTGAACTTCCATCAGAACCAATGGCGAGCCGATGATGTAGCTGAACATACAGCCCATGACCAGCGCCTGGATCAGCACGAAGGTCATGAACGGGCTGGTATTGAGCAAGTCCCAATAGTCGTGCACGACCCCACGAACCCCACCCACGGCAGGATGGGCCGCCGGCCGTTCATCGAGCACCGCCCACGCGTAGAAAAACAGCACCACGCCGAACAGGCACAACAGGCTGAACACCGTGCGCCAACCGCCCAGCACCATGACCCAACCACCCAGCAGCGGCGCCACGATAGGCGCTGCGCCCATGATCAGGATCAACAGGGAAATGTTTTGCGCACTCTGGGACAGGTCGCATCGATCACGGATGATGGCGAACGTCAGCACCGCCCCGGCACAACCGCCCAGGCCCTGAAGGAAGCGAAAAAACACCAGGCTGGCAAGGCCGTCGACCTGGGTAATGGCCGCGCTCGACAACACATACAGGCCGAGCCCGACCAGCAGCGGTCGCTTGCGCCCGACCCGATCGCTGATCGGTCCATAACACAGCATGCCGATCAACATGCCGATGAAATACGAAGAAAAGCTCAGCTCCACCTCGCCCGCGGCCAGGCCGAGTTCCTGGCGAATCATGGAGAATGCCGGCAAGTACATGTCGGTGGACAAGGGAGCGATGGCTGCCAGGCTGCCGAGCAGGAACAGCAATGGCACGGAGATCGGGCGTAGTGCAGTGGTCGTACTGTTCAAGGAACAACTCCTTTTTTCGAAAGAGGCCGGAAACAAAAACGCCCGGCACCGGGCCGGGCGTGGTAATTGGAAAATGCTGGGATCAGATGTAGGAGCGAGCTCGCTCGCGAAAAACGTCCGGGCAACGCGTTCATCCAGACGGGGCGCGTTATCGTTGACGTCCATCGCCAGCAGGCTGGCTCCCACATTGAGATGCAGGTGTTGCCACATTGAGATGCAGGTGTTGCCGCAGGTATTGGCGGTATTAGCGGTTTTTGAGCAGGTCCAGCGCGACGTCGACGATCATGTCTTCCTGACCGCCGACCATCCGCCGTTTGCCCAGCTCGACCAGGATGTCGAGGGTTTTCAGGCCGTAC
>NZ_RWIN01000142.1 GCF_009761815.1 Pseudomonas sp. PB120
CGATGGACTTCCAGACAACGCGACCCTCCAGACAGGGCGCGTCATCGTTGACGTCCATCGCCAGCAGGCTGGCTCCCACAGGGGGAAGTGCGCGCATCAGAAGAATCAGGTCGGCCCGAAGGCCGCCTCGCTTTGTTTTTGATCGAGGCGCCCCGTTAAACCACGATGGCCGAACGCAGGCGTTGCTCCGTGGGGAAACCGGCAGGACGCCGGTTTAGCCGCCCCCGGCCATGGATGGCCGATGGCGGCGACCCACGGAGCAATGCCGGAGTGAGGGCATGCCGAGCCTTAGCGAGGCACCAAGTGGTGGGGCAAGAGCGTTTGGTTACTTTGTGCTTTTCAAAGTGACCCGCTGTAAAAGCGGAACCAATAGTCGCCGCTACCGAAGAAACGGATATGCATACCCAAACACAATTCCCCATACCCCCCCGCTTGTAAGAAGCCCTCTACAGCGGCACTCTCTACCCACAAAGCAAACCCGGATTTTTCGCTGGAGACCTGCTGATGACCGATATTGATGCACGCTTGCGCGAGGACGTTCACCTGTTGGGTGAACTGTTGGGCAACACCATTCGTGAACAATACGGAGACGCCTTCCTCGACAAGATCGAACAGATCCGCAAGGGCGCCAAGGCCGACCGTCGCGGTTCGATGGACGCCGAACTGAGCGCCAGCCTCAACCAGTTGAGCGAAGGCGAATTGCTGCCGGTAGCCCGTGCCTTCAACCAGTTTCTCAACCTGGCCAATATCGCCGAGCAATACCAGCTGATTCACCGTCGTGAAGAATCCCAGCCAGCGCCGTTCGAATCCCGGGTCCTGCCTGAACTGCTCGCACGCCTGCTCGCCGAAGGCCACAGCGCCGAATCCCTGGCCCGGCAACTGGGCCGTCTGGAAATCGAACTGGTGTTGACGGCTCACCCGACCGAAGTCGCTCGCCGCACACTGATCCAGAAATACGACGCCATCGCCGCGCAACTCGCCGCCCAGGACCATCGCGACCTGACCACAGCTGAGCGCGAGCAAATCCACGCAAAGTTGCAGCGTCTGATCGCCGAAGCGTGGCACACCGAAGAAATCCGCCGGACTCGCCCGACCCCGGTCGACGAAGCCAAGTGGGGTTTCGCGGTGATCGAGCATTCGCTGTGGCAGGCGATCCCCAACTATTTGCGAAAAGCCGACAAAGCCCTGCATGACGCCACCGGCCTGCACCTTGCGCTTGAGGCCGCGCCGATTCGTTTTGCCTCGTGGATGGGCGGCGACCGGGATGGCAACCCCAACGTGACGGCTGCCGTCACCCGCGAAGTCTTGCTGCTGGCGCGCTGGATGGCTGCCGATCTGTTCGTGCGCGATGTCGATCACCTCGCTGCCGAGTTGTCGATGCAGCAGGCCAGCGACGCGCTCAAAGCCAAGGCCGGGGACAGCGCCGAACCGTATCGCGCCGTGCTTAAACAGCTGCGTGAACGCCTGCGTGCAACACGTAACTGGGCGCATGCCGCCTTGACCACACCGACGCCGGCGCCGGCTGATGTGCTGCAAAACAACCGCGACCTGCTGGATCCGCTGGAGCTCTGCTACCAGTCGCTGCACGAGTGCGGCATGGGCGTGATCGCTGACGGCCCGTTGCTCGATTGCCTGCGTCGGGCGGTGACGTTCGGGTTGTTCCTGGTGCGCCTCGATGTGCGTCAGGACTCGTCGCGCCATACCGCCGCCATGACAGAAATCACCGATTACCTCGGCGTCGGTCGTTACGAGGACTGGAGTGAGGAAGAGCGCATCGCCTTCCTGATGCAAGAACTGAACAACCGTCGCCCGCTGCTGCCAGCGTATTTCAAACCCTCCGCCGATACCGCCGAAGTGCTGGCAACCTGCCGGGAAATCGCGGCAGCGCCGGGGGCTTCGCTTGGTTCGTATGTGATCTCCATGGCCGGTGCGGCTTCCGATGTGCTCGCCGTGCAATTGCTGCTCAAAGAGTCTGGCGTGCTGCGGCCGATGCGCGTGGTGCCGTTGTTCGAAACCCTCGCCGACCTCGATAACGCCGGCCCGGTGATTGAAAAACTGTTGCTGTTGCCGGGGTATCGCGCGCGACTGCAAGGGCCGCAGGAAGTGATGATCGGTTACTCCGATTCGGCCAAGGATGCCGGTACCACGGCGGCGGCCTGGGCGCAGTATCGGGCGCAGGAGCGTTTGGTGGATATTTGCCGCGAGCAACAAGTGGAGCTGCTGTTGTTCCACGGTCGCGGCGGCACCGTGGGCCGCGGTGGTGGCCCGGCGCACGCGGCGATTCTGTCGCAGCCGCCGGGGTCGGTGGCGGGGCGCTTCCGCACCACCGAGCAGGGGGAAATGATTCGATTCAAATTCGGCCTGCCAGACATCGCCGAACAAAACCTCAATCTGTATCTGGCGGCGGTGCTGGAAGCGACCTTGCTGCCACCGCCACCACCGGAGCCGGCGTGGCGTCACCTGATGGACGAATTGGCAGCTGACGGTGTCAGCGCTTACCGCGCCGTGGTGCGGGAAAACCCACAATTCGTCGAGTATTTCCGCCAGTCCACGCCGGAGCAGGAGTTGGGACGTCTGCCACTGGGTAGCCGTCCGGCCAAACGCCGCGCCGGCGGGATCGAAAGTTTGCGGGCCATCCCGTGGATCTTCGGCTGGACCCAGACCCGTCTGATGTTACCGGCCTGGCTCGGCTGGGAAGCAGCATTGAGCAAGGCGCTGGAGCGCGGCGAAGGTGAGTTGCTGGGGCAGATGCGCGAGCAGTGGCCGTTCTTCCGTACCCGCATCGACATGCTGGAAATGGTGTTGGCCAAGGCCGATGCGGATATCGCCCAATCCTACGATGAGCGCCTGGTCGAGTCAGAATTGCTACCTTTGGGCGCGCATTTACGCGACCTATTGTCGCAGGCATGTTCGGTGGTCCTGGGGCTGACCGGGCAGTCGCAGCTACTGGCACATAGCCCTGACACCCTCGAATTCATCCGATTGCGCAACACCTACCTCGACCCGCTGCATCTATTGCAGGCCGAACTGTTGGCCCGTTCGCGGCAACAGGAAGTGGCACAGGGCAGCCCGGTAGAACAGGCGCTGCTGGTGTCTGTGGCGGGGATTGCCGCCGGTTTGCGTAATACCGGCTAAGGTTTTTGTCGTGGGGGCAGGCACCCGGCGCGCGCGTCGAGTGCCTCGGGGCGAGGGGCTGAAAAGTGCGGTCAGGCGACAGTTAATGATGGGGTTGCGACTTGGGGTACCCCCTCGCAAGGTCACGCAAGGCGCTGGTTTCTCCGACTTTCGGCGGCTTGTGTGCGTAGGATCTGCTGTGTATCTTGATCAGCCTTTGGCCGTTTGGGCGGCCACGACCCTATTTTTGAGATTGGCCCCACGAGGCGAATCTGACGTTATCTATATAAAAAATTGAGGAGCACATCGATGCGCGTCATTCTGCTGGGAGCTCCCGGGGCCGGTAAAGGTACTCAGGCTAAGTTCATCACCGAGAAATTCGGCATTCCGCAAATCTCCACGGGCGACATGCTGCGCGCAGCGGTCAAGGCCGGCACCGAGCTGGGCATCAAGGCAAAGGGCATCATGGATGCTGGCGGCCTGGTCTCCGATGACTTGATCATCGCCTTGGTCAAGGACCGCATTGCCCAGTCCGACTGCGCCAACGGTTTCCTGTTCGATGGTTTCCCGCGCACGATTCCTCAGGCTGAAGCGTTGGTAACCGCCGGCGTCGAGCTGGACAACGTGGTCGAAATCGCCGTCGATGACGAGGAAATCGTTCAGCGTATTGCCGGTCGCCGCGTTCACGAGGCCAGCGGCCGCGTGTACCACACCGTCTACAACCCGCCGAAAATTGCCGGCAAGGATGACATCACCGGCGAAGACCTGGTGCAGCGCAAGGACGACACCGAAGAAACCGTGCGTCATCGCCTGTCGGTCTACCACTCCCAGACCAAGCCACTGGTAGCTTTCTACCAGAACCTGGCCGCGGATCAGGGCAAGCCGAAGTACAGCCACATCGCTGGCGTTGGCTCGGTTGAAGCAATTACCGGCAAAGTGCTTGAAGCGCTGAGCTGATAACGGCTTCATCTTCTACGGCCCGCTTGCGGGCCGTAGTTGTTTATACTGGCGCACTTTTCCTGAACTCTCTTACGGATACATCGATGAGCACCTTGCTGGCCCTGGACACCGCGACTGAAGCTTGCTCCGTTGCCTTGCTGCATGACGGCAAGGTCACGAGCCATTACGAGGTGATTCCGCGCCTGCATGCGCAAAAGCTGCTGCCGATGATCCAGCAATTACTCGCTGATGCCGGCACCACCCTGCAAGCGGTCGACGCCATTGCGTTCGGTCGTGGGCCGGGCGCTTTCACCGGTGTGCGCATCGCCATCGGTGTGGTGCAAGGGTTGGCCTTTGCGCTGGATCGGCCGGTGCTGCCGGTATCGAACCTGGCAGTGCTGGCGCAACGTGCCTATCGTGAGCAGGGCGTAAGCCAGGTGGCTGCCGCCATCGATGCGCGGATGGACGAAGTGTATTGGGGTTGCTACCGCGAAACGGCGGGGGAGATGCGCCTGGTCGGCAATGAAGCCGTGTTGCCACCGGAAGTCGCGGCATTGCCGGCCGATGCCAGTGGCGACTGGTTCGGTGCGGGCACCGGTTGGGGTTATGCCGAACGCATTGCTGTCGACCTGGTTGGGCAAGATGCGGGCATGTTGCCTCACGCTGAAGACTTGCTGACGCTTGCGCGTTTTGCCTGGGAGCGCGGCGAGGCGATTGTGGCTGATCAGGCCCAGCCGGTTTACCTGCGCGATAAAGTGGCGACACCTAAAGCCCGTTGATACCCATTGCTTTTGTGGCGAGGGAGCTTGCTCCCGCTGGGCCGCGAAGCGGCCCCCAATGCGACTGCTGCGCAGCCGAGCGGGACGGTGCGGCGTTCCGACAAGCTCCCTCGCCACAATTAGAGATACATCCAGATCCAGTAGTCCGCACACAGCCAATCGTCGCTTTATACCCCCCGCTTTTAAACCTTTTCCCAATTCTGTGTTCTAGTTATCACCAAGCGGTTTGCGAAGTGGGCTATGCGCCACTAAACTGCCATCATTGATACCGGACATGTACTCATGCGTATAGACGGCGTTTCCTCTCAGTCCTACCCCATCAAGCGCAAGCCTCGCAAAGGCCCTGTGGCGGATGACGACTTCGTCGATATCGACGGCGAGCTGGAAATTCCCTCCGAAGAGCAACTGGCGGCCCGCGCTGCCAAGGCTTCCGCGCAACGTCTGGCGAATCTGCCGGCGCGTCAACAAGACATGCTTTACCACCGCGCCATGAGCAAGAGCGTCGCCATGGCACTCGCCAGCTACCTGAGCACCGCAGGTTTTGTCGATTGGGACGCTGATGTCGTGGGCCTCGACCTGTACATCTGATGTGGCTGCCTTACTACCTCGGCTGCCCGTCCTGGAGTGAAAACGCCTGGCGCGACTACCTGTATCCGCAAGACGCCAAACCCGCCGAATTTCTGAATCTCTATTGCCAAGTGTTCAACGCCGTAGAAGGCAACACCACCTTCTACGCGAGCCCGGCTGCCAGCACTGTGCAGCGCTGGGCTGAAACCATGCCCGAGCACTTTCGCTTCACCGCCAAGTTCCCCGGCGACATCAGCCACGGCGGCGACCTGCGCGAACAGCTGACCGCTGCCGAGACGTTCCTGCAATTACTCAGCCCGCTGGGCGGACGCGTTTCGCCGCTCTGGCTGCAACTGTCAAAAAGCTTTACGCCGCAACGGTTGCACGAACTCGCGGGATTTATCGACGCGGTGGAGAGGCCGCTGGCCATCGAAGTGCGGCACGACGATTTCTTCGCCAAGGGCGATGCCGAGCGTCAGCTCAATCGCCTGCTGCGGGATCGCGGCGTCGAGCGCATCTGCCTCGATCCCCGTGCGCTGTTCAGTTGCACCTCAACCGATCCTTCGGTGCTCCACGCGCAATCAAAGAAGCCGAGGGTGCCGCCTCGTCCGGCAGCGTTCACTCAGTTCCCACAAGTGCGCTTCATCGGTCATCCGCAACTCGAGGCCAACGACCCGTTCCTGGAACCCTGGGTTGAAAAAATCGCCCTGTGGATCGAGGAGGGCCGCACGCCTTATATCTTCCTGCACACCGCCGACAACCTGCAGGCCGCCCGGCTGGCGCAACGTTTTCACGCAAAACTGATGCTGCGTTTGCCTGGCTTGCCACCGCTGCCTGAGCTATACAGAGAGCCCGCCATCGAGCAACTTGGCCTGCTCTGAGGCGGTTTCCTCGTCCGTTTACAGGAGCCTGCCAATGGATGCGCAAACACTTCGAGCCGAGGCGTTCAAAGCACTGCATGAACGTGACGGCGCCTTTGTCATTCCCAACCCATGGGACGCCGGCTCGGCGAAGATGCTCGCCAGCCTGGGTTTCGAAGCGCTGGCGACCACCAGTGCCGGTTACGCTTTTTCCAACGCCCGACCCGATGGCGCCATGACGCTGGACGATACCCTGGCGAACGTCCGGGCGATTGTCGCGGCCAGCGATCTGCCGGTTGCGGTCGACCTGGAAAACGGGTTTGCCGACGATCCCGCCGAATGCGCCCAAAGCATCCTGCGAGCCGCCGCTGCCGGTGCCGTGGGTGGTTCGATCGAAGACGCCACGGGGCGCGAGGGCGCGCCGATCTATTGCTTCGAACACGCTGTGGCGCGCATCGAAGCCGCCGTTGCCGCCGCCCGGAGTTTGCCGTTCCCGTTCATGCTGACGGCCCGGGCCGAGAACTATCTGCATGGCAATCCCGACCTAGCCGATACCCTTCGCCGCTTGCAAGCCTTTGCCGCAGCGGGGGCCGACGTGTTGTATGCGCCGGGCCTGCGCAGTGCTGAAGAGGTATTGGCGGTGGTGCGCGCGGTGGCGCCCAAACCGGTCAACGTGTTGATGTCCGGCGGGCTCAAATTGACGGTCGAGCAACTGAGCGAGATGGGCGTCAAGCGTGTCAGCGTCGGTTCGGCGCTCGCGTTGGCGGCCTATGGCGAGTTTTATCGCGCAGCCGAAGAGATTCGCACGTCAGGTACGTTCGGGTTCACGTCGAGGTTGATGCCGTATCAGCAGGCCAATCAACTGTTCAAGGGCTGACGATTCGGTTGCTGAGAGTTATGCGGCGATGCGCAGGTTTTGCAGAACGATCGGGCGTGCCCAGCCGTTATCGAAATCGAGTTGCTTCTGTTGTTCAACCAGTTCTTCGGGCGAGAACGGCGGGAATGGCTTGTCCAGCAGATGCAGTTCGAACTCGGCGATTGGCAGGTGCAAGGGGCGCGGTTGTGGCGCCGGGCCAGCTTCTGGCCCCGGTTGGCCAGCGTTCAACACGATAGGGCGAACCCAGCCGCTGTCGAAGTCCTGATGTTGCTGCTGAGCGACGATTTCCTCAGCCGGGAACGGCGGGAAAGGTTTGTCGGCCAGGTCCATTTCGAACTCGGCAATCGGCAGGAACAAGGGCTCGGGAGGGCGAACCTCGGTGTCCTTCACATCACATTCACGCTGGGAAACGATGTGCGCCAGCAGGTCGCTGCCCACCGTCGGCTCCACCGGGCTGTCGAGATCGACCGGTGGAAAGTTGAGCGAAGCCGGCACCACATCGCCCGACTGCTCGGCCAGCGCACGGGCAAAGAAGTCCTGCCAGATGTGACTGACGCCGCTCAGTGCCTGGGTATTTCGCAGGTTGTAGTCGCCGTAGGGCGAGATAAAACCTGTGATTGTGGGCTGAATGTCTGACATTTCTCTCGGTCGACGCTGAGGTCTGGCAAAATGCTCGATAGTTTTGTTATCGGCCGTTTTTGCCGATCATTAATTTTTTTGAGCGTCTTTTCCCATGATTGAGCAACCTGCGGCCTGCCGCATCCATGTCGAGGCCTCGGCCCCGGCGTTTCAGCCACAAGCCGAGCAATGGGCCGAACGCCTGGGTTTGCCGCTGCAAGTGGCGGATGGCGAGTTTGCCTTGCAGGTGGGCGAGCAGGGCTTGCAGTTGCAACAACTCGGGCCGGATGCACCGGGGCCGGTGCGGGTGGATTTCGTCGAAGGTGGTGCGGCGCATCGCCGTTTGTTCGGTGGTGGCACCGGGCAGATGATCGCCAAGGCTGTTGGCATCGCGCAGGGCGTGCGTCCTCGGGTTCTGGATGCCACGGCAGGGCTGGGCAAGGATGCGTTCGTGCTGGCAAGCCTGGGCTGCCAGATGAGCCTGATCGAGCGTCAACCCTTGATCGGTGCGTTGCTGGAGGATGGCCTGGCCCGTGGCGCGGAAGATTTCGACGTGGCGCCGATCGTGGCGCGCATGCGATTGCTCAAGGGCAACTCAATCGAGGTGATGCGCAATTGGGAAGGCGAGCCGCCGCAGGTCATCTACCTGGACCCTATGTTCCCGCACCGTGAGAAAACGGCGTTGGTGAAGAAGGAAATGCGCTTGTTCCGGCCGTTGGTAGGCGACGATCCGGATGCACCGGCATTGCTTGAAGCGGCACTGGCGCTGGCCAGCCATCGGGTGGTGGTCAAGCGACCGCGCAAGGCGCCGTGCATTGCGGGGCCCAAGCCAAGTCATGCGCTGGACGGGAAATCCAGTCGGTATGACATTTATCCGAAGAAGGCGCTCAAGCCCTGATACCGAGGCGCGGCCATCGCGAGCAGGCTCACTCCCACATTTGAAATGCATTCCCCTGTGGGAGCGAGCCTGCTCGCGAAGGGGCCAGACCAATCAACCAAGATCCATCAGGCTGTCTCTGGCCGATAAGCCCGCATAAACAACCCCACCACTTCCCGCACATGTTCCTCGGCCGCCTCCCCGGTCAGCGGCTCGCCGCACCCATAGAGCAGCCGGAAATTCCCCGCGCCCTTGAGCAGGCAGAAAAAATGCTCTGCCGCGTTGTGCGGTTTATCGATGCTCAGCGCGCCGCTCTGATCCACCTTGGCCAGTAATCGCTCCATGCCGTGCAGCATGCGCTGCGGACCCGCCTCGAAGAAGATCTGCGAGAGTTTCGGGTCCTGGCTGCCCAGCGTCATCATCAGGCGATGCAGGTTCACCGATTCGTCGCTGTTGATCAGGTGATGAAACCCACGCGCGATGTTCAGCAGCACCGTTTCTACCGCAATGCCGTCGGGCAATTCGAAAAACAGCGTAGGCAATTGCTCTTCACACTTGGCGACGACGGCGGCGGAGAACAGCGTTTCCTTGTCGTTGAAATGGCTGTAGACCGTGAGCTTCGACACCCCGGCCTCGGTCGCCACGGCGTCCATGCTGGTGCTCGCATAGCCATTGCTCAGAAACAGGGTTTTCGCCGCTTCGAGGATGGCCTGGCGCTTGGCCAGGTCCTTGGGGCGGCCTGGACCGTTGGGTGTTGAAAGATTGTTCGGCATTCTTCGCTTTAATACTGGACTGGTGAGTTTGCTATTAATAACATACTGGTCAGTATAATTATTCCAAGCACCATTAGCGAAAGGTCCTTCACCATGTTCCGCTATGCCTTGCCCCTCGCATTGCCAGTCAGTCTGGCGTTTTTATTGTCTGCGTGCGGTCACGAAGAGGCGCCTCAAGTCACGGTTCGCCCGGCCATGGTCGTGCAGCCAGAGCCTTCGGCCCAGGCGATGGAAAGCTATCCCGGTGAAGTGCGGGCCCGATACGAGCCCGACCTGGCCTTCCGCATCGGGGGCAAAGTCAGCCGACGACTGGTCGAAGAAGGGCAGCGCGTCAAAGCCGACCAGCCTCTGGCGGAACTCGATCCGCAAGACGTGCGCCTGCAACTGGAGGCCACTCGCGCCCAGGTGGCGGCCGCCGAGGCCAATCTGAACCTGGTGCGTGCCGAGCGTGATCGTTACAAAACGCTGATGGACCGTCAGATGGTCAGCCGTTCGCAGTACGACAATTCTGAAAACCTTTACCGATCCGGTGAAGCGCGCCTCAAACAAATCAAAGCTGAATTCAACGTATCGAACAATCAGGCCAGCTACGCCGTGTTGCGTGCGCCCCAGGACGGTGTCGTGGCTAAACGCGCGGTTGAAGTCGGGCAGGTGGTTGCCGCCGGTCAAACCGTGTTTACCCTCGCAACCGACGGCGAGCGTGAAGTGCTGATCAGCCTGCCGGAGCAAAGCTTTGGCCGGTTCAAGGTCGGCCAGCCCGTATCGGTCGAGCTCTGGAGCCAGCCCGATCAGCGCTTCAACGGACACATCCGTGAACTGTCACCGGCAGCCGATCCAAAATCCCGCACCTTCGCCGCCCGTATCGCGTTCACCGCCGGCAAAGTCCCGGCTGAACTGGGCCAGAGCGCCCGGGTGTTCATCCAGACCGCAGAAACCGTGGCGCTGTCGGTGCCGTTGTCAGCCGTCACCGCCGAAAACGGTGCCACTTACGTGTGGGTGCTGGGCGCTAACAACACGTTGAAAAAAGCCCCGGTCCGGGTGGGCCCCTTCGGCGAGAAAACCGTACCGGTGTATGAAGGCCTGAACGCCAGTGATTGGGTCGTGGCGGCCGGGGTCCATGTGCTCCATGACGGGCAGCAGGTGCGTCCGGTGGACCGCTCCAACCGCGTGGTCAATCTGGCGGACAAGGAGTAGGCCCCGATGCGCTTCAACCTTTCCGAATGGGCGTTGCGTAATCGCCAGATCGTACTGTTCCTGATGCTGTTGCTGGCCATCGTCGGCGCACTTTCCTACACCAAGCTTGGCCAGAGCGAAGACCCGCCGTTTACCTTCAAAGCCATGGTCATCCGCACCAACTGGCCCGGCGCCACCGCACAGGAGGTTTCGCGTCAGGTCACCGAACGCATCGAAAAGAAGCTGATGGAGACCGGTGAGTACGAACGCATCGTGTCGTTCTCGCGTCCGGGTGAATCGCAGGTCACTTTCGTGGCCCGTGACTCCATGCACTCGGCGGAGATTCCCGAGCTGTGGTACCAGGTTCGCAAGAAGATCAGCGACATCCGCCAAACTCTGCCGCCGGGCATTCAGGGGCCGTTCTTCAACGATGAATTCGGCACCACGTTCGGCAATATCTACGCGTTGACCGGCGACGGTTTTGACTACGCGGTGCTCAAGGACTACGCCGACCGCATCCAGATCCAGCTGCAACGGGTCAAGGATGTGGGCAAGGTCGACCTGCTCGGGTTGCAGGACGAGAAGATCTGGATCGAACTCTCCAACGTCAAACTCGCCACCCTCGGCTTGCCGTTGGCGGCGGTGCAACAGGCGCTTGAAGAGCAGAACGCGGTGTCCACGGCCGGGTTCTTTGAAACCACCAGCGAGCGATTGCAGCTACGGGTTTCGGGGAATTTTCAGACAGTCGATGAGATCAAGAACTTCCCTATCCGGGTCGGTGATCGTACGTTCCGTATCTCCGATGTCGCGGATGTGCGTCGTGGTTTCAACGACCCTCCGGCGCCCCGCATGCGCTTCATGGCCGAAGACGCCATCGGCCTGGCCGTGGCCATGAAAGATGGCGGTGACATTCTGGTGCTGGGCAAGGCACTGGAAGTCGAGTTCGACCGCATCCAGAAAAACCTCCCGGCGGGCATGCAACTGCGCAAGGTGTCCGATCAACCCGCCGCCGTGAAAACCGGTGTCGGAGAGTTCGTTCAGGTGTTGGTGGAAGCGCTGGCGATTGTGTTGCTGGTGAGTTTTTTCTCCCTCGGCGTGCGCACCGGCATGGTGGTGGCGCTGACGATTCCGCTGGTGTTGGCGATGACCTTCGCCAGCATGTATTACCTGGGGATCGGCCTGCACAAGATTTCCCTCGGCGCGCTGGTGCTGGCGCTGGGCTTGCTGGTGGACGACGCGATCATCGCCGTGGAAATGATGGCGATCAAAATGGAGCAGGGCTTTGACCGGATCAAAGCCGCGAGCTACGCCTGGACCAGCACCGCGTTCCCGATGCTCACGGGCACGTTGATCACCGCCGCCGGGTTCCTGCCGATTGCCACGGCGCAATCGGGCACCGGCGAATACACCCGTTCGATCTTCCAGGTGGTGACCATCGCGCTGCTGGCGTCATGGGTGGCGGCGGTGGTGTTTGTGCCTTACCTCGGGGAAAAACTCCTGCCGGACCTGGCGAAAATTCATGCCGCCAAACATGGCAACGGCCACGGTCAACCCGACCCTTACGGCACACCGTTTTATCAGCGCGTGAGGCGTGCGGTGGAGTGGTGTGTGCGGCGGCGTAAAACGGTGATTGCCCTGACGGTGCTGATGTTTATCGGCTCGGTGGTGCTGTTCCGCTTTGTGCCGCAGCAATTCTTTCCGGCGTCGGGTCGACTCGAATTGATGGTCGACCTGAAACTGGCCGAGGGCGCGTCGCTGAGCAACACCGCCGATGAAGTCAAACGCCTTGAAGCCTTGTTGAAGGATCACGCCGGCATCGATAACTACGTGGCCTACGTCGGCACCGGTTCACCGCGCTTTTACCTGCCGCTGGATCAGCAACTGCCTGCCGCGAGCTTCGCCCAGTTTGTCGTCCTGGCCAAGACCATCGAGGAGCGTGAAACCCTGCGCACCTGGCTGATCGAAACCCTCAACGAACAGTTTCCGGCCCTGCGTTCTCGGGTGACGCGTCTTGAAAACGGCCCGCCCGTGGGCTATCCGGTGCAGTTCCGGGTCACCGGTGAGCACATCGAAGAAGTCCGCGCCCTGGCCCGTAAAGTCGCGGCCAAGGTTCGCGAGAACCCTCACGTGGTGAACGTGCATCTGGACTGGGAAGAGCCAAGCAAGGTCGTGTACCTCAACATCGATCAGGACCGCGCCCGCGCGTTGGGCGTGACTACGGCGAACCTGTCGAAGTTCTTGCAAAGCTCCCTGACCGGCTCCAGCGTCAGCCAGTACCGCGAAGACAACGAGTTGATCGAGATCCTGCTGCGCGGCACCTTGCATGAGCGCACTGAACTGTCGTTGCTGCCAAGCCTGGCCGTGCCGACCGACAACGGACGCAGCGTGGCGCTGTCGCAGATCGCGACCCTGGAATACGGCTTTGAAGAAGGCATCATCTGGCACCGCAACCGTCTGCCGAACGTAACCATCCGCGCCGACATCTATGGCAAGGAACAACCGGCGACGCTGGTGCAGCAAATCATGCCGACGCTCGATTCGGTTCGCGCAGAATTGCCCGACGGTTACTTGCTGGAAGTCGGCGGCACCGTGGAAGATTCGGCTCGCGGGCAGAACTCGGTGAAGGCGGGCGTGCCGCTGTTTATCGTGGTGGTGCTGACGTTGCTGATGCTGCAACTGCGCAGTTTCTCACGCACTGTAATGGTGTTTCTGACCGCGCCGCTGGGGTTGATCGGGGTGACGTTGTTCCTGATGGTGTTCCGTCAGCCGTTCGGTTTCGTGGCCATGCTCGGCACCATCGCGCTGTCCGGGATGATCATGCGCAACTCGGTGATTCTGGTGGATCAGATCGAGCAGGACATCGCCGCCGGGCTCAAACCCTGGCAAGCGATTATCGAGGCCACGGTGCGCCGCTTCCGACCCATCGTGCTGACCGCACTCGCCGCCGTACTGGCCATGATCCCGCTGTCGCGCAGCGTGTTCTTCGGGCCGATGGCGGTTGCGATCATGGGCGGATTGATCGTGGCGACGGCGTTGACGTTGCTGTTCTTGCCGGCGTTGTATGCGGCGTGGTTCCGCATCAAAAAAGAACCTGCCTGACCCCTGTAGGAGCGAGCTTGCTCGCGATGTTCGTGAACGGTAACGCGTTAAGTCTGACACCCTGCGGGGATCTCAGGTTTATCGCGAGCAAGCTCGCTCCTACAAGTATTTCAGTAACTTCTGACATTTAGTAAGAGGTGAAAAAACACAGGATCGGCGTTAATACTTAAAGCGTACCAAACACCTTCTTCGCCAAACTGGTCGCCGCAGCCGCCGGGTTCTTGCGGATGGTTTCTTCCTGTTTGCCAATCATCTCGAACAAGCCGTTCAGCGCTTGCTCGGTCACGTAGCTTTCGATGTTTGCGCTTTTGGCATCGACCACGCCCATGGTCGCGGCTTGACCGGCGAACGAGTTGTATTGCTTCGCCAGGCCAACCTGGTCGGTGGCTTGCTTGACGATTGGCAGGAACTTGGCGCGGATCTGTTCACGGCTGGTCTTGTTCAGGTACTGCGTGGCCGAGTCGTTACCGCCGCTCAGAATGCCCTTGGCATCGTCCACCGTCATCTTCTTCACGGCGTCCACGAGGATCGGCTGGGCCTGGACCACGGCGGTTTCGGCGGCTTTGTTCATGCTGGTTTCCAGCTGATCAACCTGATCGCCCATGCCGAACTGTTTCATCTTGCTGGCGACTTTGCCCAGTTTACCCGGCAGCTCGATTTTTACGTCCGGGTTGTTGCTGAAGCCGCCCGGTGTGCCGAGCTGTTTCACGGCCAGTTGCGCGCCTTGAGTCAGGGCATCCTTGAGGCCGCCGGTGGCGTCATTTTGAGACAAGTCGCTGAGTGACAGCGCCAGGGCACTGGCAGAAATCATCAAGCCTGCGCACAGGCCGGCGAAGCGAAGGGTAGGGCGGAACATGGCGGCTTCCTTGTTCTAGAAGAGGAAATTAGCGGACAGCGTCGACGCGGATCTTCAATGGCTGAGGGTCGCTGCCATCGAGTTGCACAGCGTGATGTTCGGTGGTGATGAACATCAATTTGCCGTTGACTTCAATGCGTGCGCTGACGGAGTAGCGGTGGCCGGGTTTGACCTGCGCCGGATCGTAACTCAGATGGAACGGCAGCGGCACCTGGCCTTTCACCGGGCCCTTCTGTTCGTCGATCACAATGGCGGGCGCGTCGGCCAGGGAAACGTCTTGCAGGCTGACGCTCAGGGTGGCGGTCGGCGGCAGGGCGATGCGTTGCAGGTAGAAGACTTCGCCATCGAGGCTGGTTTTGGCGGCGGGTGGTAGTGATTGGCAGGCGGCGAGTAGGGCGGTCAGCCCAAGAAGTGTCAGTTTTTTCATGAGGTAAATCCCTGTCGTTGACGCCACAAGGGTAGCGCCAACGACAATCTAAAGGTTTTTTTCAGCCGTGGTATTAGAAGCCAGAGTCCGGTTTTGTACGAACATTACGCACAATAACGTCTTCAGGGCGGAGGTGGTCGACACCCAATTCCACTGCGTGATCTCTGGTGGTGGCGAAAATCACTTGTTCGACGGTTTCGATCCGTGCCCGGATGACATAGCGGTGGCCAGGCAAAACATCGGCAACCTTGTAGGGCAAGGTAAAGTCCAACCCTGTTGTTTCTGCGTGAAGAATGACTTGCTGAGCGAGTTCTTTGGCGGGGGCGTTTGATGAAGTGACATCCAACAGACTGACGTGAAGTGTCGAGTTTGTGGGTAGCTCAATTCTGATCAGGTAATGCACGGTGCCGCTGATGCTCTTTTCGTATTCGCTGGTCATATTGATTTCCTTATCAAATGAATCGTCGGATATGACGAGCCGTCAGCCTATCGCCAAAGCTACGGCAACCGATGTAGGCCAATTCCCATATTCGGGGATGATTTAGTGCCAGGCTGAACCAGAAGCTTCCTTGCTTCTGAAACCAAGTGCCTCGGGATCAAACAGGCGTGACCAACTCCGCCGCATCCTCACTGCGATGCAACGCCACCTGGCGGATCGACAGGCGAATCTCCGCCGGCAACACCCGCTTCGCCGCGCCTTCCGCCAACTCACCCAGCAATTCGTGATAGCTCAGCTTGCCGGCTTCATCGCGCTTGAGCACTTCCAGGTCCAGCATCGTCTGAATGAAATGCCGGAACAGGCTCTTGTCGAAAAACTCCGGCGCGTTTAGGCCATGCAGGATCGAAAGGCGCTGGGCCATTACGGTGCAGAGGTCTTCCAGCTCTTCGGCGCTGATGCTGTTCTGGCCGCTGTTGAGCAACAACGACACGGTCATGTAGAAGCGCTGCAAGGTCTGGGCGATGCTTTTCGACAGCAGGGTCAGCAATACGAAATGCCGGGAGCTCGGCGCCGGGCGCAAGTACTGGTCATTCTCGAAACGCAGCAGACCTTGCTCGACGAACGCTTCGAGCCATTGATCGATCACCGCGTCCAGTTCGTCCAGTGACCAGCGAATGAACAGTTCTGATTGCAGGTACGGATACAGCGCGCGGGTGTAGCGCAGGATCTGGTCGCGGTTCATGCGCGACGCACTCTGGAAGAAGCTCGCGAGCAATGATGGCAAGGCGAAGATGTGCAGGACGTTGTTGCGGTAGTAGGTCATGAGGACAGCGTTTTGCTCGTCCAGGTACAAAATCTTGCCCAGCGCATCGCTCTGCTCGGAGAGCAAATCCATGTCTTTCACATGCTCGATCAGCGCCCGGCCATCACCTTCCGGGAGCGTGGTGTGCGGCGAATACGGGACCTTGCGCAGCAGCGCCAGATACAAGTCGAGCACCCGCGCCATGGCGCGGTCGTCCAGTGCAAGCCGGCTGGTGGACAGCAGCGCCAACGCCACCAGGTTGACCGGGTTGATCGCCGCGGCTTCGTTCAGATGCTGCGCGACTTTCTCGCCGAGGCGGTTGGTGGTTTCGTTGAGCCAGGCTGGTTTGAACTGCGGACCGAGTTCCTGCTGACGCCAGTCCGGTTGCTCGCTGTCGAGGAACTCCGCCAGTTTGATCGGCTCGCCGAAATTCACCGCAACCTGGCCGAATCGCTGCTTGAGCGCGCCAATGACTTTGAAAATGTCGAAGATCGATTCTTTCTTCTTGCTCGCGCCACGCAACTCGCCGAGGTAGGTTCGGCCTTCCAGCACGCGTTCGTAACCGATGTACACCGGAATGAACACGATGGGCGTGCGCGACGAACGCAGGAAGCTGCGCAGGGTAATCGCCAGCATCCCGGTTTTCGGTTGCAGCATGCGCCCGGTGCGCGAGCGGCCGCCCTCGACGAAGTACTCGACCGGGAAACCCTTGGTGAACAGGGTGTGCAGGTATTCGTTGAACACCGAGGTGTAGAGCGGATTGCCCTTGAACGTGCGGCGCATGAAAAACGCGCCGCCGCGCCGCAGCAGGCCGCCGATGCCCGGCATGTTGAGGTTGATCCCGGCGGCGATGTGCGGCGGAGTCAGGCCATTGCGGAACAGCAAGTAGGACAGCAGCAAGTAATCGATATGGCTACGGTGGCACGGCACGTAGATCACTTCGTAACCCGGGGCCACCTTCTGCACGCCTTCAATATTGTTGACCTTGATGCCGTCGTAGATCTTGTTCCAGAACCAGCTCAGCACCACTTCCATAAAGCGGATCGCGGTGTAGGTGTAGTCCGAGGCGATCTCGTTGCCATAACGCAAGGCCTGGGCCTTGGCTTTTTCCGGGGCGATTTTTTCGCGCTCGGCTTCGTCGAGAATCGCTTGCTTGACCAGCGGCTGGTTGAGCAGGCCTTTGACCAGGTTGCGGCGGTGGGAAATGTCCGGGCCGATCACGGCTGCTTTCAGGTTGCGGAAGTGCACCCGCAGGATGCGCTGGGCCATGCGCACGGTGCGTTCGTGGCCCTTGTTGTGGTCAATCAGTTCGCGCAGGTGGATCGGTGCGGAAAACTGCACGCGGGTCTTGCGGCCCAGCACGATGATGCTCAGCAAGCGTCGCAGGCGCCCGGTGACAGCCCAGCTGTCGGCGAACAGCAGCTTCCAGGGGCTCGATTCGCTGTCCGGCGACTGGCCCCAGAACACGCTCACCGGAATGATCTGCGCGTCTTCGGCGGCGTTCTGGCTCAGGGCGCTGACCAGTCGGGTCAGCGTCGGCGGTGCGCCGCGTTTGTCCTGGCGGCCGAGCCAGTCGGGCTCTGGCGTCAGGTAGAAGAACGCGGCGGGTTCCAGCAGATTGCCAACCGACACCGGCAACACCGGGCGTGGCAGGCCGGCTTTGCTGCATTCGGTGTCGACCACGGCGAGGTCGGTCAGCGAAGGGTTTTGCAGGACGTAGAACACCGGACGACTGCGGTCGAGGTTGAGGGTGAACGACGACTGATTGATCGTCTCCGAGCGAACCCAGAGGTAGAGCAGTCGGCGCAAGGTGCCAAACACAAGACGGCGGAACGGGGAGCGGGTCATACGGCTTCTGCATGAGTGGATAAAACCGAGCAGATGCTCGGGTGGCCGATAGTGTGCCGTATTCGCTGAAAATCGGCAAAAAAGCGCCTAAGTAAAGTTGAGTTGAGAGTTTTCACGCCTGTCATATACTCGGCGAGCCCGCACTGGCCAGACAGTGGCACTTAATCAGTGCAAGCAATGTTCCCGAGGCTTTCCTGCGAAGAGCCCGACCCATAATAAAAAAGGAGTATGAACAGATGGCAACACGCGAAACCGGCAATGTGAAGTGGTTCAACGACGCCAAGGGCTACGGCTTCATTCAGCGCGCGGACGGGGTGGATGTGTTCGTGCACTACCGCGCGATACGCGGTGAAGGTCACCGGTCGCTGGCTGAGGGGCAGCAGGTTGAATACGGTGTGGTGAGTGGCGAGAAGGGTTTGCAGGCTGAAGACGTTGTAGGTCTGTAATCCCCCCCTTCAGAACACCCAAAACCCACTGTAGGAGCGAGCTTGCTCGCGAAGAACTCAAGGACGCCGCGCCTTTCCAGAATTGGCGCGTTATCGTTGACGACCCTCGCGAGCAAGCTCGCTCCTACAGGGGTGGTGTACAGTTTTAAGCCGTTTTCCAGGTGATCTCTTCTTCGCCATCCGCGCTGATGCGCATCCAGCGATCCGCCGTCTCTTCACCTTCTTCCTCGACCCAGGTCCCCGGCGCGCAACGCACTTCAACGTTCAGCGCGGCAAAGGCTGCGCGGGCGCAGGCGATGTCGTCGTCCCAAGGGGTCTGGTCGCTTTCCAGGTACAGGCTGTTCCATTTGCCGACGGCTTTTGGCAGCCAGGTCACCGGCACGTTGCCAGCCCTGCACTTGTAGGTCTGGCCTTTCTGGACCCAATCGGTGCACGGGCCCAACGCGGTGCTGAGCCAGGTGGCGATGGCTTTGTAGTCGACGTCGGCGTCTTTCAGGTAAATCTCGATATCCGGTTGGCGCATGGATGTCCTCACTGCGGGTCTGAAAAATCCATTCGCGGATTTAGCCGGCCTCAAGCTGTTGCTCAAGGCCAAAATTAAGGATTGCCCTGTATCTACTGCTGCAGTACGAAATAATCGTAGCGCATTGAAACGGTGACCTCGAACGGCTCAACCTGCTCAATGACCGCCGCCCGGCGCTCGGCACTGGCGCGCCAGCCGTGTGGCGTCATCGCCAGCAGGTTCGCGCGATCCTGACCCTTTTCCAGCGTCAGCTTGAATTCCAGGGTTTCGCTGTGTTGCAACACCATGCCTTGCGGCACCAAAGACAAATGCTTGTCGTCGGTGTACTCACGCACTTCGTCGTACAGCCGCTCGCGCAATTCCATCAGATGGCCGCTGGTCGGCCCGACTTTCATCAAGCCGCCGCCGGGACTGAGCAGGCGTTTGGCCTCTTCCCAGTCCAACGGGCTGAAGACACTGGCCAGGAACTGGCAGCTTGCCGAGGCCAATGGCACGCGGGCCATGCTGGCGATCAACCAGGTCAGCTGGGGATTGCGTTTGCAGGCGCGTTTGACCGCTTCCCGGGAGATGTCCAGCGCATAACCGTCGGCGTTCGGCAGGGCCTCGGCGATTTGCGCGGTGTAGTAACCCTCGCCACAGCCGATGTCCAGCCAGCGCTGGGGCGCGTAGTGCGCCGCCAGTGCCGCCAGGCGTTTGGCCACCGGCGCATAATGGCCGGCGTTCAGGAAGTCGCGACGGGCTTCGACCATCGCCAGGTTATCCCCAGGGTCGCGGCTGTTCTTGTGCTGCACCGGCAACAGATTCAGGTAACCCTGGCGCGCGCGGTCAAAACGATGCCCGGCGGGGCAGGCCACGCCGTTGTCCACCGCGTTCAGCGGTTCGCTGCAGATCGGGCAGGCGAGCATCAGGCGAGCAACTTGATCAGGGTCTGGTAGTAGATTTCGGTCAGCACGTCGAGGTCGGCCGCGAGTACGCGCTCGTTGACCTGATGGATCGTCGCGTTGACCGGGCCCAGCTCAACCACCTGGGTGCCCATGGTCGCAATGAAGCGACCGTCGGAGGTGCCGCCACTGGTAGACGCTTTGGTCTCGCGACCGGTGATGTCCTTGATGCTCGACGCGACGGCATCCAGCAACGCGCCCGGCTCGGTGAGGAACGGCAGGCCGGACAGTGCCCAGTCGATGTGCCAGTCCAGCCCATGCTTGTCGAGGATATCGGCGACGCGTTTCTGCAGCCCTTCGACGGTGGATTCGGTGGAGAAACGGAAGTTGAACACCGCCACCAGATCGCCCGGGATCACGTTGGTCGCGCCGGTACCGGAATTGACGTTGGAAATCTGGAAACTGGTCGGCGGGAAGAAATCATTGCCGTGGTCCCAATGCTCGGCGGCCAGTTCAGCCAGGGCGGGGGCGGCGAGGTGGATCGGGTTCTTGGCCAGGTGCGGATAGGCCACATGCCCCTGCACACCGCGCACGGTCAGTTTGGCGCCCAGGGAACCGCGACGGCCGTTCTTGACCACATCACCCACCAGCGTGGTGCTCGATGGTTCACCGACGATGCACCAGTCCAGACGCTCCTTGCGCGCAGCGAGACGTTCAACCACTGCCTTGGTGCCATGATGCGCCGGGCCTTCTTCGTCGCTGGTGATCAGGAACGCGACCTTGCCCTTGTGATCCGGGTAGTCGGCGACGAAGCGCTCGGCGGCCACGGTCATGGAGGCGAGGCTGCCTTTCATGTCGGCGGCGCCACGGCCACAGAGCATGCCGTGTTCGTCGATCAGCGCGTTGAACGGGTCGATCTGCCAGGCGGTCACCGGACCGGTGGGCACCACGTCGGTGTGGCCGGCGAAGCACAGCACCGGGCCGTCGTGTTTGCCGTGGGTGGCCCAGAAGTTATCCACATCTTCGATGCGCATCGGTTCCAGCATGAAACCGGCATCGCCCAGGCGCTGCATCATCTGCTTCTGGCAATCGGCGTCGACCGGCGTCACGGACGGACGGCGGATCAGGTCGATAGCGAGTTGAAGGGTCGGCGAAAGGTCGGCGTGGGCCGTCATGGAAAACTCCGGAAACTGTAAATGTGTAGGAGCGAGCTTGCTCGCGATGGACGTTAACGATAACGCGTGAAATCTGGATGACCGCGTTGCCCTTTTGTTTTTCGCGAGCAGGCTCGCTCCTACAGGTATTGGGTCAGGCCATTGGGCTCAGGGCCTGCAAAATGGCGGTTATCTTAAAGCAAAACGGCGACCATTGGCCGCCGTTTAGTGCATCTGCAAAGATTTAGACTGCCGGTGCCGCTTCAGCCTCGGCCGCCGGTTTCGGCAGCGAAGACAGGAACGCCATGATCAGCGCCGCCAGGTACGGCAGCGATTGCACCAGCAACATGACCACCCAGAAGCGCATGTCGTTGCTCGGCAAGCCGTTCACCAGGAAGATCCCCAGCGCCGCGCCCCACAACAGCAGCATGATGAACACTTCTTCGCGAGCCTCCGAAATGGCCACCCAGAAACCGTGGTTATCGGCATTTTTCGGCGTACGGAAGAACGGAATGCTGCTGGTGAAGAAGCCGTACAGCACCGCTTTGGCGATGGTGTGCGACAACGCCAGCCCGGCCAGTGCGGCGCAGAACGCATCCTTCAGGTTCACGCCAACGGCGCGACGATAAAGGAAGATGATCTTGCCCACTTTGAACACAAACAGCGCCAAGGGTGGAATCGCGAAAATCAGCAACGGCGGATCGACCCGCTGCGGCACGATGATCATCGCTGCCGACCACAACAGTGCGCCGACGGTGAAGAAGATGTTCATGCCATCCGCGACCCACGGCAGCCAGCCCGCGAGGAAGTGGTAACGCTGGCCACGGGTCAGTTCGGTGTCCTTGCCGCGCAACAGGCTGGCGGTGTGACGCTTGATGATCTGAATCGCACCGTAGGCCCAGCGGAAACGCTGTTTCTTGAAGTCGATAAAGGTATCGGGCATCAGGCCCTTGCCGTAGCTGGTGTGGTAGTACGCCGCCGACAAGCCTTTTTCGAATACGCGCAGGCCCAACTCGGCGTCTTCACAGATGCACCAGTCAGCCCAGCCCAGCTCCTCAAGCACCGAGCGCCGGGTCATGGTCATGGTGCCGTGCTGGATGATCGCGTCACGGTCGTTACGGGTGACCATGCCGATGTGGAAGAAACCTTTGTATTCCGCGTAGCAGAGCTTCTTGAACGTGCTTTCGTTCTGGTCGCGGTAATCCTGCGGCGACTGCACCACGGCGATTTTCGGGTCGGCGAAGTGCGGCACCATGTGCTTGAGCCAGTTCGGATCGACGCAATAGTCCGAGTCGATCACCGCAATCACTTCGGCATCCTTGGCGGTGTGCGGAATCAGGTAGTTCAGCGCGCCACCCTTGAAACCGGCCAAAGGGGCGACATGGAAAAACTTGAAGCGTGGGCCCAGGGTTGCGCAGTAATCGCGCACCGGTTCCCAGACCGCCGGGTCCTTGGTGTTGTTGTCGATGATCAGGACTTCGAAGTCCGGATAGTCGAGGTTGGCCAGCGCGTTGAGGGTCTGTTTGACCATCTCCGGCGGCTCGTTGTAGCAAGGCACGTGAATCGAGACTTTCGGCCTGTAGTCCGAATCGCCCACCACCGGCAGGAATTCACGCCGACGCTTGTGGGTCCAGACCGCTTCAGCCAGTTCGTGGGCCTCGGTCAGCAGGACGATGAACACCCCGAGCGCACCGAGCGCCAGCAGGAATCCGACCGTCAGGCTGAACCAGGTGCTGTATTGCTGGCTGTAGTCGTAACCGATCCATACCAGTACCGAACCGCAGAGGAATGCGATAAAGGTCAGGAACGTGCGCCCGCGTTGACGCAGGGCCGAACCGTCGATCATCAGCAACGTCAGGGACAGCAAGGCCAGCACCGCAGAACCGATGGCCAGCACGCGCCATTGCGGAATCGCGACCACTGGGCCTTCGAAGTTGAATTTCTGCTGGCGCGCAGCGTTGAACACGCCCCAATACGCGCCCACAGAACCTTCGTCGCTGGCCTTCCACGGCTGGTCAAACGCTTCGATCACGAAGTAGTTGAAGCCCTGGCGGTTGAGTTTGTTGACCAAGGTGCGCAAGTAGATCGCCTGATCCGCCGGGCTCGCATCGGTACCGCCCCGCATGCGGCCGTTGCTCGGCCAGCCAACCTCCGAGAGCAGCAGCGGTTTTTTCGGGAACATCTTTTTCAGGTCACGGGCGCGGTCGAGGACGAACTGGCCGGCCTTGTCCACCGGGATGAATTCCCAGTAGGGCAGGATGTGTGCGGCAATCAGGTCGACGTGCTTGGCCAGCTCCGGGTGTTCTTCCCAGACGTGCCATTGCTCGGACGTGGTGACCGGCACCTTCACGGCAGCACGGACGCGATCGAGGAGTACGCTCAGTTGCGCGGCGGTAATTTCCTTACGAAAGATCGCCTCGTTACCTACAACCACGCGCACGACGCTGCGGGAGGTGTTGGCGATTTCGATGGCGCGGGTGATTTCCCGCTCGTTGCGTTCCTGGTCCGGGCTGATCCAGATCCCCAGCGTCACCCGCAGGCCGAATTCTTCGGCCAGTTTTGGAATGTCTTCCAGGGTGCCGTCGACCGAGTAAGTACGGATGTTGTCCGTCAGCTTGCTCATGATCTCCAGGTCGCGACGCATTTCATCGTCGGTCGGGTACTGTTCTTTCTGCGGGTACTGGCCTTGCTGGAACGGCGAGTAGGAAAACCCCGAGATCTGTTCTGGCCAGTTGGGGGCGGTGACGGGGCGATTGATCAGCGCCCAGAAGCCGGTAAACAAGGCAGCGATGGCGAGCACCACCACCAGGTTGAGTCCAAATTTACGCGATGACATAGCTATTTCAGGTTCCAAAGGCTGTGGAACGAAGGAACGGTCGGCGGTCGGCCAAGGGGCGCGCATCCTACACCGTGCTTTCACTGACCGTACAGCAGACAGGGAAAAGCCTGACGTTGGGCAATCCGGTTTCACATAAGTTCTTACACTTGTCGCCTGAAACTTAAAACTTGCCGCTGCGAAGCCCTATAATGCGCGCCGGTTTTTAGGGTAATGGTCATGAGCACAGAAGATCCGCGGTTTGCAGGCATCGCCCGTTTGTATGGCATCGAAGGCCTCGAGCGCCTGCGCGCGGCCCACGTGGCGATTGTCGGCGTCGGTGGCGTCGGTTCCTGGGCGGCGGAAGCGGTGGCCCGGTGTGGTGTGGGCGAGATTTCGCTGTTCGACCTGGACGACGTCTGTGTCAGCAACGCCAACCGTCAGTTGCACGCGCTGGACAGTACCGTGGGCAAACCCAAGGTCGAGGTGATGGCCGAGCGCCTGCGCGGCATCAACCCGGACTGCACGGTGCATGCGGTGGCGGACTTCGTCACCCGCGAGACCATGGCCGAGTACATCACGCCGAACATCGACTGCGTGATCGACTGCATCGACAGCGTCAACGCCAAGGCTGCGCTGATTGCATGGTGCAAGCGTCGCAAGATCCAGATCATTACCACCGGCGGCGCGGGTGGGCAGATTGATCCGACGCTGATTCAGGTGTGCGACCTGAACCGTACGTTCAATGATCCGCTGGCCTCGAAAGTGCGTTCGACGCTGCGCCGCGACTACAACTTCTCCCGCACGGTGACCCGCCATTACAGCGTGCCGTGCGTGTTTTCCACCGAGCAACTGCGTTATCCAAAGCCCGATGGCAGCATTTGTTTGCAGAAGAGTTTTGTCGGGGATGGCGTGAAGCTGGACTGCGCTGGCGGGTTTGGCGCGGTGATGATGGTGACGGCGACGTTTGGCATGGTCGCGGCGACCAAAGCTGTGGATAAGATTGTGGCGGGTGTAAGGCGCCCGGCGGATCGGGTTAAACCTGAGGTTTGATCGGTGTTGCTGCTGGCCTCATCGCGGGCAAACCGGTCTCGCTCCCACAAGGGGATTCGGTTGAAACGGGTATTTGTGATCGGCCACAAACCAAATGTGGGAGCCAGCCTGCTGGCGATGAGGGCATAACATTCAACCTCTTCGTTGACTGTTACACCGCCATCGCCAGCAGGCTGGCTCCCACAGGGTATTCGGCAGAACCGGGTATTTGTGATCGGCCACAAACCAAATAGGGGGGCGGGTTTGGTCCGGGCGGCGTTCCGACGAAGACGATTAACCCGCCAACTCATTCATCCGCTGTAACACGGCATTGAGGCCATTACTGCGCGAAGGGGAGAGCTGTCGGGATAGACCTAGCCGGGCGAACCACTCCGGCAGGTCGACCTGTTGCAACTCAGCCGCCGACAACCCATTGACCCGAGCCAGCAACAACGCCACCAACCCGCGAATCATCCGCGCATCGCTGCTCGCAGCGAACTGCCAGTGTCCGTCCCGCAACGATCCCACCAGCCACACCTGGCTCTCGCAACCATGCACGCGGTTGGCGTCGATCTTGTCCCTATCGCTTAACGCCGGCAGACGCTCACCCCATTGCATCAACAGACGCGCCCGCTGCTCCCAGCCGGCGGCAGCCTGAAAGGTTTCGAGTGCCGTGACAGCATCAGCGGGGAGGTTCATCGCAACAACTCCAGCGCCTGATCCAGCGCTTTAAAAAACCGTTCCAGGTCTTCGGAATCGTTGTACAGCGCCAACGACACCCGAATCGCCCCGGCCAGTTCGAAACTTTTCAGCAGCGGCATGGCACAGTGATGACCGGCGCGCACCGCGATGCCCTGTTCTGTCAGCAAATGCGCCAGATCAGCGTTATGCACACCCTCGACGACAAAACTCGCCAAGGCCAGTTGCGGCTTGCCCAGCAGCCGAATGCCGTTGCGTGCCTCAAGACCTTTCAGCAAATAGTCGTGCAGCGCCGCCTCATGGGCCGACACCGCATCCTGATCGAGGCCTGCGAGGTAATCCAGCGTCGCCCCTAGACCTATCACGCTGGAAATTGGCGGTGTTCCGGCCTCGAAACCCAGTGGGGCAGGGCGGAAGCGTGCGTGCTGGTAATCCGCATCCAGCACCATTTCGCCGCCGAACTGCCAGTGGCGCAGTTGCTTGAGCGCTTCGTGGCGACCGAACAGCACGCCCAGGCCATCGGGGCCATAGAGCTTGTGGCTGGAAAATACATAGAAGTCGCAACCCAGCGCCTGCACGTCGTGACGACCATGAACCACGCCCTGGGCGCCATCGACCACGGTCAATGCGCCCTGGGCTTTGGCCATCGCCAGCAAGGCGGGCAAGGGTTGCCAGGCGCCGAGCACGTTGGACAGCTGGCTGACCGCCAGCAAGCGCGTACGCGGACCGATCAACGACGCGGCGGCATCGAGGTCGATCACACCGTCGGCATCCAGTGGCAGGATCACCAGTTTCAGGTCGCGCCGGTGGGCAACTTGCTGCCATGGCAGCAGGTTGGCGTGATGCTCCAGGGCGCTGATGACAATCTCATCACCCGGATTGAACAGGTGTTCCAGGCCATAGGCCAGGAGGTTCAGCGCAGAGGTTGCGCCGTGGGTAAAGATGATCTGACCGCAATCGCCCGCATTCAGCCAATGCGCGGCTTTGCTGCGACTGTCCTCGAACGCCTGGGTGGCATGGGCGCCGGGCAGGTGTTGCGCCCGATGCACGTTGGCCGCGCCGTTGGCGTAGTAATGCGCCAGGGCATCCATCAGGGCTTGGGGTTTTTGAGTGGTGGCGGCGTTGTCCAGATAGGTCTGGTCTTGCCGTTGCAGGGCGGCGATGGCCGGGAAATCGGCACGCCAGGGGGAAAGAATCATCATGCTATGGGGCCCTGGTGAACATGGGCTGGCCCTGTAGGAGCGAGCTTGCTCGCGAAAAATGCATGGACGACGCGAGGTGTCTGCTGCCGCGCGTAATCGTTGGCGTCCATCGCGAGCAAGCTCGCTCCTACAAGGTTATCTGTGACGCTCTGCTTAGTTGTGAGCGTGCAGCGCTTCGTTCAGTTCGATCGCCGATTTGTGGGTTTTGCATTCCACGGCACCGGTTTCCGAATTGCGACGGAACAACAGGTCAGGCTGGCCCGCCAGTTCACGCGCCTTGACCACTTTGACCAGGTTGTTGTGCTCGTCCAGCAGCGCCACTTTGGTGCCGGCGGTCACGTACAGGCCCGATTCAACGGTGTTGCGGTCGCCCAACGGAATGCCGATACCGGCGTTGGCGCCGATCAGGCAGCCTTCGCCGACCTTGATCACAATGTTGCCGCCGCCCGACAGGGTACCCATCGTCGAGCAACCGCCGCCCAGGTCCGAGCCCTTGCCGACGAATACGCCAGCGGATACGCGGCCTTCGATCATGCCCGGGCCTTCGGTGCCGGCGTTGAAGTTGACGAAACCTTCGTGCATCACGGTGGTGCCTTCGCCCACGTAAGCGCCCAGACGGATACGCGCGGCGTCAGCGATACGTACGCCGGCCGGTACCACGTAGTCGGTCATTTTCGGGAACTTGTCCACCGAGAACACTTCCAGCAGCTCGCCGCGCAGACGGGCTTCCAGTTGATGCTCGGCCAGTTCGGCCAGGTCGATGGCACCTTGGCTGGTCCACGCCACGTTTGGCAGCAGCGGGAACACGCCGGCCAGGTTCAGGCCGTGCGGCTTGACCAGGCGGTGGGACAGCAAATGCAGCTTGAGGTAGGCCTCAGGCGTGGAAGTCAGCGGCGCGTCGTCGGCCAGGATGGTCGCGACCAGCGGCTTGTGGCTCTCGGCCAGACGGGTCAGCAGGGCAGCCTGGGCTGCGTCGACGCCTTTCAGCGCTTCTGCCAGTTGCGAGGCTTGAGCGGTGCTGAAGGCGATGGCCTGGTTGCCGTCGGTATAGCCCAGCACAGGGGCGATGGCCGCGACCAGTTCGGCCGAAGGATTGAGCAGCGGCTGTGCGTAAAACACTTCCAGCCATGCGCCCTGACGGTTTTGAGTGCCGACACCAAAGGCCAGGCTGAACGGGGTAGTGGACATGTGAATACCTCTAACAAAATTGAACGGGCTGGCTTACTTGAGCGCTGCCGCGTAGATATCTGGCTTGAAGCCAATCAGGGTTCGGTCACCGAGATCGAGCACCGGGCGCTTGATCATCGAGGGTTGTGCGAGCATCAATTCGATGGCTTTCGGCTGGTCGAGATCGGCTTTGCGTTCGTCGTCGAGTTTGCGAAAGGTCGTGCCTGCACGGTTCAACACCACTTGCCAGCCGTGCTCGTCGCACCATTGGGTCAGGTGTTCACGGTCGATTCCGGCCGTTTTGTAATCATGAAAGTCATAGGTGACAGCGTGTTCATCGAGCCAAGTGCGCGCCTTTTTCATGGTGTCGCAGGCTTTGATGCCGAAAAGGTGCAACGTTTTACTTGAAACGGTCAAGGAATTGCCCCCTTTACAGGTGCTGGAAAAAAAAGGTGAAGGATTATGCCATGACCATCCAGTTAAAACCCAAAACCCTGTACGAACCGAGCCTGCGACATTGGTGCAAAGGTCAGCCTGTAGTCTAAGCAGCTAATATGGCACTTCAATGCTGTCGATTGCCTGGGAACCCGCGCTTTATGCAAACCGCCTACACCGTCCTGATCATGTTGATGCTGGTTGGCGTTTCCCGCCTGATCGGACGCGTGATCCCGCTGCCCTTGCCGCTGGTGCAAATCGCCGCCGGGGCGTTGTTGGCGTGGCCGACGCTCGGTTTGCACGTTGCACTGGACCCGGAGTTGTTTCTGTTTTTGTTTCTGCCGCCGCTGCTGTTCTCCGACGGCTGGCGCATGCCCAAGCGCGAATTCTGGCGACTGCGCGGCCCGATCCTGACGTTAGCGGTCGGGTTGGTGCTGTTTACCGTGGTCGGCGCCGGTTACTTCATAAATTGGCTGATACCGGGCATTCCGCTGCCGGTGGCGTTTGCGCTGGCCGCTGTGCTGTCGCCAACTGACGCTGTGGCCGTTTCGGCCATCTCTCAGAACCGTTTGCCCACGCCGTTGATGCACATGCTGCAGGGCGAAGCGCTGATGAACGACGCTTCCGGCTTGGTGACCTTCAAATTTGCCTTGGCGGCGGCCGTGACCGGCATGTTCTCCCTGGCCAACGCCAGCCTGACCTTTGTTCTGGTGGCGGTCGGCGGGCTGGCCGTCGGGGTCGCGCTGAGCTGGCTGGTAGGGCGCTTGCGGGCGTGGATGATCGCTCGCGGCTGGGATGACCCGGCGACCCACGTCGTGTTCATGTTGCTGCTGCCGTTTGCCGCCTACGTGCTGGCTGAGCGCGTGGGCGCATCGGGCATTCTGTCGGCAGTGGCGGCGGGCATGATGCAGAGCTGGCTAGACCTGCTGCCACGCCAGACCAACACCCGGTTGCTCAATCGAAGTGTCTGGTCGTTGCTGGAATTTGCCTTCAACGGCCTGATTTTCCTGCTGCTGGGATTGCAATTGCCGGACATCATCAAGGCTGTGGCCAGTCACGAAACTTCGTTGTGGCCGACGCTGCTCTACCGTTGTCTGGATGTGTTGGCGATTTTCTGCGTGCTGCTGGTCTTGCGGTTTACCTGGGTGCAAAGCACTTGGCGACTGTCGGGTTTGTTGCGCCGACTGCGTGGGCAAGGGGCGATGACGCAGTTGCCTGACGCGCGTTCGTGCTGGTTGCTCACGATTGGCGGTGTGAGAGGGGCCGTCACGCTGGCGGGTGTGTTGTCCGTGCCGATGATGATGGGCGGTGATGAGTTTCCCGAGCGGGACTTGATGATTTTCATCGCCGCCGGGGTGATTCTGCTGTCGCTGATCGCCGCCTGCATAACCTTGCCGTTGTTGCTGCGCGGCATCGACAAAAGCCCTGACGACAAGCGTCGCAATGAAGTGCGTGAGGCCTGGCGCAAGACGGCCGAAGCGGCGATTCATGCACTGGAAGCGGAAGAGACCACCCCCCAGGACGCCGCGCAATCGGCGTTGGCGGCGGAGCTCAAGGCACGGCTGATGTCCGAGTATCGGCATCAACTGGAGGTGTTCAACGATTCGGCGGAAGCCCAGGCATTGGCGTTTGAAATGGACCTGCTGGAGCGACGTTTGCGCTTGAAGGCGCTGCGGGCGCAGCGCCTGGAACTGTACAAGCTCAGCCGTCACCACCAGATTGGTGATGACGTGTTGCGCGAGGTCTTAGGGGAGCTGGACTTGAGTGAAGCCAATCTGGGGCAGGTGAAATAACACCTGCCGTTGGAGTCACTTGCGGCGTTGAATGAACGCGCGAATGCGTTCTGCCGCTTCGACGCACTCGGCGAGTGGCGCAACCAGCGCCATGCGCACCCGACCGGCACCCGGATTAGCCCCGTCAACAGCACGGGACAGATACGAGCCCGGTACCACCGTCACGTGTTCTTCAACGAACAGATCACGGCAGAACGCCTCGTCATCGCCGTCGACGTTCGGCCACAGGTAGAAACCACCGTCCGGACGCTGCACATCCATCACCGGGCTGAGGATCTCCAGCACCGCGTCATACTTCTCGCGGTACAGCGCACGGTTGGCGCGCACATGCACTTCGTCGTTCCACGCGGCAACGCTGGCCAGTTGAGTCTGAACCGGCATCGCGCAGCCGTGGTAAGTGCGATACAGGAGGAAACCTTTGAGAATGTCCGCATCACCCGCCACGAAGCCTGACCGCAGGCCTGGCAGGTTCGAGCGCTTGGACAGGCTATGGAACACCACGCAACGCTTGAAGTCCTTGCGGCCCAGTTCCACGCAGGCACTGAGCAGGCCGGCGGGTGGGGTTTTCTCGTCGAAGTACAGCTCGCTGTAGCATTCGTCGGCGGCGATCACGAAGTCATGTTCGTCGGCCAGTGCGATCAGCTTCTTCAGCGTTTCGACCGGGATCAACGCGCCGGTCGGGTTGCCCGGCGAGCACAGGAACAGGATCTGGCAGCGTTTCCAGATGTCCGGCGACACGGCGTCGAAATCCGGGTTGAAGCCATTCTCATCCAGGCAGGGCAGGTAATGCGGCTTGGCGCCGGCCAGGAACGCAGCGCCTTCGTAGATCTGATAGAACGGGTTCGGGCTGACCACCAAGGCGTCGTCGCCACGGTTGACCACGGTCTGGGTGAACGCGAACAGCGCCTCACGCGTACCGTTGACCGGCAGCACGTTGCGCGCCGGGTCTAGCCAACCGTTCGGAACATTGAAACGACGCTCGCACCACGCCGCGATGGCTTCACGCAACGCCGGGATGCCGAGGGTGGTCGGGTATACAGCCATCTGATCCAGATTGCTTGCCAGCGCTTCGGCGACAAAGCTGGGCGAACGGTGCTTCGGCTCGCCGATGGACAGCGCGACTGGGCGCTTGTCAGGGTTTGGCGTGACGCTGCCGAGCAGGGCGCGGAGCTTCTCGAACGGGTAGGGCTGCAGCTGGGACAACGCGTTGTTCATCGGTCAATCTCGTTCGGTGTGGGGTGACGCCGGTCTCTGTAGGAGCGAGCTTGCTCGCGATGGTCGTCAATGTTAACCCGGGGCTCCTGATGCCCCGTGGTGTTTGTGCGTTCATCGCGAGCAAGCTCGCTCCTGCAAAGAGCCAGCGGATTCAGATACTGATGCGCGACAGTTTGATCTCGGGTTCCTGGCTGACGCTCAGCTGTTCGACGATCGCGTCCTGCAAGCGGCTGCACAGCAAGGGGTCGGACAACGGCTGATTGTTGGCGTCGGTGATAAAGAACACGTCTTCGACGCGCTCGCCCAGGGTTGCAATCTTGGCGTTCTGCAGCGACAGGTCGAACTCGAGGAAAATCGTGCCGATCCGTGCCAGCAGGCCCGGGCGATCCGGGGCGCTGAGTTCCAGTACCGTCACCGGCCGCTGGGCATCGTTGTGGATCGTCACTTGCGGCGCGAACGCGAAATGCTTGAGCTGGCGCGGTACACGACGCTGAATGATGGTCGGGTAATCGTCCGGGTTGCGCAGGGCTTCGGTCAGGCCATCACGGATCTGCTGGACCCGCGCCGGGTTATCGCCAATCGAATCGCCGTCGGTGTCGAGCACGATGTAGGTGTCGAGTGTGAACTGGCTGCTGGAGGTGATGACCCGGGCGTCGTGGATGTTCAGGTTGAGCTGGTCCATCGCGGCCACGGTCACGGCGAAGAAGTCGTGTTGGTCCGGTGCGTAGATGAAAATCTGCGTGCCGCCCTCGAACTCGCGCTGGGTGGTCTCTTTGATTAGCACCAGCGGCCCACCGTCGGCCGGCTGCTGGAGAATCGCGTCACTGTGCCAGGCCACATCGCCCGCGGTGTGACGCAGGAAATAGTCATCGCCCAATTGCGACCACAACTGCTCGACGTCGTCCGGATCTGTGCCGCCGCGTACCAGGATGTCCAGGGCTGCGCTTTGTGTCTGACGGATCTGCATTTCGCGATCCACCGGGTTTTCCAGGCCCCGGCGCAAGGCGCGCTTGGTCTCGGTGTAGAGCTGGCGCAACAGGCTGGCGCGCCAGGAGTTCCACAGCGTCGGATTGGTGGCGTTGATGTCGGCGACCGTCAGCACGTACAAATAGTCGAGGCGGGTTTCGTCGCCGACGATCTGTGCAAAATCGTGGATCACTTGCGGGTCGGACAAGTCCTTGCGCTGGGCTGTGGTCGACATCACCAGGTGGTTCTGCACCAGCCAGACGATCAGGCGGCTGTCCCACACGGGTAATTGGTGGCGCTGGCAAAACGCTTCGGCATCCACCGCGCCGATTTCCGAGTGATCGCCGTGCCGGCCCTTGCCGATGTCGTGGTACAGCCCGGCCAGGTAGATCAGCTCGGGCTTGGGCAGCTTGCCCATGAGCTTGCTGGCCAGCGGGAATTTTTCCGACACCTGCGTGTACTGCAACTTACGCAGGTGCTTGATCAGGTTCAGGGTGTGCGCGTCGACCGTATAGATATGAAACAGGTCATGCTGCATCTGCCCGACAATAAAGCCGAACTCCGGCAAATAACGCCCGAGGATGCCGTAGCGGTTCATCCGTCGCAGGTTGCGGTGAATGCCGATCTTGCACTTGAACAGCTCGATGAACAGGCTGGTGTTACGAATAT
Source organism: Pseudomonas sp. PB120 (assembly GCF_009761815.1). Lineage (GTDB taxonomy): Bacteria > Pseudomonadota > Gammaproteobacteria > Pseudomonadales > Pseudomonadaceae > Aquipseudomonas. The sequence continues at coordinate 33,046 of NZ_RWIN01000142.1, forward strand.
CGTTGCGGAAATCATCGTCGATCAGGTGGCGGTGTTCGCGCAGCAGGCGAATGGTGTCGGCGCGCACGCCCTTGATTTCTGGCTGCTGGGCCATCAGGACGAAGATTTCGAGCATCGCGAACGGCGTGCGGCGGAACACATTGTCGTTGCGTGCCTCGATGTAGCCGTCGTGCAGCTGGAATCGCGAGTTGATCGGTTGCGGCGGCGCTTCATCTTCCGGCGCGAGGATGACTTCCTCGAAATGCTGGATGATCAGGTCGCTGAGCTGGGCAATGCTCATGACCACCCGATAGTACTGCTGCATGAAGTTTTCGATGGCTTGCTTGGCGTCATCGCCTGCAAAGCCCAGCAGCCCGGCAATCGAGCGCTGGTGATCGAACAGCAAGCGGTCTTCGGAACGGCCGGCGAGCATGTGCAGCGCGTAACGAACCTTCCACAGGAATTCCTGGGAGGACGCCAGCAGCGCGTTTTCGCTCTCGACCAGGAAGCCTTCGCCGGCCAGTGCCCGCAGGTTCAGGGTGCCGTATTCGCGACGGGCTACCCAAAGAATCGTCTGAATATCCCGTAGCCCGCCGGGCGAGCCTTTGACGTTGGGTTCCAGGTTGTATTCGGTGTCGTTGTACTTGTGGTGACGGGCCTTTTGCTCGGCGCGCTTGGCCAGGAAAAAGTCCTTGCTCGGCCACATGTGCGCGGTGCTGGTGACGTCCAGCATGCGCTGGCGCAACCGCTCGGGACCGCAGATGGTGCGGCTTTCCATCAGGTTGGTGACAACCGTGAGGTCGGCGCGGGCCTCGACGGCGCATTCGTCCACGGAGCGAACGCTCTGCCCGACTTCCAGGCCGATGTCCCACAGCAGCGTCAGAAAGCGCTCGATGGAATCGCGGAAAATTTCGTGATCGGCGCTGTCCAGCAGAATCAGCAGATCGATATCGGAATACGGATGCAGTTCACCGCGACCGTAGCCGCCGACCGCGACCAGCGCGATGTCGGCGTCTTCGCTCCAGTTGAACTGCTCCCAGGCCTTTTGCAGGATGTTGTCGACGAACCAGGCGCGATCCTCGATCAGCCGGCGAATCTCTCGGCCGCTGCGAAAGCGCCCGTCAAGGACCTCGCGGGCCTGGCGAATCGCCTTCTTGAAAGCTGCGATCGGGCTAGCCTTCAGGGCCAGTTCAGCCTGGAACTGGCCGCGGTCGAAGAGTTCTGGATCCACCTGCGGCATCGATTGGCTTTCCTTTCTATAAGGCTGGGTGCTGCCTGGGTCGGATCAGGCCGAAACGCGCGGGATGGTGTCATCGGCGCGCAAGGTGAAGATTTCGTAGCCGGTCTCGGTCACCACCAAGGTGTGTTCCCACTGCGCCGAGAGCTTGCGGTCCTTGGTGATGGCGGTCCAGCCATCGCCCAGCACCTTGGTGTCGGCCTTGCCCTGATTGATCATCGGTTCGATGGTGAACGTCATGCCCGCTTTCAGCTCCATGCCGGTGCCGGCGCGGCCGTAGTGCAGGATCTGCGGCTCTTCGTGGAACACCTTGCCGATGCCGTGGCCGCAGAATTCGCGAACCACCGAAAAACCGTTCTTTTCAGCGTGCTTCTGGATCACTTCGCCGATGTCGCCCAGGCGGCAGCCGGGTTTGACGATCTCGATGGCCTTGTACATGCATTCCTGGGTGACTTGCGACAGGCGCTCAGCCCAGACCGGCACGCTGCCGACGTGGAACATGCGGCTGGTGTCGCCGTGGTAACCGTCCTTGATGACGGTGACGTCGATGTTCAGGGTGTCGCCATCTTTCAACGGCTTTTCGTTCGGAATGCCGTGGCAGACCACGTGGTTGATCGAGGTACAGATCGACTTCGGGTAGCCCTTGTAATTGAGCGGGGCAGGGATGGCCTGCTGCACGTTGACGATGTAGTCGTGGCAGATACGGTCCAGTTCTTCGGTCGTGATGCCTGGCTTGACATGTTCGGCAATCATTTCAAGCACGTCGGCGGCCAGTTTGCCGGCGACACGCATTTTTGCGATGTCCTCTGGCGTTTTGAGTGTGACGGTCATACAGGCTCTCTCTGCGCTCGATGGCGCTTGCTAAGACGGAATGGGCGTTGCGCGATCGATCGTGACGGCCCTGAAAAAGGCGATTCTAACAGACGAACAGCGCAAATCTGACCCTCTGTGCATCGCTTCTCTCTATAGATTGGCGCATTCTTGAGCGATTCCAAGGGCTGCTGGAGGGCATGCGTCAGGAATTGAGAATCCGGGTTCCGTTTTTTGCAACCTTGTGATATAAAATGCGCCGCTTTCCGGGGATACCCCGAAAGGCTTAAATCCACACACGTGTCGACACGATGACCTGGGTGCCTTCAGCTGATGCTGCTGGTTGGTCATTGGGATACGTGGAGGCCAAACCCGACTTATTAAGGAACTATCATGTCCCAAGTCAACATGCGCGATATGCTGAAGGCCGGTGTGCACTTCGGTCACCAGACCCGTTACTGGAACCCGAAAATGGGTAAGTACATTTTCGGCGCTCGTAACAAGATTCACATCATCAACCTTGAAAAAACCCTGCCAATGTTCAACGAAGCTCTGACTTTCGTAGAGCGCCTGGCCCAGGGCAAAAACAAGATTCTGTTCGTCGGCACCAAGCGTTCCGCTGGCAAGATCGTTGCTGAAGAAGCAGCACGTTGCGGTTCGCCGTACGTCGATCACCGCTGGTTGGGCGGCATGCTGACCAACTTCAAAACCATCCGTGCTTCCATCAAGCGTCTGCGTGACCTTGAAGTACAAGCCGAAGACGGTACTTTCGCCAAGCTGACCAAGAAAGAAGCGCTGATGCGCTCCCGCGATCTTGAGAAGCTGGATCGTTCCCTGGGTGGTATCAAGGACATGGGCGGTCTGCCAGACGCTCTGTTCGTTATCGACGTTGATCACGAGCGCATCGCGATCACCGAAGCCAACAAGCTGGGCATCCCGGTTATCGGCGTAGTCGATACCAACAGCAGCCCGGAAGGCGTTGACTACATCATCCCAGGCAACGATGACGCAATCCGCGCTATCCAGCTGTACATGGGTTCGATGGCTGACGCTGTAATCCGCGGTCGCAACCACGTTGCTGGCGGCACCGAGCAGTTCGTTGAAGAAGCTCCGGTAGCAGCGGCTGAGTAATTGACGCCTTGGCGTTGACTCAGTAAGCAAAAAGGGGGCTTGGCCCCCTTTTTGCCACCTCGAAAACCGTTTGTCCGGTGGCGCAATTACAGCATTTGTAACTTGCAGCTGCTATCAACGGTGGTTCGGGAAGAATTGATCGCCCGTTCGATCGGGTGGAATGGTTGAAAACCTATCCAAGAGGATTTTTGAAATGGCAGAGATTACTGCAGCGTTGGTCAAAGAACTGCGCGAGCGTACCGGCGAAGGCATGATGGACTGCAAAAAGGCCTTGACCAAGGCCGGCGGCGACATCGAAAAAGCCATTGATGACATGCGTGCTTCGGGCGCCATCAAGGCTGCCAAGAAAGCTGGCAACGTTGCCGCTGAAGGCGCTATCGCTCTGAAAGAAGACGGTAAATCCGCCGTTCTGTTGGAAGTGAACTCGCAGACCGACTTCCTGGCCCTGCAAGACGACTTCAAGGCATTCGTTGCTGCCAGCGTTGAAAAAGCATTCGCTGACAAGCTGACTGATGTTGCTCCGCTGATCGAAGCTCAAGAAGCTGCTCGCCTGGTACTGGTCGGCAAGGTTGGCGAAAACGTCAACATCCGTCGCCTGGCACGCGTTGAAGGTGATGTTGTTGGTGGTTACCTGCACGGCAACAAAATCGGTGTTGCAGTTGTCCTGAAAGGCGGCGACGTCGAGCTGGCCAAAGACATCGCCATGCACGTAGCGGCAAGCAATCCTGAGTTCCTGCTGCCTTCGGAAGTTTCTGCCGAAGCGATCGAGCGCGAAAAAGCTGTGTTCCTGCAGCTGAACGAAGAAAAAATCAAAGGCAAGCCAGAAAACATTGTTGAGAACATGGTCAAAGGCCGTATCAGCAAGTTCCTGGCCGAAGCAAGCCTGGTTGAGCAGGCGTTCGTCAAGAACCCTGAAATCAAGGTTGGCGAACTGGCCAAGAAAGCCGGTGCTGAAATCGTTTCCTTCACCTACTTCAAAGTAGGCGAAGGTATCGAGAAGCCGGTCGACAACTTCGCTGAAGAAGTTGCTGCCCAGCTGGCTGCCGCCAAGCAATAAGACGGTTTTTTAACTGTCGCCCTGAAGAGGCTGCCCGCTTACGCGCGCAGCCTCTTTTCAGATGGGGTGCCAATTTTTAATTGGTTTCCTTTTGGAACTGGCTTACAAAGCCATGTTCCGATGGCGCTGAAGCAGCGCCAAGCTAGAGTGAACGCCAGCTGTAAAGCAGCTCGCAAAGAATTTTTAAAATACGCCGCAGGAGAGATTCGCAATGGCTCAGCAGGGCAGTGGTTATCAGGCTCGCTATAAACGCATTCTACTCAAGCTTAGCGGCGAGGCCCTGATGGGCTCGGAAGAGTTCGGGATCGATCCGAAAGTTCTGGATCGCATGGCGCTGGAAGTTGGCCAACTGGTCGGCATCGGCGTTCAGGTCGGTCTGGTGATCGGCGGCGGCAACCTGTTCCGCGGTGCAGCGCTGAGCGCGGCCGGCATGGATCGGGTAACCGGCGACCACATGGGCATGCTGGCCACTGTGATGAACGCCCTGGCCATGCGCGATGCGCTGGAACGTGCCAATATCTCGGCCATCGTGATGTCGGCCATTTCCATGGTTGGCGTGACCGATCACTATGATCGCCGCAAAGCCATGCGCCACCTGAATTCCAAGGAAGTCGTGATTTTCGCGGCCGGTACCGGTAATCCATTCTTCACCACGGATTCCGCCGCTTGCCTGCGAGCGATCGAAATCGACGCCGATGTCGTGCTCAAGGCAACCAAGGTCGATGGCGTCTACACCGCTGACCCATTCAAAGACCCGCATGCAGAGAAGTTCGATCATCTGACTTACGATGAAGTGCTGGATCGCAAGCTGGGCGTGATGGACCTGACTGCCATTTGCCTGTGCCGCGACCACAAGATGCCGCTGCGCGTATTTAACATGAACAAGCCCGGTGCCCTGCTGAATATCGTCCACGGCGGCGCTGAAGGGACCCTGATCGAGGAAGGCCAACAATGATCAACGAAATCAAGAAAGACGCTCAAGAGCGTATGCAGAAATCCCTGGATTCTCTGGCCCATGCATTCGGCCAGATTCGTACAGGCAAGGCACACCCGAGCATTCTGGGTAGCGTGATGGTGCCGTATTACGGCACAGACACTTCTATTACCCAAGTTGCCAACATCACCGTAAAAGACTCCCGCACCCTGCAAGTCGTGGCTTTCGAGCGCAATATGCTTGGCGCTGTCGACAAGGCTATCCAAAGCGCTGGTCTGAACCTCAATCCGACCAACCTTGGCGAGCTGCTGCTGATCTCCATGCCGGCACTGACCGAAGAGACCCGCAAAGGTTTTACCAAGCAGGCGCGTAGCGCTGCTGAAGACGCTCGTGTGGCGGTACGTAATATCCGTCGCGATGCGTTGGGAGAACTGAAGAAGCTGGTGAAAGACAAGGAAATCAGCGAAGACGAAGAGCGTCGTGCCGCAGCCGATATCCAGAAGTTGACTGACAAGGCCGAGGCGGATATCGACTCCGCCACCAAGGCAAAAGAAGCGGACCTGATGGCCGTATAAGGGTCGCGTTTTCATGGATAAGACCAAGCAGACTGCGCCGTCCGCGGTGCCGCGCCATGTCGCGATCATCATGGATGGTAACAATCGCTGGGCGAAAAAACGCTTTATGCCGGGTGTTGCCGGGCATAAAGCGGGTGTCGATGCCGTTCGTGCGGTCATTGAGGTGTGTGCCGAGGCCAAGGTCGAAGTGTTGACCCTGTTTGCCTTCTCCAGTGAGAACTGGCAGCGCCCGGCCGACGAAGTCAGTGCCTTGATGGACCTGTTCTTCAAGGCCTTGCGTCGCGAGGCCAAGCGCCTGAACGAAAACAACATCAGTTTGCGCATCATTGGCGATCGCTCGCGCTTTCACCCGGAGCTTCAGGCCGCGATGCGCGAGGCTGAAGCAATGACGGCGGGCACCAATCGCTTCATTCTGCAGATTGCCGCAAACTACGGCGGTCAGTGGGATATCGCGCAAGCGGCACAGCGCCTGGCGCGTGAAGTTCAGGCCGGGCACCTGCGTCCGGAGGACATCACGCCGGAGCTGTTGCAGACCTGTCTGTCCACCGGCGACCTGCCGTTGCCGGACTTGTGCATTCGTACCGGCGGTGAACATCGCATCAGTAACTTCCTGCTGTGGCAACTGGCTTACGCCGAGTTGTACTTCTCCGACCTGTTCTGGCCGGACTTCAAACACGATGCCATGCGTAACGCGCTGGCCGATTTCGCTTCTCGCCAGCGCCGCTTCGGTAAAACGAGCGAGCAGGTCGAGGCTGGAGCCCGGGTTTAATGCTTAAACAACGAATCATCACGGCACTGATCCTTCTGCCGATTGCCCTGTGCGGGTTTTTTCTGCTCGAAGGTTCGGGTTTTGCGCTGTTCATAGGCCTGGTCGTGACCCTCGGTGCCTGGGAATGGGCGCGCCTGGCGGGCTTCACGGCGCAGCCGATCCGCGTAGCCTTTGCGGCAATCGTCGCGTTGATGCTGTTCGTCATGTACATCCTGCCGGGGCTCGCGCCTTGGGTGCTCGGGGCTTCGGTGCTGTGGTGGGGCGTTGCGACTTATCTGGTGCTGACCTACCCGCGCTCCAGTGAGCACTGGGCCAGCGCTGCCTGCAAACTGGTCATCGGCCTGCTGATCCTGCTGCCGGCCTGGCAAGGTCTGGTTCAAATCAAGCAGGAGCCTTTGGGCAACTGGTTGATCATGGCGGTGATGGTTCTGGTCTGGGGTGCCGATATTGGCGCTTACTTTTCCGGTCGGGCGTTCGGCAAGCGCAAGCTGGCACCGCAAGTCAGTCCTGGTAAAAGCTGGGAAGGCGTGTACGGCGGCTTGCTGCTGAGTCTGGTGATCACGGCAGTGGTCGGTTTCGTGCGTGACTGGAGCTTCGCTCAGTTGCTGATGGGCTTGATTGGGGCCGCTGTAGTCGTGTTCATTTCGGTGATCGGCGACCTGACGGAAAGCATGTTCAAGCGTCAGTCGGGCATCAAGGACAGCAGTAACCTGCTTCCGGGCCATGGCGGCGTGCTGGACCGTATCGACAGCCTGACCGCAGCGATTCCAGTGTTTGCCGTATTGCTGTGGATGGCGGCATCGTGAGCCGCCCACAACAGATCACCGTTCTGGGGGCGACCGGCTCGATCGGCCTTAGTACGCTCGATGTCATCGCGCGTCATCCCCAGCGCTATCAGGTCTTTGCCCTGAGTGGTTTCTCTCGCTTGAGTGAGCTGTTGGCGCTGTGCGTCAAGCACTCGCCACGGTTCGCCGTGGTGCCTGAAGCGGTCGTCGCCCGAACCCTGCAGGACGACCTGCGCGCGGCCGGTCTGTCGACCCGTGTGCTGGTCGGGGAGGAGGGCCTGTGTCAGGTCGCCTCCGATCCTGAAGTCGACGCGGTCATGGCTGCAATCGTGGGGGCTGCGGGCTTGCGTCCGACCCTGGCGGCGGTCGAAGCTGGCAAGAAGATTCTCCTGGCTAACAAAGAAGCACTGGTGATGTCCGGTGCTTTGTTCATGCAGGCGGTGCGCAAAAGCGGTTCGGTGCTGTTGCCGATCGACAGCGAGCACAACGCGATTTTCCAGTGCATGCCACAGGATTTCGCCCGTGGTCTGGGGGCGGTCGGTGTGCGGCGGATCTTGCTTACGGCCTCTGGCGGTCCGTTCCGACAGACGCCGATGGCTGAACTGGCGCATGTTACCCCTGAGCAGGCGTGTGCCCACCCGAACTGGTCGATGGGGCGCAAAATCTCGGTCGATTCGGCCAGCATGATGAACAAAGGGCTGGAATTGATCGAAGCCTGTTGGCTGTTCGATGCCAAGCCAGCCCAGGTCGAAGTGGTGATTCACCCGCAGAGCGTGATCCATTCGCTGGTCGATTACATCGACGGTTCGGTATTGGCGCAGTTGGGTAACCCGGATATGCGCACCCCGATTGCCAACGCGCTGGCCTGGCCGGAGCGAATCGATTCGGGTGTTGCACCGCTGGACCTTTTTGCCATTGCGCGCCTGGACTTCCAGGCCCCCGATGAAACGCGGTTCCCTTGCCTGCGGCTGGCGCGTCAAGCTGCCGAAGCGGGTGATAGCGCGCCGGCCATGCTGAATGCGGCGAATGAAGTGGCGGTTGCGGCCTTTCTCGACGGGCGGGTTCGTTACCCGGAAATCGCGAGTATCATCGAAGAAGTCCTGGGGCTCGAACCGGTTGTTGCGGTGAACGATCTCGAGGCGGTGTTCACGGCCGACGCGAAAGCACGAGTACTGGCCGGTCAGTGGTTGAGTCGTCACGGGCGATAGGTGCTGCAAAATGCGGGTCCAATGCGGCACCGAACAGGAATGCGGAGAAAGTAGATGAGCGCGCTCTATATGATTGTCGGCACCCTTGTGGCTTTGGGCGTGCTGGTCACCTTCCACGAATTCGGCCATTTCTGGGTCGCACGTCGCTGTGGGGTCAAAGTGCTGCGTTTCTCCGTGGGCTTTGGCATGCCGCTGCTGCGCTGGCACGACAAGCAGGGCACCGAGTTCGTTGTGGCTGCCATTCCATTGGGCGGCTACGTGAAAATGCTCGATGAGCGCGAAGGCGAAGTCCCGGTCGATCAGCTCGATCAATCTTTCAATCGCAAATCCGTTCGTCAACGCATTGCTATCGTTGCGGCTGGCCCGATTGCCAACTTCCTGTTGGCGATGATTTTTTTCTGGGTGCTCGCCATGCTCGGCAGCCAGCAGGTGCGGCCGGTCATTGGTGCGGTCGAGTCCGGCAGTATTGCCGCCAAGGCAGGGTTGAGCTCGGGGCAGGAAATTGTGGCCATCGATGGCGAGCCGACTTCCGGCTGGGCGGCGGTGAATCTGCAACTGGTCCGCCGTCTCGGCGAGAGTGGCACCCTCCAGCTTCTGGTCCGCGAGCAAGGCTCCACTGCGGATTCGCCTCGTGAGCTGGCTTTGGACAAGTGGCTCAAGGGGGCTGATGAGCCGGATCCGATTCGCTCGCTGGGTATTCGCCCTTGGCGCCCTGCGTTGCCACCGGTGCTCGCCGAACTCGATCCGAAAGGGCCGGCTCAGGCTGCCGGCCTGAAAACCGGGGACCGGTTGCTGACGCTGGATGGTAAACCGCTGGATGACTGGCAGCAGGTGGTGGATACGGTCCGTATGCATCCCGATACCAAAATCATGCTGCGCGTGGAGCGCGATGGTGCTCAAATCGAAGTCCCTGTGACGCTGGCCGCTCGCGGCGAGAGCAAGTCGCCAAGCGGTTACCTGGGGGCAGGGGTGAAAGCAGTCGATTGGCCGCCAGAGATGATTCGCGAGGTCAGTTATGGCCCGGTGGCAGCGATTGGGGAGGGCGCTCGTCGCACCTGGACCATGAGCATACTGACCCTCGATTCACTGAAGAAAATGTTGTTCGGCGAGCTCTCGGTAAAAAACTTGAGTGGACCGATAACCATTGCTAAAGTGGCGGGCGCTTCTGCCCAGTCGGGTGTCGCTGATTTCCTGAATTTCCTTGCTTATCTGAGTATTAGCTTGGGTGTTCTGAATTTGTTGCCTATTCCTGTACTGGATGGGGGGCATTTGTTGTTTTATCTGATCGAGTGGGCGCGTGGTCGTCCCTTGTCAGATCGGGTGCAGGGTTGGGGGATACAGATCGGTATCAGTTTGGTGGTCGGGGTGATGTTGCTCGCTCTGGTCAATGATTTGGGCCGTCTGTAACACTTCGCTGAATTGCGAATCTGCCGCATTTTGCGGCAGTTTGTTTATTGCCAGTTGGAATAAGAAAGGACTTCATGAAACGTCTGCTGCTAACTGCGGTTCTCACCGTATTGATGATCGCCGAAGTTCACGCCGAGTCCTTCACTATCTCTGATATTCGCGTCAATGGCCTCCAGCGGGTCTCCGCGGGTAGCGTCTTTGGTGCTTTGCCGTTGAACGTCGGTGAACAGGCGGATGATCGTCGCCTGGTGGAATCCACTCGTGCGCTGTTCAAAACCGGGTTCTTTCAAGATATCCAGCTGGGCCGCGATGGCAACGTCCTGGTCATTACTGTAGTCGAGCGTCCGTCGGTCGCCAGTATCGAGATCGAGGGTAACAAAGCGATCTCCACTGAAGACCTGATGAAGGGTCTCAAACAGTCCGGCCTGGCCGAAGGCGAGATCTTCCAGCGTGCCACCCTCGAAGGCGTGCGTAACGAACTGCAGCGCCAGTACGTCGCTCAGGGCCGCTACTCGGCCACCGTCGATACCGAAGTTGTGCCGCAGCCGCGTAACCGCGTGGCGCTGAAGGTCAACATCAACGAAGGCACCGTCGCCGCTATCCAGCACATCAACGTGGTGGGTAACACCGTCTTTCCTGACGAAGACCTGATCGACCTGTTCGAACTCAAGACGACCAACTGGTTGTCGTTCTTCAAGAACGATGACAAGTACGCTCGCGAAAAACTGTCCGGTGACCTGGAGCGGCTGCGTTCCTACTACCTGGACCGCGGCTATATCAACATGGATATCGCTTCGACCCAGGTGTCCATCACCCCGGACAAGAAACACGTCTATATCACTGTCAACGTCAACGAAGGCGAGAAGTACACCGTTCGTGACGTCAAGCTGAGCGGCGACCTGAAAGTCCCTGAAGACCAGGTCAAGTCCCTGCTGCTGGTCCAGAAAGGCCAGGTGTTCTCGCGCAAGCTGATGACCACCACGTCCGAACTGATCACCCGTCGTCTGGGTAACGAGGGTTACACCTTCGCCAACGTTAACGGCGTGCCGCAGCCTCATGATGAAGACCACACGGTTGACATCACTTTCGCCGTGGACCCGGGCAAGCGTGCATACGTCAACCGCATCAACTTCCGTGGCAACACCAAGTCCGAAGACGAAGTGCTGCGTCGTGAAATGCGCCAGATGGAAGGTGGTTGGGCTTCGACTTACCTGATCGACCAATCCAAGACCCGTCTCGAGCGTCTGGGCTTCTTCAAGGAAGTCAACGTCGAAACCCCGGCCGTACCGGGCGTGGACGACCAGGTTGACGTGAACTACAGCGTCGAAGAACAGGCTTCCGGTTCGATTACCGCCAGCGTCGGTTTCGCCCAGAGCGCCGGTCTGATCCTTGGTGGTTCGATCACCCAGAACAACTTCCTGGGTACAGGTAACAAGGTCAGCATCGGTTTGACCCGCAGCCAATACCAGAGCCGGTATAACTTCGGTTATGTCGACCCGTACTGGACTGCTGACGGCGTGAGCCTGGGTTACAACGCGTTCTATCGCACCACCGACTACAAAGACCTCGACGTCGACGTAGCGAGCTACGCCGTAGACAGCCTGGGTGCTGGCGTGAGCGTTGGTTACCCGATCAGCGAGACTTCGCGTCTGACCTTCGGCCTGACTGCGCAACAGGACACCATCAAGACTGGCGTGTACACCGTTGACGAGATTTTTGACTTCGTTAACAGAGAAGGCGACAAGTACCTGAACTTCAAGGCGTCTGCCGGCTGGTCCGAGTCCACCCTGAACAAGGGCGTACTGGCGACTCGCGGCCATTCCCAAAGCCTGGTGCTTGAAACCACTACGCCTGGCAGTGACCTGTCGTTCTTCAAGCTCGATTACCGTGGCCAGTTGTTCCAGCCACTGAGCGAAAACTACACCATGCGCCTGCACACCGAGTTGGGTTATGGCGATGGTTACGGTTCGACCGATGGCTTGCCTTTCTATGAAAACTACTATGCTGGTGGTTTCAACTCGGTTCGTGGTTTCAAGGACAGCACCTTGGGTCCGCGCAGTACCCCGAGTCGTGGTCAGGCTGTAACGGGTAACGTCGGTACTCTGGCTGACCCGGACCAGGATCCGCTGCCGTTCGGTGGTAACGTTCTGATCCAGGGTGGTGTCGAAGTGCTGTTCCCGCTGCCATTCGTCAAAGATCAACGTTCCCTGCGTACTTCGGTATTCTGGGATGTGGGTAACGTATTCGACTCCAAGTGCGATAAGACGACGAACGCCAATGTCGGCTCATCCGCTCAAACAGAGTGCAACGACATCAGCCTGAGCAACATGGCCAGTTCCGTCGGTGTGGGTGTGACCTGGGTCACCGCGCTGGGCCCTCTGAGCTTCGCATTGGCCATGCCAGTGAAGAAACCGGATGACGCTGAGACTCAAGTGTTCCAATTCTCCCTCGGCCAGACGTTCTAAGCGTCTGACCCAAGATAACGACAATGGATTTTGTAGGAGTGCATCGTGCGTAAGTTGACTCAATTGGTTCTCCTGGCAACCGTACTGGTCGCAGGCCCGGCTTTTGCCGACATGAAAATCGCCGTTCTGAACTATCAGATGGCGCTGCTGGAATCCGACGCGGCCAAGAAATACGCCGTGGATGCCGAGAAGAAGTTCGGCCCTCAGCTGACCAAGCTGAAAACGCTGGAAAGCAGCGCCAAAGGTATCCAGGACCGCCTGATGGCCGGCGGCGACAAGATGCAGCAAGGCGAACGCGAGCGCCTGGAGCTGGAATTCAAGCAAAAGGCCCGTGACTTCCAGTTCCAGTCCAAGGAGCTGAACGAAGCCAAAGCCGTTGCTGACCGTGAAATGCTGAAGCAGCTCAAGCCGAAACTGGACAGTGCTGTGGAAGAAGTCATCAAGAAAGGTGCTTTTGACCTGGTCTTCGAGCGTGGCGCAGTGATTGATGTCAAACCTCAATACGACATCACTCGCCAGGTTATCGAGCGCATGAATCAGCTGAAGTAATCCATGACAGCGACCATAAAGCTCGGCCAATTGGCCGAGTTCCTCGGCGCCACGCTACGTGGCGACCCGGAGAAGGAAATTACTGGGCTAGCCACTTTGCAAGAGGCTGGCCCAGCTCAGTTGAGCTTTCTCGCAAACCCTCAATACCGTAAGTACCTGCCTGACAGTCGGGCCGCGGCCTTGTTGCTCAAGGCGGCGGATGCCGAAGGTTTCGCCGGTAATGCGCTGGTGGTGCCTGATCCGTATCTGGCCTACGCGCGGGTGTCCCATCTGTTCGATCCCAAGCCGAAGGCAGCAGCCGGTATTCACCCGACCGCAGTCGTGGCAGAGGATGCAGTGGTTGACCCTGCGGCGAGCATTGGTGCGTTTGTGGTCATAGAAAGCGCTGCGCGTATTGCGGCGGGCGTGACGATCGGTGCGCACTGCTTCATCGGCGCCCGCTGCGAAATTGGCGAGGGCGGTTGGCTGGCTCCGCGAGTGACGCTCTACCATGATGTCCGTATTGGCAAGCGTGTGGTGATTCAGTCGGGTGCTGTCCTGGGTGGCGAAGGTTTCGGTTTCGCCAACGAGAAAGGCGTCTGGCAGAAAATCGCCCAGATCGGTGGTGTCCTTGTTGGCGACGATGTCGAGATTGGCGTTAATACTGCCATCGACCGTGGCGCCCTGGCCGATACCATTCTGGGCAATGGCGTGAAGCTCGACAATCAGATCCAGATCGCCCATAACGTGCAGGTCGGTGACCACACCGCCATGGCTGCGTGCGTGGGCATCTCCGGCAGCACCAAAATCGGCAAGCATTGCATGCTCGCCGGGGGTGTCGGGCTGGTGGGGCATATTGAAATTTGCGACAACGTTTTTATCACCGGGATGACCATGGTGACCCATTCGATTACTGAAAAGGGTTCCTATTCGTCCGGTACGGCCATGCAACCGGCTGCCGAGTGGCGCAAAAGCGCGGCACGCATCCGCCAGCTCGATGACATCGCGCGGCGTCTGCGACAGTTGGAAAAGCGTGTAGGGGAAGTGACCCCTGACGGTAATGCTTCATCAGATGGCTGATACCATTTCCATATCAAGTGTGCACAGCCGCTAGACTGCCTCCTTGATTTGCTAGAGGCGCGCGCGTCAATCGCGCGCTCCCAATCTTTACATAGGCTTCCCCCCGAAATGATGGACATCAACGAGATTCGCGAATACCTGCCTCACCGTTACCCGTTCCTGCTGGTGGACCGGGTCGTGGATCTGGATGTGGAAGGCAAGCGCATTCGCGCCTACAAGAATGTCAGCATCAACGAACCGTTCTTCAATGGCCATTTCCCTGCGCATCCAATCATGCCGGGCGTATTGATCATCGAAGCGATGGCTCAGGCTGCCGGGATCCTTGGTTTCAAAATGCTCGACGTGAAACCAGCCGATGGCACGCTTTACTACTTCGTCGGCTCCGACAAGCTGCGCTTCCGTCAGCCGGTGCTGCCGGGCGATCAACTGATCCTTGAAGCCAAGTTCCTGAGCTGCAAGCGCCAGATCTGGAAGTTCGAGTGCCAGGCGTCGGTCGACGGCAAACCGGTCTGCTCTGCAGAAATCATCTGCGCGGAACGCAAACTATGAGTTTGATTGACCCTCGCGCAATCATCGATCCGACGGCCATCCTGGCCGACGACGTCGAGGTCGGCCCGTGGTCGATCATCGGCGCAGGTGTGGAAATCGGCGAGGGAACAGTGATCGGGCCGCACGTGATTCTCAAAGGCCCGACCCGAATCGGTAAGCACAACCGCATCTACCAGTTTTCCTCGGTAGGCGAGGACACGCCCGACCTGAAGTACAAGGGTGAAGAAACTCGCCTGGTCATTGGTGACCATAACGTCATTCGCGAAGGCGTGACGATTCACCGTGGCACCGTTCAGGATCGTTCGGAAACGACCCTCGGCGATCACAACCTGATCATGGCCTATGCGCACATTGGCCACGACAGTGTCATCGGCAACCACTGCATCCTGGTCAACAACACGGCACTGGCTGGTCACGTGCACGTTGAAGACTGGGCGATCCTGTCCGGCTTCACCCTGGTTCATCAGTACTGCCACATTGGCGCCCACAGCTTTTCCGGTATGGGCACTGCCATCGGCAAGGATGTTCCCGCGTACGTCACGGTGTTCGGCAACCCGGCCGAAGCGCGCAGCATGAACTTCGAAGGCATGCGCCGTCGTGGTTTCAGCGAAGACGCGATCCACGCCCTGCGTCGTGCCTACAAGGTGGTTTACCGCCAGGGCCTGACGGTCGAGCAAGCGCTCGCCGAACTGGCCGAACCGTCGGACCAGTTTCCGGAAGTGGCGGTGTTCCGTGATTCGATCCAGTGTTCGACTCGTGGCATCACGCGTTAATCATGGCTAATCTGCGTATTGCGCTGGTAGCGGGAGAGGCTTCCGGTGACATTTTGGGTGCGGGCCTCATGCGCGCACTCAAAGCTCAGCATCCGGCCGTCGAGTTCATTGGGGTGGGCGGTCCGCTGATGCAGGCCGAGGGCCTGACCTCGTATTTTCCGATGGAGCGTCTCTCTGTCATGGGCCTGGTGGAAGTGCTGGGTCGATTGCGTGAGTTGCTGGCACGTCGCAAGAAACTGGTCGCTGACCTGATCGCCGAGAAGCCGGACGTGTTCATCGGTATCGATGCCCCGGACTTCAACCTCAATATCGAACTCAAGCTGCGTCAGGCCGGGATCAAGACCGTGCATTACGTCAGCCCGTCGGTGTGGGCGTGGCGGCAGAAGCGAGTGCTGAAGATCCGCGAAGGCTGCGATCTGATGCTGACGCTGTTTCCGTTCGAAGCAAAATTCTATGAAGAGAAGGGCGTGCCGGTGCGGTTTGTCGGACACTCCCTGGCGGATGCCATTCCGCTGGAAGCCGATCGTGCGGCGGCGCGGGCCGAACTCGGCTTGCCCGATGGGCCGCTGGTTGCGCTGATGCCGGGCAGTCGTGGTGGCGAAGTCGGTCGTCTGGGGGGATTGTTCCTTGATACGGCCCAGCGTCTGCGCGCCATGCGCCCCGGTGTTCGGTTTGTCATGCCGTGCGCCAGCCCTGAACGCCGTGTGCAGCTCGAAGAACTGCTGGCCGGGCGCGACCTGCCGCTGACCTTGCTCGATGGTAAATCACACTTGGCGTTGGCAGCCTGCAACGCAGTGTTGATCGCCTCCGGAACCGCGACCCTTGAAGCGCTGTTGTACAAGCGGCCGATGGTGGTTGCGTATCGTCTGGCACCGCTGACGTTCTGGATTCTCAAGCGCATGGTGAAAAGCCCCTACGTCTCCTTGCCGAACCTGTTGGCCCAGCGTTTGTTGGTGCCCGAATTGTTGCAGGACGATGCCACGGTTGAAGCCCTGGCCCAGACGCTGTCGCCATTGATCGAAGGTGGCGAAGAACAGACCCGCGGCTTCGACGAAATTCACCGGACCTTGCGTCTGGACGCCTCCAATCAGGCTGCGGATGCAGTGCTGAAGCTGATCGGCCAAGTACAATGAGTAAAACAAGCATGCAAATGGGGCTGGATTTCACCTTGGTCGCTCAAGTCGAGGCGTTGGTCGCCGGTGTTGACGAAGTCGGTCGCGGCCCTCTGTGTGGCGCCGTGGTGACCGCTGCGGTGATTCTCGACCCGAATCGTCCGATTCTCGGCCTCAATGATTCGAAGAAGCTCACGGAAGCCCGTCGCGAAAAACTCTACGACGAAATCTGTGAGAAGGCCCTGAGTTGGTGCATCGCCCGGGCCGAAGTCGAAGAAATCGACGAGCTGAACATTCTCCATGCCACCATGCTGGCCATGCAGCGAGCAATCGAAGGCCTGCACATTCAGCCGAAACTGGCGATGATCGACGGCAACCGCTGCCCGAAACTGGTCATGCGCGCCGAGGCGGTGGTGAAGGGCGATAGCAAGGTGCCGGCCATTGCGGCGGCATCGATTCTGGCCAAGGTCAGCCGGGACCGTGAAATGGCCGCTTTCGAATTGATTTATCCAGGTTACGGAATCGGCGGCCACAAAGGCTACCCGACGCCCGTTCATCTGGAAGCGCTGGCCCGCCTGGGGCCGACGCCGATTCACCGTCGCTCGTTCGCCCCGGTACGACAGGCGTACGAAGCACGTGAAAGCCTCATAGAGAGTTAGTCGCAAGGCTGATGTTTTCGCCAAGGCCCGGTACAATCCGGGCCTTGTTGTTTTCATGTTCACAGACAGGATCACCATGCCGGCTTCATTCGTTCACCTACGCCTGCACACTGAATATTCCCTGGTCGACGGTCTGGTGCGGATCAAACCGCTGGTCAAGACCCTGGTCGGCATGAACATGCCTGCCGTGGCGGTCACTGACCAGAACAACATGTGTTCCCTGGTCAAATTCTATAAAGCAGCCATGGGCGCAGGCATCAAGCCGATCTGTGGCGCCGACCTGTGGCTGTCGAACAAGGACCCGGACAACGCCCTGAGCCGGATCAGTCTGTTGGCGATGAACGCAGTCGGCTATCGCAACCTTACCGAGTTGATTTCCCGTGGTTTCATCGACGGCCAACGCAATGGCTCGGTGATCATCGAGCGCGAGTGGGTGGCTGAGGCCAGCGAAGGTCTGATCATGCTGTCGGCGGCGAAGGAAGGCGAAATCGGCCTGGCCATGCTCAGCGGCAATCCGGCTGAAGCGGAAAACCTCGCGCGCGAATGGATGACGGTGTTCCCGGATCGTTTCTACCTGGAAATCCAGCGCACCAATCGCCCCAACGATGAAGAACAACTGCACGGCGCGGTGGCCCTGGCCGAGAAAATCGGTGCACCGCTGGTGGCGACCAACGACGTGCGGTTCATCAAGCAGGAAGACTTTGCCGCTCACGAAACCCGTGTGTGCATCGGTGAGGGCCGCGCCCTCGACGATCCGCGGCGCTCGAAGAATTACAGCGATCAGCAATACCTCAAAAGCGCCGAGGAAATGGCCGAGCTGTTCAGCGACATTCCCGAAGCGCTGGAAAACACCGTCGAGATCGCCAAACGCTGCAACATCGAAGTGAAGCTGGGCACTCACTTCCTGCCCAACTTCCCGATTCCCGATGGCATGACCATCGATGAATATTTCCGCAAAGTCTCGTTTGATGGCCTGGAAGAGCGCCTGACGGTGCTGCTGCCCAAGGACACCACCGAAGACTATGAAGCCAAGCGTCAGGTCTATGTCGACCGGTTGAATTTCGAGCTGGATATCATCATCCAGATGGGATTCCCCGGTTACTTCCTGATCGTTATGGACTTTATCCAGTGGGCCAAGAGCAACGGCGTGCCGGTGGGCCCGGGCCGGGGGTCGGGTGCCGGATCGCTGGTGGCCTATGTGCAGAAGATCACCGACCTCGACCCGCTGGAATACGATCTGCTGTTCGAACGTTTTCTTAACCC
Source organism: Pseudomonas sp. PB120 (assembly GCF_009761815.1). GTDB lineage: Bacteria > Pseudomonadota > Gammaproteobacteria > Pseudomonadales > Pseudomonadaceae > Aquipseudomonas. The sequence goes on from NZ_RWIN01000142.1 coordinate 51,367, forward strand.
GGAACGGGTTTCCATGCCCGACTTCGACGTCGACTTCTGCATGGACGGCCGTGACCGCGTGATCGACTACGTGGCCGAGAAATACGGCCGCAACGCGGTGAGCCAGATCATCACCTTCGGTTCCATGGCCGCCAAGGCTGTGGTCCGCGACGTGGCGCGGGTACAGGGCAAGTCCTACGGCCTGGCGGATCGCCTGTCGAAGATGATTCCGTTCGAAGTCGGCATGACCCTGGAAAAGGCCTACGAGCAGGAAGAAATCCTGCGTGACTTCATCAAGGTCGATGAAGAGGCCGCCGAGATCTGGGAAATGGCGCGCAAGCTCGAAGGCGTTGTGCGTAACGTCGGCAAGCACGCCGGTGGTGTGGTTATCGCGCCGACCAAGCTGACGGACTTCTCGCCGATCTATTGCGACGAGGCCGGTGACGGTCTGGTGACCCAGTTCGACAAGGATGACGTTGAAGCTGCGGGCTTGGTGAAGTTCGACTTCCTCGGCCTGCGGACCCTGACGGTCATCGACTGGGCGCTGAAAACCATCAACCGCGACCGCGCCAAGGTCGACGAGCCGCCGCTGGACATCGCGTTCATCCCGCTGGATGACAAGCCGACCTACCAGCTGCTGCAAAAAGCTGAAACCACGGCGGTGTTCCAGCTCGAGTCGCGCGGCATGAAAGAGCTGATCAAAAAGCTCAAGCCCGACTGCCTCGAAGACTTGATCGCACTGGTGGCCCTGTTCCGTCCGGGCCCCTTGCAATCGGGCATGGTGGACGACTTCATCAACCGCAAGCACGGTCGTGCCGAGCTTGCGTACCCGCACTCGGACTACCAGTACGAAGGCCTCAAGCCTGTTCTGGCGCCGACTTACGGCATCATCCTGTATCAGGAACAGGTGATGCAGATTGCCCAGGTCATGGCCGGTTACACCCTCGGCGGTGCGGACATGCTGCGCCGGGCGATGGGTAAGAAAAAACCCGAGGAGATGGCCAAGCAACGCGGCGGTTTCATTGAAGGTTGCGCGGGCAACAACATCGATGCCGACCTGGCCGGTAACATTTTCGACCTGGTGGAAAAATTCGCCGGTTACGGCTTCAACAAATCCCACTCTGCCGCTTACGGCCTGGTGTCGTACCAGACGGCCTGGCTGAAAACGCACTACCCGGCGCCGTTCATGGCCGCGGTGTTGTCGGCGGATATGCACAACACCGACAAGGTCGTGACCTTGATCGAAGAAATTCGCACCATGAAGCTGCGTCTCGACGCGCCGGATGTGAATACGTCGGAGTTCAAGTTCACGGTGAACGATGAAGGCCGAATCATTTATGGCCTCGGCGCGATCAAGGGTGTGGGTGAAGGCCCGGTCGAGGCGATTACCGAAGCGCGCCAGGACGGCCCGTTCAAGGACCTGTTCGATTTCTGCGCCCGGGTCGACCTCAAGCGGATCAACAAGCGCACGCTGGACGGTTTGATCCGCAGTGGCGCACTGGATCGCCTGGGCCCTTGTTTCCATGACGAACCGAAAGCCTACCAAGCCAGCATCGACCAGAACCGCGCGATCCTGCTGACGGCAATGGAAGGCGCGATCAAGGCCGCCGAGCAAACCGCACGCACCCATGACAGTGGCCACGCCGACCTGTTTGGCGGGTTGTTCGTCGAGGAAGACGCCGACGTCTACGCCAATCACCGCAAAGCCAAGGAACTGACCCTCAAGGAGCGCCTCAAAGGGGAGAAAGACACCCTGGGGCTGTACCTGACCGGTCACCCGATTGACGAATACGAAGGCGAGATTCGCCGTTTTGCCCGTCAGCGCATCATCGATCTGAAACCGGCTCGTGATACGCAGACCGTGGCGGGGATGATCATTGCCCTGCGGGTGATGAAGAACAAGAAGGGCGACAAGATGGGGTTCATCACCCTTGACGACCGCTCTGGCCGGATCGAAGCTTCGCTGTTCGCCGACGCATTCCATTCCGCGCAGTCGTTGTTGCAGACTGACGCGATGGTGGTGGTCGAAGGCGAAGTCAGCAACGACGACTTCTCCGGCGGCCTGCGGCTGCGGGTCAAGCGGGTGATGAGCATGGAAGATGCCCGCACCAACCTGGCCGAAAGCCTGCGCCTGAAGCTGCAGACCAAGGATCTGAAGGGCGATCAGCTACGCTGGCTGGGTGAGCTGTTCAAGCGTCATCGCGGCGCGTGCCCGATCACGATGGAGTACACGAGCCCCGATGCGAAGGCGTTGCTGCAGTTCGGCGAGACCTGGCGAATCGATCCGGCGGATGCGTTGATTCAAGCTCTTCGTGACCAGTTCGGGCGAGACAACGTCTTCCTCCAATACCGTTGACGGTCAGGTGCCATTTTTGTCACTAAGCGTGTGTCCTGATCTCGACCAGAATTTTTAATCTCGACCTGAATGCGCCACTCCCTTAAGGTAGGGCGCGAATAGACAACCGGCCGGCCCAAGCTTACTTGGGCGTCGACCCAAGACGGACGCCTATGAACCCGAATTTTCTAGATTTCGAACAGCCGATCGCCGACCTGCAAGCCAAGATCGAAGAGTTGCGCTTGGTCGGTAATGACAATTCGCTGAATATCGGCGATGAGATCTCCCGCCTGCAGGACAAAAGCAGCACGCTGACCGAAGACATCTTCGGCAAGCTGACCAGCTGGCAGATCGCGCGTCTGGCGCGTCACCCGAAACGTCCGTACACCCTGGACTACATCGAACACATCTTCACCGAGTTCGACGAGTTGCACGGTGACCGTCATTTCTCCGACGACGCAGCCATCGTAGGCGGCATTGCCCGTCTGGACGACCAGCCGGTGATGATCATCGGTCACCAGAAAGGTCGCGAAGTGCGCGAGAAAGTTCGCCGCAACTTCGGCATGCCGCGTCCAGAAGGCTACCGCAAGGCGTGCCGCCTGATGGAAATGGCCGAGCGTTTCAAAATGCCGATCCTGACCTTCATCGACACCCCGGGCGCATACCCTGGCATCGACGCTGAAGAGCGCAACCAGAGCGAAGCGATTGCCTGGAACCTGCGCGTCATGGCCCGCCTGAAAACCCCAATCATCGCCACCGTGATCGGTGAAGGTGGTTCTGGTGGTGCATTGGCCATCGGCGTGTGCGACCAGCTGAACATGCTGCAGTACTCGACCTACGCGGTGATCTCGCCGGAAGGTTGCGCTTCGATCCTGTGGAAAACTGCCGAGAAAGCACCGGACGCGGCCGAAGCCATGGGCATCACCGCCGAGCGCCTGAAAGGCCTGGGCATCGTGGACAAAGTGATCGGCGAGCCTTTGGGCGGCGCACACCGCGATCCTGCGGCTGCGGCGGCATCGATCCGTGCCGAACTGAGTTCGCAGCTGGCGATGTTGAAGAAATTCGACAACGAAGCGCTGCTGGCCCGTCGTTACGAGCGACTGATGAGCTACGGTCTCTGATCGACCGCTGCTTCGGCAAATGATGTAACCAATGTGGGAGCGAGCCTGCTCGCGATAGCGGTATAACAGTCAGCAAGTTTGTTGAATGTTAAGCCGCTATCGCGAGCAGGCTCGCTCCCACATTTGATTTGTGCAAAGGGAAAGATATGGATCGGCCCACGATTGATTTGCCTTCCCGGCTTTTGATGAATCTGAACCCGTGGCGCAATGCTGCGAAATGGCACATCGCCTTTTCCGGCGGGCTCGACTCCACCGCCCTATTGCACCTTCTTGCACACCTTGCGAAAACCGAATCCCTGCCTCCGTTGAGCGCCCTCCATATTCACCATGGCCTTCAGGCTGCGGCTGATGCGTGGCCGGCACATTGTCAGTCGGTGTGTGAGGCGCTGGGGGTGCCGCTACAGGTGGTCCGCGTTCAGGTTCAGCCCGGTGCCAGCCTCGAGCGTGCCGCCAGGGAGTCGCGTTATTCGGCATTCGTCGAGGTCACCCAGGAAAACGAACTTCTGCTGACCGCCCAGCACCGTGACGACCAGGCGGAAACCTTGTTGTTCCGACTGTTGCGTGGGGCTGGGGTCAGAGGTTTGTCAGGCATGCCAAGTGAGCGCCCCTTGGGTTCGGGGCACTTGTTGCGCCCCTTGCTCGATGTCACCCGGGCCGAGCTTGAAACCTACGCCAAGGAGCATCACCTGAGCTGGATCGAAGACCCTTCGAACCAGGATCGACAGTTCTCACGCAATTACCTGCGTCACCAAGTGTTCCCGGTCTTGACCGAGCGCTGGCCGCAAGCGATGGCGACCATGGCTCGTAGTGCCGGGCATCTGAGCGAAGCGCAGGGGTTGCTCGACGAATTGGCGAAAATCGATCTGGGCAGCGCCAGCACGGCCAGCGATTTCGATTGGCTGGGGTTGCCGTCTCTGGAGCTGGCACCGCTTGCGGCACTGTCTGCCGCGAGGCAGCGCAATGCGCTGAGTCACTGGCTCGCCGCGCTGACACGATTGCCGGACACCGACCATTGGTCGGGTTGGGAGGATGTGCGCGATGCCACCAGCGATGCCCGTCCGATCTGGCGGCTGGCGGATGGCGAACTGCATCGCTCGGCTGGGCGAGTCTGGTGGCTGACGGGTGCCTGGCTGGGCAATCCGCCGCCAGCCATACGGTGGCCTGACCCGTCGATGCCGCTGGAATTGCCCAATAACGGCCTGATTACCCTCGACGGTCAAATCCCCGATGGCCCGCTGCATATCCGCTATCGTGAAGGAGGAGAGTTCATGCATCTGCCGGATCGCGGCCACCGGGATCTCAAGCGTTTGCTCAATGAGCGCGGGATCCCGACATTCGCCCGTGGCAGATTGCCGCTGCTCTTTCGAGGCGAGCAATTGCTGGCGGTGGCCGGTGTGCAGGGCTTGAATGGCAACGAGCAGGCTGGCTGGCATTTGCATTGGCAGCCACCACTTGCGATCAAGGTTTGAGCTGAAAGGGGCTTTCCGGTAGACTACGCTCCCTTCTTGATACAACTTCTGTGGATTCGACTGAATTGCAGGAGTTGCCGATTACCAAGCAGTCTTTGCTGGGCGATTCCAAAAAATGTGTAGCGAGCAACGTACCGGTGTTTCATCTTCCGGTCTGTCCCAACGCGGCGGTTTTTTTGAAAGGTGCACTGTGATTAATGCAGGTGATCGGGGGCTTCGGCCTTCCTTCGCTTTCCCCGGCGGCTCGGACCGCTTTAACGCAGACTTCTAGGGTTTTTCATGACGCGCTACATATTCGTCACGGGCGGTGTTGTTTCTTCTTTGGGGAAAGGCATTGCATCGGCTTCATTGGCGGCCATCCTGGAGGCGCGGGGACTTAAGGTCACCATGCTGAAACTGGATCCGTACATCAACGTCGATCCGGGCACCATGAGCCCGTTCCAGCACGGTGAAGTGTTCGTCACCCACGACGGCGCCGAGACCGACCTGGACCTGGGTCACTACGAGCGGTTCATCCGCACGACCATGACCCAGAACAACAACTTCACCACCGGCCGTGTCTACGAACACGTCCTGCGCAAAGAGCGCCGTGGTGATTACCTGGGCGCCACCATTCAGGTGATCCCGCACATCACCGACGAAATCAAGCGCCGGATCATCAAGGGCGCCGGCGATGCCGACGTGGCCATGGTCGAGATCGGTGGCACCGTGGGTGACATCGAGTCGCAACCGTTCCTGGAAGCGATCCGTCAATTGCGTTTCGAAGTGGGTGCCAAGCGCGCCATGCTGATGCACCTGACGCTGGTGCCGTACATCGCCACCGCCGGTGAAACCAAAACCAAGCCAACTCAGCACTCGGTCAAGGAACTGCGTTCCATTGGCCTGCAGCCTGACGTGCTGGTATGCCGCTCCGATCACCCGATCGACATATCGTCGCGTCGCAAGATCGCACAATTCACCAACGTTGAAGAGCGTGCGGTTATCGCGCTGGAAGACGCCGACACCATCTACAAGATCCCGGGCATCCTGCACTCCCAGGGCCTGGATGATTTCGTTGTCGAGCGTTTCGGCCTGCAATGCGGCGGCGCGGACCTGTCCGAGTGGGAAGCCGTGGTTGACGCCAAGCTCAACCCTGAGCATGAAGTCACCATCGCCATGGTCGGCAAATACATGGAATTGCTGGACGCCTACAAATCGCTGATCGAAGCGATGAGTCACGCCGGCATCAGCAACCGCACCAAGGTCAACCTGCGCTACATCGATTCCGAAGACATCGAAAACCAGGGCACTGCGCTGCTGGAAGGTGTCGACGCGATCCTCGTGCCGGGCGGCTTCGGCCTGCGTGGCGTGGAAGGCAAGATCACCGCCGTTCAGTACGCTCGCGAAAACAAGGTTCCGTACCTCGGCATCTGCCTGGGCATGCAAGTGGCCGTGATCGAGTTCGCTCGTAACGTCATGGGCTGGAAAGACGCCAACTCCACCGAGTTCGATCGTGCAAGCGGTCACCCGGTCGTGGGCCTGATCACCGAGTGGGAAGATGCCACCGGCGCCGTTGAAACCCGTACTGAAACCTCCGATCTGGGTGGCACCATGCGCCTTGGCGCTCAGGATTGCCTGCTTGAGCCGGGCTCCCTGGTGCACGATTGCTACGGCAAGGACGTGATCGTCGAGCGTCACCGTCACCGCTACGAAGTGAACAACAACCTGCTGCCGAAAATCATGGAAGCCGGCCTGAAAATCTCCGGTCGTTCCGGTGATGGCGCTCTGGTTGAAGTGGTCGAAGCACCGGATCATCCATGGTTCGTCGCTTGCCAGTTCCACCCTGAGTTCACCTCGACACCTCGCGACGGTCACCCGTTGTTCAGCGGTTTCGTCAAGGCAGCTTTGGCTCAACACCAGAAGAAGGCGTGAACCTGATGGCGCAGAAGATCATCCGCGTAGGCGATATCGAGATTGCCAACGACAAGCCAATGGTGCTGTTCGGTGGCATGAACGTACTGGAAAGCCGCGACATGGCGATGCAGGTCTGCGAAGAGTACGTGAAGGTTACCCAGAAACTGGGTATCCCTTACGTGTTCAAAGCCAGCTTCGACAAGGCCAACCGTTCCTCCGTGACCTCTTACCGTGGCCCCGGCCTGGAAGAGGGCATGCGGATCTTCCAGGACATCAAGCAAGCCTTCGGCGTGCCGATCATCACCGACGTCCACGAGCCTGAGCAGGCCGCGGTCGTCGCTGAAGTCTGCGACATCATCCAGCTGCCGGCCTTCCTGTCGCGCCAGACCGACCTCGTGGTCGCGATGGCCAAGACCGGCGCGGTGATCAACATCAAAAAGGCCCAGTTCCTCGCGCCTCAGGAAATGAAACACATCCTGAACAAGTGCGTGGAAGCGGGTAACGATCAGTTGATCCTCTGCGAGCGCGGTTCGAGCTTCGGCTACAACAACCTGGTCGTCGACATGCTGGGCTTCGGCATCATGAAGCAGTTCGAATACCCGGTATTCTTCGACGTGACCCACGCGCTGCAAATGCCCGGTGGTCGCGCAGATTCCGCCGGCGGTCGTCGTGCCCAGGTCCTCGATCTGGCGAAAGCCGGGATCAGCCAGTCGCTGGCGGGTCTGTTCCTTGAGGCGCACCCGGACCCGGACAACGCCAAATGTGATGGCCCTTGCGCCTTGCGCCTGGACAAACTGGAGCCATTCCTGGCCCAGCTCAAAGCACTGGACGAACTGGTGAAGAGTTTTCCGACGGTAGAAACCGCGTAATCCTCATTTCTCCGGTAAAGTACCGCACGAATTAATGCTCAGGCCCTCGGGTCTGAGCCTTATCGTCCGCAAGACTGCCCGCTGTACATCACTTGCCGACGGTAAAAGATTTCCTCTAGCTGCGTCGTTTTCGTCAACTTTGGAGTGTTTACAACAATGGCAAAAATCGTCGACATCAAAGGTCGTGAAGTTCTCGACTCCCGTGGCAACCCCACCGTGGAAGCGGACGTGCTTCTCGATAACGGCATCATCGGTAGCGCTTGCGCGCCGTCCGGTGCTTCCACTGGCTCGCGTGAAGCGCTCGAGCTGCGTGATGGCGACAAGAGCCGTTACCTGGGCAAAGGCGTTCTCAAAGCCGTCGCCAACATCAACGGTCCGATCCGCGACCTGTTGAAAGGTACAGACCCAAGCGACCAGAAGGCGCTGGATCACGCGATGATCAAGCTCGACGGCACTGAAAACAAAGGTTCCCTGGGCGCCAACGCGATCCTCGCCGTTTCCCTGGCCGCGGCCAAGGCTGCAGCACAGGACCAGGACCTGCCGCTGTACGCTCACATCGCCAACCTGAACGGCACTCCGGGTGTTTACTCGATGCCGGTTCCGATGATGAACATCATCAACGGTGGCGAGCACGCCGATAACAACGTCGACATCCAGGAATTCATGGTTCAGCCGGTTGGCGCCAAGTCTTTCTCGGAAGGTCTGCGCATGGGCACCGAGATTTTCCATCACCTCAAAGCTGTGCTGAAGGCCCGTGGCCTGAGCACTGCGGTCGGTGACGAAGGTGGTTTCGCACCTAACCTGGCTTCCAACGAAGACGCTTTGAAAGTGATCTCCGAAGCCGTGGCCAACGCCGGTTACAAGCTGGGCACCGACGTGACCCTGGCCCTGGACTGCGCGGCGAGCGAGTTCTACGAAGACGGTAAATACAACCTGTCCGGCGAAGGCCAGGTGTTCACCGCTGAAGGTTTCGCCGATTACCTGAAAGGCCTGACCGAGCGCTACCCGATCATCTCCATTGAAGATGGCCTGGACGAGTCTGACTGGGCTGGCTGGAAAATCCTCACCGACAAAATCGGCGAGAAGACTCAGCTGGTAGGCGACGACCTGTTTGTGACCAACACCAAGATCCTGAAAGAAGGCATCGATAAAAAGATCGCCAACTCGATCCTGATCAAGTTCAACCAGATCGGCACCCTGACCGAAACCCTGGAAGCCATCCAGATGGCCAAGGCTGCGGGCTACACCGCCGTGATCTCGCACCGCTCCGGCGAAACCGAAGATTCGACCATTGCCGACCTGGCTGTGGGCACTTCGGCTGGCCAGATCAAGACCGGCTCCCTGTGCCGTTCCGACCGCGTTTCCAAGTACAACCAACTGCTGCGTATCGAAGAGCAGTTGAATGGCAAAGCCAAGTACAACGGTCGCAGCGAATTCCGCGGTTGATCGTAAACTGAAAAAAAGTCAGCGGATTGTGTCGGAAAAATCGCAAAAGCGATGAATTTGCCACTAATCTGATGCCTTATAAGCACAAGCCTGGGTCTTCCAGGCTTCGTGCTATCAGAAGCTTCAAAGTTTTTGCATGGCTGTCTTTTTTCACTGGATACCCGATATTCGATGCGCAGTCCCAATTGGTTGTTCCTCGTCTTGCTCTTGTTGCTGGCTGGCCTGCAGTACCGCCTGTGGGTGGGTAATGGCAGTCTGGCGCAGGTGGCAGAGCTGACTCAGCAGATCGCAGATCAACATGCCGAGAACGAAGGACTGCTGGAACGCAATCGGGTCATGGACGCCGAAGTCAGTGAATTGAAAAAAGGTATGGAGACCGTTGAAGAAAGGGCTCGCCATGAGTTGGGCATGGTCAAGGACGGTGAAACCCTTTACCAGTTGGCCCAATGAATCCCTCGTTACCGGCCTTCTGGGCCGTGATTCCTGCCGCGGGCGTCGGTGCCCGTATGGCCGCGGACCGTCCCAAGCAATACTTGCAACTGGGCGGGCGCACTATTCTTGAACACAGCCTCGGCTGTTTCCTTGATCATCCTTCCCTGAAGGGGTTGGTGGTCAGTCTTGCGATTGATGATCCTTATTGGCCGAGCCTTGCGTGTGCTGGCGATTCGCGTATTCAACGCGTTGAAGGCGGTGCCGAGCGTTCCGGGTCGGTGCTCAACGCGTTGCTTCATCTGCATGCGTTGGGTGCGGATGATGAGGAATGGGTGCTGGTACACGATGCCGCACGACCTAACCTGAGCCGTGATGACCTGGACAAGTTGCTGGGTGAACTGGCTGACGATCCGGTCGGTGGCCTGCTGGCGGTGCCGGCACGCGATACCCTCAAACGCGTCGATAAACAGGGTCGTGTGCTTGAAACCGTGGATCGCAGCGTGATCTGGCAAGCCTATACGCCGCAGATGTTTCGCCTTGGCGCGTTGCATCGGGCGTTGGCGGACAGCCTGGTGGCGGATGCGTTGGTGACGGATGAGGCGTCGGCCATGGAGTGGGCAGGTTTGGCGCCGCGGCTGATTGAAGGTCGATCCGACAACCTCAAGGTCACTCGCCCCGAAGACCTTGAGTGGCTGCGTCAGCGTTGGGCTAATCGCCGCTGAGTTGTTCGTTGTCTCTACTACCGCTATCGCGAGCAGGCTCACTCCTACAGTGTTTTGCATTGCTCACGTTTTCAGCGTTCGCCACAGATCAAGTGTGGGAGTGAGCCTGCTCGCGATAGCGGCCGGGCAGACTACGCATCACTCAACTTCGGTACTCCGGCCGTTCAGCCAACCCTTCCTTCAAGTAATCCACCAATTTGCGCACCTTCGGCGACAGATGCCGCTGCTGTGGATACAGCGCCCACACCGCCGTGTTGGGGGGCTGATGCGCCTCCAGCAATGAAATCAACGCGCCGCTTTTCAGGTGCTCCAGCACGTAATAATCCGGCAGCTGACACAAACCCACGCCCTGCAGCGCCGCATCCAGCACCGCTTGCCCGCTGTTGCAGCGCCAGTTTCCCTGTACCCGCTGGGAAAACTCCCGCCCGTTCTGTTCCAGTTGCCAGAGGTCGGTGCTGCCAATGAGGCAGTTGTGACGGCTCAATTCCGACAAGCTGTGTGGGCGACCATACCGTTCGAGGTAGGAGGGCGACGCGCACAGGTACATGCGCCGTGGTGCCAGGCGTGTCGCTACCAGCCGCGAGTCTTGCAGGCGTCCGAGGCGGATGGCCAGATCCAGGCCTTCGTGGACCAGATCGAGTTGGCGGTTGCTCAGTTCGATGTCGATCCGCAGTTGCGGATAAATCCCCATGAAGCGCGTCACCAGCGGCACGATGAATCGTTCGCCGTAGGCCACGGCGCAAGTCATGCGCAGCATGCCTTTGGGTTCACTGGTCAGGTCGCCCACCGCTCGCAACGCTTCTTCGCGGCCATCCTGCAAACGTTGGCAATGTTGCAGAAACGTCTGACCCGCCTCGGTCAGCGTGACTCGACGGGTACTGCGATAAAGCAGACGGGTTTGCAGGCGCTCTTCGAGGCGTACGATTTGTCGACTGACGTGAGAGGACGACACCCCAAGTCGCTCGGCGGCGGCGGTGAATTGACTGCACTCGGCCACAGCAACGAATTCGTCGATACCTTCCCAGCGGTTATCGGACATGAAGGATTATCCCTGTACAGCAATAATATTTTGCGTTTGGCCCGATTATTCACTGTGACGCGGTGGATTACACTCGTTGTCTCGTTTTTATTCACTGGAGAACACCCATGATCAAGTCGCGCGCCGCCGTTGCCTTCGAGGCCAAGAAACCTCTCGAGATCGTTGAAGTCGATGTCGCCATGCCCAAGGCCGGTGAAGTTTTGCTGCGTGTGGTGGCTTCCGGTGTTTGCCATACCGATGCGTACACCCTGTCGGGCGCTGACCCGGAAGGCATCTTCCCGTCGATCCTCGGTCACGAAGGTGGCGCAGTGGTTGAGGCCATCGGCGAGGGCGTGACCTCCGTCGCTGTCGGCGACCATGTCATCCCGCTGTACACGCCGGAATGCGGCAAGTGCAAATTCTGCCTGTCGGGCAAAACTAACCTGTGTCAGGCGATTCGCGCGACCCAGGGTAAAGGCCTGATGCCGGATGGTACTTCGCGTTTTTCCTACAAGGGCCAGGCGATTTTCCACTACATGGGCACCTCGACGTTTTCCGAGTACACCGTGCTGCCGGAAATCTCCGTCGCCAAGATTCCTAAAGAAGCGCCGCTGGAAAAAGTCTGTCTGCTGGGTTGCGGTGTGACCACCGGCATCGGCGCGGTCATCAACACGGCCAAGGTGAAACCAGGTGACACCGTTGCCATTTTCGGCCTGGGCGGTATTGGTCTGTCCGCCATCATCGGCGCCGTAAAAGCCAAGGCTGGGCGAATCATCGCCATCGACATCAACCCGGCCAAATTCGAGATTGCCAAACAGCTGGGTGCAACCGATTGCGTGAATCCGAAAGATTTCGATCGCCCGATCCAGGAAGTCATCGTCGACATGACCGATGGCGGCGTCGACTTTTCCTTCGAGTGCATCGGCAATGTCCAGCTGATGCGAGCGGCACTGGAGTGCTGCCACAAGGGTTGGGGTGAGTCCGTCATCATCGGTGTGGCCGGTGCGGGGCAGGAAATCTCGACCCGCCCATTCCAGTTGGTGACCGGGCGCGTCTGGCGCGGTTCGGCGTTCGGCGGGGTGCGCGGTCGTACCGAATTGCCAAGCTATGTCGAAATGGCCCAGACCGGCGAAATCCCGCTGGATACGTTCATCACCCACACCATGGGCCTGGAAGATATCAACAAGGCGTTTGACCTGATGCACGAAGGCAAAAGCATCCGCAGCGTCATCCATTTCTGAGGTCGGCCATGAGCCTGGAAAATATCTCCTGCCAGAAAAGCTTCGGCGGCTGGCACAAACGTTACAGGCACCGCTCCGACGTGCTCGGCTGTGACATGGTGTTCGCCGTGTACTTGCCGCCGCAAGCGGAGCAGGGTGGCACGTTGCCGGTGCTGTATTGGTTGTCCGGCCTGACCTGCACCGATGAGAACTTCATGCAAAAGGCGGGCGCCATGCGCCTGGCCGCCGAGCTGGGGCTGATCATCGTGGCGCCGGACACCAGCCCGCGTGGTCCTGACGTGCCGGGCGATCCGGATGGCGCCTGGGACTTCGGTCTCGGTGCCGGGTTTTATCTGAATGCCACGCAGGAACCCTGGTCGCGGCACTATCGGATGCATGACTATGTCGTGCAGGAATTGCCGGCATTGGTCGAGGCGCATTTCCCTGCGTCGGACCAGCGCGGCATCAGCGGCCACTCCATGGGCGGCCATGGCGCACTGGTCTGCGCGTTGCGCAATCCGGGGCGATATCAGTCGGTGTCGGCGTTCTCGCCGATCAACAATCCGATGGATTGCCCGTGGGGTCAGAAAGCCTTTTCCCGTTACTTGGGTGAAGACCGCTCGAAATGGCGCGAATGGGATGCCTGTGCGTTGATTGCCGAGGCCGACGAGAAGCTGCCGTTGTTGGTCGATCAGGGTGATCGAGACGATTTCCTCGCTACGCAACTCAAGCCTGAAGCCTTGCAACAGGCGGCCAAACTGGCCGGTCACCCGCTGACGTTGCGCCTGCAACCGGGCTACGACCACAGCTATTTCTTCATCGCCAGCTTCATTGGCGACCACTTGCAACATCATGCGCGCGCTCTAGGCGCCTAATGTCCGCCAAAGCAGGTAGAATCACGCCCTGACAAAAATCGGGGCGTTTTTTTATGCGTATTGGCCACGGCTATGATGTGCATCGTTTCGCTGAAGGCGATTTCATTACTCTGGGCGGTGTGCGTATTGCACACGGCTTCGGGCTGCTCGCTCACTCCGACGGTGACGTCCTGCTGCACGCCTTGAGCGATGCCTTGCTCGGCGCCGCTGCGCTGGGTGATATCGGCAAGCATTTCCCGGACACCGACCCGACCTACAAGGGCGCTGACAGCCGTGTGCTGTTGCGTCACGTCGTCGCACTGATCCACGCCAAAGGCTGGAAAGTCGGCAACGTCGATAACACCATCGTCGCCCAGGCGCCAAAAATGGCCCCGCATATCGAATCGATGCGCGCGCTGATTGCCGCGGATCTTCAAGTTGAGTTGGATCAAGTGAACGTGAAAGCTACCACCACCGAAAAGCTCGGCTTTGTCGGTCGCGAAGAAGGCATCGCCGTGCATTCCGTTGCCTTGTTGCTGCGCGCATGAACGAAGCACAATTGCTAGGCCCACGTGCCTATGGTGAAGCCCTGGGCAGCGCCGTATTGAAAGCCACGGCGGAAGATTTCCAGGTTGATGAAGTCCTGAACATCCCGCTCAGCGGCGACGGCGAACACCTGTGGATCTGGGTCGAAAAACGCGGCCTGAATACTGAAGAGGCAGCACGCCGCATCGCCAAGGCGGCTGGCGTGCCGTTGCGTACGGTCAGTTATGCGGGCCTCAAGGACCGCCAGGCGCTGACGCGTCAGTGGTTCAGCGTGCAACTGCCAGGCAAGGCCGATCCGGATTTGTCGGCGGCGGAAAACGACACGCTGAAAATCCTCAAGACCGGTCGGCACAAACGCAAATTGCAACGCGGTGCCCACTCGGCAAACGGCTTTACCTTGCGGCTGACGCAATTCGCCGGTGACAAAGCCGCGATCGAAGAGCGCCTGCAACTGATCATCAAGCAGGGCATTCCCAACTACTTCGGCGCCCAGCGCTTCGGGTTCGACGGCGGGAATGTGATCGATGCGCGAGCCTGGGCGGCGCGGAAAGCGTTGCCGGAGCAGCGCAATGTGCGTTCGCGGTTGCTGTCCACCGCTCGCAGTTTTCTGTTTAACCAGGTGCTGGCCGCGCGTGTTGCCGATGGCACCTGGCAGCGTGCCCAGGTCGGAGACTTGCTGGCGTTCACCGACAGCCGCAGTTTTTTCCCGGCCGGTGAAGCCGAGTGCAGCGACCCGCGCCTGGCGATTCTTGACCTGCACCCGACCGGCCCGCAGTGGGGCGAAGGTGACTCGCCGGCGACGGGGGTTGTCCATGAACTGGAGCAGGCAATCGCCGCCCGCGAAGCCGACCTTCGCGATTGGTTGATTAACGCCGGAATGAGCCACGAACGCCGCATCCTGCGGCTGCCCATTGGTGGGTTGACGTGGCATTATCCCGAGCCTGACATTCTGCAACTGGAATTCGTCCTGCCGGCCGGATGCTTCGCCACTGTATTGGTGCGTGAACTTGTCGATCTGGTGCCGGTGGGGCAGACGGACAGCCCATGCGTATTCTGATTTCTAACGACGATGGGGTAACCGCACCCGGTCTCGCCGCGCTTTATGCTGCGCTGGCGGATTACACCGAATGCGTGGTTATCGCCCCGGACCAGGACAAAAGTGGCGCCAGCAGTTCGCTGACGCTCGACCGTCCGTTGCACCCGCAAACCCTGGCCAACGGCTTTATCAGCGTCAATGGCACACCTACCGATTGCGTGCACCTGGGCCTTAACGGCTTGTTGGAGCGCGAAGCGGACATGGTGGTTTCCGGTATCAACCTGGGCGCCAACCTGGGGGATGACGTGCTGTATTCCGGCACCGTCGCGGCAGCGCTTGAAGGCCGGTTCCTCGAGCGTCCTTCGTTCGCCTTTTCGTTGGTCTCACGGCAAGTGGAGAACCTTCCTACGGCCGCCTACTTTGCGCGCAAACTGGTTGAAGCTCACGCCGAGCTGAAGCTGCCCCCGCGCACGGTGCTGAACGTGAACATTCCCAACTTACCGCTGGACCACATCCGCGGCATCCAGCTGACCCGGCTCGGCCATCGCGCTCGTGCGGCGGCACCGATGAAAGTAGTCGACCCACGCGGGAAATCCGGTTACTGGATTGCGGCGGCGGGAGATGCCGAAGACGGCGGCCCGGGCACTGATTTCCATGCCGTGATGCAGGGCTATGTTTCCATCACCCCGCTGCAACTCGATCGCACCTTCAACGACGCGTTCAGTAGCCTCGATGGCTGGCTGGAGGGGCTGCGCTGATGGCTCGTGAACAAGACCCGATGCACCGCGGTATCGGGATGACCTCGCAACGGACCCGCGAGCGCCTTATCCAGCGGCTGTATGAAGAAGGCATTTCCAACGCCAAGGTGCTGGAAGTGATTCGCCGTACCCCGCGCCACCTGTTCGTCGATGAGGCGCTGGCACACCGCGCCTACGAAGACACGGCGTTGCCGATCGGCAACAACCAGACCATCTCCCAGCCTTACATGGTGGCTCGCATGAGCGAGCTGCTGCTGGAAGCAGGTCCTTTGGACAAGGTGATGGAAATCGGCACCGGGTCCGGCTATCAGACGGCGATTCTGTCGCAACTGGTCGAGCGGGTATTTTCTGTCGAGCGTATCAAGGTTCTTCAGGATCGGGCCAAGGAACGCCTGGTCGATCTCAACCTGCGCAACGTGGTATTCCGTTGGGGCGATGGCTGGGAAGGCTGGCCTGCATTGGCACCTTACAACGGCATCATCGTGACGGCCGTGGCGACCGATGTCCCTCAGGCGCTGCTTGATCAATTGGCGCCAGGCGGAAGGCTGGTCATCCCGGTCGGAGCGGGCGAAGTGCAACAATTGATGTTGATCGTCCGTGAAGAACACGGTTTTTCCAGGCATGTTCTGGGGGCTGTACGCTTTGTGCCATTGCTCAACGGGCCACTGGCCTGAGCATTTGTTTCAACGGGCTGAATTCTCTTCGATGGCCTGTGTCTTACAGCGGCATCGAGCCGTTAAACGGAATTCAACGTCAGGTAGCAAACGTGTGCCTCGCATCATTAAAGGTAAAGCCTGCACGGCCCGTTATACTGGCGACAACGCGTGCCAATCTTCGGCATTCCACATTTTTCAGCCACCACAAAGGGAGCGGCGGGTGAGTCTCACAGTCATTGCGCAGCGTATGGGTATAACCGGCTTTCAGCGCCTGGTGACTGGCCTTGTCTTGAGTACCTTGCTGGTGGGTTGCTCCAGCAACAAATCGAGTGACGTGCGCGTCGTCGATCGCAACAACGCGGTCGCCCAGCGTCCGGCAGTGACCACGGGGCAGTATGTCGTGCGGCCTAAAGACACGCTGTTTTCCATCGCGTTTCGCTACGGTTGGGACTACAAGGCGCTCGCTGCGCGAAACAACATCGCCGAGCCATACACCATCCACCCGGGTCAGACGATTCGCTTTGACGGCCGTAACGGTTCAACGCCGGTAGCACCGGTAGCGACGGCCAGTTCCTCTGATTCAACGCCTTCCTCGTCAATTAAGACAACGGTAATCCGGCGCCAGCCAAACGGCGCAACGACCAGTACAACCGTGGTTGCACCGTCCGTCGCCAACAAGCCGGCACCCGCTCCACTGCCTCCTGCGGGCCCGGCCCCGACCGGCTGGGGATGGCCATCTAATGGCATTCTGATTGGTAAATTCTCTTCAAACGGGAGTTTGAATAAAGGAATTGATATCGCCGGTGATTTGGGACAGCCTGTTTTAGCTGCGTCTGATGGGACGGTGGTATACGCCGGGAGTGGCTTAAGGGGCTACGGCGAATTAGTCATCATCAAACACAGCGAAACCTACGTCAGTGCCTACGGACATAACCGCAGGTTGTTGGTTCGGGAGGGGCAGCAGGTCAAGGTCGGACAGACAATTGCCGAAATGGGGTCAACGGGAACAGACCGGGTGAAACTGCATTTTGAGATTCGCCGCCAGGGGAAACCTGTAGATCCGCTGCAATTCCTGCCACGTCGTTGATTGCTTACCAGCCTGTTCCGTCACGTAGAGGGAACAGGCTCCAGCGTTGCCAAGGATAAAGGCGTCGCTTGAGCTTGAGGTCGAACTCACCAAAGGACTATAACAATGGCTCTCAGTAAAGAAGTGCCGGAGTTTGACATCGACGATGAGGTTCTCCTGATGGAGACCGGCATCGGTACGGATTCGATGTCGAATGATGAAGGGGCTGCTCCACCTTCCGTTCGTGCCAAATCCAAACACTCCGCTTCGTTAAAGCAACACAAGTACATTGATTACACGCGTGCACTCGATGCTACGCAGCTGTACCTCAATGAGATCGGTTTCTCCCCACTGCTGTCCCCCGAAGAAGAAGTTCATTTTGCGCGCCTGTCGCAAAGTGGTGATCCGGCCGGGCGCAAACGCATGATTGAAAGCAACCTGCGGCTGGTGGTGAAAATCGCCCGGCGCTACGTCAATCGTGGACTGTCGCTACTGGACCTGATCGAAGAGGGCAACCTTGGACTGATCCGGGCAGTAGAGAAATTCGACCCTGAGCGCGGCTTCCGCTTTTCGACCTACGCAACCTGGTGGATCCGTCAGACCATCGAGCGCGCGATCATGAATCAGACCCGGACCATCCGGCTGCCGATCCATGTGGTCAAAGAGCTGAACGTGTACTTGCGGGCCGCAAGGGAGCTGACACAAAAGCTCGATCACGAACCCTCACCCGAAGAAATCGCCAACCTGCTGGAAAAACCGGTGGGAGAGGTCAAGCGCATGCTGGGCTTGAACGAGCGCGTTTCTTCGGTCGACGTCTCGCTGGGTCCGGATTCGGATAAAACCCTGCTGGACACCCTTACCGATGACCGTCCAACCGATCCATGCGAACTGCTGCAGGATGACGACCTGTCCCAGAGCATCGATCAATGGCTCTCTGAGTTGACCGACAAGCAACGCGAAGTGGTGATACGTCGCTTCGGGCTGCGAGGTCATGAGAGCAGCACGCTGGAAGACGTAGGCCTGGAAATTGGCCTGACCCGGGAGCGGGTCAGACAGATCCAGGTGGAAGGACTGAAACGTCTTCGGGAAATCCTTGAGAAAAACGGCCTGTCGAGCGAGTCGCTGTTTCAATAAGCCATTCGCTGCATCGCTTTGAAAAAGCCCCGACTGGTTCGGGGTTTTTTTATGTTCAGGTCACTTCGGTAATCACCTCAGATTTGCAGACTCGCGTTGTAAGCCTTTGCTTACTCTTTTCGTAAGTGTTCGTTATTTTTACAGTATGGCAGTCGTCCCTTTGCCATGGTCGATCGACTCATCTTTTTGATTTATAAGCTTATTTTTAAAGATTAAGCAGGTATGACAGTCGATTTCGTTGATCTGGATCGATTGTCATGGCTCGGGAATTCTTTAGTATCTGAACTGTGTCGACGGACAGACACGCCCTTCAAGGAAGAGGGGAATGGACATCGCAGGAAGCGTTTCATCAGGACGATGAAAAGGAACACAGGGAATAGGGAAAAAATGTGGGCGGGTCAAACCGCCCCTTTTTTTTGCCTGCAGAAAAGCAAAAAGGCCCTTGTGGGGCCTTTTTCAGAAACGCGGGGGTGATCAGCGTTCGAGTTGCTCGATCTTGTTTGGCTTGCCATCCCAGTCAGCCGAATCGGGCAAAGGATCTTTGCGTTCGGTGATGTTCGGCCAGATTTCGGACAGCTCAAGATTCAGTGCGATGAAATTCTCCATGCCAGCAGGTACTTCATCTTCGGAGAAGATGGCTACGGCAGGGCATTCTGGTTCGCACAGTGCGCAGTCGATGCACTCATCCGGGTGAATCACCAGGAAGTTCGGGCCTTCGTAAAAGCAGTCCACCGGACAGACTTCTACGCAGTCGGTGTACTTGCACTTGATGCAGTTGTCGGTGACGACGAAGGTCATTTCTAATTTTCTCCTCAGGCGGCGGCAGCGGAGCCCCTTCACGTTGGGGTCGCCAGGTTTGGGAGCGATAGTCTGCAGGCCAGGCTATTAGCCTGCAGCATCCCAAACCGCGCGAGATTCTAACAGCTTGCAGGCAAGTGCGTTAGATCCGTGTCTTAAGTGTATAGAGCATTTCGAGCGCACGACGCGGCGTCATGTCATCCAGGTCCAGTTTGGCCAGGTCATCCAGCACCGGATGCGGCAGGCTGGCGAACATATCGCTTTGCTGCGGCGCGACCGGTTTGCCTTTGGCGGCCTTCGGTACTTCATGCGGCAGGGCAGTGGCTTCCAGTCGACCCAGATGCTCACGTGCACGAACAATCACCTCGCTCGGCACACCGGCCAGTTGCGCAACGGCCAGGCCATAGCTCTGGCTGGCAGGCCCGGGCAGTACGTGGTGCAGGAACACGATGCGCTCGTTGTGCTCGGTGGCGTTGAGGTGCACGTTGGCCACTAGCGGTTGCGCTTCCGGCAGCACGGTCAGCTCAAAGTAGTGGGTGGCGAACAATGTGTAGGCCCGCAGATGTGCCAGGCGTTCGGCGGCAGCCCAGGCCAGGGACAGACCGTCGAAGGTGCTGGTGCCGCGCCCGACTTCGTCCATCAACACCAGGCTGCGTTCGGTGGCGTTGTGCAGGATGTTGGCGGTTTCGCTCATTTCGACCATGAAGGTCGAGCGCCCACCGGCCAGGTCGTCGCTGGAACCGATCCGGGTGAAAATCCGGTCCACCAGGGACAGTTCACAACTGGCTGCCGGCACGAAGCTGCCGATGTGCGCAAGCAGCACGATCAACGCGGTTTGGCGCATGTAGGTGGATTTACCGCCCATGTTCGGACCGGTGATCACCAGCATCCGGGTGTTGTCATCGAGGCTCAGGTCGTTGGCCACGAACGGCGTGGTCAGCACTTGCTCGACCACCGGGTGGCGGCCCTGGCTGATGCGCATGCACGGTTCATCGACGAAGCGCGGGCAATTCAGGTCGAGGTTCAGCGCACGTTCAGCGAGGTTGCTCAGCACGTCCAGTTCGGCGAGTGCGGCGGCAGTGTCTTGCAGCGGTGGCAACTGGGCGATCAGGTCTTCAAGCAGCGCTTCATAGAGCATCTTCTCGCGAGCCAGGGCGCGGCTCTTGGCCGACAGCGCCTTGTCTTCGAACGCTTTCAGTTCCGGCGTGATGAAGCGCTCGGCACCTTTGAGCGTCTGGCGCCGGATGTAGTCGGCGGGTGCCGATTCGGCCTGCTTGCTCGGCAGCTCGATGAAGTAACCGTGAATCCGGTTGTACCCGACCTTCAGGTGCGACAGGCCGGTGCGCGCCTTCTCCCGTGCTTCGAGGTCGATCAGGAATTGCCCGGCGTTTTCGCTGAGCGATTGCAGGTCGTCCAGCTCGGCGTCGTAGCCGGTTTTCAACACACCACCGTCACGGATCACCGCCGGCGGGTTGTCGATGATGGCTTTTTCCAGCAGCGCCGCGAGTTCCGGGTAAGTGCTGGTGGTTTTGGCCAACTGAATGATGTGCGGCGCTTCGAGCTCGGTCATCGCAACTTGCAGCTCTGGCAGCGCGCCGAGTGCATCACGCAGGCGAGCCAGGTCGCGAGGACGGGCGTTACGCAGGCCGATCCGCGCCAGAATCCGCTCGATGTCACCGATTTCCTTGAGCTGCGGTTGCAGCTTTTCGAAACGGTATGCGTCGAGCAGGCAAGTGATCGAGGTCTGGCGCGCCAGCAATACGGTCAGATCACGTAACGGGCGATTCAGCCAACGGGTCAGCAGACGGCTGCCCATAGCGGTCTGGCAACGATCAACCACCGACTGCAGCGTGTTGTCGCGACCGCCCGCCAGGTTGGTGTCCAGTTCCAGGTTGCGCCGGCTCGCACCATCCAGCACCACGGTGTCGTCCAGGCGTTCATGGCGCAGGCTGCGTAAATGGGGCAGGGCGGTGCGCTGGGTTTCCTTGGCGTAGCTGAGCAGGCAACCGGCGGCGCCGATGGCCAGGGTCAGGTTTTCGCAGCCAAAACCTTTCAGGTCCTGGGTCGAGAATTGTTGGCAGAGACTTTTCAGCGCCGAGTCGCGTTCGAAATCCCACGGCGCACGGCGACGAACCCCACGACGTTTTTCCGCGGGCAGATCCTTGGGCCAGTCATCCGGGATCATCAGCTCCACCGGATTGACCCGCTCCAGTTCCGCCAGCAGGTTTTCCCAACCCTTGATTTCCAGCACGCTGAAGTTGCCGCTGGTGATGTCGAGCACCGCCAGACCGAACAAACGCTCGTCACCCAGCACCGCCGCGATCAGATTGTCCCGACGCTCATCCAGCAGCGCTTCATCACTCACCGTACCCGGGGTGATGATCCGCACCACTTGGCGATCGACTGGCCCTTTGCTGGTTGCCGGATCGCCAACCTGCTCACAGATCACCACCGACTCGCCGAGCTTCACCAGCTTCGCCAGGTAACCTTCGGCGGCGTGGTAAGGAATCCCGCACATAGGAATGGCCTGGCCGGCCGATTGACCACGGGCGGTCAGGGTGATGTCCAGCAACTTGGCGGCTTTCTTCGCATCTTCGTAGAAGATTTCGTAGAAATCGCCCATGCGATAGAACATCAGCTGGTCTGGGTGCTGGTTCTTCAGGCGCCAGTATTGCTGCATCATCGGCGTGTGGGAGGACAGATCGGACAGTGCTTTATTCATCGGATAATCAGGCAAATTCGTTGAAAGGTGTAGGGCAAAGGAGGGGCATCGACCCGGCTTTTCCGCGATGGGCGCAAGGTTAACATGGGCAGTCCGCCCGACGCAGGGATGAAAGCTGCGCGGTGCGCTTCTACTTGTCGGCGCGCCCGCGACCGCTAACATTTTGACCGACTCCGCGCCTTGCAAGCGCGATACGCTCGTGTACGGTAGTTCCCATTCCGCTCGATCAGGAGATGACCGTGAAAGAAATCACTCAACTGGCCGCTGAACTTGGCAGGCGCCTGCAGGTTCTCAATGCTCACGTCACTGCCGCCGAGTCCTGTACCGGCGGCGGGATCAGTGAAGCGATCACCCGGATCCCGGGCAGTTCGGCGTGGTTCGAGGCCGGTTATGTGACGTACTCCAACCGACAGAAAACCCAGCAACTGAATGTCCCGGAAGCGTTGTTTTCCACGGTAGGGGCGGTCAGCCGCGAAGTGGTCGAGGCCATGGTCCGCGGCGCGCAGGAAAAAAGCCGGGCGCATTTTGCGGTGGCGGTCAGTGGTGTGGCCGGGCCGGACGGTGGTTCGCCGAACAAGCCAGTGGGCACCGTATGGCTGGCCTGGGGTGTGGGCGAACAGGTGTTCAGCGAGGTCCAGCACTTCCCCGGCAACCGGGACGAGGTCCGCCGACAAACGGTGAAGGCCGCGCTAGAGGGGCTGCTACGTCATGCCATGGGAGAAATCTCAAATCAGGGGTAGGCGATCCTGAATCGCTGTGGAATAATACTGGCTACTTATACAGGTGTTGGCCGTCAGGCCTTATTGATTACGTGAGGACTTTAATGGACGACAACAAGAAGAAAGCCTTGGCTGCGGCCCTGGGTCAGATCGAACGTCAATTCGGCAAGGGTGCCGTAATGCGTATGGGCGATCAGGACCGTCAGGCGATCCCGGCTATCTCCACTGGCTCTCTGGGTCTGGACATCGCGCTCGGCATTGGCGGTCTGCCAAAAGGCCGTATCGTTGAAATCTACGGTCCTGAATCCTCCGGTAAAACCACGCTGACACTGTCCGTGATTGCCCAGGCTCAAAAAGCCGGCGCAACTTGCGCGTTCGTCGATGCTGAACACGCCCTCGACCCTGAGTACGCTGGCAAACTGGGCGTCAACGTCGACGACCTGCTGGTTTCCCAGCCGGACACCGGCGAGCAGGCCCTGGAAATCACCGACATGCTGGTGCGTTCCAACGCTGTTGACGTGATCATCGTCGACTCCGTGGCTGCCCTGGTTCCAAAGGCTGAAATCGAAGGCGAAATGGGTGACATGCACGTGGGCTTGCAAGCCCGTCTGATGTCCCAGGCGCTGCGTAAAATTACCGGTAACATCAAGAACGCCAACTGCCTGGTGATCTTCATCAACCAGATCCGTATGAAAATCGGCGTGATGTTCGGCAGCCCGGAAACCACCACCGGTGGTAACGCGCTGAAGTTCTACGCATCGGTTCGTCTGGACATCCGCCGTACTGGCGCGGTGAAAGAAGGTGATGAAGTCGTCGGTAGCGAAACCCGCGTCAAGGTTGTGAAGAACAAGGTTGCTTCTCCGTTCCGTCAGGCCGAGTTCCAGATTCTTTACGGCAAGGGCATCTACCTCAACGGCGAGATGATCGACCTGGGGGTTCTGCACGGTTTCGTCGAGAAATCCGGTGCCTGGTATGCCTACGAAGGCACCAAGATCGGTCAGGGCAAGGCCAACTCGGCCAAGTTCCTGGCAGACAACCCGGAAATCGCGGCGAAGCTTGAGAAGCAGTTGCGCGACAAGCTGCTGACCCCATCGCCGGACGTCAAAGCATCGCCAGTCAAAGAGACTGCTGATGATCTGGCTGATGCTGATATCTGATTGATCCGATGACCGCCGTACTCGATACACTCGTCGCGGTGCGGCGAACCGCAATGGACCTGCTCGCGCGACGCGAGCACGGTCGAGTCGAGCTGACGCGTAAACTGCGTCAGCGCGGCGCCCTCCCAGAAATGATCGACACCGCACTCGACCGCTTGACGGAAGAGGGCCTGCTGTCCGAATCCCGTTACATCGAAAGCTTCGTTTCCTACCGCGCCCGATCCGGCTATGGCCCTATGCGTATTCGCGAAGAGTTGAGTCAGCGTGGATTGCAACGCGCCGATATCGAACTCGCATTGCGCGAGAGCGGTATCAACTGGCAGGAACAGCTGGAAGACACCTGGCGGCGCAAGTTCTCCGGGCATTTACCGATAGACGCCAGGGAGCGCGCCAAGCAAGGGCGGTTCCTGGCCTATCGGGGGTATTCCATGGAGATGATCAGCCGCTTGTTCAGCGGCCGAGGGATGGACGATTGAATGAAACGGCCCGCTATTTTGATAGCGGGCCGTTTTTTTTTGCCTCACGTAACCTTTGACGGCTCCCGCGTGCGTTGTTGTGCCTGGGGTTTGGACTGAGCCCAGTTTTCCGGCAGGTTAATGTAGTCCACCAACTCCCGCAGTCGCCCATGATCACGAGCATTGAAGTTGAAGGCCAATCGCGCCAGATGGCTGAATTGCGCTTCGTCATGCTCTGCTTCGCTGTAGGCATGTTGATGGAAATGATCGCTCAGGCACAGGTCGGCAAATGCTTCCTGCATGTGCTCGAGTGCTCGGTCGCTGAGTTTGTGATTCATGCGAATGATGAACTGATGTTTGAGCCAGCGACTGGAGTGGAAGTTGCTGTAGAACTGGTTGATCTGCTCCACCGCTTCTTCAGCGCTGTACACCAGGCTGACGAGTTTCATGTCCGTTGGCAGGATGTAGCGATTTTCCTCCAGTTGGGTGCGGATGAAATCCAGGGCGCCTTGCCAGAACTTGCCGCCCGGAGCATCCAGAAGCACTACAGGCACCAGCGGGCTCTTGCCGGTCTGGATCAACGTCAGCACTTCGAGTGCTTCATCCAGCGTGCCGAAACCGCCCGGGCACAGGACCAGCGCATCGGCTTCCTTGACGAAGAACAACTTGCGGGTAAAGAAGAAGTGGAAGGGCAACAGGTTGGCTGTGCCGTTCACGGTGGGATTGGCATGTTGCTCGAAGGGCAGGGTGATATTGAATCCCAGGCTGTGGTCCCGGCCGGCCCCTTCGTGCGCCGCCGCCATGATGCCGCCACCGGCACCCGTGATCACCATCAGGTCCGAGCGCGCCAGGGCGGCGCCCAGTTCCCGGGCCAGACCGTAAAGCGGGTGTTCGATAGGCGTTCGCGCCGAACCAAACACGGTGACTTTACGCCGCCCCCTGAACTGTTCGAGCACACGGAAGGCATGCTCCAGTTCGCGAAGGGCTTGCAGGGTGATCTTGGCATTCCAGCGGTTGTGATCTTCCTGGGCCATGCGTAGCACGGTCAGGATCATGTCGCGATAAATCGGAATATTCGGGCTGTTGGGTGAAACAAGGTTGAGTTGCTCTTCGACCTTGCTGATGAGGTCGTGGCCGCTTTCTTCAAAATGACGGCTCAGGAGGTCATTCGGTTGGTAAGGCATCAACTTCTCCTTCCATACAGGCTCTGTTTTTCCCTTGGATGAAGGAAACATTCGCACAATAGAACGCGTAACGGGCAGCCCCTTTCCTGCCCTGAAAAGTGAACGGGAACACTATGAATCTAGACCCTCGAAGAGGATTGCGCTGACTTGATCATTGCGCCGTAAAGTCTTTCCTGGCAACCGCTTATTGACGATTTGCAAGGTGGTTTCACCGCTCGTCTGAACGTGAGCCAAGTGTCTGTCAGTCTGATTTACTAAGTTACAGGCGTAACGCGACAACTTTGCGTCAAAGGCAAGACGCACGGTACATGCAGTTCCAAGGATTTATCGCGCCATCAAGGGCGAAGGGCAGGGAGGCGGTAGCCATGACCAGAGTCATTCTGGAGATCGATACGCGACTGTATCGATTGTTGAAGTCTTCGGCCGAGACCAATCATTTGAGTCTCGAAGAGGAGTGCTGTCGGCGTCTGGAGGGGGCCGACCGGCGCTCGCGATACTTGCAGGCGCTGGTGGCAGAATTGCGCGCCGAAGATGAACAACGGCGCGCCAATCCTCGGTAATTACTTTTTCTTCGCGGGTGTGGCTTTCGGGCAATCTGATTCCTGGAAGCTCGCGGAACCGACTGCGCGATTGGTCTTCACCTCGGTAAAGTCGTAACGCATGACGGCGCCCTTTGCCATCAGCTTGCGGAAGCCCGGGTTGTTGCACACGGACGCGCCCAGCTGGAAATACACGGCCTTGGGGTCGGCGCGCATCTTTTGCGCGTGGCTGCTTTGCACGCTCAAGTGGTTGATCAGCGTGTTTCCTTCGACGGTGTAGCCCTGATCAAGAATGTCTTCGTTGATCGCCCGTGGCGTGCCGGCGCTGCTTTGTGCGGCGACGTTGCGCAGCTCTCTGTTGAGATTCTGCTCACTCAAGGATGCAGCCTGAGCGTTGAAGGACGACGCCAGCAGAATGGCAGCGGTGGGAACGATAAGGCGCAGCATGAAACTCTCCTGGTTCAGTGACTGGTGGTTCGACCAGCCACATGACTGTGCGTTCAGTGGCGGCGAATTATAGGGGAGCCCGTCTGGACGGTACAGGCTTGTGCCAACCGCTCTGGTAAACTGCCGGTCTTTATTGATTGCCTTGAGTGCTGTTCGTGTCGAGTTTTCCTGTCTGCCGGCGTTGCCCACGATGAACCACGCTCCCAACGCGGTAGCCCGTTTGCGCGATGAGCGCGAAGAAGAAGGCATCAAGCCGATTCAGGCCCGTGGCTGGAGGGCAACCCGTTGCCGCGCCTGCCGTGTGATCGAGAGTCATTGTCTGTGCGTCTGGCGTCCACAGGTCGAGACCCGCAGCGGCGTGTGCCTGATCATGACCAACAAGGAAGTGTTCAAACCGAGTAACACCGGTTGGCTGATCGCTGATGTCGTACGCGATAACCATGCCTTTATCTGGTCACGCACGGAAACGGACCCGAAATTGCTGGCATTGCTCAGCGACCCGCAATGGCAACCGTATCTGGTCTTTCCGGGTGAGTATGTCGAGCCTGAGCGGGTGACGAACACGGTCGACGTCGACAGCACCAAACGGCCGCTGTTTATTCTGCTGGACGCAACCTGGACCGAAGCCCGGAAGATTTTCCGTAAGAGTCCGTATTTTGATGCGCTCCCGATCCTGAGCCTGTTGCCTGAAAAGCTGTCGCGCTATCGGTTGCGCCGGTCTACCCGCAGCGAGCACCTGTGCACCGCTGAAGTGGCGGCGTTGTGTCTTGATCTGGCGGGCGATGTCGAGACGGCATCGGCACTGGACGCCTATTTTGACGTGTTCAGCCAGCATTACCTGGATGCCAAGCATCAGCTGGATATGAACGTTTCAACACCGGCACATGCGGAGCTGATGCCCTTTGTGCAGAACGGCGCCCCTGTCATCGGCTGATTGTCGCCCATACTGCAAAGAACTGTAGCCGCCCTGCATCTTGACCACCCCGGCTTCGCTGGGCATGCTTGGCGCCGATTGGGGCGCGGCCAATGTTTGATACGCCGTTTTTTTGCGTGAATAGCCACGCGATTGGCGTTGAACGTGCCCCGTTGGTGCAGCTCCGTGGCTGTACCTCGAGTTGTTTGAAAAAACAGGATCATTTGAAAAATGGCCACATACGAAATCCTGATTGCCGATGACCACCCTCTATTTCGTAGCGCCTTGCATCAAGCGTTGACACTGGGCCTTGGCCCGGATGTCCGTCTGGTGGAAGTGGCAAGCATTGCCGAACTGGAAATCCGTCTCGACGAGAAGGCCGACTGGGACCTGGTGCTGCTCGACCTGAACATGCCGGGGGCGTACGGTTTTTCCGGGCTGGTGCTGTTGCGTGGCCAGTACCCGCAGATTCCGGTGGTCATGGTCTCGGCCCAGGAAGAAGCTTCGATCATGGTGAAGTCCCGTGAATTCGGTGCCAGCGGCTTCATTCCTAAATCGAGCGATTTGAGCGTTATCCAGAAAGCCGTAAGAGCCGTATTGGACGGTGACGTTTTCTGGCCGCCCCAGGCCTTCGAGGCGGTGAGTGTTTCCGACGAAGCCAAAGCCGCCAGCGAAGGCCTCGCAAGCCTGACGCCGCAGCAGTTCCGCGTGTTGACCATGGTCTGCGAAGGGTTGTTGAACAAGCAGATTGCCTACGAATTGAGCGTCTCCGAGGCGACGATCAAGGCGCATGTTACGGCGATTTTTCGTAAGCTGAATGTGCGGACCCGAACTCAGGCAGCGTTGCTGCTGCAACAACTTGAGTCAATTTCTAGCCACTAAACAGTGGCACCTTCACGCTTTTTTGACTTTGGTTGATCTAGCTTTCCCACTCTTTCTGATCAGTTGCCTACTCTTATGTCACCTTTCAAAGGCCAGACCGGCCTAAAACGCATCCTCAATGCTTCCGGTTACTCGCTGGATGGCTTGCGCGCCGCCTTCACCGGTGAAGCGGCTTTTCGGCAACTGGTGTTGCTCAACGTTATCCTGATTCCGCTTTCATTCTTCTTGAATGTCAGCCGCGTCGAGCAGGCGCTGCTGATTGCTGTCTGCCTGCTGGCGTTGATCGTCGAGTTGCTGAATTCCGCTGTTGAAGCGGCGATCGACCGCATTTCCCTGGAACTGCACCCGCTGTCCAAAAACGCCAAGGACATGGGCAGCGCCGCACAGTTTGTGGCGTTGAGCATGATCGCGCTGGTCTGGGCGGTCATCCTGCTTTAAGCGATGGTAGGCAGCACGATCTCGTCGCTGCGCTGAACCCCGGCGGTGAAGGCGCGGCACAGGTCAAGGAACTCGCGCATCGCCGACGTCTGATATTTCTGTTTGTGCCAGATGAAATAGAACTGCCGCGCCAGGTCCAGGTCCGGGGTTTCCACCGCGACCAGGCTGCCGCGCCGGAAGGCGTCGCGCAGCGCCAGGCGCGAAATGCAGCCAATCCCCAGTCCTGATTCCACCGCCCGCTTGATCGCTTCGGTGTGTTCCAGCTCCAGGCGAATGTTCAGCGAGCTTCGATGGTGGCGCATGGCCTGATCGAACGTCAGCCGCGTGCCCGAGCCCTGCTCGCGCAGAATCCACGCCTCGTGGCTCAATTCTTCCATCGTCGCCATGCCACGTTTGGCCAGCGGATGCTGCGGTGCACAGAACACCACCAACTCATCCTCGACCCAACTTTGCACTTCGATGTCCGGATGGCTGCAATCGCCTTCAATCAGACCCAGATCAATTTCGTAATGGGCAACCTGTTGCACAATATTGGCAGTGTTCTGCACATGCAGCTTCACCTGACTTTCAGGGTGGCGCTGCATGAAGCTGCCGATCAGCAGCGTCGCCAGATAATTGCCGATGGTCAGCGTCGCGCCGACGGCGAGGGAGCCGAAACCGGACTTGCCGTTTAGCAGGTCTTCGATTTCCTTGGCCTGGTCGAGCAGCGCCACCGCTTGTGGCAGCAGTTGTTTGCCCAAGGCGTTGAGGCTTAACCGTTTGCCCGCGCGGTCGAACAGCTGGCAGCTGGACTGGCGCTCCAGTTCGGTGATCGAGGTGCTCGCCGCCGATTGCGAAAGGTTGAGCAGGCCCGCAGCACGGGATACGCTTTCCTGCTGGGCGACGGCGACGAATACTTGAAGTTGACGGAGAGTAAATCGCATATCTATATAACCGATAACCCTTATCTTAATAATCCATTTAACAGATATTGTCGCTGCCATTAGAATGCGATGCAATTGCGCACATCATCGGCGCAGGCAAAATCTCCAGGAGTCCCACGTACATGAGCAACATGAACCACGAGCGTGTCCTCAGTGTTCACCACTGGAATGACACTCTGTTCAGCTTCAAGTGCACCCGCGATCCGGGCCTGCGCTTCGAGAACGGTCAGTTCGTGATGATCGGCCTGCAACAGCCCAACGGCCGGCCGCTCATGCGCGCTTACTCGATTGCCAGCCCGAACTGGGAAGAGCATCTCGAGTTCTTCAGCATCAAGGTGCCTGATGGCCCGCTGACTTCACAGTTGCAGCATCTGAAGGAAGGCGACGAGATCATCATCAGCAAGAAGCCTACGGGCACGCTGGTACTGGACGACTTGAAGCCTGGCAAACATTTGTACCTGCTCAGCACCGGTACCGGTCTGGCGCCGTTCATGAGCGTCATCCAGGACCCGGAAACCTACGAGCGTTTCGAAAAAGTGATCCTGTGCCACGGCGTACGTTACGTCAACGAAGTCGCTTACCGGGAGTTCATCACCGAGCACCTGCCACAGAACGAGTTCTTTGGCGATGCATTGCGTGACAAGTTGATCTACTACCCGACCGTGACCCGCGAGCCGTTCGAGAACGAAGGCCGCCTGACCGACCTGATGCGCAGCGGCAAGCTGTTCAGCGACATCGGCCTGCCTCCGATCAACCCGCAGGACGACCGTGCCATGCTGTGCGGCAGCCCAAGCATGCTCGACGAGACCAGCGAAGTGTTGAACAGCTTCGGCCTGAAAGTTTCGCCGCGGATGCGCGAGCCGGGTGATTACCTGATTGAGCGCGCGTTCGTCGAGAAATAAGAACACCGCTTAACCGCTCTGCTTTACCTGTGGGAGCGAGCCGGCTCGCGATGGGGGAGTGTCAGTCGACATCAATGTTGACTGTCACACCGCAATCGTCGGAACGCCGCCCGGAGCCGGCTCGCTCCCACAGTTGTTTTTGGTGTTCAGACCTTCGCCGAGATGACTTCGAGGACTCGAATCACACCGGGCTCGGGATAATGCCAGCGCACATCCACATCCCAGAACTGCGCGCCATATTCCCGCTCTGGTGTCGGCGTCTGGTACGCCGGGCGCGGATCTTGCGCCAGGCATTGCTCGACCAGTTCCACCAAAGGTTCTTCAAGGCGCTGAGCGTGGTCGTGGGCCTGTTGCAGTGATGAGTCCGTCCACTGCACGGGAATCAGCAGCGGCGCGGCGCTGGCGATGCTGTTGGAGGCGGTGTCGATGATGTCGGCGTACGGCACGTAGGGCTTGATGTCGAGAATGGGCGTGCCATCGAGCAGGTCGATGCCGGATATCCACAGGCGATTGGCCTCAACCTTGTCCAGCTTCACCACGGATTGGCCAATGCCATTGGGTCGATGCGTCGCACGGGTGGCAAACACACCCATGGATTTATTGCCGCCCAGGCGTGGCGGGCGGACTTTGAGGCGTGGTTTTTCTTCCAGGGCCTGATGAAACAGAAACAGCAGCCAGACGTGGCTGACCTGTTCCAGCCCTTGTACCGCATCGCCCTGATCGAATGGCGCGACCAATTCCAGAACACCGCGGGCGGCCGGGGCCAGTTGCGGTTGGCGCGGGATGGCGAACTTCTCCTTGAAGCAGGAGCGCACGAAGCCGATGGGGGAAACGCTGTAGGTCATGTTTAGCGGTCGAGGCGGGGGTGGGGGCCGGCATGATAACCCATGCACACTCTGTGGCGAGGGAGCTTGCTCCCGCTGGGGTGCGAAGCGCCCCCAAAGGCACGCGGCTGCTTCGCAACCGAGCGGGAGCAAGCTCCCTCGCCACAAAAGCAGGTGTCAGAGGCTAAACCCCCCATCCAACGGAATAATATTCCCTGTCATGTACGCCCCTGCCGTACTCGCCAGGCTGATCGCCAACGCCGCCATCTCTTCCTCCCGCCCCCAGCGCTTCATCGGAATCAACGCCGTATCTTCTGCCAGCGCCTGCTCATCATTGCCGATGTGCTGCGTCATCTTGCTCGGGAAGCGCCCCGGCGCGATCACGTTGACGTTGATGTGCTGGCTCACCAGTTCGCGCGCCAGAATCCGCGACAGTTGGTGCAGGGCGGCCTTGCTCGGGCCGTAGGCATAAGCCTGTTCGCCAAAGGAAGAAATCCCCGCCACCGAGCCGATGTTGATGATGCGTGCCGGGTTCTTCTCTGAACCGGCCTTTCGCAGCAGCGGCAGGAATTGCTGGATGCAGTTGAACACCGACGTCACGTTGAGCTGCATGACCTTTTCCCAGCCCTTCACCGGGTAACTTTCCAACGGTGCACCCCAGGTGGTTCCGGCGTTGTTCACCAGGATATCGAGATGGCTGATCTGTTCGCCGAGTCGCGTGGCGAGCTGGAGCACGCCT
This sequence comes from Pseudomonas sp. PB120, assembly GCF_009761815.1. Lineage (GTDB taxonomy): Bacteria > Pseudomonadota > Gammaproteobacteria > Pseudomonadales > Pseudomonadaceae > Aquipseudomonas. Next base: position 83,563 of record NZ_RWIN01000142.1, read on the forward strand.
TCTTCGGTGGCCAGGTTGGCAGCTAACGCGTGGCAACGGCCAAAAGCGCTCAACTCGTCAGCCGTTTGCTGACACGCCTCGGCATCCCGGGCGCAGACGTACACGGTAGCGCCGGCCTCGACATAAGCCTTGGCGATCATTTTGCCGATACCACGGGTGCCGCCGGTCACCAGAGCGGTGCGGCCTTGCAGGGAAAAGTACGGGTGCATGGCGAATCCTGAGAACTGAAGGTCAGTACACCCTAGTCGTCAGCCGCCGGAAGCGGAGCCACTATTTTTGCGAGGAATGAAGGGGCATTCGGACTTGTAGGAGCGAGCTGGCTCGCGATGGTCGATAACGATAACGCGTGCTTTCTGGATAAACGCGGTGTTTTCGAATCCATCGCGAGCAAGCTCGCTCCTACAGGGGCAGGCTACTGCGGGCGAACGCGTAGGGTCAGACCCTTGAGGAAGTTACGCAGCAGCTGGTCGCCGCAGGTGCGGTAGTTGGTGTGGCCGAACTTGCGGAACAGCGCGCTCAGCTCAGGCTTGGACACCGGGAACTCGGCGGCCTTGAGGATCGCGTGCATGTCGTCTTCTTTCAGCTCGAAGGCCACGCGCAGTTTTTTCAGGATGATGTTGTTGGTCACCGGCACTTCGATCGGCTGCGGCGGACGGCTTTCGTCCTTGCCGCGCTTGAAGATCACCAGGCCGTCGAGGAAGTGCGCCATGACTTCGTCCGGGCAGCGTACGAAGCCTTCCTCGTCCTCTTCTTTCTTGTCGAGGTAGGTCAGCAGGTCTTCCAGGCTCACGTCCATGCCGCCGAGCTTGATGATCTCGATGACTTTCTTGTCGCTGATGTCGAGCATGTAGCGCACGCTGCGCAGTACGTCGTTATGAATCATGGTGTGCAATCCTGATATTCGGCAGTGGGCGCCGCATAAGCCGCGGCGCCAAAAAGTAGGGCGGCGTGAAAAGTCTTAGAACTTCTCTTTGCCGGACAGGTAGCGCCATTGCCCCAACGGCACCTTGCCGATGGACACGCCGCCGATGCGAATGCGGCGGATGGCGACGACCTTCAGGCCAACGGCCTGGCAGAACAGGGCGATCACGCCCGGTTGTGGGTTCTTCATCGCGAAACGCAGGCGGTTTTCGTTCTGCCAGCTGGCTTTGACCGCAGGCAATTCCTTGCCCTTGTAAGTCAGGCCGTGATTCAGGCGGTTGAGGCCGTGAGCGACCATTTCGCCTTCAACTTCCACCACATACTCCTGCTCGATCTTCGCGGAGTCGGCGGTGAGTTTGCGCAGGATTTTCCAGTCCTGGGTGAACACCAACAGGCCACTGGCGTTGGCCTGCAGGTCGGTGCTGGCGGTCAGGCGCAGGAAGTGGCCCTTGAGCGGGCGTTTGCTGAAGCGGTGTTCTTCGCTCAGGGTGTCGGCGCTGAGGGTCGCCATGGCCGTTTCCGCATCCATGCCCACGGGCACGTTCAGCAGAATGGTTACCGGCTCCGGCGCGGTGGCCTTGGCTTCTGGGTCGAGCTCGACTTTCTGCGTGTCGACCTTGAATTGCGGCTCGTCGATGACTTCACCGTCCACGGTGACCCAGCCGCCCTCGATGAACAGCTCAGCCTCCCGACGGGAACAGCCGACGAGTTCGATGAGGCGTTTGGAGAGACGAATCGGGTCAGTCATGACAGGGCCGTAACAAAAAGGGGGTGGGCATTGTACCTGCCTGGCGCCGGTTAATCCCGGCTCCATTTCAGTGTGACTGCTTTTTGTGGTGTCAGCCGTGGCCTGATTGCTGTTGGTTTTGACGCAAGCGCATATGCAATAACGGATACGGCTGGCCCATGCCATCGACCTCCGAACGCCCGATCACCTCGAAACCCTGCTTGAAGTAAAACCCCAGGGCCTGCGGGTTCTGTTCGTTGACGTCCAGCTCATCGGCATTCAAGTGTTCCATGGCATAGCGTAGCAGCTGCTTGCCGAGCCCCTGGCCACGGTGCGCCGGGTCGATGAAGAGCATTTCGATCTTGCCCGCCGCTACGCCGGCAAACCCGGTAATGCGCTGGCGCCGGTCTTTGGTGCAAATCAGCATCACCGCGTCGAGGTAACGGGTCAGCACCAGGTTCTTCAGCAGTTCGATGTAACTCTCGGGCAGAAAATCATGGGTGGCGCGCACCGAGGCTTCCCAGACTTGCGTGAGTTCTGCGTAATCGCTCAGTTTCGGCGTGTGGATGACCGAGTGGTGGCGCATGGCCGGATGCCCCTTTTCACCGTTGAGTGTGCGAGTCCTTTCTCCCACAAAACGATAGACGTAAAAAAGCCCCGCATCTCGTCAAGAGAGCGGGGCTTTTCGTATTTTTTGCGTTTAGATCTGTTCAGCCCACAGGTCGTATTCGTCGGCGTCGGTGACTTTGCACCAGACTTTGTCGCCCGGCTTCAGGTTGCTGCCGTTGTCGATGAACACGTTGCCGTCGATTTCCGGGGCGTCGAAGAAGCAGCGGCCAACCGCGCCTTGCTCGTCGACTTCATCGACCAGCACTTCGATTTCACGGCCAACGCGCATTTGCAGGCGCGCCGAGCTGATGGCTTGTTGATGCGCCATGAAGCGGTCCCAACGGTCCTGCTTGACGTCGTCCGGCACGATGGCCGCGTCCAGCAGGTTGGCCGGGGCACCTTCGACAGGCGAGTACTGGAAGCAGCCGACGCGGTCGAGTTGGGCTTCGGTCAGCCAGTCCAGCAGGTACTGGAAGTCTTCTTCCGTTTCGCCCGGGAAGCCAACGATGAAGGTCGAACGGATGATCAGGTCCGGGCAGATTTCGCGCCAGTTCTTGATGCGAGCCAGGGTCTTGTCTTCGAAAGCCGGGCGTTTCATGGCTTTCAGGACTTTCGGGCTGGCGTGCTGGAACGGGATGTCCAGGTACGGCAGGATTTTCCCGGCGGCCATCAGCGGGATCAGCTCGTCGACGTGCGGGTACGGGTAAACGTAGTGCAGACGGACCCAGACGCCGAGGGTGCTCAAGGCTTCGCAGAGTTCGGTCATGCGGGTTTTCACCGGCGCGCCATTCCAGAAACCGGTGCGGTACTTCACGTCGACGCCGTAGGCGCTGGTGTCTTGCGAGATCACCAACAGCTCTTTGACGCCGGCCTTGACCAGGCGCTGGGCCTCGTCGAGCACATCACCGACCGGACGGCTGACCAGCTTGCCGCGCATCGACGGGATGATGCAGAAGCTGCAGCTGTGGTTGCAGCCTTCGGAAATCTTCAGGTAGGCGTAATGGCGTGGAGTCAGCTTGATGCCTTGCGGTGGCACCAGGTCGATCAGTGGGTTGTGATCCTGGCGCGGCGGCACGACGTCATGCACGGCGTTGACCACTTGCTCGTATTGCTGCGGACCGGTCACGGCCAGCACGCTCGGGTGCACGTTGCGGATGGCACCTTCTTCGACGCCCATGCAGCCGGTCACGATGACTTTGCCGTTTTCCTTGATGGCTTCGCCGATCACTTCCAGCGACTCAGCCTTGGCGGAATCGATGAAGCCGCAGGTGTTGACCACCACGACGTCCGCGTCCTGATAAGTGGACACGACGTCATAGCCTTCCATGCGCAGCTGGGTAAGGATGCGCTCGGAGTCGACCAGTGCTTTGGGGCACCCTAGCGATACAAACCCTACACGTGGATTATTACTCATATACTCATAGCCTGCAGGGTTCGCCCTGGTCGAATTTCAAGGCGCGCGATTCTAAACGCTGGTCAAAAAATGCGCAAAAACAATTATCGCGATTGGTTGGCGTTCTCATTGGGAGGAGGAAGGTATGTCTAATAGGGAAAATATCAAAGTAGGTACAGCAAAGGGCGGAAGGATTTATGTTGTGCGGAGAAACTCAAGCAAAGCAAACGGATTGTCAGGTTTGCTTGGAGCGCTATTCTCCTACGCCGCAGCGTTATCTGTTGTTTATGGCTTGCTGTCATTTAATCGCCCGGATGTCATTGAAAAAGCGTTTGAAAACAAAGTCGCGTTAGGTGCGTTAATATTCGGTGCTGGTGCGGTTTTGATTGCTTTTGCACTTTTGATGTCAACGTTGGGTACTGCTACTTTTGAAAAGGTTAGTAGTAGTCTTGATGGGCAGGTTAATATAACTTCTTCATTGTCTAAACTCGGTCGTTGGGCAATTCGCATCGCGACTGGGGTAGACTTTGCAGCGCTGGAAGCAGAGAGTAAACTTGCAAAGTCCGCATCTAATGATGATTTAGTTGGGCTGAAGGAGGATTTTTTTAGTTATGGCGCGGTGTCCAGTGATACGCCTTTTGAAATTTATATCTCGAGTATACTGAAATCTCTTTCTGCCTATGCTACAAGCTCTGAAGTCACAGCGACCAAGCTATTGGATAAGGGTGTGGCTTTCATGGCGGGCGGATTGGTTTTCTATGTCGTTGCTATTGTCATTTGGCAAATGTTTGCGAACCTAACGCACCCAGATCCAAATGTAATGTTTGTTGGGATGGCCGCCTGCTCAATGACTTTTGTTATTGTGGAGTTTCTTGCTGCCTGGTTCTTTAAGCAGTATCGATATTATGTAGAAGTTTCATTGTCCTGCCTAAGGGTTAGGTCCGTGTATGACCGTTATCTATTGAGTTACTATGCTTTGCGAGAGTTTAAAGGCGAGGCTGATGAAAGCATTCGCGATAAAATGACTGAAATTCTCAAGGAAGACGCGGGCTGGCCAACTTATAAAGGGGGGGTAGCTAACGATTTCAACTATATGATCGAGTCCATGGGGGTTGTCCATACAACTATGGAGAAGATGAGGGGTGTTTTTCAGTCGAAGAAGGAAACAGAATCGAAAGCCGATAAAGTATGAGTGCTGGTAGTGTCAAAGTATTTAGTTATCTTCGCTTTTCAGATCCTCGACAGGCTGCTGGGAGTAGTGCGGACCGCCAACTTGCCTACGCTGCAACCTGGGCGGCAAAGAACGGTATGGAGTTGGATGCGACACTCACACTCAAAGATGAGGGATTGTCTGCTTACCACCAGCGGCACGTCACTCAGGGGGCGTTAGGAGTTTTCCTCCGGGCAATCGAGGACGGGCGGATCGCCAGCGGATCAGTCCTGGTAGTTGAAGGCTTGGACCGCTTGAGTCGAGCGGAGCCTATACAGGCTCAGGCTCAGTTGGCCCAGATCATCAATGCAGGTATTACAGTCGTCACCGCTAGCGATGGGCGCGAGTACAACCGGGCGGGTTTGAAGGCGCAGCCAATGGACCTGGTCTATTCGCTCCTGGTGATGATACGGGCGCATGAAGAATCCGACACAAAGAGCAAGCGCGTTAAAGCCGCGATCCGCCGACAGTGCGAAGGGTGGCTAGCCGGCTCATTCCGTGGATTGATCCGCAATGGAAAAGACCCGCAATGGTTGCGGTGGAGCGATCAGGGTTGGGAACTGATCCCTGAGCGCGTCAGCGCCGTACGTCGAGCTCTGGAGTTGTATCAACAAGGTCTTGGTGCCGGACGAGCAGCCAACGTGATGCACCAGGAGGGATTCGAACTTTCCAGTTGGGGGATTTCTGGCCAGCAAGTTTACCGACTGATCAAGTTACCCGCGCTGCGCGGAGTCAAGCGGCTGGCTGTGGATGGCGAGGCTTACATGCTCGAGGAGTATTACCCTCGGATTCTCTCCGACACGGAGTGGGCAGAACTCCAACATCTGGCTAGCCAACGACACCGACGCCGTGGAGCTGGTGAAATACCCGGGATCATTACCGGCATCGGCCTCACCTATTGCGGTTACTGCGGTACCGCTCTGGTGGCTCAAAACATCATGCACCGTCGGCGCGAGGATGGAAGTCTCGCCGATGGCAATAGACGTCTGCACTGCACTTCATACAGCAAGAACGGCGGCTGCTCGGCAAGTGGCAGCTGCAGCGTCGTGCCAATTGAGCGTGCGCTGCTGAACTTCTGTTCTGACCAACTCAACCTGCAGCGCTTGCTGCAGGTTGGAGATGATGGCCAAGGTGTTCGCCGCCAGTTGGTCGTTGCCCGTGCAGCAGCGGAGAAAATCACCGCACAGCTCGGCAAAATCACGGAGGCGCTGCTGGATGATGAAAGTGGTTCGGCCCCCCTCGCATTTGTCCGCAAGGCTCGCGAGCTGGAAGCGCAGCAAGTCCTTGCCGAGCAGAAGGTTGTGCAGTTGGAGTACGAGCTGTCTGCAGTGTCCGGAGCTTCCAGGCCTGCACAGGCAGAGCGATGGGAGGAGCTGTCGGAATTGGTGTCCGCCGGGAATTACGACGCGAGGGAGAAAGTCCGCCAGTTGGTCATGGATACGTTCGAGCGGATTGTCATCTTTATGAGGGGGCTGGATCCAGATGGTCGAAAAGGGCGATCCATTGATGTGCAGTTGTTATCCCGCACAGGTCAGCACCGGTTGATCCAGATTGATAGACGCAGCGGGAATTGGGTGGCCAGCGAAGATTGGGATTAGAGGGCTGCTTGTGATACTGTTTGTATATACAGTAGTGGCTAGGTGCCTTATGCTTGTTCATCCCGTTGTCTTTTTCCAATCGTTCTCGCGTTACGAGCAACTCAATTCTCGAGTCCATCGCCAGGTTAACAGCCCGGCCGCGCAAGCTAAGCGACAGACGGTAATTGTCCGGCAGTCCAGTGAGCGGTTGGAGGACTGGGATAAATTGATCGAGCAACTGGACGCAGAAGAGAGCGTGCGCGTGACGCTGCTGGGGGATGGTGTCGCTCAATTAAGGTGGACGAATCAGCATTCCTGTTGAGTAGGTTGCGGCTAATAAATTCGCAGGCACAAAATAAGCCGCCGGTATTGACTATATGTTAGCCGGCGGCTAACTTGTCTCCGTCAGTTCAAGTCAGCACTTAGCGCTGCCCTGATCGCTTCGGAGGTCCCCAGTATGAATACCCTCAACCTTTCTTCTGATTCCCGGTCGCAGTTGACCTGGCAGGTCAGCCAGAACGGCACCTTCCCTCACCCCCTGCACAACGAGAACGGCGTGAGCTGTGCCACGGCCTACGTAGTCATTGAGCAGTGCGCCAGAGCCGTATCTGTGCGCGTCGAATTGGGCGATAGCGTCAACACCATCACCTTGGCCCACCGTAAAAATACTGCTGAGCGGGTTGCCCTTTATCTGGAAGAGCTGGCCAACGGTGTTTCCCTTCGCAGCGTGCCGGAGGTTGACGAGTACCTGCTAGTGAGTGGCATGGAGTCAGTGCTGCTCGCTGCGGTTCGATTGCGCAAAGGTACCTATCACCTTCCTGCTGACGGGATTGAACACCTTGACCTGTTGCTGCATCCCAGCAATAGCGATCCTTCGCGCACAGTCTTTCGCTTCGAGCTGGACAGTGTCGGGCTGACCCTGCCGCTGCTGTTGCCCAATGATCGGGTGCTAGCCTACGAACTGCTTTCTGGTTGCGTTCAAGAACTGATTGCCAACTACCGCTGCGCGGCTTAGGGGAATGGGGGCGACCATGACTATGAACATCACCCTTTCAGAACTAGACAAACGACTGCTGACCAAAGGCATCGCTGGCTGGAGAAATGCGAATGCGGACATAGACACCGCGATTGAGTCCGAAAACTGGTGTGCTATAGATGGAGCCCAGAACGCCCGGTCACTGCATGCGAATACCATCGCATTGATAGTCAACAAGTACACAGACACCACAGCAGAGCAGGGGGCACGGCCATGATCGGTATTCCCAAGACAGGCACTCTGGAACATGGCTTTATCAGCGCCAATGTCACTAGCGGTTATCAGTTCACTACCATCGACGGCCGCCCGGCGCGACTGGCGATCATCGACGACCAGGGCAACGTCGTCGAGTCTGGCGACGCTGTAGCCCGGGAAGCTTGGAACGTGTGCATCGCTGTGATTAAGAACTTCAAGATCGGACAGGGCCATATCGTGGTGCACAGCGCACCACCAGGATTAGTCAGACAGAACACACCGAAACCGCATAAGCGTGCCAGAAGAAATGTCGATCTGGATGCGATCAGCCCAGCAACACCCGCTGCCAGTGGTCTTCGCCAATGATGGCGATAGACATGCCTTCCTCGCGCAGCTCTACCGCGCGGAGGATTTTTGTGCCATAGCTGCTGTGCAACCATTGCTCATTGCCGATGCTGCCAACTACCAAATAGTCGACCTTCCTGCTAATGCCAGGACCAATGTTTGCACCACGTTCGCGCACAACTCGCTCGCATTCCTTACGTGGACCAAAGGCCATGGTACCGGTGAAGACGAACACGCGGCCGTCGCAGACGATCTCGGGTTCTGGGCGGTTGAGAGGCAGGGGGTTAGGAGCACTGTAGGCTTTGGTTGATGGGCCGGAAACGCTGAGGCCAGCGAAGCCACGCAGGGTGTCAAGCAGCTCCGCGGACTCCTCGGCATCAAGCTCACCGTCTTGGAGCATCAAACTGATACGTTGGTACAGTAAGTTGATGACCGGGTCATCCAGGTGGACCAACTGGGTGTCGATCCACTGGCGCAGGAACTTGGCCTCGTCAATGGTGACTACGCCGTCAGCGGCGATGCCAGCGGCCAGACCAGCAAGCACGTCGGCGCTACGACGATCCATGCGGTCGGCATTGAAGAAACGGCTGTTTTTGAACTCGTCGTGCAGGTCAGACATTACTCACGTTCCTTGTGGGGGATGGACTACATACCAGTGATCTTGGCATCGATTGCCCGGCCAGTGATTTCCCACGTGCCATCTAGGGTAACGGTCTGGTACTCGGGGTTGAGAGGTACCAAATAACCGACGCCAGCGTCCTGGACGTACTGCTTGAAGGTGTGTTCGCCACTGATGGTGTGGCGAGCGATGTAGAACTTACCGCTGATTAGGTCGAAACCCTCGGGGCGGATCAGGATCGGGGTACCCTCAGGGAAGCTAGGCGGCGTCTCCGCAGTCATCGACTTGCCTTTGACCTTGAGCCAGTAGCCGCGCGGGCCGGCGTTTTCGGTGGAACTTAGCCATTCGTCCGCGATGCCAGTGGGATAACAGGCAGACGATTCAAGGCGCTCGCCCGCAGCGATCCAGGTGATCAGGGGGTACTCCCTAGCTTCCCTGTGCGGCTGCAGCATGGGCGCGACGTTGGAGTGGTCTGCATCAGAGGTCATTGCAGCAATCTCAGCCGCCAAGCGCGGGCTGAAACTTTCGACAGGTTCCTCCAGCAGCCTTGCCAGTACTGACGCGAACCTAGCGTTAAGAGGGTTGACGCCATTTAGGTACTGGTTAACCGACGCAGGGGTGATTCCTGCAGTGTCTGCAATTTTCTTCTGGCTGAGTTTAAGTGCGTTCTTTTTCGACAGAAAGAGAGCGTTGGCGGCATGGCATTCTGCCAAATGCGCGTCAGATAAAGGTTTTTTCTTAGACATTTTTTGAGTATAAGCCGTTGGCTAATTATTTTGTTTAGCCGCCGGCATTGATTAATTATAAGCCGCCGGCTAATATTCTCAGAACTCGTCGTTCTGGGGTGTATGACATGGAAAAAATTTCGCTGGAGGACCTCGTCGTTCGACTCGGGCAGGCGACTGTTGCGCGAGCGCTTGGCGTCAAGCCAGCGTCTATCGCAAAAGCTATCCGGACCCGCCGAAACATCGTTGTGACGGTGGCGGAAGATGGTTCTTTCGAAGCTCAAGAAACACGCCCGTTTCCTTCCCAAGAATACGTGTCATTACCTTCGCTCTCTAATGACACCGATGGCTCTAAGTCACCGCTTGACGGGGATTTTCAGCAGCCTAAAGGCTGTCATCTGCCATGAATATGTCCAACCCAAGACAGTTAACGATTTCTCGCGATCAGGTCTTGGTTGCCCATGCCGCCGAGATGATTGCGCGCACCGGGTTCAGCCAGGATGACTTCGCCCAGGCGTTGAGCTGCAATCTGCATCGTCAGATCCCTGCCAAGGCTGTCAGTAAGGACGTGCCCGACTTCGATGCACTTGCCCTGGGCAACGACACCACGTCGTTCCTGAGAGCATCAGGCTCTTGGCTGCGCCGTGTCGGGCGCTGGCTCAGTGGTGAGGTAGATCTGCCGAGCTGGATCGAGGAGTCATGGGTAGACGCGCTGGAAGGCGACTTTAAGGACTGCTGCATCAATGAGCTGGCCCACCGTCATGGGCTGACTGGTGCGCGCGAGCTGGATGGCGATGGGAACCCATTGGGGGCGTTCGGCCAACTGGTGGCCCGCCTGGGCAATACGGTCGCCCTGGGCAGCGAGATACTGGCTGACGGACGCATCGACATCGAGGACCTGGACAAGCTGCCTGAATTTGTCGATCGGCTACGTTCGGTCGAGGCTCGTTGCAGCGAACTGCGCTCGCGCGCCGAGAGTGTTCTGCTCGAGCAGCCCCCTAAGCCCCACCTGTCCCGGGTGAACTAGCCTCTGTGACTTCCCTGGGCAAGGACATCCACTCGCGATCGGCAAGCAGCCGCAAGGGCAGCCCCAACAAGGGCCGACCTGCTGTCGTTCATCGCGACAAGAAAGATCCGCACGCCGCCTTGCGCGCACCAATTCGAGCCCCACGGTACACAGCTCCGCGTCGTCTCACTGCCCAGCAACTGAAAAACCCTTTGCTACGCATGGCATTCTCGCGACTGAGCCAGATTGGCGAACTGCGCGGGCAGTACCTGCGCGACCTGGACACCATCCATGGTGGTCGCCGCACCCGTTCCGAGAAATTCGACGCTTTGGCCAAGGCATCCGAGCAAATGCTGCTGCGCCTGGACTTGGCCACCGGCGTCCTGGGATGGCTTGATATCGAGCGAGGGCAGTACTTCCTCAACACCCAGTGCGGTGTAGCTGAAGATAGCGATATGTCCCCTGCGTCTCTCAATCGCCTCATGCACAGCCTGGATCTGGCCGGTTACGTTTACCGGCGCATTGAAAAAGTGCAGCTGGAAGAAAAGGACGAGGCAGGACTTAACCTTGTGCGGACGCGCGTCCTGGTGCGCTTCACTGAAAAGTTCTTCGCTGACCTTGGCGTGCGCTACCTTTGGTTTCGGGCCAAGAAAGCGGCGATTAAGAAGAGGGAAAAGGAGCTTCGAGAGATCAGCGGGCTTCGTGCAGCGCGTCAAGAAAAGGCCTCCTTAGAGGAACTACGGCGACAGCAGTCCCGTAGGAACTGGGAAAAGAGCGAGGCGCGCAAGGCGGCTCAGACTCACAGTCAGTCAGAAATAATGACCCCGGCCAGCGGTTCATCCGGGGGCACCAAACCTCCCCTGAAGCCCGACAAGAGCTCAGGCGACGTTGACCAATCAGTGGCACGCCTACTGCGTAGCATCCAGGTCAAGAAAGACTCCACCCTTCCGAAATAATCGCGGCTCCCGCGAGGCCAGGCCACGCCTGTCCATCGAAAAAACACCTCACTCCTGTGCCAACTCTGCCGGCATGCACCGTCCTGCAGGCAAACGGCCACGTGCGCGCCCATTTTCCCTCGTCATTTCTCTGTGCCGCCGGCGTTTGGAAAAGGCATCCAGGATCCCTTTGAATTAAATGGAATTTTAAACCCCACTCAGCATCCCCAAAGGGTATAAAAAAGAGACTTTCGAGGTGTCCACAGGGTCAGTGTGTTGGGTACAAGATGATGCCTTCGCCCAAGGGCTCAGTTCGCTGCGCTCAGCTTTTTATGAGGATCGCGGGCTACGCGCCCGCCCAGCGGCAGGGCAGTGCCCTGCACCCATGCTGGATGCCCTGCACTCCGTGCCGGGGATCCTGCGGGCTCAAAGCGGCAATTGGGCGCGCCGAGGTGAGCTGCAAGTTTCACGGGCAGCGCTCGCGGGCAGTATCGGTCGGCGCTGCTCAGATTTTTGGGTGCGAATTTGTCGGACAACCGGCCGCTGCGCGGGTTCCGCCGCGCCGAGATTGTTAGTATCAGCTCAGATTGTGCTGGCGGCTTATATGCCTGCGGTGCAGGCATTGCGATGCATGATTCGAGATCGATGTTGAGAGATGCCCATTGTGGGCACGGGAGCGGAGAGGCTTGGATGCGTCGGAGAGGTTGCGAACCTGGTCCTGTGGTCAGCCTCGTTGCGAGGAGCCGACCTGCAGGAACAGTTCTTGCTGCTGCTCCGCCGGCAAGCTTCTGATTCTCTCCAGTAGAAGTGTGTCGAAGCGTTGTCCCGGTGGCCGCAATGAGTGCTTGAAAGTCAGTTCGGATACCCATGTGTGTCCGCACTGCGCGTCCAAGCACTGGCAGTAAAGCTTCACATAGCCCCGGGTAATCTCCTCCCGTGAACTGATGCGCCCTTTGTGGTCGCAGGCCGTGCAGTAAATTCGCATGTTTCCCTCCCCAGGGTTGCAGAGCCATCATTATGCCGTCACCGATGGTGATAATCACTAAATACTGTCTATTTAGTCAGTGGTTTTTGCTTCTTCATCAGGGGTTCTCCAGCTAATTCTCCTGTCTTGTCGCAGGGTGTCGTTGACCTGGTTAAACAGCTGGCAGATCGGCCGGATCTCGTTGCTGGTGTAGACCCGATCGATCTTCTCGATATCACCAAAGCCGGCGCTGTTTTCCGGGATGATGCCGGCCAGCGCAGGGTTCATTCGCCAGGCGGCGATCACGTCGTTGCGGGTGATGTTCTTGACCTTCTCCAGCTCGTCCTTGGCCTGAAAATCCCCCACAGGAATGATCTGAATGGCGTTCTCCTTGCCGTTGGGAATGTTGACGAACATCGAGCGGAAGTTGCCCACGCCCTTGCTGGCACTGATCTGGGCACGCAGGTTTTCTTCGTCCTCTTCGGTCAGGTCCGGGTCGTTGGTGTAGAAGATGTAACCCGCGTGCGCGCCGTTGCTGTAGTAGCGCCGGCGGAACAGGGTCGCGGCTTCGTTGAGCAGTAGCGCCTGTAGGCCGCCCAGGTAATCCGGAATGCCGTAAATGGTCTGCTCGACGTCGTAATCCATGACGTGCTCGATCTCGTCCTGGTCGAAGTCCATGTACTTGTTGTCCGGCAGCAGCATCCGGAAACCGCCGTCTACCTTCACCCGCATGTTGATCGCCGGCAGGTGCTGCAGCTCCAGCACCTGGCCGAAAGCATTGGTATCGCGATAGAAGAACGCATCGCCGAACACCATGTAATCCAGACCTGCGCAGCCCATGGTCTGGGCACTGCAGCCGGCCGAGGGGATGAACTCACGCAGCAACAGGTTGCGCTTGAACTTCGGAATGGCGCCGTGGTGCGCGTTGGCGCGCAGCAGCTTGGCCAGGCCGGTGCGTGATACCGGCGGCTTGTAGATATCCCCGTCGTCGCTGGGGAACACCCCCACGTACTCGCCGATGTTCCCCGACAACACCTGCTCGGGTTCCCCGAAGGTGAATGCCCGCATGGGCTGAGGCTGTCGCACCTGCTGGTTGACCTGGCGTTTTTTGTGTCGAGGCTTGGGCATTGTTTCCACTCGTGACGTAGCGGCTGCGTCGCCGCTTGTTGGTGTTCAAGGGTTCGTTGGCCAGGGCGTGCATGACCGCCCAGGCGATGTCGGCGTGGCCGGTAGCATCGGTGCGTGAAGCGCTGTAGGTGACCTGGCCGCTGTTGGTGGTGCCGCGCTTGATGGTCAGGAATGCCTGGGCAATGTCGGTCCAGCCGGCTTCCCACTCGATGCGGCTACCCGAAATCGTGTCCTGGGCCTTGAGCACCAGGGCGTTTTTGGCTTCCAGGCTGTAGTGGATCGGCGTGGCTTTCGCGTAGAAATCGCGCACCAGGTCGAACACGCCGTAACCCACGCCTGTGACATCGATGCCGATGTGCTGGACGTTGAAACGCTCGGTGAGCTTCTTGACCTGGGCGGCCTGGTAGGTGAACGAGTGCCCCCGCCAGCTGTGTTTCTCCAGGATGCGGAACTTCGCCCCGGGTTCGAGTGGCGGCGCGATGACCACGCAGGTGGCATCGTCGCGGGTGCGGCTCGGATCGTAGCCCAGCCAGACCGGACTGTTGCCAAATGGCCGATCGTCGTCGGGCTTGTAGTCCTCCCACAGCGACAGGTCGGAGTAGCAGCGCTCCAGGTCCTTGAGGCTGAACGCGCTCTGTGTGCTGTCAATGAACTTGCAGTAGAACAGCTGCTGGAATTTGTCCTCGTCGTACTCCAGTTGCAGCTGCTCGAGGTCGAACAGATCGCAGCCGCCGTCGATCGCATCCTGGATGGTGATGGTCTTGCGCCATTGGCCGTCTGGGCATAGCGCGCCCTGGGTGTAGGCCGCTTCGATTGGCCAGCTGCCGCCGGCCTTTTTCCCGCGCTTGCTGTTGCGAAATTCCTCACCGGACCAGAAAGGATACGCCTGATGCGACACGGCGCTGGGCGTCGAGAAGTAGGTTTTGCGCCACTTCTTGTGGGTGCCCATGGCGCTGGCCACGGTGCTCAGCTTCTCGAAGTCGCGGATCCAGAAATATTCGTCGACGTAGACGTGCCCGTGGTAGCCCTGGGCGGTGCTGCTGTTGGTGCTGAGAAAGCGCAGCTCGGCGCCGTTGCTCAGGGTGATGGGGTTGCCAGTCAGCTCGATGCCGAACCACTGCTGAGCAAACTGGATGATGTAGCTGCGAAAAATCTCCGACTGCGATCGGCTGGCCGACAGGAACACCTGGTTGTCGCCGGTGAGCACCGCGTCCATGAACGCTTCGCCGGCGAAGTAGTAAGTCAGGCCCACCTGGCGACTTTTGAGGATGTTCCGGATCCGGCATGTCAGCGGGTTTTGTTTGGCCGCAAACAGCTCCTGCTGGTAGCGGTACATCTTGCTGATGAACTTATCCAGGAAGTCGACTTCGGTCAGGCCGCTGATGTCGTTCTTGGCCTTCTTCTCGCGTTTCTTGCCGCTACCTTCGCCACGGCCGGAGCGATCGCCCCGCGAACGCTGGCGAGATTCTTGGGGCTCGCCCTGGTCATCTCCGAGCGTTGCCGCTGGGGACGCCGGTTTGGCCGCTTGCTTGAGCAGCCGCTCGCGCACGCCGGTCAGTCGGTCCAGCTCGTTCAGATCGTCCTTTGACAGGCTGCCGACCTTGTCCAGGAGCAGGGTGATACGCCGACCGACAGCGGTCAGTGGTTCTTCGTCCGACAGCATGTCTTCCCAGCCGCCCTGGCGGATCCAGTAATAGACGATCCGGATGTTGGGCAGGTTGAGTTGCGCCTGAATTTCCTTGGCCTTACAGCGGCGCAGAAACAGACGTTTGGCGGCTTCTTTAACTTCGGTCGAGTAGTACATGAGCCGCAGTCTATGCGGCGAAAACGCTGGAAACGCGGGGTTAAATTCCGCGTTTCTCCTAGATCGCGAATCTAGGAGAAACGCGCAGTTGAACCGTTTGTTAGAGGGCGTTTGGCTCCATATCTTGGCGGCTCAAATCACCGATTGAGCGCAGTTATCGCCCATGCCCCGTTCCCTTGTTTCGTTCTGGAAACGTGTCGCCACCAGCGGCACCACCGCCGATGGTCGCGAGATCCTTCCCCAGGAACTGCGCGACATCGCTGAGACCTACAAGCCGTCCAAGTACACCGCTGTGATTTGGTGTGACCACGAACGCTGGTCGGGTTCCCACGGCACCGTCTATGCCTTGCGGCTGGTGGAAGAGGGCGACGATCTGGAAGAGGGGCAAATTGCTCTGGAAGCCCAGCTCAAGCCCAACGATCGACTGCTGTACCTGAATGACCAGGGCCAGAAGTTGTTCACCAGCATCGAGATCACCCCGAACTTCGCCGGCAGTGGCAAAGCCTATCTGACCGGCCTGGGCGTGACCGATGAACCCGCCAGCTTGGGCACTCAGGAACTCTACTTTTCAAAGAAAACCCACAAAGACGCCTTTTACGCCGCGTCCGTTGAGCTGGGCTCATTCGAAGAAGAACCCCAGGGCGAAGTCGGCAAGCTGATCGGCTTGCTCACCGGCCTGTTCAAGCGCTTTGCAGCGGACACCGAGCCTGCCAAACCTACCCCCCCAACCGAGAGCAAACCCCCAATGGATGAAGCTACCGCAACGGCCTTAAAAGCCCTGCTGGCGCAGCTGCTGGTTGTCGCTGCCGGCATTCAGGCTGTGATTGAGCCTGCAGCTGAAGAGGCACCAGAACCCGATCAAGCACCGATCGACGACGTCACTGCAGCAGTCGACGCGATCGTCACCACTGCCGAAGAAGAGCGCGAATTCAGTCGCAACGGCGGTGCTTCGAACAAAGCCGTGCTGGCTGCACTGGTTGGTCTGCAAAAGCAGTTCACTGCGATTCAGAACACTCCCACCGGTCGCCAGTTGCCGCGCAATGCTGGCCCGGTGACCACCGCCAAGAAGAAGGTGCTCTGACATGGCCCAGCCACTGAGCGCCAATGGCGCCAAGCAATTTTCCGCACTGCAGCTGGCAATGGCTGAGTCCTACGGCGTCGAACGTGCCAGTCGCATGTTCAGCGTCGAGCCTTCGATCGCGCAGGAACTGAACGACGCGATCACCGCCAAGGCTGACTTCCTGGAGCGCATCAACGTCATCCCGGTCAGTGAGATCAAGGGTGAAAAGGTGTTCATCGGTGTCAATGGTCCGGTCACTGGCCGCGTCAACACCAAGACCACTGACCGCGATGCCAAGGACGCGTCGGCGCTGGAACACACCACCTACGAGCTGGTGGATACCCAGTCCGATGTGGGCTTGCCGTACGCCAAGATCGATGCCTGGGCGAAATTCCCCGACTTCCAGGATCGTTATTCCGCCGCTGTGCAGAAGCGCATTGCCCAGGACCGGATTGTCATTGGCTTCAACGGCACCAGCGCGGCTACTCAGACCGACCTGGCGGCCAATCCCAAGCTGCAGGACGTGAACAAAGGCTGGTTGCAACAACTGCGTGAGCAGGCCCCGCAGCAGGTGCTCAAAGAGGGTGCCACTGCTGGCAAGGTCAAGTTGGGCGCCGGTGGCGACTACGCCAATCTTGATGCCCTGGTGCACGACACCAAACAAATGGTCGACGAGATCCTGCGCGAAGACGGTGACCTGGTCGCCATCATCGGCACCGACTTGCTCGCCGCTGACAAGGCCAAGCTGTACACCAAACAAGGTGATGCCCCGACCGAGAAAGAGCGTATCGAAAACGCCCAGGTCATCGCGACCTATGGCGGCCTGCCGGCGTTCAGCGTGCCGAACTTCCCGGTCAACGCCGTGCTGGTCACCAGCTGGGACAACCTGTCGATCTACTTCCAGGACACCAGCTGGCGCAAGCAGACGGTTGATAACCCGAAACGCTCCCGCGTCGAGGACTACAACAGCCGCAACGAAGGTTACGTGATCGAGCAGTTGGAGAAGATCGCTCTGACCGAGAACGTGGAGCTGGTGGCGTGAGTCTGGCCCTGGCGCACAAGCGCCGCACCCTGGCCTTGGGTGTAGTTGCTGTAGCTGCAGGCGTTTCGAGTGCAGCCATGGCGTACACCCCGGCTGACGCGTTGAGCAGCCCGGCCAATGCCCGCAAACACTTGCTGCTGCAGGAAGCGGCGCTGGACGTGGATCTGCAACGCCTGAGTGACCTCAAGAACCTGGCCAGCAAACAATCGCTCAAGCGCGAAGAGCTGCTGCCCAAGTACCAGGAGTACGTCCAGCGCTATTGCGAATCGGGGCTGAACTTTCCGAACCGCGTTGTGGTGCAGGTGATGGTCTGGCTGTTCGACACCGCCCAGTTTGAAGATGCCTTGGAACTGGCGGACTTCCTGATCGAGCAGGGTCAGCAGATGCCGGAGCGCTTCAAGCGCCGCGACATCCAGACCTTTGTCGCGGATGCCGTCATCGAGTGGGCTTACGCCGAATACAACGCCACCCGTAGCCCGGAACCTTATCTGTCCGACCTGTTGCCTCGTGTAGACGGCGAATGGGACCTGACAGAGCAGATCCCGAGCAAGTACCACAAGTTGATCGGCATGCGCGCCCAGGATGCTCAGCAGTGGGAAACCGCGATCAAGCATCTGGAACGTTCAACCGCGTTGCACGCGGCAGCTGGTAACAACACCCGCATCGAGAAATGCCGCAAGGCATTGGCCAAGGAACTGGCAAAAACACCGGCCACATCGGCCTCCGAATAACCGACTACCCCCCCAGCGGGGACCTGTGGAAGTGAGCAGCCCATTTATGGACCGTCCCACTGAAAACAGGCTCCCCGCCCTATTTGAGTGGCCAGCAATGAGCTTTTCCGGGAAACCCACCACCTTTGTGGAACAGGCGATCGAGAACGACGGCTTTTGGCCGAACCTCTCCGTGGCTGAGTTTCAGAAGGGTTACCGCCTGCCGGCGGAGTACCTGGTAGACATGCTGGCCACTGAGTTGACCACGGCGATGATTGAGGTCAGCGCCGATCTGGCCACCGTGAAATCCATCCTGCAGGTCTCTGGAGTGTCGAATTTGGAGGCCGCATCCGGTGCGGCAAGCCCCGCTGAGTGGGCATACGCCCACAAGGTCATGCTCTACAAACGTGCCGTGTACTGCCGCGCCAAGGCCAGCTTGCTGACTCAGTTCGCCACTGTGACGCGCCGCGAAAGTGCGGAAAACACTGGCAAGGAACTGCCGGAGCGTGGCGAGACCTTCTTGCAGTTCAGCCAGCAAGCCGTCCGGTCGCTGCAGGGCCGTGGCCGAATCACGGCGGCACTGCTATGACCAAGCTCAAGGCGCTGACCGCGTACCTGATCGAACGCCAACTCGTGGCGCCCGAGCAGCTCGACAGCTGGACTGACCAGGTCAACCTAGAGCTGATCTGGAAGCCGGGCGAGCAGGGTATGCACATGGGCGATATGAACTACACCGCGACCATTGTGCTCGAGCGCTTCGCCGATCACCCCGGCCGTCTGATGGCGCTGGTCGGAAGCTGGCTGGAAACCAATGACGACGACCGCGACGACCTGCAGCCGGCGGTATTCGACATCACCATGCTCGACGACGATCTGGCTGACGTCGACATCAAGCTGGAATTCACCGAGCCCCAGTACCTGGCCGAAGACCCCGACGGCGAAATCATCGCTTACGGAAAGACCTGGTCGTTCGTCCCGTTCGATTTGTGGGTGGCAGAGCGCGGCGAGGTGATCGGCGATGGCGCGTAGCACCTTCGAACTCGACGTGCGCGGTTACCTGGGTGTTCAGGAACAACTGGCACTGCTGAGTCTGCCGCCACAGTTGCGCCGGCGTCTGTTGAACAACGTCACCAAGCGCGTGCGCAGCATGAGCCGCCAACGGATCCGCAGCCAGCAGAACGTCGATGGCACTCCGTTCGCACCGCGCAAGGGCGACGGTAAGGGCAAAAAGAAGATGGAAGCGGGCCTCGGCAAATTGCTGATGGTCACCCGTGTGAATGCCGATGAGGCCGAGCTGGGCTGGCGCAACACGCTGACCCGCTGGGTGGCATCGCAGCAACACAACGGCGTGTCGGAACGCCGCACCGCCGCGCAGATGCGCAAATGGAACAAAACACCTCCCGGCCTCGCTGCGACGGAAAAGCAGGCCAAGCGCCTGCGTCGTCTGGGTTTCAAGGTCCGGCAGGAAGGCAAAAAGAGCCTCACACGTCCGTCTGTGGCGTGGATTCAAGAGCACGTGAACTACGCCAAGGCGGGTCTGTTGATCCGCATCCTGGACGACCAAAAAACCGAATCCACTGGTGCGCAAAGCTGGGACATCACCCTGCCAAAACGCCAGTTCCTCGGCGTGAGCACCGATCGGGACACCAGCCTGCTGGTTAACCAGGTGCTGCAACAAATCCTTAATTCTCCCCGCTAGCGAGGCACTGCATGGCACTCGGCAAAGTCAGCGTTAACAACCTCAATCTCAGCCAGGGCGCTGTGACAGCGGTTGAACGCTATTTCCTTTTCATCGGTGTCGGCGCCAAAAACGTCGGCTCGCTGATTCCCTTGAACACTGACAGCGATCTGGATGTACAGCTCGGCATCCCGGTCAGCGATCTGAAAACCCAAATCACCGCTGCGCGCCTGAATGGCGGCGATCGCTGGGCCTGCTTGTCCGCTCCCATCGCCGCTAATGGCGGGTGGCAAGACGCACTGCAGAAGGCTCAGCAGCAAGGCTACTCGGTTGAAGGTGTCGTGATCACGACACCGGTTGAAGACGGAGCTGATCTGTCGGCAATGCACGACGCTGCCGTAGAACTGAGCAATACCTTCGGTCGCCGTGTTTTTGTGATGGCGGCCACCGCCGGCATCGATCCGACGAAGACCTGGGCGGAATACCTGACCGCGCAGAAGGCAATCACGCTGAATCTGTCCGCACCGCGTGTCCTGGTCGTGCCGCAGCTGCACGGCAACGATTTGGGCGTTCTGGCTGGTCGTCTGGCCAATGCCGCTACCAGCATCGCCGACAGTCCGATGCGCGTGGCCTCTGGTTCTTTGCTGGGCTTGGGGCCTGTGCCGTCCGACAAAGATGGCGTGCCCCTGCAGTCTGCGCTGCGTGCCGAGCTGGACAAGGCGCGCTTCTCGGTCAGCCAGACGTATCCGGACTACCCAGGCGTGTACTGGGGCGACGGCAACATGCTCGATGCACCGGGCAGCGATTTCCTGGTGATCGAATACCTGCGTGTCACCGACAAGGCCGCTCGCCAGATCCGCCCGCTGCTGATCCGCCGCGTCGCCGATCGCCGCTTGAACAACTCTCCCAACAGCATGGCCGTGAACGTCAACGCCCTGATGGCGCCCCTGCGTGCCATGGCGAAGTCCACCACCTTCGCTGGCCAAGTATTCCCGGGCGAGATCGAGCAGCCCAGGGACGGCGACA
The DNA here is from genome assembly GCF_009761815.1 of Pseudomonas sp. PB120. Classification (GTDB taxonomy): domain Bacteria; phylum Pseudomonadota; class Gammaproteobacteria; order Pseudomonadales; family Pseudomonadaceae; genus Aquipseudomonas. The sequence continues at coordinate 104,273 of NZ_RWIN01000142.1, forward strand.
TCGTTCTGTCCTGGACCAGCAAAACCAGCGTCGAGGCGTACATCAAGCTGCGCCCCCTCAACTGCCCGAAAGACCTGACCGCGAACATCGCGCTGGATCTTTCCACCGACGATACGGAGTAACCCATGGCGGCAAAGATTGGCGGTAAGAACTTTGACGTGAACCTGGGCGATCTGCAGGTACACGTCGAGAGCTGCACCCTGGATATCACGGACAACACCGCCGTGGCGCAGACCAAAGGCGTGCCCAACGGCCACGTCGACGGGGATGTGGCCGCTGCCGGCGAGATCGAGCTGGACACCACTAACTTCAACCTGCTGATCGAAGCGGCCAAAACCGCCGGCAGCTTCCGGGCATTGGAACCGTTCGACGTCGTGTTCTTCGCCAAGGCCGGTGAAGAAGAGCTGCGCATCGAGGCGTTCGGTTGCAAGTTGCGCCTGTCCAGCCTGCTGAGCATCGATCCCAAAGGTGCCGAGAAGAACAAGCACAAGATCCCGTACGACGTCACCAGTCCGGACTTCGTGAAGATCAACGGCGTGCCGTACCTGGACGCGGCTGAGATCGAGGGTCTGACCTGATGGTTTGCCCGTTCGACCGTGCCCAGGCGCTTGAGCTGCGGCAGCGCGAGCAAGCCATCAAGGCACAACTGGCGTGCAAGCGGCCGAGCGGGCCAAGCCGCACCCATTGCGAGGACTGCGACAACGAGATTCCAGCTGCGCGCCAGGCGCTCGGCGGGATGACGCGTTGCGTGCCTTGCCAGTCCATTTTTGAAAGAGAGGTTCGGCGATGAGCGCGAATCAGGTTGCCCAGGACACTGCCGTTGCCTTGGCCAAGGCGTCACCCGCAATTGGTGTGGCTGCCACTGGTGTAACGGGCACCGTCGATTGGTCGGCGGTCGCCTACATGCTGACCGCGCTTTACATGGTGCTGCAGATCCTGCTGCTGGTCCCCAAGTACCGTCAGATGCTGCGCGACTGGAAGGTCAAGCTATGAGCCTGCGTAACAAGATCGTAGCCGGCGCTCTGGTGCTCTGCAGCGGCACGCTGACAGCCTTCCTCGGCACTTGGGAAGGCAACGGGCAGAACGTCGTCTATGCCGACAAACTGGCCGGGGGACTGCCGACTGTGTGCATGGGCATCACCCGTCACACCAGCCCCGTGCCGGTGATTGTGGGCGACTACTGGTCCGACGCTCGCTGCGCCGAGGTGGAAAGCCTGGTGGTTCGCAAGGGCCAGCTGCAGCTGGCTGACTGTCTGAGCAATGAGGCGATCGGCCAAAACACCTTCGACGCGCTCAGCAGCCACGGACACAACGTCGGCACCGCCAACACCTGCGCCAGTCGTGCAGTGGGCCTGATCAACGCCGGTCGCATTGCCGAAGGCTGCAAGGCCTTGGCCTGGGCGTCTGACGGCAGAACACCAGTCTGGTCGTACGTCACCAACGCCCAGGGCAAAAAAGTGTTCGTACCCGGGCTACATAACCGGCGCCGGGCCGAAGCGGAGCTGTGCGCCAAATGAACATCGGCCCTCTGCAGCTGTTACTTCGCACCTTGCTCGTCGGCTTCGTGCTCTGGACCGCATTCGATTGGGTCATGGATCAACGCGACGACGCGATACGCGAACGTGACAGCGCGGTGAGCGAACGGGACGGATTGCGCGAGGCGGCCCGGATCAGCGGCGAAATGCTCGCGGCCCGCGACCGGATTGACCAACAACGCACCCGGGAATTGAACGATGAACAGAACAAAAACCTTGCTCTGCGCCGCGCTGTTGACGATGGCGTTAAGCGGCTGCCAGTCCGTGCCACCTGCACCGTCCCCGTCGTGCCCGCCACCACCGGCGCCGGCGGCGTGGCTGATGCAGGCACCGCCGAACTCGCAGCAGACGCTAGACCGGATTATTTCACCCTCCGAGATCAGCTCGCCCTGAGCAAGCAAATGATTCTCGGCCTGCAGGACCACCTACTGCTGGTAATTCAACGTTCACCGGCGGCAACCCCCAACCCTCAAATGGATGCACCCCAATGACTGACGTAAACCGCGACATCACCCTGGAAATCGGCGACGCAGAATTCCTGTTCCACCTGACGCCGGCGGACGTGACGAAGTACTTCAACTCCACCACCAACAACAACAAGGTGGCACCGGCCAACAACCTGCTGGTGAGTACCGTGCAGCAGGAGCAGAAAGCCGCGCTCAAGACACTGCTGGCCAACCCGGTGCAAACCATGACCATCGCCGGCGCGCTCCTGGAGGAGTACGCCCCGGACGTTGAAATCATCGTAAAAAAGTCCTCGGGCACGCTGAAGGCCTGAAGGAAGACGGGTTAGGGCAGCTCGTTGCCCTGACCTCCCGCTGGCTACCTGGTGCAGAGCCCACGATTGAAAGCATGGGCACGGCCAAGTGGCTGGAAGACGAACACTGGCGCCGGATGGAGATCGCTGTTGCCAACGGCATCGCCTACGCGCTGAACGGATAGGACACCCATGGCTGATCGCGCTGCCCGCCTGGCTTTCATTCTCAGTCTGACCGACAAGGTCAGCGCCCCGTTGGGCAAGGTGAAAACCAGCTTTTCGGACCTGGCCAATCAGGGCCAGCAGAACATCATCAAGGTGGGCGCAGGCCTTGCTGGAATGGTCGGGGCCGGCGTGGCCATCACTGAATCGCTGGAGCCGGCGCTTGAGATGAACCGGGCGCTCGGTGAGGTCCGATCGCTGGGCATTGCCGAGGATGCATTGTCCTCGCTCAATCAGAAAGCGTTGGAATTCTCGGTCGATTACGCCGCCAGTGCTCAGGATTTTGTCGCGTCGGCGGCGGCCGTCGACGGTGCGATCAAAGGATTGAGCGCCAGTCAGCTGACCTCGATCACCAACACCAGCAACATCTTGGCCAAGGCTACCAAGAGTGATGCGGAAACCATGAGTGCCTATGTCGGCACCATGTACAACCTGTTCAAGGGCCAGGCCGATGCCATGGGCCGAACTGAATGGGCCGAGAAGCTCGGTGGCCAAACGGCGCTGGCGGTGAAGCTGTTCCGCACCGATGGCGCGCAGTTGAAAGACGCCTTCAAGGAAGTCGGGGCGATCGCCACCAGCTTCGGCGTTGACCTGTCCGAACAGTTCGCGGTGATCGGTAGCCTCAGCAGCACCATGGAAGGCGGCGACGCCGGCGGACGTTACAAGGCGTTCTTTGAGAACGCCGGCGCCGGTGCCGAAAAACTGGGCGTCAAGTTGACGGACGGGCAGGGCAAGATGCTGCCGATCCTTCAAGTCCTGGACACGCTCCAGGGCAAGCTGGGCGATCTCAATAGCGCCTCGGCCAGTGCGAAGTTGCTGGATGCATTCGGTGGTGAGGGTGCCCAGGTCATTGGCGCGCTGGCCAAGGATACCGACCGGCTGAAAAACGGGCTCGACCAGTTGGGCAAGGTGCGCGGACTGGAAACCGCCGAGCAGATGGCCAAAGCCATGGTGGACCCGTGGCAACAGTTCGGGGCCGCCGTGCAAGCGTTGCGCATCGCCTTCGGTCAATCGCTGATCCCCTTGCTGACGCCGTTGATGGATCGACTGGTGGGCATTGCGTCGACGCTGACGCGCTGGACGCAGCTTTTTCCCAACATCACCCGGGCCATCGGCATCGTTGTCCTGATCATCCTCGGCCTTGCCGGCGCGATGGCCACACTGACCGCGGTTGTCGGGCTGAGCAAGCTGGTGTGGCTGTCCCTGGTCACGATCTGGAAGGTGCTGACCTGGACAGGTTTTCGCAGCATCGCGATGTTCCTGGTGCACGCCGTGATGATCAGCGCCTTTGTGGTCGGCCTGGTCGGCATGTACACCTGGATGGGCATCGTCCGGGGCGCAATGCTGCTCTGGCAGGGGGCCATTTGGTTGGTCAATGCCGCCATGCTGGCCAACCCCGTATTGCTGATCATTGTGGGCATCGTGGCCTTGGTCGCAGCCGTCGTCGCGGCGGTTGCTTACTGGGACCAATGGACCTCGGCGCTGATGAACACGGCCGCGTTCAAGTGGGTGTCCGAGCAGCTGCAGGCCCTGTCGGATTGGTTCGGCTCCATGGGTGGCTGGTCGGGCATGGCCAGCGCGGCGTGGGACGGCATCGTGTCGATCTTCACCGATGCCATCAGCAGCCTTATTGACCTGCTGAACAAGATCCCGGGCGTGAACATTGAGGCGTCGTTCGGCAGCTTGCCCAAGGTACCGGACGTACCGGGGGTGTCGGTACCGGTCGACCCGCAAACGCAGGAACAACTGCGCTCCAGCACCGGCAGCATTTCCCCTTCGGGACCTACGGCCGTGCCGCAGGGTGGCTTCCTGCGCACCATCCAGAACAACAACAGCCAGACGCAAAACCAAGGCGTCCACGTTGAAAACCTGAACCTGACCAACAGCAAACCGATGAACCAACTGGAGCTGGAAAACATGATCGGCATGGCGGTACCGGGATGAGTGAATACCTGGATCTGTTGATCGTCGGCAACGACTTCGCTTTGGACGCGAGCCGCCAGCCGGTACCGGTCGAGGACCGGGCCTGCATCGCCCAGGACATCGCACACATGATCCGAGAGACCGGGCTGCTGGTGACCCTGGTGGCCGAGCGCAATCGCCTGAAACAGCGCGACTGCATCCAGCAGCTGGAACTGCTGGTCGAGGACGACGTGCGCCTGGTACCCGGTACTGCCCGGATCACCCAGCTGGAGCCCGGCCAGTACCTGGTCACGGCCAAAACCATCAAATTCGGCGATATCGAGGTAACCCTTTGAGCGACGTGGATTTCAAACAGGCGCTGGCCGACGCCGGTATTCCCACCACCGAGGCTGCATTGCGCCAGGCGTGGGAGGCCGAAGTAACCGCCCAGGGTAGCAAGCTGGCCAACACCAGCAGCTATTCGCCGTTCTGGCGTGTGGTCACCGCGCTGGTGACCAAACCGGTGCTTTGGCTGCTGACCTTCGTTAGTGACACCGTGTTGCCAAATTTCTTCGTAAAGACGGCCACCGGCACCTGGCTGGACATGCTCGCCTGGGCGGTCAACGTCACCCGCAAAAGCGCGGTGAAGTCGAAGGGCACCATTCTGTTTACCCGGGCGGTATCGGGTGGTGCGCTGCAGGTGCCGATCGGCACCCTGGTGCAATCCAGCTCGATCAACGGCCACGTCTATCAGCTGGTGACCACAGCGGTGGGCAACTTCACCGATGGACTGCTGCAGCTGCAGATTCCGGTGGAGGCGGTCGAGGAGGGCAGTGGTTTTAACCTGGCCCCGGGTTACTACGGGGTTTTGCCGGTCCCGGTACCAGGCATCGTCTCGGTCACCAACACCGACGATTGGTTGTCCTCACCAGGTGCGGACCAAGAACTGGATGATGACCTGCGTCTGCGCGTGCGCAACCAGTTCTCGGCGGTCAACCAGTGGCATACCGATGCGGTGTATCGCGCCCTTATCGCCGCGTTTCCCGGCGTGCAGCCCGACGGTGTGTACTTCGAACACGACGCACCCCGTGGCCCGGGCAGCGCGAATGCCTTTGTCCTGTTCGAGGCCGGCGTGCCCGCCGCCGAGTACCTGGTGCAGATCAACGCCAAAATCCGCGACGAGGGCAATCACGGCCACGGTGATGATCTGCTGGTGATGGTCATGCCCGAAACCCTGGCCAACATCGCCGTGGACATCTGGCCCCGATCGACACTCACGGAGGTGCAACGTACCGCGCTCAAGGCCGACGTCGAGCTGTTCATTCGGGCGGCATTCCGTGAAAGCAGCGCCAAGGACTATCAGCCGACGCTGACCTTCCCGCAGTCGCGCTTTTCGTTCAGCCGCCTCGGCGAGGAATTGCACCAGCAGTTCGCCAGCCTTGAGTCGTTGCGCTTTACCAACACCGACATTCTGTCCGAGCTGAGCATTCCCCGGATCCAGACGCTGCAGGTAACGCTCCATGATTAAGCTCGAATTGCCCTTCTGGCTCGACGGCGCAGAGCCCTCGAAGCTCAAGGCAGCGGCGCAGTCCTGGTGGGAAACGGTGGAAGGCTGGATGCGCTGGCCGCTGCTGCAGATGGACGCCGAAACCTGCCACCTGACCGTGCTCGATCTGCTCGCCTGGCAGCGCGACATCACCCGCTTCAAGGGCGAGCCCGAGCCGCTTTACCGCCTGCGCGTGAAGTACGCCTTCATCAACGCGGTGGACGCCGGCAGCACCGCCGGAATGAAACGCATTCTGCAGCGCCTGGGCGTCGGTTACGTCGAGATCGAGGAGCGCATGCCCGATCGGGATTGGGACGTGGTGCTGCTGCGTTTCTCCGACACCCAACTGGCGCAAAACCCCGAGCTGTTGCGGGTGTTGATTCAACAATACGGCCGCACCTGCCGCCGCTATGACTTCGTGACCATCACACCGGTGCCGTTTCGTATCGCCGTGGTCGACTTCAACGATGACCAGCAAACGCTGGTTGCCAGCCTTTAGGAGCCCCCATGGGAGCCAGTATTACCCTTGCGGGTGAAAGCCTGATTGCGCAGAAGCACGTCGCCCAGCAGGGCCTTGACGTGGTGCGCTTCATTTTTGCCAACGTCCCTGGGCTTGACCCCAGTGGGCCGGTCGATCGCGCAGCACCCAAACCAGCCGCTGGACAGATCGTCCACGTCTACGACATCCCGGGCGAAAATGCCGGCTATGTGAATCCCAACCAGGTCGTGTACAGCTCGCAGATCGGCTCTGACATTGGCGACTGGGATTTCAACTGGATCGGCTTGGAGACGGCTGAAGGTGTGTTGTTTGCCGTGGCCTACGTGCCGCTGCAGATCAAACGCCGCAACATCCCGCCGCTGCAGATTGGCAACAACCTGACGCGCAACTTCCTGGTGGCTTTCGACGGCGCCCAGGCGCTGACCGGCATCACCATTGATGCCAGCACCTGGCAGCACGACTTCACTGTGCGCTTGGCCGGCATCGATGAGCGCGAGCGCTTGAGCAATCGGGACATCTTCGGGCGAGCGTGCTTTTTCGGCAGCTCGCTGCAGGTGGAAAAGGTCGGCAGCGTTTACCAGGTCAAACCGGGGACTGCTTACATCGACGGGATCCGCCTGGAGCGCACGGCCGCTCTGCCGATCGTGCCGCCGGCATTCCCCACCACGGTCTGGCTCGACGTTGCGCTTCAGCGCGAAATGAGCGATGTCGTTGCCAGCTGGCAGGTGGTGTTCGGCGCTGATAAGCCCGACTTCACCGACAGCGCCGGCGTGCGTCATTACTGCGTGGCGATCGCGGACCTGACCAACGCCAATACCCTGATCGATCGCCGCTCCGTCGAGGCGATCAGCGGGCCGTTGGTGACTCATTTCGCGGCGCGAATCGGTGACTACGAGCAACTGCGTGCGCGAGCAACGACCAAGGATGACGTCGACCTGGGCAACTTGCCCAACGCCAAGAGCGACAGTCTGGAGTTGGATGATTCCGAAAGCCTGGCAACGTCCAAGGCGGTGGGCAAAGTGTGGAAATCGATCTGTGTGCAGACGTCCAATTTTGCCGTCAACAAAGTGCTGACAGCGGCTGAACGCGGTTTAGTCCTGGTCGATGCCAGCGCGGCGGGTCGCACCATCACACTGCCGGCTTCGAACGCCGCGTTAGGGGTGATTGACTTCATCGTTCGCCGCACCGACAACACCGGCAATCGTCTGGTGGTGCAAGCGTCCGGAACAGACAAGATCAAGTTTCACACGCACCTCAAAGCGAGTGGCTACCCGTTTTTTATCCTGATGGGCGCGGGCGACTACTGGCACGTCCGCAGCGACGGTGCTGGTAACTGGTGGCCGATTGGCCGTTTCGACAGTACGCCACTGGGTCGGCCGGTTTTCGAAACCACCACGTTGTTCAGCCCGGGTGGTTATGGCGCCTTTAATGGCTCGGAACTCATTCGTTCGGAATGGCCGTGGACATGGGACCACGCGCAGCAATCCGAAATGCTGACCACCGAAGCGGCTCGCGTCGGCATGGAGGGTGGCTGGACTTCCGGCGATGGCGTGTCGACATTTCGGGGTCCAGAAGGCCGGGCCGAGTTTCTTCGAATCCTGGACGACACCCGGGGCATCGATGTAGGACGCAAGGCGGGCAGTCGTCAGAAGGCGACCGGCATCCAAGGGTTTGTCGGTGGCGATGGCTCCGCATTATTCGTTGGGTTGAGCGATATGGATGCGACAGCGGACGGCGGTGTACAGCCCTGGAACTACTACCAGCAGACAGGATCGGGCGGCGTTATCAATTCTGCACCGAACCGCGTGCATCCCCGAAACATTGCCTATCCAGGCCGAATCAAACTGATCTGAGGCATCCATGTTTATCTATCTGACTGACAACACCGGCGTTCTGAACGGCCCTGTAGAGCTGCCGGTGATCCCGGGCATTGGCACGCAAATGCCGGCGAACGCCGTAGAACTTGAGGTTGAATTGGCCGCGCCGGAGGATGGGCACGTGTGGGTGCTCGGCGATGCCCAACCCGAGCAGATCGCCGATCACCGTGGCACGGTGTATCGAACGGATAACGGCGCCGCCCTGCAGTATTTTGAGTTGGGTGACCTGCCGGAAGGGCTCACCGCGAAGCCCAAGCCATCAGCCGCTTATCAGTGGTGGCAAGGGGAATGGGTTCAAGATTTAACCTCGCTGCATGCCTTGCAAGCGGCCAAAGTGAACGCCGGCTGCGTGGCCACGATCACCGGTGGTTTTTGGTCCTCGGCGTTGGGCAGTCCGCATCAGTACAGCAGTGAGATGGACGATCAACTGAACCTGACCGGCGCGGTGCTACGTGGCCTGGAAATGCTCTATGCCTGTCGCGATCAGCAGGGAGTAAAGGCGTTTCGTTCACATACCGTTGCGCAACTGCGCCAGGTCAGCGATGACTTTACCGATTACAAATTGCTGATGTTGCTGGAGGCCAATCGCCTGAAACAGCTGCTCGATCAGGCGCTTTTGGCTGGTGATCCGGCCGCCATCGAAGTGGTTATCTGGAAGGAGCCTCAGCCGTGAATTGGGCGCCAGTGAACATGCGTTGGCCTGAGCAGTCGACGGCGTGGATGGATCAGATGAACGATGCCAAGGAGATGGCTGGGGCAAACCTGCTCAGCACTGCCCAACGGTTGAGCAGTCTTGACGGCCTGGCCACCACCGATCCGAGCGCGATCGGCGGGATCGTCAAGGACGTCGTTGCGAACGGACGCGCCGCCCTCGATGCGCAGTTCAGCGAATCTCCGAAATGCCTCGTCGTCACGCCGTTTCAAAGTGGCGTCGGCCAGGGCACTGGCTACCAGCGTTTTCTGTCGGCTCCCGGCGTGCTGCAGCGCCTGGCCGAAAAGCTCGACGACGGTACCGACGCTGCTCGACCGGATGGCGAGCAATACGCCCTGGTGCTGCTGTTCCTGGGCACCAATTTCGGTCTGTTGGCCAGTGTGTTGTCGAAGTTCAACGCCTTGCTGCCGATCGCGGATCTGCAGCGCGCCGAACGCCGAGCGCGCAACCTGGTGCAGCTTGAGGCGGAAAAGTGGCAGATCCCAATCAGCGGCATGCAGCCGGCGTGGTCCGAACTGCCGCTGCAGAGCTGCACCGTCGTCAAGACGGCCACTCAATCGTTCAACGGCCAGTTGGCCATGATGGAAAGCTACGCGGCGGACAGTTCGCCGCTGAGCGACTTGGCCGAACTTGCCCAGCGTAAAGCGCAGCAGTCGGTCGACCAGGATGAAAAACTGTCGGCGCTCAAGGAACTGCTTTCGGGCGGCACCGACGAGCCGACCATGCAGGCCCGCTTAATTGGCCCAGGCGATACCAGTGAGCTTCGCAAGCAACTGCTCGAGGGCGACAACGCACCGGGGCATGAGTGGGTGCAGTCGGCTGGTGTGATCCTGGTCGGCTCGCTCCAGGGGCTGAGTTTCGTCCGCGAACTGGTGGGTCTATGACGCTGTTGCTCGATGGTGAACAGATCATTGGACACCGTCTGAAGGTCACCGCGAACCTGAAGATCGACAGTGACGACATGTCGGGACAGACCAGCAGCACCGACAAATCGCACAAGGGCTTCAAGCCGAAGACGCTGACGGTGGCGATGATGATTCGCTACAAGGACAGCGCCCACCTGCGCACGCTAATGCGACTGGCCGAGGGCACCGCCGGCGGTGGCCAGCTGCGCACCTACCGAATCGTCAACGACACTGCCGAGGCCTTCGGCATTCGCCAAGTACAGTTTTCCGACGGCGTCAGCGCCCGGGAAGACGACACCCTGTCGCAATGGATCATCCAGTTCACCTTGTCCGAGAAACTGTCGAACCCTGAGAAAGTCGAGAGCCGCCGCGCCGCCAGCGGCGTCAATACGCAGTCCGCCCCGGGTGATGGTGTAGCTGGTGCCGGCGCGGGCGAGTCTGGAAACGGTCCGGAACTGACCGGCTTCGAAGCTGTACTGAAGAAGGTCGACAATTACCTGGGCGGTGCCTCATGAGTCTGAAACTGCACAAGGTGTTGACGATCAGCGGTGTGGTGCACCCGCTGGTGAAGGACGAAGTTCGCCTGGACGTGAAAAGCCCAGGGCGAGCGATGTTCACGATTCAGTCCAGCACGCCCGTCAAAGGGCTGGTGACACTCGACATCGGGTACAACGAAAGCGCCCTGCAGCGCCATTTCATCGGGTTCGTGGAGCGCAGCACCGTGGCCAACAGCGTGCAACAGGTCGTGCTCTGCCGCGAGCTGGCCGCTGTGCTGGCCAACCCACTGCCGTTGAACCTGCGCCATGTGGACCTGCGCGCTGTCCTGGGTGAGATCAGCGACAGGACCGGCCTGCGCTTTCGTGTTCCGGATCAGGCCTACACCAAGGTCAAGGCGCCGTTTTTCTACAGCCTGGCCGCTGGTTACCAGGCCATGGACAGTATGGCGCGAGTGTTCGGCGTTCCGGACTTCATCTGGCAGCAGCAGGGTGACGGCGAGGTGTTCGTGGGCAGTTGGGCCGACAGCTTCTTTGGTGCCCGTGCGCCGCTGCAGCTGCCAGTCGAGCTGTTCGACGGTTACCAGGGCAACCAGAGCGCGACGATTTCCGCGCTGCCCGGGCTGCGACCAGGTGCAACTATCAATCAAGGCGAGCGAATCACCAGCGTGACGCTTTCCGGCACTCAGATGGGGATCAAATGGACGACGCAATAAAGCGCAGTGTCGAGCGGCAGTTTCCAGAATTGACCGGTGGCTATCACTTGCCACGGTTTGCGCGCGTGGTCGGGATCGCCGATGCGCCCGCCGGCGCCGGGATCTGTGACGACTTCCGCCCGCGTTACGCGGTCGACATTGAAGTGCTATTGCCCAGCGGCGAGGCGGATCCCGACATGCCGGTGCTGTCCGGCGTTCCGCTTCCGGTCCCAACGGGCGGCGAAGAGATGGGCGTCTATGGATTCCCCGAGGAGGGCACCCGCGTGGTCGTGTGCTTCGCCTATGGCCTACCGAGCAGTCCGTATATCCAGACGATCCTGCCGCACGGGCTGAGCCTGCCGAAGGTGCCCAAGGGTGACCAGGTGTGGCAGCACAGTGATGCCGTGCAGCAGCGCGTTGACGCGGATGGCAACTGGACCCGGCAGACTGACGGGAAGATTCGGGATCAGGCGATCGAGCGCGAGGTTGAGGCGAACGACAACCAGGAGCGATACCAGAGCCACGTCCACCAGGTTGAGCACCATTCGACGGAAACGGTCGGCGGCGTCAAGAAGATCGAGGCACTGGGCGCGCTCAAGCTCAATTCCGCCGGCACTGCGACAATCGCGGCCCTTGATGATTTGCACCAAGCCACCGGGCGGGACTTCAATTTGGTCGTGGGTCAGAAGCACAACGCCGCTGTGGGTGGAGACATGCAGGAGAAGATCCAGGGCCTGCGCGAGAGCATGGCCGGAATCAGCCAGCGGATGCAGGCGCCGAGATCATGGGTGGGATCTGAAAGTCTGAACGTGCTACGAGTCCTCTGTGAGTTACTGGACTTAACTGCGCAAATGAATTTACAGATCGCTGCGCACGTCCATGGAACCGGACCAATCCCCTCTACAGCAGCAATATTTACGAGTAATGCCGCTCTCTCTGCTGAACTTTCGAGTGCGATGAAACTGATAACAATGTGATCGTAAAGCTGAATTTAAATTAAGAATTTCTGAAGTGGTTCTGAATTAATCAAGAGGCTGTTTAAAGAAGGGGGCACTATGGTGCCGTTGGAGTGCAGTGTATATTGGAAGCGATACTCCTTTTCTGATTTAAACGGTATTGGCGGCTTTGTGAATGCGATGTCCTTCATTCTGGATTTTAGCTCGTCAGGCAACAGGTGGGTTGTGTTGTTTATGTGTATTTCGCGTAGGTCGTAAGTTACTTCGTCGCATCGAAAATTTATTCTGAGATCTCTATTGCAAAATTCTTCAGGGATGATGAAATTTCCTACTCTGGATTCTGTGTCAATGGTAGATAGTAGTGTTGTCCCTATGGCAATGCCGAATTTATGGGCATCTTTATAATTTATGAACCACTGGTCGTCGTAGTCTGGAAAAAGCTCCATGCAGTCACGCTGTTCTTTTACATGAGACATGCAAAAAATGAAGCTGTTGTGGTCTTCCCTTGTGATTGTCGCCGAAGAGTCCTGAAGTGTTACGTTTTCCCCTTCTCTTTCTACATACGTGTAGCTGTCCATACGCATGCTGTTTTGCCCTGGGAACTGGATGCAATCGTTGTCTCCGATTACCATGCCAGGAAATATCGTGTTATGCCAGACTCGATCGATCGTGACGATGCCGTCCAGTTTTACTTTGAATGTGTATATTCCTTCTTCACGATCAGCTATCTGCAGCTTCTCAGTGGCACGGTATTCATAAAGACTGCCAAGTTTTAGAAGGCTTCCGCTTTTTATGTTGTGTTTTTTGTCGCATCTCTTTGCTAAAAACATGATGTTGCCTCTTATTTTATTGTTTTGCTGTAGCCATCGATACCGAGCGACCTGAGTAGCGGCCTTCGGTGATCACCAAATTGAGTGGATATAGCACGTAGATAGGCTGCTGTTTCGATGTCTTTGTTATCTATGCCGGGCCAGAAAAATGGTACGTTCTCATTGTTTAAGCTTTCTATAAAAGTAATATGAGTAAGCGATAGGAAAATTCTGGCGAAGTTGGTAGGGTTGTTGAAGTTGTTTTTTAACATGTGTATGATTACATGCCTGTTAAATCCAGCGGTGTTGCCGTCATTAGGTTTGTATAAAACTTCTTTAAAGAATACTCTGAATGCATTCATGACGTCGCATTGAGGGCATATGTGAGTCAAGAAATCTATTTCAATGTCTGCGCTGTAAAATTTTCCGGGGTGCCAAACGTAATTTAAGGTGCGCCGACTACCCCATTGAAGAATTATTTCTTTCAGTCGCTGTTCAAAAATCGCTGCACTTATAGTTCTGGAGTCGGTGCTTAAAGTTTTGTTTTGAATGTTGCGAAGGCCAGCCTCGAATACTGGAATTAAAGACATTATCGCTATATGGTCCATGCCTATATAGTATGCTTCTATTGCCTCGAAAATTATTGTCTTATATTCTTTTAGTGCTTCGCTTTGAGAAAAGTATTTGTTGTAGTAAGTGGCTGCTACTTCGATGCTGAATATTTTATGTAGCCATTCATCTGATGCTTCCAATGGTGAGGCAGATTTGTTTATTTTGTATATTGAATTCACCAGATCTCCTTCCCCTATGTGGAACGGGACCGGTATGGATAGTTCGAGCATTCTTTCCTGTGTGCCAGTAACTCGACCCCACTTCTTGTTGTAATAATCTATTGGTCGCTCCGTGATGAAACAGACACCTTGACCTGTATTTATTTCAAAGCCAGGCTTGCCAATATCTTTTTCTGTTACTTCAATATTTTCATCCGCATGTTGCTTAAATGTGTCGATAATTTGCTGTGCGGTCAGCTTTGGCTGCTTACTTAGCCACTTAAGAGTTTTTTCGTACTTCATAGGAAAATCCCCATTCCTTGGCTCGAAAATTCAGTTCCGACTATAAAATGACTATCCTACAACTTTATAGTGGTTGTCATTCCAATCGACACCACCACGACTGTGCATAAGCACACCCGTCGATGTACTCAATCCCGCTTAACACAAATCCGGTGACCGCCATCCCTGCCAGCGTTGCGTCCAGCAGCCGAGGCAAAGGGTCCGGTTCAAGGGGCATCCCTACTTCCACACGAGCCACATTGGCGCTCCGACCGAGCTCGACGTTGTTTTCTGAGTTCACCATCACATTGCCTCGGATCGCGGGAAAGCGCCGCCGTTCTTGGGCCGTTAGCGCGAGGCCTCGAACTCTCATGGGGGTAACGAGCATATGCATGTGCTAACCCGCCTGATCGCCACTGTGACAATCAATCAGTGCTTCGACTGCGTACGCCAGAGCACCGTCTGCCTGCTCCAGGAGATCGCTAAGATCGTCACGGGTGATCAAGTGGAGGCGGTGCAGGGTGTGAGCCTGAATCAGAAGTGTTTTGTGATGACGTCCCGGGTTTTCGAGCAGTGCGGCTTCGTCCCGCAGAATTAATTCCCACTGCGCAATCGCGCCAGTCCTATCACCCGAAATTGCCAAATGCTTCGCATGCATAGCTCACCCCTAATCAATTTCAAAATACTGTATATATAAACAGTATAACGCTTGAGGTTTAGAGGCAATGTCGGTCCGATGAAACGAGGGACGAGGCCAGGCTAGGGCGCACGCTGGTGAATTCGGCTGGGCGAAGAAAAAACGTCTGAAAAAGCACTTATCCCCCTCCCGCCGACGGGCCTTGTGTCCTTTTTTTGTGCAATTCTGAATGTAATGCAAACGAGCCTGCAGCCCAGGCGGGCCATAGGGCTTTGCAGGTGATCGGCAATTTCACAGTTTGCAAAGTTAGGAAGAGAAGTGCAGCGCGGTCGCACAGCGCCGCTGTAGGAGGTCAGGGACGGGGAAGTACTGGAGGCCCCGGTTTATCAGAGGGGGACATTTGAAAACGTGCTGTTTGCGGAGTTTTCAATATTTGAACTAGTCGCACCAGGTGCGCTTTTGGGCTCTAACGAAATAGATGCCAATCAGCCTGGAAGCCACGCTCTGCATGTCTTGTAGACGATTTGGGGCATTTCACATCATTACTCACGTTTGTAGCGCTTCTTTGGCGTGAGTTAACCTCTCGCGTCGGAATAATGCTCCGACATTCGAGCGGGCCACTCGGCCTATGAATTAAACCAAGGAGACAAAAATGCCAAAATTCACGTTAAAGGACGGTGTGCTCAGCGCTGACAGTTACGTCAAAGCGACTCGTCAGTACACCTGTGGAAAAGGGACGGTCAGTGAGTTGACGTTGGACATGCCGGCAGGTATGACCGTTCAGGGAGCTATCAACGTAAATGCGGAATGCCCTTGCTGTGGAGAGAAAGTAGCAATCCCGACTGGCAAGCACAGTGTCAACAGCGATGGCGTCCTGATCACCGAGTAGCCTATCCGATAATGTCCACATCTCTATGCAGCGGATGTGGACACTGATTGTCCCCTACGTTCCCCAAACCTGCTGTTCTGCTCACTGACATGCGGCTCTACGCACCTTCCCCCATCATTTTGACGAACCACAACGAACCGTTGAGGTGACGCCTACTACGTGTGCATCTAAGGTAGTGACGGCACGCAGGTGCCTGAGGATGGGTGTATATATTTGTAGTCCTACGGGCAACCCAGGGATACGAAGCCAACCTTTGGATTGGCCGGCGCAGGAGTGGTGGACATGTCTAACCTCGGTATTTGTGACGCCTCCAGCCGTGAACGGGCAAGGCGTTAATCGGGCGCTTGGCTGCGCCTCTGATCAAAAAGTGCGCAATTCTAGCGGCGACACGCGCAGATGACCAGCTTTATGGAGGGAAATACGACGAGTGCTGCGCTATGCTTCGCGCCGTTAGGCTTTACCGAATTTTTACAGTCAACAAAACGTCTGTAACGTGAAGTAAAACAGCGCATGCTGCATGGCAAAGCATAGTGCTTCTTTCAAAGAAGTCCGGTCTGGGTAGTAGGAGTGGTGGATGGGTCAGGCAAGTAGTCAGGCGGCGGGTGCCGAGCATTCGGTAGCAAAGCCGATAGGCATGCTGGTCGCGGCGGTCGGGGTGGTTTATGGCGATATCGGCACGAGCCCTTTGTACACCCTCAAGGAAGTGTTTTCCGGTGGCTACGGCGTGCCGGTCAATCATGACGGCGTGTTGGGAATCCTGGCGCTGATCTTCTGGTCGCTGATCTGGGTTGTCTCCCTCAAATACATGATGTTCGTCCTGCGCGCCGACAACCAGGGCGAAGGCGGGATCATGGCCTTGACCGCGCTGGCCCGGCGGGCGGCGGCGGGGCATCCGAAACTGCGGTCGCTGCTGGTGGTCTGCGGGCTGATCGGCGCGGCGCTGTTCTATGGCGACAGCATGATCACCCCGGCGATTTCCGTCCTTTCGGCGATTGAAGGCCTGGGGCTGGCGTTCGATGGCATCGACCATTGGGTGGTGCCGCTGTCGCTGGTCGTGCTGGTGGCGCTGTTTTTGATCCAGAGCCACGGCACCGCGCGAATCGGCATTCTGTTCGGGCCGATCATGGTCACCTGGTTCCTGGTCCTGGGCGCGCTGGGCGTCTACGGCATCCTGCAACACCCGGAAGTGTTGCAAGCGATGAACCCAGTCTGGGGCGTGCGTTTCTTCATTGTTCACCCAGGCATGGGCGTGGCGATTCTCGGCGCGGTGGTGCTGGCATTGACCGGTGCCGAAGCGCTGTACGCCGACATGGGCCACTTTGGCCGCAAGCCGATTGCCCGTGCGTGGTTCATCCTGGTGCTGCCGGCGCTGGTGCTGAACTACTTCGGCCAGGGCGCCTTGCTGCTCGGTGATCCTGAAGCCGCGCGCAACCCGTTCTATCTGCTGGCGCCAAGCTGGGCCCTGATTCCACTGGTCGGCCTGTCGACCCTGGCCACGGTCATCGCCTCTCAGGCGGTGATTTCCGGTGCGTTCTCCCTGACCCGTCAAGCAATCCAGCTCGGTTACATTCCGCGCATGCACATTCGCCACACCTCCAGCGCCGAACAAGGCCAGATCTACATCGGCGCGGTGAACTGGTCGCTGATGGTCGGCGTGGTGTTGCTGGTGCTGGGTTTCGAATCTTCCGGCGCCCTGGCTTCGGCCTACGGCGTCGCGGTGACCGGTACCATGCTGATGACCAGCATTCTGGTGTCGGCGGTGATGTTGCTGTTGTGGAAATGGCCACCTGTGCTCGCGGTGCCGGTGTCGCTCGGCTTCTTGCTGGTAGACGGTCTGTACTTCGCCGCCAACGTGCCGAAAATCGTGCAAGGCGGGGCATTCCCGGTCATCGCCGGTATCGCCCTTTTCGTACTGATGACCACCTGGAAGCGCGGCAAGCAATTGCTGGTCGATCGTCTCGACGAGGGCGGTTTGCCGCTGCCGATCTTCATCAGCAGTATTCGCGTGCAACCCCCGCATCGTGTCCAGGGCACCGCCGTGTTCCTCACCGCGCGGCCAGACGCCGTACCTCACGCGCTGTTGCACAACCTGCTGCATAATCAGGTGCTGCATGAGCAAGTGGTGTTGCTGACCGTGGTGTACGAAGACATCCCGCGCGTGCCGCCAACCCGGCGCTTCGAGGTCGATTCCTACGGCGAAGGTTTCTTCCGGGTGATCCTGCACTTTGGCTTCGTCGATGAGCCGGACGTGCCGCAGGCGTTGAAGCTGTGCCATCTGGACGACCTCGACTTCAGCCCGATGCGCACCACCTACTTCCTCAGCCGCGAAACAGTGATCGCCTCCAAACTCGAAGGCATGGCCCGCTGGCGCGAGGCGCTGTTCGCTTTCATGTTGCAGAACGCCAACGG
Organism: Pseudomonas sp. PB120; assembly: GCF_009761815.1. Taxonomy (GTDB): domain Bacteria; phylum Pseudomonadota; class Gammaproteobacteria; order Pseudomonadales; family Pseudomonadaceae; genus Aquipseudomonas. The sequence continues at coordinate 122,169 of NZ_RWIN01000142.1, forward strand.
TAACCTGCGCTTCTTCAACCTGCCGCTGAACCGGGTGATTGAGCTGGGTACACAGGTAGAAATGTAAGCCCCATCAAAAAGCCCCCGTGCCGTGAAGGTAGCGGGGGCTTTTTTGTTTCCTGGATTCTTGCAGCTTGCTGTATGTCAAATACAGCGTAATACTTTGCGCAGAGCTATACGTTCAAATTTACATGCTTTTGAAGAGAGGTGAGTATGACGGCATTACTAGAGCGTGCTGACCAAGCCATATCGGTGACTGCCATGGTCAGAGGCTTCAGTGCGAGGCTCAAGGAAATTTCCAGTCGCGCCACTGAACGCCTGGTCATTTTCAAAGACAATCAGCCTGCTGCGGTGATTATCAATGTCGATGCGTATCAGGAAATGCTCGACGAGCTGGATGACCTTCGGATCGAGGTGGCCGCTCGCGAACGCCTGACCGGTTTTGATGAGACCAAAGCGGTCTGCCATGACGATATGCGGGCACGGTACGCCAGGAAGGACTAAAGGAGCTACGGATGGTTTGGGGCGTTATCTATCACCCGGATGTCCAGACGGATCTGGATCTGCTGGGAGCTGTTGCGGCAAATCGCATTCTTGATGTAATCGAAGAGCGAATTATCAACGGCGAGCCGGATAAGAGCGGCAAACCCCTGAGAGCCAGCCTTGCAGGCTGTAGAAGAATTCGGACAGGTGACACCCGGATTGTTTACCGAGTCGATGGGAGAGCGATCCAAGTGTTGATCGTTGCAGTCGGTGCGCGGCGTGATGAAGAGGTTTATGACGCAGCGGAGCGTCGCCTCTAAACAAAAGCCCCTGCTGCCATTAGGCAGCAGGGGCTTTTTTGTGCGCGAAGCTCAGATCACTCCTGAGCCGTCGCCTCTTCCTTGGCCTGGCGCTTGACGATGATGTCCACCAGCCGCTGAGCCAACGCCGGGTAGTTCTCGTCGAAGTGATGGCCGCCAGGCAGTTTCATCGCTTCGCCCACGGCGGACTTGTCGGTGCAGCCGCTTTCGTCGACTTCTTCTTCGCCGTAGATGCACACCACTTTCTCCGGTGGCAGCTTGGCCATTTCCGGGCCGGTGGCGGCTTCTTTGCCGGCGTTGCCGAGCCAGCCTTCGACTTCGATTTCGAAGCTGCCGGTGCGGGCGAAGGCGAGCAGGATGATGGCGTCGACGCGCTGTTGTTCCGACTCGGCCAGGCGGTTGTAGATGGCCGGCAGGACATCGGCACCAAACGAGTAACCGGTCAGGATGAAGCGCTTGGTGCCCCATTTCTGCCGGTAGTGTTGCATCAGTTCGGCGAGGTCCAGTGCGCTTTGTTCCGGGCTCTTGTGCTGCCAGTAGTAGCGCAGGGTGTCGATACCGACGACGGGGTAGCCGATTTTGGCCATTTCGCCCGCGACGTCACGGTCGAGGTCGCGCCAGCCGCCGTCACCGGACAGGAACAGGGTCACGGTGTCCTTGGCCTGGCCGGCCGGGACTTCAACCACTGGAATCTGCAGGCCACCGGCGGCTTTGTCACCGCCGACGAGGATCTTGCGCAGTTCGTTGTTCAGCACTTGCGGCAGGTTGATGTCGTAGTCGCTGATGCTGGTTTCGGCGTTGGGCTGGTCTCGCACGAAGCCCGCGCTGGCGTCGTCCGGGTTGTCGTTCCAGGCGACCAGCCAGTGGCCGTGGGCGGCACTTTTTGGCAGCAGGTGGGTGCAACCGGGTTTTTCCAGCGCCAGGTCGACGGAAACCGCCTGGGCCTTGTCGTCCTTCTGCTCGGACAACCAGCGCCACGCCAGCACCGCGCCAGGGCCTATGCCGCTGACCAGGGTGGCCGGGCCTTTGAGTTCTCGCAGGGCCGATTGCAGCGCACGGCTTTGCAGCAGGCATTCCTTTGGCAGAATGACTTGAACGATCTGCGCCGAGCCGGAGCGGCTCAGGGTTATCAGTTGCTGGTCGCTGAGCTTCTGCTCTTCGGTGACCGCCACCAGCACCTGAGCCTTCGGCGTGGTGCCGGGGATCACGCGGGTCATGGCGGCGCCATCGGCCGGTGTCAGCTGTTCGAGGGTCGGAGCCGGTGCCGGGCGTTTCAGGTACCAGTAGCCGCCACCCAGAATCAGGGCCAGCACTACCAGTGTGGCCAGTACGTACCGCAAGGAGCGTTGAATCATCAGCGTTTCACCAATCCAGTCAAGCCGCCCGCAATCAGGGCAGCAGTGTCGGCCAGGGCTACCAGCGGATCGAGTCCGGCGGGCACGGCCATATAACGGGGTTCCCAGTCAGGCTGGAACTTGTCTTTGAAGCGGCGCAAGCCTTGGAAGTTGTAGAGCTGCTCACCACGGCGGAATACCATCGAGCCCAGGCGCTGAGTCAAAGGTGCACCACGACGGGGTTGCAACCCCGACAACGGCACCATGCCCAGGCTGAAACGCGCGTATCCATGATTTTTATAATGTTGAATCAGGCCGACCATCATGAACTCCATGGTCAGCTTGGGGGCGTCCGGGTGCGCGCGCATCAGGTCGAGGCTGGCCAGATCATGGCCGTAGGTCTCGAGCAAGTTGGCGAACGCCACCGGGCGTCCTTCGAAACGAATCACCGCGACGCGGAAATGCTTGATGTAGTCATCACTGAAACGGCCCAGCGAGAAGCCTTTCTCGCGCACGTTCTTGCCGGTCAGCCAGGCGTCGGAAATCACCCTGAGCTCATCCATTGGCGCGTGCCCCGGTTCAAAGATCTCCAGGGACAAACCGTCACGGGTGCCGCGATTCCAGGTGTAGCGCAGGTCTTTCATCTCTTTGCCCTTGGCTTCGAGATCGAAACGCTGCAGATCGACCCGGGCTTCTTCGCCGAGTTTGATCGCGGTCAGGCCGATGTCCATGTAGTACGGCAGGTTCTCGGCGCGCACCTGATAAAACACCGGGCGGGCATGGTGGATGTCGCACAGGTCGCGGAACTGCCAGATCATCTCCGCCCGTTGCTGGGTCGGGCCGATCGGGTCGTACAACGCCACCAGGCTGCGGCCACGGCGGGCGTACATCAGAAACGCCTCGTCGTTAGGGTGGAACAGCAGCGCCTTGTCACCGGTCAGCGCGAGGCCGCCGTCCGGTTGGGAGGAGGCCATGAGAATCTTCACGGCGCGATCCAGCTCTTCCGTCGTCGGCAAGTGGATCACCGGGCGCGCGGTGCGCAACAGCCAGGTGAGTGACACTACGACCAACAACACGGCGGCGCCGAGCAGCGAACGCAACCCGCGAGGGGCGTCGGCGTCGAGGGTGAACTGCCACCAGAGTTGATGGCTGTACGGAACATCCTGATACGCAAACAATAAAAGCCAGATCGACGCGCCGAGGACGCAGAGGCTCGACACCAGGTACAGCGGCGAGAAGGGCAATTCCGTCAGGCGGCTGGCGCGGTAGAACGAGCGGCGGAACACCCCGAGCAGACTCGCCGTCAGGGTCATCAGGCAAGCTTCTTCCCAGTCGAACCCCTTGAGCAACGAAAGCACCGCACCGACCAGCAGCAAAATGGTGGTCAGCATCCATGCGGCCGACAATCGGCGACGCAGGCCTTGAGCGAGCAACAGGCACAATACGCCCACCAGGCTGGCGCCGAAGTGCGAGGCATCGACCAGTCGATGAGGGATCAGAAAACCGATGTGCTCCAGACGGGTGTCGATTTCCGGGGTCACGCCGGAGAAGAGCAGCACCACGCCGGAGAGAAACACCAGCACCGCCAGGATCGGCGCGGCCAGGCCGGAGGCGGCGCGCAGTGACTGGCGTGTCTGAAACAGGCGCTGGCCTTCGTTGATCAGCAAGAACACACAGGCCACCAGCAGCGGCAGCACGACGTAGATCAGGCGGTAGAGCAGCAGCGCGGCCGCCAGTGGCGCAGCGCCGAGTGTGTCGGCGAAAGCGGCCAGCAGAATCGCTTCGAACACCCCCACGCCACCCGGCACATGGCTGAGTACGCCGGCAGCCAGCGCCAGCAGGTACACCAGCAGGAACGCGCCAAACGGCGGGGCTTCAGGCAGCAACAGATAAAGCACGGTTGCAGCGGCGGCGACGTCCAGTGCGGTAATAATCAGCTGCAGAAAGGTCAGGCGTCGACCCGGCAGGCGCAGCGTGCGGCGTCCCACCTTGACCAGCAAATTGTCCGGATAAGGTTGTTCCGGCAGACGGCGGCGGTAGATGCCGATGGCCAACACGCCAAAAAGCAGCAGGACCGCGGCGGCAATCACACCCAGCAACGCCTCGGACATGCCCAGCGCAGTAGACGCGGCAGGAAGATCGCTGAGCGTCGCCAAGGCGGCCAGCGGCGGCAGGGCACAACCGAGGGAGAGGCTGGCGAACAACGTCATGTGAGCGACTTCTGAAGCCCCCAGCCCATGACGTGCATATAAACGGTAGCGAACCGAGCCCCCCGACAGCATCGAAAGGCCAATGGCATTGCCAATGGCAAACGCCGTAAACCCGCCCAGCGCGAGGAGGCGTGGTGCCAGGGTCACGCCAGCATAGCGACTGGCCGACCATTCATAGCCCAGCAGAATGATGAAGCCGACCACGGTCGCACCCAGTGCGCCCAACAATGCCGGTTTCGGAACTTCGAGAATCGAGTCGTGCAGCGCGTACAGGTCGAGCTCGCTCAGCAGGTGGCGACAGGCAATCAGCGCGATAGCGAACAACAGCAACGTAACAGCCAGGCCAATGGGCTGACGGTATTTGCTGATTCGATCAAGCAGGCGCAGACGCTCGGCCTTGATCGGTTGTGTCGCTGTGACGGTGTCTTGTGAATCAGACGAGTTGGCGCGCATCAATCACCTCTTGGATTGTGCGCGACAGGATGGGGGTATCGAGCCAAGTTACCAATCCCTGTAGAAAAAAATAATCACAAATATTAACGCCTCTCACCGATGTTCGGCGACGGCACGTCATCAGTCGTGGCGGGTTCTGCCTGCGACTCAGCATAGTCTGATCTGAGAACTTGGGTGATCCCGTACGCTTCACTGCATAGTGACAGGTCATTGTTGCGAAAGGACTTTTTCAACAGATACAAAAAAGGCCACTCTTTCGAGTAGCCTTTTTTGATGTTTGGTTGCGGGAGCCGGATTTGAACCGACGACCTTCGGGTTATGAGCCCGACGAGCTACCAGACTGCTCCATCCCGCGTCTGTGTGGCGGCATTCTATAGAGATACGCCGGGGTGTCAACCGTTAATCCCAAGATGGGTCAAATAAGCGTGAATGAGCGCCAGACGGTCGAAAGAGGCGCGTAGGAGCGAGCCTGCTCGCGAAAAACTCAAGGTCTCACGGGGTGTCTGAATTAACGCGTTATCGTTAACGACCATCGTCGGAACGCCGCCCGGAGACAGCTTGCTCCTACAGGTATTCGGTTTTTCTTGCGCGCACAAAAAAGGCCACTCTTTCGAGTAGCCTTTTTTGATGTTTGGTTGCGGGAGCCGGATTTGAACCGACGACCTTCGGGTTATGAGCCCGACGAGCTACCAGACTGCTCCATCCCGCGTCTGTGTGTCGGCATTCTACAGAGGATCGAGAGGCTGTCAACCTTCATTCTGGATAAAAACTGTTCTGGTTCAATCGCTTAGCTGGAAATTGACGCGCTGCAACCGGCTGTAATTCAGGCGCGGCAAGGGTTGCAGCTCTATTGGGCGGGTGGCTTCGATTGAGAAAATAAATTCATCAGCGACATTTCCTACGGTTGAAAAAGAACATTCAGCACCACTGGTGCTATATACAGGTGTCAGTGAGATACTGCCTTTCCGGCAGACCCTGACTCCATTTCTTCGCCATGAACACCGCTTTTATATGACCCAGCGAAAAATCATCCACGTCGATTGTGACTGCTTCTACGCCGCCATCGAGATGCGTGACGACCCGCGCCTGGCCGGTAAACCCTTGGCGGTGGGTGGCTCGGCGGACCGGCGCGGCGTGATCGCGACCTGCAATTACGAAGCGCGGGCCTATGGCGTGCGCTCGGCCATGTCTTCCGGGCACGCGTTGAAGCTGTGCCCGGACCTGACCATCGTCAAGCCGCGCATGGATGCCTATAGAGAAGCGTCGAAGGAAATTCACACGATCTTTCGCGATTACACCGACTTGATCGAGCCGCTTTCCCTGGATGAGGCCTATCTCGACGTCTCGGACAGCGCCCATTTCGGCGGCAGTGCCACGCGCATTGCCCAGGACATCCGCCGACGCGTGTCCAATCAATTGCACATCACGGTCTCGGCCGGGGTGGCGCCGAACAAGTTTCTCGCCAAGATCGCCAGCGACTGGAAAAAGCCCAATGGCTTGTTCGTCATCACGCCGGATCAGGTCGAGGACTTTGTCAGTGGTTTGCCCGTCAGCAAGCTGCACGGCGTTGGCAAAGTGACGGCCGACAAATTAGGCCGGCTCGGCATCGTCGACTGCTCGCATTTACGGGAGTGGGACAAGCTGGCGCTGGTGCGCGAATTTGGCAGTTTCGGCGAGCGGCTTTGGAGTCTCGCTCGTGGGATAGACGATCGATTGGTGCATAACGACAGTCGACGGCAGTCGATCAGCGTCGAGAATACCTACGACGTGGATCTGCCGGATCTGGTGAGTTGCCTGGATAAATTGCCCGAATTGCTGGAAACCCTGGCGGGCCGTATGGCGCGGATCGACAGCAGCTATCGGCCCGGCAAGCCGTTCGTCAAAGTGAAATTCCATGACTTTACCCAGACCACGCTGGAGCAGGCCGGGGCAGGGCGGGATTTGGGGAGTTTTCAGCTGTTGCTGACCCAGGCGTTCAATCGCGGCGGGAAACCGGTGCGGTTGTTGGGGGTGGGGGTCAGGCTTGAGGATTTGCGGGGCGGGTTTGAGCAGATGGAGTTGTTTGAGCGGTAGTTTTGCGGTGAATTCGAGGGACCCTTGTAGGAGCGAGCTTGCTCGCGATGGTGTGTCAGACACATTGTCGTTAACTGGCAAACCATCGCGAGCAAGCTCGCTCCTACAAAATCTTAATTCGGTCCCGGATCGGCGACCAGTCGCCCGGCATCCTTGGTCAGGGACTTGAGGAATTCGGTCTGCAACTCCGGATCGTTGCGGGTCAGTTCGATCAGGCTCTGTTCCAGTTCGCTGGCTTCTTCTTCCAGGCCCAACTCCGACAGACGTTTGACCCGGTGTACCCACTGGCTCACTTCATCGTCTTCGAGGTCGTCGTAAATCAGCCCGTGCGCTTCCAGCAGCTTGCCGCGCAAGGAACTGCTGACGGCAAGCGAGGAGTCAGTGTGCACATCGTCCTGGCCATCTTCGACCCTGATCAGCAGTCGAGTGAGATGGTTGATGTCATGTTCGGCGAACGGGCTGTCCAACAGGTTCAGGCGCAGGACGCCATTTTTGTCGGTGGTCAGCTCGAAGGTTTCCTTGCCAGCCTTGACCTCGACCGGACGCTCGCTCCACGGCAGGCTCGAATATTCGGTGCGTTTGTCACGCTGAACTTCGTCGATGCCCGCCAGGTTCTGTTGCGCGCGGCCATGGGACTGCACGTTCATGAACGGATTGAGTCCGGCGAAACCATAGCTGAGCCAGTCCTTTGTCATGCTGTCAGGCAGATTGCCGAGGGCGAAGACGTTGGCCACATTGGCGCCAACACCGGCCACCACAGCCACCGCCCCCAGCGGGATCTCGTAGATCTCCCGCCAGGGTTGGTAGGGCGTGTAGCGGTCGTAGTGGCGCGTGACTTCAAACTCAGTGATTTCGAATGTCTTCTGCTCGTGGATTTTCACCCGACGTTGCGGAAGCTCAAGCATCTTGGGCTCGCCGACATCGATCTGCAGGCTGTGGTCGAGCAGTTTGCGCTCGACACGTTCCTCCTGCTCACTGCGTTGTGACATGTGGTTCGCACAGCCGCTGACCAGCAGGGTGCCGCACAGGGCGGCACCACCGAGGCCTAAGGTGTTTCGCTTGAACATGACTTCTCTATCTGGTGTCAGCGGCGGATACGGGCCTGGAGGAACGACAGGACGTCAGCAACCGGCAGCGCTTGCGCTTCTGGCTCGGTGCGGCTCTTGTATTCCAGGTTGCCTTCAGCAAGGCCGCGGTCACTGACCACGATCCGGTGAGGAATGCCGATCAGCTCCATGTCCGCGAACTTGATGCCCGGGCTGGTTTTCTTGTCGCGGTCGTCCAGCAGCACCTCGAAGCCGGCAGCCGTCAGTTCGGCGTACAGCTTGTCGGTGGCTTCGCGAACCTGCTCGGTTTCGTAGCGCAATGGCACCAGTGCGACCTGGAACGGCGCCAGGGTGTCGCTCCAGATGATCCCGTTGGCGTCGTTGTTCTGCTCGATGGCCGCAGCTACCACACGGGAAACGCCGATGCCGTAGCAACCCATTTCCAGGGTGACCGGTTTGCCGTTCTCGCCCAGCACTTCGCATTTCATCGCTTTGCTGTACTTGTTGCCCAGCTGGAAGATGTGCCCGACTTCGATGCCGCGCTTGATTTCCAGGGTGCCTTTGCCGTCAGGGCTAGGGTCGCCAGCGACGACGTTACGCAGGTCGGCAACGGTCGGAACCGGCAGGTCGCGTTCCCAGTTCACGCCGAAGTAGTGCTTGTCGTCGATGTTGGCACCGATACCGAAGTCGCTCATCAGCTCGACCGAACGGTCGATGATGATTGGCAATGGCAGGTTCAACGGGCCGAGCGAGCCGGCACCGGCGCCAATGGCGTCGCGCAGTTCGGCGTCGGTGGCCATGACCAGCGGGCTGGCCACGCCAGGTTGCTGGGCAGCCTTGATTTCATTGAGTTCGTGGTCGCCACGAATGACCAGGGCAATCAGCTTGCCTTCTTCTTCGGCGCGCACGATCAGGGTCTTGATGGTCTTTTCAATCGGCAGATTGAATTTTTCCACCAGCGCGGCAATCGTCTTGGTCTCTGGCGTGTCGACCAGGCGCAGCTCTTCAGCTGGCGCTGGACGGGACGTTTCCCGTGGCACAGCTTCGGCTTTCTCGATGTTCGCGGCGTAGTCGGAACCGTTGCTGAAGACGATGTCGTCTTCGCCGGATTCGGCCAGTACGTGGAATTCGTGGGAGCCGGCGCCACCGATCGAGCCGTTGTCGGCCTCAACCGGGCGGAATCTCAGGCCCAGGCGGGTGAACACGTTGCAGTACGCCTGGTGCATGCGGTCATAGGTGACCTGCAGCGATGCCTGGTCCGCGTGGAACGAGTAGGCGTCCTTCATGATGAATTCGCGACCGCGCATCAAGCCAAAGCGCGGGCGGATTTCGTCACGGAATTTGGTCTGGATCTGATACAGGTTGATCGGCAGCTGTTTGTAGCTGCTCAACTCGTTGCGCATCAGGTCGGTGATCACTTCTTCGTGGGTCGGGCCGGCGCAGAAGTCGCGACCGTGGCGATCCTTGAAGCGCAGCAATTCCGGGCCGTACTCTTCCCAGCGACCGGATTCCTGCCACAGCTCAGCCGGTTGAGTGCTCGGCATCAACACTTCGAGAGAGCCAGCGGCGTTCATTTCTTCACGAACGACGGCTTCGACCTTGCGCATCACTCGCAAGCCCATCGGCAGCCAGGTGTAGAGGCCCGAGGCGAGTTTGCGGATCATGCCGGCGCGCAGCATCAGCTGATGGCTGATCACGACCGCGTCGGAAGGCGTTTCTTTCTGTGTGGCGAGCAAAAATTGACTGGTGCGCATGGTTGGCCGTTATCGATTGCTGATGACGAGAAATGACGGAGCATTGTACGGGCGAGATCCGCTGGCGTACAGGCGTGCGGTCGGCGGTGTGGCACGAGGGCCGGATTCGTCGGGCCCTCTGCAATGTTTCCTACAGAAGCATCCTACGACTCTTCCACAACCTGGGTCGGAACCGGTTCTGGTGTGGGGGTCGGACCTGCACGGCGGCTCTCCTGGAACCAGTGCAAGGCGATCAACAGCAAAGTCGGAACGCCCAGCAGGGCGGTGATCAGGAAGAAGTTGTGATAGCCGAATTTCTCCACCATGACCCCCGAATAGCCGCCGATCAGGCGTGGCAGCAGGAGCATGATCGAGCTGAGCAGGGCGTATTGGGTGGCGGAGAACTTGAGGTTGGTCAGGCTCGACAGGTAGGCGACGAAGGCCGAAGTCGCGAGGCCGGAGCTGAAGTTATCCAGGGAGATGGTGAGGATCAGCATGTTCAGGTTGGCGCCCATGTCGGCGAGCATCAGGAACAGCAAGTTGGTGGCGGCTGAAGTGACGCCGCCGATGAACAGGATTGGCAGGATGCCGAAGCGCACGATCAGCAGGCCGCCCATGCCGGCACCGACCAGGGTCATGATCAGGCCGAAGATCTTGCTGACGCTGGCAATCTGGTCTTTGGTGAAGCCCTGGTCGATGTAGAAAACGTTGGCCATCACGCCCATCACCGTATCGGACATCCGATACGTGGCGATCAGGCCAAGCAGCAGCAGCGCTTGCCAGCGGTACCGCAGAATGAAGTCGTTGACCGGCGTCAGCACCGGCGCCAGACCACGGCGGCCCATGGTCGACAGGCACAGCGCAGTGAGCATGGTATAGAGGATCGCTCGCAGGAACGCACGGTCATCGAGCAGCAAATCGAGCAGGCTCACCCCGTCGAACAACACGCTGGCGAAATCGGTGTTGTAGAGTTGGGTGAACATGGCCGGCACGGAAACCAGCAGCACGATCAGCACGAACACCGATGCCAGCTGGTGCACAAAGCTGTAGCGCCCGGCCTGCAACTGCGTGCGCAGTGGCACTGGCGGTTCGCGCATGAACAAAGAGGTCAGCAGCGCGGGAATCATCAGCGCGCCAAACAGCACGTAGGTGCCGGCCCAGGCCGAATGCTGGTAGTTGAAGCCGGTGGAGCCGAAACCTTCTGCGAAGAACAGGGCGCCGGCCGTGGCCAGCAATGCCGCGATCCGGTAGCCGGACATATAGCTGGCGGCCAGGGCGGCCTGGCGACTGTCTTCAGCGATTTCCAGTCGGTAGGCGTCGACGGCGATGTCTTGCGTCGCCGAGGCGAACGCAACGACTACGGCGATAGCGATCAGCCATGACAGATGCTTTTGCGGGTCGCAGAAACCCATCCCGATCAAACCGAGAATCACCAGTGCCTGTGAAAGGACCAGCCAGGAGCGTCGTCGACCGAGCTTGCCGAGTAATGGCAGGCGCCATTGGTCGAGCAACGGCGACCAGACCCATTTAAAGGCGTAGGCCAGGCCGATCAGGCTTGCATAGCCGATGGTTTCGCGAGCCACGCCGGCTTCACGCAGCCAGACCGAAAGGGTCGAAAACACCAGCATGTAGGGCAGGCCGGCGGCAAAGCCCAGCAGCAACAGCACAAGTGTGGAGGGGCTGGCATAGGCGGCGAGCGCGGCGCGCCAGGTTTTACGGGGCATGGGCTGGAGTCTGCCTCAAGAATTACGGAAACAAAGCGCGCACTCTAACCGCTGTGCTCTACCGGACGCCAGCCATGGCGCTGAATATCAACACGATTATTCAGGACACTGATGCCCTCCATCCGCAATCTTGCCCGTTGTTCATCCCCCGAAGCGCTGCCCACGGGCAGGCTGATACGCCCGCCGGCACCGAGTACGCGGTGCCAGGGCAATTTGCTGTCGCCCGGCAACTGGCTCAGTGTTCGCCCGACCCAGCGGGCGGCGCGACCCAGGCCCGCCAGTTCGGCGAGCTGGCCATAACTCACGACTTTGCCTTCGGGCACTTGCGCGAGTGTCAGGTAGAGCGCCGTGCGTCGGATTTGCGCCGGGCTTTCGGACTCGTCTATTGAATCAATCACGTCCGCCGTTCCTGTAGGAGCGAGCTTGCTCGCGAGGGTCGTTAACGAAAACGCGTTCTGTCTGGAACAAGATGCCATATTCGAGTTTATCGCGAGCAGGCTCGCTCCTACAGCTTGGAATTACCGTCTGTAGAGTAAATTCTCGATTGGTAACTGAGAAATGAACTCATCAGAAATCGTCGGGTCAGTCCTTGCTAGGGTCTTATTCCTACGGATAATACCGACCTTTTTTCGCAATCTTGAGCCTGTATCTGCTTATGGTGTCCAGAACCCTGTTGTGCCTCGCTGTCTTGAGTGCTTCCACGCCTTTGCTCGCCGATACCGTCTGGTTGAAGAACGGTGACAAGTTGAGCGGCAAGATCACGTTGTTCGATGGCGGCAAATTGCTGATCCAGACGGAATACGCCGGAGCGGTACCCATCGACTGGAAACAGGTCAAAACCCTGGAAAGCGACCAGGAGTTGCTGGTCAAGCAGGACGCTTACACCGGTGAAAAGGCCAAGTCGCTGCATGCGGCAGACGATGGCAAAGTGACGCTCCAAAATGGTGAGGCGCCGAAGACCGTCGAACTGGCGAGTATCCAGCAGATTCTCAAGCCCAAGCCGGTGGTCGAAGACCTGGTGTGGAAGGGCAATATTGACGCGGCGCTGGATTACCAGCGGGCGGAAAAAGACACCGATGACTATGACATCGACTTCAAGACCACGGCGCGCCATGGCAGATGGCGGCATACCGCGGAAGGCGAGTACAACCGCGAATTCCAGGATGACGTGGTCACCACCGACAACTGGCGAGCCGAATACTCGCTTGACCGCTTCCTGACCGAGAAGTGGTTCTGGCAGGGGCGGGCAGTCTATAAGCGCGACAAGGTTGAAGACCTCTCCCGTCAGCGCACCGTCGGTACCGGTCCGGGCTACCAGTTCTGGGACAACGAGCTGGGCGCGTTCTCGCTGGGCTCGCTGGTCAACCGCACGGACTACGAGTTCTCCGACGGCAGCAAGGAAAACTTCTACTCCTTGGCGATGAAGTGGGATTACAACCGCTACCTGATCGGCAAGAAGGTGGAGTTTTTCACCAATGGCGAAGTGGGCAAGCCGCTTTCCGGCGTGGCTGACTACGCGCTCGATGCCGAAATGGGTTTGCGCTACAAGGTCACCGATTGGGCGTCGCTTAACCTGAAGGCCGAGCGAGACATCATCAGCGGCACCGACGATGCCGACCTGGACAAGACGCGCTATACCGCAGGGTTTGGCGTGGCCTGGTAAGACGCAAAAAATCGCAGCCACTGGCTGCGATTTTTTTTGCCTGCAAAACAGACAGGCACAAAAAAGCCCCGCTTTTGAGGGCGGGGCTTTTTACTAAAGCAAGTACAAGTTAGATAACTTGAACTTCTTCAGCTTGCATGCCTTTCTGACCGCGGGTAGCGATGAAAGAAACCTGTTGGCCTTCTTTCAGGCTTTTGAAGCCGTCGGATTGGATAGCTTTGAAGTGAACGAACAGGTCGTCACCGGATTGTGGAGTGATGAAGCCGAAGCCTTTTTCATCGTTGAACCACTTAACGGTACCGGTTTGGCGATTAGACATGGTGTAACTCCTTGAACAAAGATAACTGCGACTCAGGAAGAACCCTGGCCGAGACTGAGTGCAAAGAGCAGGAAAAATTCTTGTAGATGGTTGGATCGAAATTCAACATATCGTGTAGAGATTCTCAGTGACACAAGCAGCACAGTGGCGCCACCTTAACCCTTTTTCCGGAACGTGCCAATGCTTCTTGCGAAGGTTTCTCTGTTTTCATGACTGACGGTCCTCCGGTTTGTCCGCAAGACCCGGAAATCACGGGGGGACGGCAAGTTTTGCGCCCCGGTCTTTGAACCCGGCGGCGCGCCCCGGTAAGATGCCGGACAGAATTTTTCCACCTCGCTATTCAGGACACCCGCCATGAGCATCAAATCGGACAAGTGGATTCGCCGCATGGCGCAGGAACACGGCATGATCGAACCTTTCGTCGAGCGCCAGGTGCGCGGCAGCGACGATAGCCGTGTGATCTCCTACGGCGTGTCGAGCTACGGCTACGATGTGCGCTGCACGAATCATTTCAAGGTGTTCACCAACATCAATTCGGCCATCGTCGACCCGAAAAACTTTGATGCCGGCAGCTTCGTCGACATCCACAGCGACGTGTGCATCATTCCGCCGAACTCCTTCGCCCTGGCCAGCACCGTCGAATACTTCCGCATCCCGCGCAATGTATTGACCATTTGCCTGGGTAAAAGCACCTACGCGCGCTGCGGCATCATCGTCAACGTCACGCCGCTCGAGCCTGAGTGGGAAGGTCATGTGACCCTGGAGTTCTCGAACACCACCAATCTGCCGGCGAAAATCTACGCGAACGAAGGTGTGGCGCAGATGCTGTTCCTCGAATCCGACGAAGAGTGCGAAGTCTCCTATAAGGACCGTGGCGGCAAGTATCAGGGCCAGCGCGGCGTGACGTTGCCGCGTACCTGATCCATTCATCCGGCAAGTCGCTGGAATTCTTGAGCGGGTAGACACTCTATTGGGTGTACTGCCCGGTCCGCATGCAGCGGACGGGGCCTTCGCTCAGGAGTGCTTTATGAAGATCGATCCGCAAATAAGTGCCGAACTGGCAAGGCTTGAGCCCAATCAGGTTGGCGTTTTGGCCTGGTCGTTGTTGGCACATCCGCCCATCAGCATGGCGGGGGGCATCCCCGGCCAGCCTGATCCCGATACTCCCAACGAACAACCGACAGAGCCTGGCGAGCCGACGTTGCCGGATGAGCCGCCTCCAGCGCCTGTCGTGTAGGAGCGCAGCTTGCTCGCGATGGGCGCCAACGTTGACGAGGGCTTCCTGACAAAACGCGTTGCCCTTGCGTTCTTCGCGAGCAAGCTCGCTCCTACACGGTCACGGGCCATATTTCGTTGTCGCCGATGACGAAGATCCTGCATTTCTCGTCCCGTTCGACGGGATGGCCACCGGTGAACGCACCGAAGGCCGGTAGCAGGCTGACGTCCAATCCCAACTTGAAACATGCCAGGCGCAACCGCTGCCTTCCTTTGCCGTGCAGCCGATAAACCGGATGCACATGGCCGGCGAGTACGTGCCGCTCCGTATGTGGTTGGGGTTCGTGCTGTAATGCAAACGGCCCTAACAGCAACGGCTCAGGTACCACGCGAATGTTTAACGAAGCAGGCGGGTCCCCGGCGCGTTTGTCGTGGTTGCCTCGAATCAGAGTCATCGGCAGATCAGGGTGCCGCGCCCGCCACTCTGCCAGCGCGTTCAACGTGGCGCTGGCGTGGGAGCCCGGCCCATGAAGAAAATCCCCTAGGAAAATCAGCTGACGGCACGGTAGGGCGGCCAATAAGTTGTCCAGCACGGCAACATTGCTCGCGGTGGTGCCATGAGGCACCGGTTGGCCGAGGCTTCGGTAGGCGGCGGCCTTGCCGAAATGCACGTCGGCGATCAGCAGGGCTTGTTGCGCTGGCCAGTAAATGGCTTTTTCCGGCAGCAGCCATAATGCTTCGCCGGCCAGTTGCACGGGGTAGGGCGTGCTCATCAGGTTTTCCCGGTTTCAGCGGTTTTCTCAAGATCGCCGACCATGCGCCTGATGCGGTCCGCGAGTTTTTCCGAGCTCATGCTCTCGCGCATGCGTTCCACCAATAGTGGAAACCCGAGGGGCGTAGGGCGTTTGACCTGATGCACGTCGAGTCTGAGTTGACTGATGTGCGCCAAATTCTGTTCCAGCCGTCGAATATCCAGCTCGTCTCGCAAGACTTCTTCCCCCGCCTGGGTCAGCAACAGATTGCCCCCGTCGTACTGTTTGAACACTTCGAAAAACAACCCGCTCGACGCTTGAACCTGGCGCGTACTTTTTGGCGCACCTGGATAACCGGCAAACACCAGCCCGGCAATGCGGGCGATTTCCCGAAAGCGCCGCAGCGCCAGTTCTCCGGCATTCAGGCTGGCCAGGACGTGTCGCAGCAAATGCTCAGGACTGAACAATCCACGGTTCAACACCTGCATCCAATCCACTGAAGTGGCACTGAGCAATTCCAGCCCATAATCGTTGACCGAAATGGAAAACGTGACCGCCTGCTGCCGACTGACCCGCCACGCCAGCAAACTGGCCAATCCAAGATGCACCTGGCGACCGGCAAAGGGATATAGGAAAAGATGCCAGCCCTCACGGGATTTCAACACCTCGGTCAGTAGGGTTTCCGAGGTCGGCAGCCCCGACCAGCGTTGCTGCACCTCCAGCAACGGACGCAGCGCCTGCATTTCCGGGCCGATGAACTCGCCCTGCGCCGCTGCGTTGAAGCGCATGACCACCGCTTGCGCCAGTTCATTGGAAAGCGGCATGCGCCCACCATTCCAGCGCGGCACCGCGGCTTTTTTCGCCGTGCTGCGTTTGACGTAGGCCGTCATGTTTTCAACCCGGACCAGTTCCAGCAAACGTCCGGCGAACAGGAAACCATCGCCCGGTTTGAGCCGGGCGATAAATCCTTCCTCGACACTCCCCAACTGCTTGCCGCCACCGCCCTTGCTCCAGAACTTCAACTGGATGCTGGCGTCGCTGACAATGGTGCCGATGCTCATGCGATGCCGGCGTGCCAGTCGGGCATCGGGCACGCGCCAGACACCGTTTTCATCAGGTTCGACCCGGCGATAATCCGGATAGGCTGTCAGGGAAAGGCCACCGTGGCGTACGAAAGCAAGTGCCCAAGTCCAATCCGCCGGGGTGAGGTCTCGATAAGCCCAGGCTCCGCGCACTTCTTCATACAACTCATCGGGCAGAAACCCACCGCCGAGCGCCATGCTGACCACATGCTGGACCAACACATCCAGCGGTTTGTGGGGGGATTCGCGAGGCTCGATACGACGCTGGGCGACGGCGTCCTGCGCAGCGGCCGCCTCGATCAGTTCCAGACTGTGCGTGGGCACTAGCGTCACCCGCGATACGCGTCCTGGTGCATGGCCTGACCGACCCGCACGCTGCATCAGCCGCGCCACGCCTTTGGCCGAGCCGATTTGCAGCACCCGTTCTACCGGGAGAAAGTCCACGCCCAAGTCCAGGCTCGAAGTGCAGACCACTGCTTTGAGCAGGCCGTCCTTGAGCGCCCGTTCCACCCAGTCGCGGGTGTCTCGTGACAGCGAGCTGTGATGCAAGGCGATCAGCCCGGCCCAATCCGGGCGGGCTTCCAACAAGGCTTGATACCAGATCTCCGATTGGGCGCGGGTGTTGGTGAACACCAGGCTGGCGGGGCTGGATTCCAATTCCGTAACGACCTGCGGCAGCATCTTCAACCCGATGTGCCCGGCCCAGGGAAAACGTTCGATAGACGGAGGGAGGAGCGTGTCGACCTGCAATGCTTTATTGGTCTGGCCCTGAATACTGATGCCGCTGCCCTGTGGGATTAATACCTGTTGAGCGTGGGCCTGATTACCCAGGGTTGCGGAAACGCCCCAAACGATCAGCTCGGGGTGCCACCGACGAAGGCGGGCCAGGGCCAGTTGCAGTTGCACGCCGCGCTTGTTGCCGAGCAGTTCGTGCCATTCGTCGACGACCACCATGCGCAACGTCGACAGTGCGGTGTGGGCGTCGGCGCGGGCGAGCATCAAGGTCAGGCTTTCGGGCGTCGTGATCAGGGCGGTGGGCAAGCGCCGGCTCTGGCGTGCGCGTTCACTGCTGCTGGTGTCACCGGTGCGCAGGCCGATGCTCCACGGAATCTGCAAGTCGTTCAGCGGTTCTTGCAGGGCGCGCGCCGTATCGGCCGCCAGTGCGCGCATGGGGGTTATCCACAGCACGGTCAGCGGCGCAGCCAGCGGTTTGCGCTTTGTTTCTAATGGAGCCATGGCGATGGCGAAGCGATTGAGTGCTCCCAGCCAGACCGCATAGGTTTTACCGGCGCCGGTACTGGCATGCAGCAATCCGGACTCACCGCGTTTAACCGCGGCCCACACCTGTTTCTGAAAGGCGAACGGTGTCCAGCCGCGAGCGGCGAACCACTTTTTTGCGTAGTCGGGGGAGGTTCCCATGCCGGTGGTGCGCGCTCTGAAAGGCTTCTTTCAGTGACCACGGCGAGAGTGAACAAGTTTAATCGCGGCAGGGCTTGATCAACATCGGCCCTCTGTAGGAGCGAGCTTGCTCGCGATTAACTCGAATTCGACGACGGGTACCAGACAGTACGCGTTTTCGTTGACGACCATCGCGAGCAAGCTCGCTCCTACAGGAGACCTGTGTTTACTTGAGGTTGCCGCTCAGGAACTGCTTGAGCCGTTCACTTTTCGGATTGCCCAGCACATCTTCCGGCGCGCCTTCTTCCTCAACCAACCCTTGATGCAAAAACAGCACCTGGCTCGACACTTTTCGCGCAAAGCTCATTTCGTGGGTGACCATGATCATGGTCCGGCCTTCCTCGGCCAACCCCTGGATCACTTTCAACACTTCACCCACCAGCTCCGGGTCGAGCGCCGAGGTCGGTTCGTCGAACAGCATGACTTCCGGTTCCATGGCCAGTGCGCGGGCGATGGCCACCCGTTGCTGTTGACCGCCGGAAAGAAACGCCGGGTATTGATCGGCCACGCGTGCCGCCAGCCCGACCTTGTCGAGGTAGCGACGGGCACGGTCTTCGGCTTCTTTCTTGTCGCAACCCAGCACCCGACGTGGCGCCATGGTGATGTTTTCCAGCACCGTCATGTGGCTCCACAGGTTGAAGTGCTGAAACACCATGGCCAGGCGCGTGCGGATCCGCTGCAGTTCATCGGCATCGGCCACGTGCATGCCGTGACGGTCCTTGATCATGCGGATGGCCTGCCCGTCGAGGCTCATGGCGCCGTCGTTGGGTTGTTCGAGAAAGTTGATGCAACGCAGGAACGTACTTTTGCCCGAGCCGCTGGCGCCGATCAGGCTGATGACGTCGCCCGTGTTGGCCTTGAGCGAAACACCTTTGAGGACTTCATGATCGCCATAGCTTTTATGCAGGCCTTCGATGGTCAGTTTGTACATGGGGCATGCATCCTCAAGGCGAAAGTAGGTAGCCGCTGCGATAGGCTTCGGTGCCCGCGACGTGGGCGATCACCATGCCGGCAGTGGCCATGCGACGCAGCGAACGGGCGTACATCAGCCCGGCGGCGGTGCAATGAACGGGGGTGACGCGATCGTTGATCGGGTCAATGATTTCGGCGATCAGCTGTCCGGCTTCGAGGTATTCCCCCGGTAGTGCGGTGAACACCAGCAACCCGCCCACCGGCGTGGCCACGGGTTCGACCCCGGCCAACGGCGTGGCGGGGTAGGGCAGTTCAGGCAAGGGCGCCGGTTCGCCGGCGATGGCGCCGAAGTGAATCAGGTAATCGATCAACGCCTGGCTGTCGAGACTGGCCAGCGGGTGATTGACGTCACCCTGGCCGCGCAACTCAACGGTGACCGAGAAGCTGCCCAGCGGAATATCGAACTGCTCGCCGAAGCGCTCTTTCAACTGCCACCAGAGCAGGGTGAAGCATTCGTCGAACGACTGACCGCCGGAATCGGTGGCCAGCAGGCTCGCTTCGGAACCGATGTAACGGGCCAGCGGCTCGACCTGCGGCCAGGCTTCGGGCGTGGTGTACAGGTGCGCGACCGCTTCGAAATCACAATGCAGGTCCAGCACCATGTCGGCATCGCAGGCGAGGCGTTGCAGGGTCAGGCGCTGGGATTGCAGTTGCGTGCCGGCAGTCTGGCGGGCGAGGGCGCCGCGCAGGCTGTCGCGGATGAGTGTGAGGTTGCGTTGCGGATCGTCGCCCAGCTGGCCTTCGATTTCATTGCCGACCTCTTCACTCAGGTCCACGAACCAGCGGTTGAAGTTCTGACCGCTTTCCAGCTCGTAACGGCCCAACGGCACGTCCATCAGCACTTGTTCCAGCCCGACCGGGTTGGCGACCGGGACCAGCACGATTTCGCTGCGCAGTCGGCCGGCGGCTTCCAGCTCCGCCAGGCGTTGCTTGAGGTGCCAGGCGACCAGCATGCCGGGCATTTCATCGGCGTGAAGGGACGACTGAATGTAGATTTTGCCTTGGGCCGACTCCGGGCCGAAGTGAAAGCTGTGAACCTGTCGTGCTGTCCCCGGCAGGGGTGACAGCAGGTCATGTATCTGGTGGCGCATGTGCGAAATGTCCTAGTGGGTCGGCCCGAGGAACGCCAGCCATCGGCGTTCGGCAAGACGGAACAGGCCAACCAGCGCAAAGGTAACGGTCAGGTAGATCAGCGCGGCGATGCCGAACGACTGAAAGGTCAGGAAGGTCGCCGAGTTGGCGTCCCGGGCGACTTTCAGGATGTCCGGGATGGTCGCGGTGAAGGCCACGGTGGTCGAGTGCAGCATCAGGATCACTTCGTTGCTGTAATAAGGCAACGAACGACGCAGTGCAGACGGCATGATCACGTAGGCATACAGCTTCCAGCCGGTCAGGCCATAGGCTTTCGCGGCTTCGACTTCACCATGGTTCATGCTGCGGATGGCCCCGGCGAAGATCTCCGTGGTGTACGCGCAAGTGTTCAGGGCGAAGGCCAGGATGGTGCAGTTCATTGCGTCGCGGAAAAACGCATCCAGCACCGGTTGGGCGCGCACGGCCGCCAGGCTGTAGATGCCGGTGTAGCAGATCAGCAGCTGGATGTAGAGCGGCGTTCCGCGGAACAGGTAGGTGTAGAACTGCACCGGCCAGCGGATGTAGAAGTGCGGGGAAACCCGGGCAATGGACAGCGGGATCGACACCAGGAAACCGATGAAGATCGAGGCGCTGAGCAGCCACATGGTCATGGCCAGGCCAGTGATGTGGTAGCCGTCGGTATAAAGGAAGGGTTTCCAGTATTCCTGCAGGAGTTCGATCATCGTACGGCCTCCCGGGAACCGGCGGCGTAGCGGCGTTCGAGCCTGCGCAGAACGATGTTGGACGCGCTGGTGATCAGCAGGTAGATCACGGCGGCCAGCACCAGGAAGTAGAACAGTTGATAGGTACTTTTACCGGCGTCCTGGGCAGCCTTGACCAGGTCGGCGAGGCCGATGATCGACACCAGCGCGGTCGCCTTGAGCATGACCATCCAGTTGTTGCCAATACCTGGCAGGGCAAAACGCATCATCTGCGGAAACACCACGATACGAAAACGCTGACCGCGTTTGAGGCCATAAGCCGTCGCGGCTTCGACCTGGCCCCGGGGTACCGCGAGGATCGCGCCACGGAAGGTTTCGGTGAAGTACGCGCCATAAATGAAGCCCAGGGTGATGACCCCGGCGCTGAACGGGTTGATCTCGATGTATTCCCATTCCATGAAGTCGGTAAACGAGGTCAGCCAGGTTTGCAGGCTGTAGAAAATCAACAGCATCAGCACCAGGTCCGGTACGCCGCGAATCAGCGTGGTGTACATCTGGGCAGGGACCCGCACCAGTTTGACTTTTGACAGCTTGGCACTGGCGCCCAGCAGACCGAGCAACACGGCCACCAAGAGCGACAACACCGATAATTTGATGGTCATCCAGGTGCCTTCCATCAGCAACGGACCGAAGCCCTTGAGGCTGAAGGCTGAGAGCCCCAGGTTTTGTAATAGGTTTTCGAACATAAATCAGCAACCTGATCGGGTGAAAAAAGCGCCCATCGCGAGATGGGCGCCGGGCATTATTTGCCGCTGTACAGATTCAGATCGCCAAAGTGTTTCTTCTGAATGGTGGCGTAGGTGCCATCGTCGTGTAACGCTTTGATACCTTTATCCAACAGTGCCTTGAGGTCTTTGTTACCTTTCGAGATACCGACAGCTGTCTTGGCCGGCAGCAGGGGATCATCCACTGGCTTGCTGACTTCGTAATCGGCGCCCTGTGGCGATTTCAAAAAGCCCAGTTCGGCTTGCAGCATGTCCTGGATCGAGGCATCCAGACGACCGGAAGTCAGGTCAGCATAGACCTGGTCCTGGTTGGCGTAGGCCTGAGTGGTCACGCCAGCCTTGTCCAGAACGGCCTTGGCGTAGGCTTCCTGGATGGTGCCTTGCTCGTAGCCGACTTTCTTGCCCTTCAGCGATTCGGTGGCTTCGGTGATGCCCGAACCCTTTTTGAACACGAAAGACGTCGGGCCGGAGAACAGCTCGCTGGAGAAGTCGATGACTTTTTCGCGGGCCGGGGTGACGGTCATCGAAGAGATCACACCGTCGAATTTATTGGCCTTCAGGCCTGGAATCATGCCGTCGAAATCGCTTTCGACCCATTTGCACTTGACCTTCAGCTCGGCGCAGATCGCGTTCCCCAGATCGATGTCGAAGCCTACCAGGCTACCGTCGGCCGCTTTCGATTCAAACGGAGCATAGGACGGGTCAACACCAAAACGCAGTTCTTTGTATTCCTTTGCCATGGCGGAGCCGGCAGCCATGCACAACGCCAGTGCAGAAAGGGTCAGCAATGCTTTTTTCATTATTCAATCCCTAAGAACCAATATGAGCGCTTGTGGCGCAGAATTATTGTTACTGGAAAGCGTAAGACTTGAGGAAAGTAGCAATTTCCGAACCAGAGTCCCGAACGAGCGTTTTAAAAGCTCATACGAGATATGTCCGCGAGGGATTGTGCACGAAAACGGGCGCCAGGAAATAGCTGCACCAGGATGGTTCTTGATGACACGGATTTTTGTAGGCGCGAGCTTGTTTGCGAAGCGGTGTGTCAGGGGAATTTGTATCGACTGACAGGCCGCTTCGCGAGCAGGCTCGCTCCTACAGGGGATCCCGTTAGCCCAACAAATTTTGCAGGGTGGCCAGGTTGTCAGCTTCTTCCACCGACTTGTCCTGCCGCCAGCGCAGCATTCTCGGAAAACGCACCGCAATGCCGCTTTTATGACGCTTGGACAGGGCAATGCCTTCAAACCCCAACTCAAACACCAGGCTCGGTTTCACGCTGCTCACCGGCCCGAACTTCTCTACCGTGGTCTTGCGCACGATGCTGTCGACCTGGCGCATTTCTTCGTCGGTCAGCCCTGAGTAAGCCTTGGCGAACGGCACGAGCGTGCGTTCGCTGGCATCTGGTGGGCCGTCCCACACCGCAAAGGTGTAATCGCTGTAGAGACTGGCCCGGCGACCGTGTCCGCGCTGGGCATAAATCAGCACCGCGTCGACGCTGAACGGGTCGACTTTCCATTTCCACCAGACGCCCATGTCCTTGGTCCGTCCCACCCCGTACAGCGCCTCTTTTGCCTTGAGCATCATGCCTTCTACACCGAGGCTACGAGAGGCTTCCCGTTGCCGGGCAAGGTCGAACCAGTCTTCGCCGGTCAGCACGGGCGACGTGAGTAATACCGGGTTGTTGCAACGGGCGACGACTTGCTCCAATTGAGTGCGTCGCGTGGCTTGAGGCTGGTTGCGCCAGTCTTCACCCGCCCATTCCAGCAGGTCGTAGGCGAGGACCACCACCGGCACCTCATCGAGAATTTTCTTGCCGAGGGTTTTCCGGCCAATCCGCTGTTGCAGCAACGCAAAGGGTTGCACCGCCGGTGAGGTTTGGGCGTGCGGGTCGAAGGCGTCTTCCGTGCCCGACGGTTCGGATTTCCAGGCGACGATTTCCCCGTCGATCACCGTGCCGTCGGGCAGGCAGTGGATCAGGCTTTCCAGTTCAGGGAAGCGTTCCGTCACCAGCTCTTCGCCGCGCGACCAGATCCACAGTTGACCATCGCGCTTGACCACCTGGGCGCGGATGCCATCCCACTTCCATTCCACCTGCCATTGGCTGGCCGGGCCGAGCAATGCTTCGAATTGCTCGACGGGCTGCGACAGGGCATGGGCGAGGAAAAACGGATAAGGCTGACCGCCGCGCTGCGAATGTTCATTGACTGATTCGGCGGCGATCAGTTTCCGGTAACTGGCAGCACTCGGGCGATTGGACAGGTCGGTGTAACCCACCAGACGCTGGGCGACGCGTTTGCTGTCCAGCCCGGCCATGTTCGCGAGGGCGCGTGTTACCAGCAATTTCGAGACCCCGACGCGGAAGCTGCCGGTGATCAACTTGATGCAGAGCATCAGGCTCTGACGGTCCAGTTGCGACCACAAGGCTGGCAACTTTTCAGCGAGGATTGCCGGGGTTTCACCGCGCAGCGGTAACAGCTTTTCTTCGATCCAATTTGCCAGGCCATCGGCAGAGATGTGCGGCGCTTCGGGCAGCACCAGGGAAATGGTTTCCGCCAGATCGCCGACAGCCTGGTAACTCTCTTCGAATAACCACGGCGACAGCCCTGAAAACGCTACGGCCAGTTCACGCAATACGCGCACGGGCACCAATTGTCGGGGCCGGCCACCGGACAGAAAGTACACCGCCCAGGCCGCGTCTTCCGGCGCGGCCTGAGCGAAGTAGTGCTGCATCGCCGCCAGTTTTGCATTGCTGGACGTGGTCGCATCGAGGTCCGCATACAGTTCGGCGAATGCTTTCATGCGGGCTCCTCGGCGCTCGCAGGTTCTACGAGGCCGGCTTCTTCTTCGTCGCCGTATTCAGTGCTGAAACCTTGTGCATCCAGGCCTTGCTCGCGTAGATGACGGACCAGCACGCCGACCGAACCGTGGGTGACTTTCACGCGCTCGGCGCCGGTCTGTTCGATGGCCCAAAGCAAGCCGGGCCAATCGGCGTGGTCGGACAAGACAAAACCACGGTCGACACCGCGCCGCCGCCGCGTGCCGCGCAAGCGCATCCAGCCGCTGGCAAAGCCATCGCTGTACTCGCCGAAACGCCGCATCCAGGTGCTGGCGCCCGCCGAGGGTGGGGCGATGACCAAGGCCTTGCGCATCATCGGGTCGCTCTTTTTGATCTCGCCGGCGTAAATCGTGGGGGGGATGTAAACGCCGCTCTCGCGATACACCCGGTTCAGCGGCTCGACCGCGCCGTGGGTCAGAATCGGACCGAGGCTGGCATCGATACCGTGGAGAATTCGTTGGGCCTTGCCGAAGGAATAGCAGAACAGCACGCTGGTTTTATCTTCGGCGGCATTGGCTTGCCACCACTGATTGATCTCGGCGAAGACCTGCGCCTGAGGCTGCCAGCGGTAGATGGGCAGGCCGAATGTCGACTCGGTGATGAAGGTGTGACAGCGCACCGGTTCGAACGGAGCGCAGGTGCCGTCGGGCTCGATTTTGTAATCCCCCGAGGCGACCCAGACTTCGCCGCCGTATTCCAGGCGCACCTGGGCCGAACCAAGCACGTGGCCCGCCGGGTGGAAACTCAGGGTGACGCCGTGGTGCAGCAATCGCTCGCCGTACGGCAGGGTTTGCAAGTTGAGGTCCTGGCCCAGGCGTGCACGCAGAATGCCTTCACCGGGAGAGGCCGCCAGGTAATGCGCATTGCCGGAACGGGCGTGGTCGCCATGGGCATGGGTAATGATCGAACGCTCGACCGGCCGCCACGGATCGATATAGAAATCGCCGGCGGGGCAGTACAAGCCTTCGGGACGCGCAATGACAAGATCCACGTCGTTACCAAAATGGAGGGACTTGTTAGCTATGAGGTTTGCGCGAAGCCAGAAGTTCTATCGAAATTTCATCGGCAAAAGAAATCCCCCCCTGTAGGAGCGAGCCTGCTCGCGATAGCGGTGGGTCAGGCAACATTGAAGTCGCCTGACAGTCCGCTATCGCGAGCAGGCTCGCTCCTACAGGGGGGATTGTGGTGTGTCTTATTTGCCCGGGGTCAGGGTCAACCGCTTGTTCCCGTACACCTTGTCAAAGTTCTGCGGTTGCATCGGCAGGCTCATGTATTGCCCCTTGAGCCATGGATCGATGCTGTCGAGGTAGTTCGGGCTGGCCGGGTTGCCGGACTGGCCGGTGCCGTTCTGGCCCATCAGCGGTTCGGCCTGGCCGAAGTCGACGATGAAGCGCATGGCCGGTGCCAGCGTGGTGTTGAAATCCTGGCCCCAGGCGAACGCCGCCGTATTCAACGTGGTGTGATCGCCGCCGGCCGCGAGCGGGCCGCGGACGGTCTGGCCACTGGCGTTCTTCCATTCGTAGCGGTGCAATTTGCCCCACTGCCAGGCTTTGTGATCGCCGCCCAACTGGCTGTCGCCCGCGCTGATCGCTGCCGCCAGGCTGCGGGCGAGGATGGCCGGTTTGTCTTCTTTCTGCGGCGTGCGCGTGTCATCCCAGAACGGGCTGTCTTCTCGACCGAGCAAGTGATCCGCCTGCGCCGCGTAGGACAACATGCCGTTGGCCACGAACGCTTTCCACGCCGGGCTGCTTTCCGGGCCTAGCTCGTCAAGGAAGATCTGCTTGGTGCTTTCCTGCAGGAACAGCTCATAGATCGCCGCGTCGGTGGAGGTCGGGCTGAGCTTGCCGTCAAACGCCATCAAGCGCGCAAAAGCCTCGCGAGCCTTGTCGCGATCGGCGCCAGGCAACGCATCAATGGCCTGCTTGAGCGGCTGGGCCATGCCCGGGGCTGCGAACATCTTCTTCAGTTTGGCGGCGAAGGTCGTGGTCTGGTCGTATTGCATGCTGATCAGGCTGCGCGTGTCGTGTTTGCCCACGCCGGCCAGTTCGGCCATGCGTTCGCCACGCTCCGGTGCCGACCAGGAATTGGACAGCTGCATGCCGTAACCATGGGGGATGACCCGCTGGTTGGCGGTGCCGAGCCAGCCTTGGGCCGGGTCCTGGTCATACGGGTGGAGCATCGGGTCGGCGTAACCGTCCCAATCGTAACGACCTTCCCAGCCCGGCGAGGGCAGCAGGCCTTCGCCTTCGCGACGGTTCGGGTAGCGGCCAGTGACTTGCCAGCCGATGTTGCTGGCGTCGGCAAATACCAGGTTCAGGGCGATGGCGCGGATTTCGCGGCTGGCGTCCGAGGCTTTCTCGACGTTCTGCGCCCGGGACAGGTCGAAGAACGCGTCCAGGGTCTTGTCGTCGCTGAAGCTCGGCGTCTGCAAGGCCAGGCCAAAACCATTGGCCAGCGAAGTGCCTTGGGCGCTGTTGAGCAGCGGACCGTGACGGGTTTCGTACACCGCTTCGCGAATCGGTCGCTGGCCTTTGACGAAGTAGGTCTCGTTGCGCACGGTCACAGGCTGCCACTTGCCGCCGACTTCATAGGTGAGGCCGTTGCCCTGGCGTTTGATTTTCTCCAGGAACAGGTCCTGGTTGTCGCCCATGACCGTGGTCATGCTCCAGGCCACTTTGCCGTTGAAACCGCCGAGCACCATCGGCAAACCGGCAATGGTCACGCCCGAAGCCTGGTACTTGGGTGCGCGAATCTGCACGTAGCTGAACAACGACGGCACGCCCAACGGCCCATGGCTGTCGCTGGCCAGCAGGCTTTTGCCGCTGCGGCTGCGTTGCGGGCCGATGGCCCAATTGTTCGATGAGGTGGCGCCCAGCAGATTCAGATCGGACAGCTGGCCGGTGGCTTTGCTGATTTCAGCCAGCCCCGGGACTTGCCCGTTGAGCTTGATGCCCTGGAGTTTTTCGCCTTCGGCCAGCGGCAGTTTTTCGTCGGGGGCGGCAGGCTCCAGCCACGGCAGCTTGTCGTTGGTGACGGTCTGGGCCAGCACCAGCGAAGCGATTTCTTCCGGCAGGTTGGCCGATTGGCTGAAGTTCAGCAGGCAGAAAATCAGCGCCGAATCTTCTGGCTGCCAGTATTCAGGCTTGTAACCGGTGGCCGCCAAATCCGCCGGCAACTTGTCGCGATAGCGGAACAGGTAGGCGTTGACCCCGCGCGCATAGACTTCGAAGAAACGCTTGAGGCGCGGCGACGACGCCTTGTACAGCTCGCCGGCGCTTTTCTTCAGGTTGACCGCGCGCATGTAGCGGTCAGCGTCCAGCAGGTCTGATCCCGACATCTCCGACAAACGGCCCTGGGCCAACAGGCGCAGGGTGACCATTTGTGTGATGCGGTCGCTGGCGTGGACATAGCCGAGGGCAAAGAGCGCGTCATGGAAGCTGTTGCTTTCGATCAGCGGCATGCCCATGGCATTGCGGCGCACCGAAACGTTCTGTGCCAGACCTTTGAGCGGTTGTACGCCAGAGGTAGGGGGGAGGGTGTCCTGGGTGTTGAAGGACTGACAACCGGTCAGGCTCAAAACACCGGCCACTGCTGCGGCAACGCCGAACCGGGGAAGAAAATGTGTAAGGGCTGGCGAGGCCATGGCAAAGCTCCTGCGGGGGGTAGCGTCAGTAAAGGCGCTACGTTAGAGAGCAGGAGGTGGGCGCGCAAGCGGGGTATGGGGTTATTTCAGGATTTGTCTGATAAACCCGCCTTCAAGGCAGGTGATGTCCCTGTGGCGAGGGAGGTTGCTCCCGCTCGGCCGCGTAGCGGCCGTAATCCAGGCACTGCTTAACTGTTGAGTCAGCCGGGAGTCTGGGATGGGAGCGCTTCGCGCTCCAGCGGGAGCAAGCTCCCTCGCCACAGGGTGGTGTGTAGCCACAGGGTTGTGGATGCCTCAGGGTTTTGGTGGATTGATTTCGGCCGCCAGGGCATATGCCTTTACGGTCGCCGGGCGATTCTGGATGTGGGTGAACCAGCGCAGTACATTCGGGAAGTCTTCCAGGTTCTGGCTCTGCCACTTGTGGGAAACGATCCACGGGTAGATCGCCATGTCTGCGATGCTGTATTCACGGCCGGCGACGAAGTCATTGTTGGCCAATTGCTTGTCGAGCACCCCGTAAAGGCGCGCCGTTTCGTCGATGTAGCGCTTGATCGCGTAAGGAATTTTCTCCGGTGCGAACTGGCTGAAGTGATGATTCTGCCCGGCCATCGGCCCCAAGCCGCCCATCTGCCAGAACAGCCATTGCAGCGCCAGCTGACGGCCTCGCAGGTCCGTGGGCAGGAACTGACCGGTTTTTTCCGCCAGGTACAGCAGGATCGCCCCGGACTCGAAGACCGACAACGGCTCACCGCCATCGACGGGTTCATTGTCGACAATGGCCGGGATTCTGTTGTTGGGCGAGATCTTCAGAAAGTGCGGCTGGAACTGCTCTTTCTGCCCG
Organism: Pseudomonas sp. PB120; assembly: GCF_009761815.1. Classification (GTDB taxonomy): domain Bacteria; phylum Pseudomonadota; class Gammaproteobacteria; order Pseudomonadales; family Pseudomonadaceae; genus Aquipseudomonas. The sequence goes on from NZ_RWIN01000142.1 coordinate 150,901, forward strand.
ATGTTGATCGGATGCACGTTGTACGGCAGGCCGGCTTCTTCCAGGAATATCGAGATTTTGTGGCCGTTGGGGGTGGTCCAGTAATACAGGTCGATCATGGAGTGCTCCAAAGCAAAAGACGTCGTTGGGGACGGACAGCAACCGCGAGCATTAGGTCGTCCTGTTTGCGATCGATGGCTTGCCTGTAGGAGGAGGTGATGTTGAAGTGCGTGAAATTCAATGACCCCGCATGAGAAAAGTCAGCATGGAGCTAAAGACCGACGCAGCATTGATCATCATCGACCAGCAAAAAGGCATCCTGCACCCCAGGCTGGGACGCCGGAATAATCCTCTTGCCGAGGAGCGCATCCTTGAGTTGCTTGAGTTTTGGCGCTTGACCGGGCGACCGGTGATACATGTGCAGCACCTGTCCCGTTCGCCGGACTCGGTGTTCTGGCCGCAGCAAGCAGGGGTGGAATTTCAGGAGCGATTTCAGCCATTGGCGGGCGAGCAGTTGATCCAGAAGCAGGTGCCGGATGCGTTTTGTGCAACGGGGCTGGAGGCGAATTTGCGCGAGGCGCGGATCGAACAATTGGTGATTGTCGGCGTGGCGACGAATAACTCAGTGGAGTCCACGGCGCGAACGGCGGGGAATCTGGGGTTTGATACGTGGGTCGCGCAGGATGCGTGCTTTACCTTCGACAAGGCGGATTATTTTGGCCAGGCGCATTCAGCGGAGGAAGTGCATGCGATGTCGCTGGGGAATCTGCATGGGGAATATGCGACCGTGGTCGATACGGTGCAGATCCTGAATTGATGTTGGCCCTAAGGGCCTCATCGCGAGCAGGCTCGCTCCCACAGTTTTTATGTCGTTCACAAAACCAGTGTGGGAGCGAGCCTGCTCGCGATGGCGATTCAACAGGCGAAAAACATCTTCGCCCGAAGTATCAAGCGCCGTGGCACTTCTTGAATTTCTTGCCGTTGCCGCACGGGCAAGGGTCGTTGCGACCGACGTCTTTCAGGGCGTTGCGCACCGGTTCCTGGTGGGCGTGGCCGCAGTTCGGGCCGTGGACATGGCCATGGTCGTGATCGTGATGGTCGTGATGGTCGTGATCGTGGTTGCAATCAGGGCCATGGACGTGGGGTTGCTGAGTCATCGGTGTTGCTCCGGAATTAAATCGGCGGGGATTATCACGCCATTACGCGCCAGGTGCACGTAGTGCGCGATGAATAAACCGGTTTCCAGTTCACCTTCCAGACGATAGGGAATGGGCTGGTCGGGTTTTTTCAGCAGCTTCACCACATCGCGAACCTTGGGCCACAAGTTGGTGCGGATCGGCACCTTGAAATAGGCGCTGCGCTTGGGGCCCACGGTAAACCAGTGCTCGTGCTCGCCTTCGGCCAGCAGCATGTCGCCCAAATGAATGCGGTACTCCAGGCCGCGGACGGTCAGGTCACTGTCGTTGGGGTTGTCGACGCGAAAGTGCAGCAGGAATTTTTGTTCGAGCAATTTGGCCCGGACCACTTCGACCTTGACCAGGTGCACTTCGGGTTCTGGCTCATCATCAGCGAACCAGGACGCACAGCCGCCGAGCCCCAGGAACAGAAGCAGAGTCAACGTCTGTAAGGCGCGCCGCCGGGTGGTCATGGTGATACCTCTCCCTTGTAGCAGCTGCCGAAGGCTGCGTCCGACTGCGTAGCAGTCGCCATTCCTGCTGACTCGGTCTACCTGAAATACGTTGTTGCCTGATTTTACGACGGCTACGCAGTCGGACGCAGCCTTCGGCAGCTGCTGCAGGTCTTCACCTCAACTGCCGAAATAACCCGCACAACACTTCTTGAACTTCTGCCCGCTGGCGCACGGGCAGGCGTCGTTGCGTCCGGCCTTGAGTTGCACGGTGGGGTCGATGAAGTACCAGTGGCCGGCATTCTGTACGAACGAGGAGCGCTCGCGATGGCTGTGTTCACCGCTGCCGTCGTGCCAGCGTGCGGTAAAGGTGACAAATGCATGTTCCGGCTGACCGCCGAAGACTTCGGAGCTTTCTACCTCGAGGCCCAGCCAGGTGCTTTGCGCGCTCCAGTCGCTGATGGACTGGCGATCGAGGCCGGACTGTTGCGCGGGCAGGGTGGTCGTCACCAGGTAGTCGATCAGGCCCAGCACATAAGCGCTGTAGCGCGAACGCATCAAAGCTTCGGCGCACGGCGCCGGGTGGCCGTCGTGGTAATGGCCGCAGCAGGCGTCGAGCAGGGTGCCGCTGCCGCAAGGGCAAATGGATGTACTCATGGCATTACCACCAATATTTCCCGAAGTTTTCCGGATTGGCCCAGAAGCGCGAATTGAGCCAGTCGGGTACTTGTTTGTAGTCAAGCAGATCGTAGGTGAACAGCGTCAGCACTTGCTCATCGCGCTGGAAACGTTCGCTGGCTTGCAGGGCCAGGGAGAAAAAATCGGTCTCCTGCCAGCCGCTGGCCGACAGATCCGCCAGCACCGCAATGCGACTGGCATTGAGGTTGCGGATGCCGCCCAGCAAATTCAGGCCGTCCTTCTTGGGCAAGTGTTCCAGGCAATCGACGACCAGCGCCAGGTCAAACCGCCGCGCCGCCAACTCGGCCGGCAAGGCGCCCGGCGCGGCACAAGCCACGTCGCTGTCGGGGTGCGCCAGTTTGAATGCTTCCAGCGCAGGGAACTCGCTGGCGCCAATTAGCAGCAGTCGCTCGGGAGCATAGCGGTCCAGCAAAGCGGCCAGTGCCTGCTGCGGAGTACGCGAAGAAATACCTGCAATCATCGAAGATCCTCAATCAGAACTGCCAAGACTAGCCTGCTCAAAGGTTCGGGCCTAGAGCGTCTTTGCGCAAAAAGTGGCGAACGTCCATGAACACGGGAAAAAACAGCAATGGCCTATTGCTGGCGGAGATTAAAGGTCGGGTCTTTACTACGTTAATCGGTTCTAAGCCGATCCTTCAGGAGAAAACTAGATGAGCATAGTTCGGACAGCATTACCCTTGGTTCTGCTAACCAGTGTGTTGACTGGTTGCGCAGGTTTGCAGAAAACCGACTGGCCGACCTGTGCGGCGGTCGGCGGTGTCGTGGGCGCAGGTCTCGGTGCAACCGAGAGCTCGGCTTGGGCGGGGTATGGCGCGCTGCTCGTCGGCGGCACGGCAGCGGCCTATTGCTGGGTTCACGGTGATGGCGACGAAGACGGCGATGGCGTACCGGATAGCCGCGACAAGTGCCCTGGCACACCTCACGGCGTGAAAGTCGATGCTGACGGTTGCCCTCCACCTGTACCTGCACCAGTGGTCGAAGAGGCTGTGGTGGTCAAGGAAGAAGTCATTGTTATCCGTGATGTTCACTTCCAGTTCGACAAGGCCACGCTCACTCCTTCGGACAAACAGGTGCTCGACAAGATTGCCACGCGCCTGAAACAGGAAGCGCCGACTGCGCAGCTGACTGTTACCGGCCACACCGACAGCGTCGGCAGCGATGCCTACAACCAGAAACTGTCGGATAAACGCGCTCACTCGGTGGTTGAGTACCTCATCCAGCAAGGCGTACCACGCAGCAGTTTCGTGTCTGTTTCCGGTGCCGGTGAAAGCCAGCCGGTGGCCGATAACAAAACCGCAGACGGTCGCGCGCAAAACCGTCGTACCGAAATCAAAATCAACCGCTAGCCCCCTCACATCCGCGGCTTGTGCAGTCGCGGATGCGGGTCTTTACTCCTGTGTAACCGGCATCGGCCGGTAACACAGGAGCTTTCCCCATGAGCGTTCTTTCACGGACCGTCTTGCCGGTTCTGCTGCTTGGCAGCCTGTTAACCGGTTGCGCTACTCACAGCGATGGCACTGCCCCCCTCAATCAACGAACCTGGCCGATCTGCAGCGTCATTGGCGGACTGGTCGGTGGAGGCCTGGGTGCGATCGAAAGTGGCGGTTGGGCGGCCGGCGGAGCAGCGCTCGGTATCTTGACCGGTGGCTTGATCTGTTACGCCCAGGACGGCGACGAAGACGGCGACGGTGTTTTCGACCGACGTGACCGTTGCCCCGATACCCCCGCCAATACCCCCGTCGACCATCACGGTTGCCCGCTGCCGCAGTACCCGGCCAGCGTCAAACCGGCCGAACCGGTGCCCGAAGAAGTCATCACCCTGAGCGACGCGGGTGACGTTCTGTTTGCGTTCAACAAGTCCGACCTGACCCCGGCGGCGCAAAGCAAGCTGGACTCGCTGATGGGCAAACTGCAAAGCGCCGATGTGGTGAGCATCAAAGTGATCGGCCATACCGACAGCGTGGGCTCGGATACCTACAACCAGACCCTTTCGGAACGCCGCGCCAGCAGCGTGGCGGCCTACCTGCTGCAACAGGGCCTGGCGCCGGGCAAACTGACCAGTGAAGGCAAGGGCGAAAGTCAGCCCGTCGCTGACAACGACACTGAAGAGGGGCGTGCCAAAAACCGTCGCGTGGAGCTGCACATCAATCGCTGAGCCCCGTGATAGAGCCGTCGGACAGCCATTGATGCTGATCCGACGGCCATTCGGCGGACGTCATGAAGAATTTTCCGTTGCCCTCTGGCTTATCCCGCATGGAAGCCGTTACTGTGCGCGCAAAGAATAATTATCGACGGGGGCGCGTATGAAGGTGTTTTGGTGGCTGGGGAAGCTGTTGACCCTGGTGTTCTGGCTGGTGGTGCTGACCAATCTGCTCATTCCGTTTGTCCATCCGTTGCATTTTTTGCTCAACGTGGCCGGCAGCCTGTTGGCGGCGCTTCATCTGCTTGAGGTGGTGTTCTGCAACCGCAGCCTCAAAGGTCGCGCTCACCCTTGGCTCGATCGCCTGAAGATTGTCTTTTTCGGCGTTTTTCACCTGCAAACCATCCCCGCTCCGACCGCACCTAAGGCTTCCCATGCGTAAATTTTGTCTGCTTGCCGCACTCGTCAGCCCGTTCGCCTGCGCCCAAGTGGTGAGTGTCGAAACCAATTCCCTGATGCGCCTGCCCAACACTGCCAGCACCTTGCAACTCGAACGCCTGGAAGTGGCTGATTACGGCACGTTGCTGATTCCTTCGAACGTGACCGAGGTTACGGTCGGCGAATTGCACCTGGGGCGTGATGCGCGGATTGCCATCGTGCCCAGCGAAAAGCCTCTGGAATTGAAGGTCAGTCGCGCCAATCTGTCCGAGGGCAGCCAGATCACCGCTCGCGGTGCGCCGGGGACTTACCTCAAGGCAGCCCGTTCGGGGCGCAATCTGAACCTGCAGATCAAGGCATTGAATGCCTCGCAGTTGATGGTCGACGCACGTGGTGGTGCGGGCGCGCCGGGTTTTGTCGGTCTTGATGGTGCCAATGGTCAGGCGCCGGGTTGCACCTGGGGCCAGGCCGGTCGCGGTGCCGATGGCAGTGACGGCAGCAACGGTCAGCCAGGTGCGGCTGGCGCGCTGGTGAGGCTGGAAGTGCCGCGTGATTATCCAGCGGAGCAGATCAAGGTGCAGGTCGCTGGTGGCGCTGGCGGCGTGGCCGGTCCTGGCGGCAAGCCGGGGGCGGGCGGCAAGGCCAAGGGTTGCTTCATCTATAAGGCCGATGGCGGCAAGAGCGGCAAGCCTGGCGCTGACGGCCAGCCAGGGCCAGCCGGTGCGGCGGGTTCGGTGACGGTTCAGCGGTTGTAAGGATCACCAGAAAACCTGTGGCGAGGGAGCTTGCTCCCGCTCGGCTGCGCAGCAGTCGTACTTCCGGAATCTGCGGTTTGGGGCCGCTGTGCGACCCAGCGGGAGCAAGCTCCCTCGCCACAAGTGTTCATTTCTAAAACATCGGTCGCGCCGCAGCAATCGCCACCAACACCAGCCCGATCAGCAAATTGATCCCCACCAACTTGCGAATTTTCCCCAGCACCGCAGCCCCCGCCGGCCAATCCTGGGCCGCCACCGCCGTGCGCAGTTCCGGCAACAGCAACGCCTGAATCCGGATAAACAGCGCGGTCATCACCACGTACAACCCCATCATCACCTGTACGTACCGCGGCGCCGCTTCAAAGCCGGCGAACTGCAAATGAATCATGCCCACTCCGCTGACCGGCAACAGCACCACCGCCACCCAGACCCAGCGGAAAAAACCTTGAAACACTTCTACCCACAGCTTCAAGCGGGCCGGGCCTTCAAGGGCCTTCATGGCGGCGGGACGCAGCACCATCCAGGCGAAAAACATGCCGCCGACCCACACCAGGGCGGACAGGACATGCAGGGTGTAAACGATGCCAAAAGGTGTCATTGGGGTACTCCGTTCTGCGCGGGATTAATTAGCGGGGTATGATAGCGGCCGAATCGAACCACTGAAAATTTATCCAGCGTTTTTAGCGCCCGACAATCCATGATCAGCACCGAACTCAAAACCACGATCCAGGGCGCCTACTCGCGTTTTCTCGAAGCCAAGAGCCTGAAACCGCGCTACGGCCAACGCCTGATGATTGCCGAAGTTGCCAAGGTCCTCGGTGATATTGACACCGACGACGAAGGTCGGCGCAGTGGCGACCCCGCGATTGTCGCGGTGGAAGCCGGCACCGGTACCGGCAAGACCGTGGCTTACAGCCTGGCGGCCATCCCGACTGCGAAGGCGGCCGGCAAACGGCTGGTGATCGCGACGGCCACCGTGGCCCTGCAAGAGCAGATCGTCTACAAGGATCTGCCCGACCTGATGCGCAACAGCGGGCTCAATTTCAGCTTCGCCCTGGCCAAGGGGCGTGGGCGTTACATGTGCCTGTCCAAGCTCGACATGTTGCTCCAGGAAGGTCACGCGCAAACCGCCACGGCGCAATTGTTCGAAGAAGAAGGCTTCAAGATCGAAGTCGACGAGGCCAGTCAGAAGCTGTTCACCAGCATGATCGAAAAGCTTGCCGGTAATAAGTGGGACGGCGATCGCGACAGCTGGTCCACCGCGCTGGAAGACGCCGATTGGGCGCGCTTGACCACCGATCACAGCCAGTGCACCAACCGCCATTGCCCGAACTTCGGCCAGTGCGCCTTCTACAAGGCCCGCGAAGGCATGGGCAAGGTCGACGTGATCGTCACCAACCACGACATGGTCCTGGCCGACCTGGCCCTCGGCGGTGGTGCCGTACTACCCGACCCGCGCGACACCATCTATGTCTTCGACGAAGGCCATCACCTGCCGGACAAGGCCATCGGTCACTTCGCCCACTACACGCGCCTGCGATCCACCGCCGACTGGCTGGAAACCACCGCCAAGAACCTCACCAAACTGCTCGCCCAGCACCCGCTGCCGGGCGATCTGGGCAAGTTGATCGAGCAGGTGCCGGAACTGGCCCGTGAGATCAAGACCCAGCAGCAGTTCATGTTCACCGCGTGTGAGCAGGTCGCCGATTTCAAACCCGGGGAAGACGTCGAAGGCCGCGAGCGGCCGCGTCACCGCTTTGTCGGCGGGGTCATTCCCGAGCACATGCGCGAAATGGGCGTCGAGTTGAAGAAGGGCTTTGCCCGTCTTACCGACCTCTTCACCCGGCTGACCGAACTGCTCAAGGAAGGCATGGACGGCGAGGTCAACATCGGCATCGCGAGCAACCAGGCGGAAGAGTGGTATCCGTTGTTCGGCAGCCTGTTGTCGCGTTCATCGGGCAACTGGGAGTTGTGGGTCGCGTTCACCGCTGAAGACCCGGAAGACAACCCGCCCATGGCCCGTTGGCTGACCCTGGCCGAAAGCGGTTCGCTGTTCGACATCGAGGTCAACGCCAGCCCGATCCTCGCGGCGGAAATGCTCCGTCGCAACTTGTGGAACGTGGCTTACGGTGCGCTGGTGACCTCGGCGACCCTGACCGCGCTCGGCACGTTCGACCGCTTCCGCATGCGCGCCGGGCTACCCAAAAAAGCCGTGACGGCCGTGGTCCCGAGCCCGTTTCATCACGCCGACGCGGGCGTGCTGCGAGTGCCGGACCTGAAAGCCGATCCACGGGATGCGCCGGCCCATACCGCCGCGATCATCCGGGACCTGCCGCAGTTAGTTGAAGGCTCGCGCGGTACGCTGGTGCTGTTCTCGTCGCGTAAACAGATGCAGGACGTGTTCGACGGTCTTGATCGCGACTGGCGCAAGCAAGTGTTCATCCAAGGCAACCTGTCGAAACAGGAAACTCTGAACAAGCACAAGGCGCGCGTCGATGGAGGCGATTCCAGCGTGCTGTTCGGCCTGGCGAGTTTTGCCGAAGGGGTCGACTTGCCGGGCGCGTATTGCGAGCACGTGGTCATCGCCAAAATTCCATTCTCGGTGCCCGACGACCCGGTCGAAGCGGCGCTGGCCGAGTGGATCGAAGCCCGGGGCGGCAATCCGTTCATGGAAATCTCCGTGCCGGACGCCTCGCTGAAACTGGTCCAGGCCTGCGGTCGCTTGCTGCGCACCGAAGAGGACCGGGGCACCATCACCTTGCTCGACCGGCGCCTCGTGACCCAGCGCTACGGCAAAGCGATCCTCAACGCGCTGCCACCCTTCCGACGTGAAATTTCCTGATACACCGGTGGGCAATTGCGCCCACCGCGTTGTCTATCTCTCTACCATCGCTTTTCCATTGGCCATTGTTGGTCGTTAGGGAGAATTTCGTTCTCATGATTCGCCGTTCGCTGCCTGCCGTATTTGCCCTGATGTTCTCAGCCCCTTTGCTGGCGGCCCCTGCCGGCCAGCAGACGCTGTTCAATTTTGTGCGACCTGCCGACGTGGTCCAGGTGGCGACTCAGGATGCCAGCCTGCCGCAATCCAATGCCGAGCAAACGGCCGAGGGCGAAGTCTTGCGCCGGGTGACGTTCAATCCGGTGGCGCAACCGTCGCTGCGCCTGACCCCGCAAACCGGCGCGTGGGACTGGTCGCAATCGGGGGCCATGAGTTTGCGGATCCAGAGCGCAATGAACTGGGCCGTGACCCTCTACGTGAAAATCCAGAGCAACGACGGCAAGACGCTGGTCAGCCGCGTCGATCTGCCGGCCGGCCCCGCGCAAACCTTGCTGGTGCCACTGGTGGCGAGTTCGCCCCTGAGCCAGGGCATGAAGGCCGGGCCGTTGATGCCGATGACGGTCGACGGTCAGCGCGTGTTGCTGGCCAGCAGTGCCGGAGAGCTGGATCGCAGTCAGGTGGTGTCGGTGACCTTGTCGATGGATCAGCCGAAAGTCGCGCAGAGTATTCTGCTGGAGCGTTTTGGTGTGCAGGAAGGCGAGGCGGCGACCCAGGCGGTGTATGCCAATCTGATGGACGCTTATGGGCAATCCACCCGCGCCAAATGGCCAGAAAAGATCAGCAGCGATGAACAACTGAAAAGCGCCGCCGCCAAGGAACAGCAACAACTGAAAACCTGGCTGGCCGAGCGCGAGAAATCCTCGCTGGACAAGTTCGGAGGCTGGAACAAAGGCCCGGCGTTCAAGGCCAGCGGTTTTTTCCGCACTGAAAACCGTGACGGTCGCTGGTACCTGGTGACGCCGGAAGGGCATCCGTTCTACTCGCTGGGGGTCAACACCGTGACCCCGGACGTCAACCAGACCTATATCGCCGGTCGCGAGTGGATGTTCGAATCCCTGCCCAAGCCTGACGAGCCATTGGCCAGCCACTATGGCGAAGGCGACAACCGTGGCGGCAACGGCGTCGATCAGGGCCGAGCCTATAACGCCGGTCGTTGGTATGACTTCTATGGCGCCAACTTGCAGCGTTTGTATGGCAACCCTTGTGTACTCGGCAGCGACACCAAGGCCGGGGTCGCCGAAGCGGCCAAGGCTGACGCGGTAGAAGCGACCGTCGAGAAGGCCGCCGAGCAACCGGTTAAGCCTTCAACTGCCGAGTCTGGCGTTGCCGAAGCAGCCAAGGCCGGCGCCGCCGAAGCGACCGTGGCGAAAGCCGTCGAGCAAGCCCCCGCCGAGCCCTGTAAAGCCGTTTTTGATGAGCAACGCTGGGCCAGTCAGACCCTCGATCGCCTGCAAGCCTGGGGCTTCAACACCCTCGGCAACTGGAGTGCGCCGGCCTTGGCTAATGCGGACCGCGTGCCTTACACCTTGCCGTTGTCGATCGTTGGCGATTACGCCAGCATCAGCACCGGCTCCGACTGGTGGGGCGGCATGCCTGATCCGTTCGACCCGCGCTTCGCCATGGCCACCGAGCGGGCCGTGGCCATCGCTGCCCGTGATCATCGCGACGATCCATGGTTGATCGGCTACTTCGCCGACAACGAATTGGCCTGGGCCGGTCCCGGTGACGATCCGAAAGCCCGTTATGCGCTGGCTTATGGCACCTTGAAAATGACCACCGACGTGCCGGCCAAACGCGCGTTCCTCAAGCAGCTGCGTGACAAATACCGCAACCAGGCCGGTCTTTCCAAAGCCTGGGGCATCGACTTGCCGGCCTGGGAATTGATGGAAGACCCGGGCTTTGTGCCGCCGCTGCCAAGCGCCGAACACCCGGAAATCGAAGCCGACTTCAAATACTTCCAGAAAGTATTCGCTGACACTTATTTCAAGACCATTTCCGATTCACTCAAGTGGCACGCGCCAAACCAGCTGTTGCTGGGCGGTCGCTTTGCCATCAGCACGCCGGAAGCCGTCGAGTCCTGCGCCCAGTACTGCGATGTGTTGAGCTTCAACCTGTACACGCTGCAACCCCAGGACGGTTATGACTTCGCTGCACTGCGCAGCCTCGACAAACCGGTGCTGATCACTGAATTCAACTTTGGCTCGACGGATCGCGGCCCGTTCTGGGGCGGCGTGACGCAATTGGCTAAAGAAGAGGACCGAGGCCCGGCATACGCCAACTTCCTGAAACAGGCGCTGAGCGAGCCGTCGATTGTCGGCGTGCACTGGTTCCAGTACCTCGATCAACCGGTGACAGGTCGTTTGCTCGATGGCGAGAATGGCCACTTTGGCCTGGTCGGGATCACCGATCTGCCGTTCCAGGGCTTTGTCGACAGCGTGCGCAAAAGCAACCTGGCGACCGTCGATCAGTTGAGCAAAGAGGCCGAGAAGGCCCAGGCTGAAGCCGATAAGGCCAGCCACAATGCCGAAGGCGGCCGCAAAGGCGAGGCCGGCAAAGGGGCGGGGCAGGGCGCGGGTCATGCGGGTGGGCATTCGGGCAATGGCCACTGAGGCCTGATCTACCGCGTTATCGTTCATCGCGAGCAGGCTCGCTCCCACATTGGTTCAGCGTGAACCCTGTGGGAGCAAGCCTGCTCGCGATGGGGCCCTGAAAGACGCCAAACATTTGCGATCCAATCCACGGGCAACCGACCGCCCAGCCCAACCCTGTTCCCAAAACCTTCAATGGCTGGAACAATGCCGGCCACTTTGTAGAACGATTATCCGAGGGAGTTGCGGGTGCAGATTCAGGGTCATTACGAGCTTAAGTTCGAAGCGGTTCGCGAAGCGTTCGCGGCGCTGTTCGACGATCCTCAGGAACGTGGCGCGGCGTTGTGCATCCAGATTGGTGGCGAAACCGTCGTCGACCTCTGGTCCGGCACCGCCGACAAGGATGGCGCTGAGGCCTGGCACAGCGACACCATCGCCAACCTGTTCTCTTGCACCAAGACATTCACCGCCGTCACCGCGCTGCAACTGGTGGCCGAAGGCAAGCTGCAACTGGACGCTCCGGTTGCCCGCTACTGGCCCGAGTTCGCCGCCGCCGGCAAAGAATCCGTGACCCTTCGCCACTTGCTCTGCCATCAGGCAGGCCTGCCGGCATTGCGCGAATTGCTGGCCCCCGAAGCCCTTTACGACTGGCAAACGATGGTCGATGCCCTGGCCGCTGAAGCGCCATGGTGGACGCCGGGCGAAGGTCACGGTTATGCCGCCATCACCTATGGCTGGCTGGTGGGCGAGTTGTTGCGCCGCGCCGACGGTCGCGGGCCGGGGGAGTCCATCGTCGCCCGGGTCGCCAAACCGCTTGGACTGGATTTTCACGTGGGTCTGGCGGATGAAGAATTCCACCGTGTGGCGCACATCGCCCGTGGCAAAGGCAATGTCGGCGACGCGGCGGCCCAGCGCCTGCTGCAAGTGACAATGCGCGAACCGACGGCCATGACCACCCGGGCGTTCACCAACCCGCCGTCGATCATGACCAGCACCAACAAACCCGAGTGGCGGCGCATGCAGCAACCGGCGGCCAACGGCCACGGCAATGCCCGTAGCCTGGCCGGGTTCTACGCCGGCCTGCTCGACGGCCGCCTGCTGGAAAGCGAGATGCTCGACGAGCTAACTCGTGAACACAGCCTTGGCGAAGACAAGACTTTACTGACCCGGACCCGCTTCGGGCTCGGTTGCATGCTCGATCAACCGGACGTGCCCAACGCCACTTTCGGCCTCGGCCCAAGGGCGTTCGGCCATCCTGGCGCTGGCGGTTCCATCGGTTTTGCCGATCCGGAGCACGATGTCGCTTTCGGTTTTGTGACAAATACACTGGGGCCGTACGTCTTGATGGATCCGCGCGCACAAAAGCTTGTGCGAGTACTGGCCACTCGTCTGTAAAACACGCTCGAGGGGGCCAGTACCGGAACCCGACAGCCTTTTCGGATTCAAAGCGTCTGTTTATGCGGGCCATCCCGGCCTGATTTTTATCATTTCTTCATTTTTTGTGGATTATCCCATGTCAACCAAACCAACCCTCGCCCTGGCACTGTGCTTCGCAATCACGGGCTGCGCACAGACCCCAAAAAATGATGCAGACGGCGGTAGCTGGTGGCCGTTCAGCTCCTCTGACAAAGTCGCAGCGAAAGACCCCGCTCCCGCGCCTGCACCGGTCAAGCCGGCCGCGCCTGCCGCGGTGGCCAAGGCCGACGCTGATGAGGGTGGCAAATGGTGGTGGCCGTTCGGCGGCAAAGAACAACCTACCGCTAAAGTCGTGCCGATGCCCGACCCGAAAGTGACCCAGGCCTGGCTAGACGACTATGAGCCGCGCCTGCGTGAAGCGACCAAGGACAGCAACCTGAAAGTCGAGCGCCGTGAAAACGTGTTGGTGGTGATCGCGCCGGTAGAAGGCTCGTTCAACCCGGATCGTCCGGCCATGCTGCTGCCGGTCACATTGGGCCCGTTCACCCGCGTCGCGAAAATTCTTGAAGTCGACCCGCAAACAGCGGTGCTGGTCCTCGGTCACAGCGACACCTCGGGTTCGGCGCCGGCCAACGTGAAATTGAGTCAGGAACGTGCACAGGCCGTGGCGGCGATCTTCCGCCTCAGCGGTCTGCAGCGTGATCGGCTGATGCTGCGCGGAATGGGCGGTGAAGCGCCGCGTGCAGCCAACGACAGTGTTGAAGGCCGCGCGTTGAACCGTCGTGTCGAGTTGCTGGTGACCCCGCAAAACACCATGGTTGCGCTGCTGAGCAAGTACAACATGCCAGCCCCGGCGCCTGTGAACATGGTTGCCGCGCAGACCGCCAAACCTGCGGTCGCCCCTGTAACACCGGCGCCTGCGGCGAAAAAAGCAGCGGTGCCAGCCGCTAAAAAAGCCCCGGCCAAGAAAACCGCTGCCAAGAAAGCGCCTGCTAAAGCCGCGACGCCGGCGAAAAAGGTTGCTCCGGCCAAAGCCGCTGCCGACGCGAAGAAACCTGCTGTCGCCACCGATACCACCTCAAAGCAGTGATTTGTTAACCAGAAGGAATGTGCCATGACCAAGGCCCTGGCTGATATGCGTCGCGATTACACCCGGGATGGCTTGACCGAGGCGCAAGCCCCGGCTGAGCCTTTCGCGCTGTTCCATCAGTGGTTTGCCGACGCAGTGAAAACCGAACAGGCGCCGGTGGAGGCCAACGCCATGACCTTGGCCACTGTCGATCAGGACGGTCGGCCGCATTGCCGCATTCTGCTGCTCAAGGGCCTGGATCAGCAGGGCTTCACGTTTTTCACCAACTACGACAGCGCCAAGGGCCAGCAAATGGCCGCGAATCCGTTCGCGGCCATGACATTTTTCTGGCCGGCCCTTGAGCGTCAGGTGCGTATCGAAGGGCGGGTCGCGAAGGTCACCCCCGAAGAGTCCGACGCGTATTACCAGGTCCGGCCGCTGGGCAGCCGTCTCGGTGCCTGGGCTTCGCCTCAAAGCCGGGTGATCGCCGATCGTGGTGAACTCGAAGCGCTGCTCAAGAATACCGAGCAACGTTTCAGCGACACACAGCCTCACTGCCCTGAGCACTGGGGCGGTTACCGCCTGATACCTGAGCGCGTCGAGTTCTGGCAGGGCCGTCCGAGCCGTCTGCACGACCGCCTCAACTACCGCTTGCAGGGCGCCGACTGGATTCTTGAACGTCTGGCACCCTGAGCAGTCTACCGACCGGGATACCCTGCTGCAGCGGCCTCCAGCCATTGCGGCAGGTCCCGACGCTTGATCTTCTGCGCGTGAGCGTTCGCCAACTGCTGGAGCATGAAAGCCTTTTTATGCTCGTCTCCACCGGCCAAGGCTAACGCCAGATCGCGGTCCATCCAGCGCCTGATCCGTACGTACAGCCATCCGTGGAAGTACAAACCGGCGACTGTGGTGACGACAATGATGAAATAATCCATGAAAATCCTTGGGCAATGGCGCAAATTGCAGAATTTGCCGCTACTGTGTCGAGTTCGTGGAGGCGCCTGTACCGGGCCTGAATCAAAACAATTTTATCCGGGCGATGCCGTGACAAAGCGTCTAGCTGCGGAGTTTAATGAACACCTGTCCTTTGGAGTTGATGCTATGCGTAAGTCTGTTCTGCTGGTTGCTTCCTTTTCCACGATGGCGATGTTGCTCACCGGCTGCCAATCGAGCCTGACCGGTGACTCCTACTCCCGTGACGAAGCGCGTCGTGTGCAGACCGTTCGCATGGGCACCATCGAATCCCTGCGTCCGGTCAAGATCGAAGGCACCAAGACCCCAATCGGCGGCGCCGCTGGCGCAGTCGTGGGCGGTGTCGGCGGTAGCGCCATCGGCGGCGGTAAAGGCAGCATCGTCGCTGCGGTCATCGGCGCAGTCGCCGGCGGCCTGCTCGGTTCGGCCACCGAAGAAGGCCTGACCCGCACCCAAGGCGTGGAAATCACCGTTCGCGAAGACGACGGCAGCATGCGCGCCTACGTGCAACAGGTTCAGGAAAATGAAGTGTTCCGCGTTGGCGAGCGCGTGCGGATTTCGACTGTAGACGGTACGAGCCGCGTTTCGCACTAAGCGGGATAACGGGTAAAAGAAAACCCCGATCAGCGTGAGCTGGTTGGGGTTTTTTGTTTGGAAAGAAATATGAGTGCGACCTAGGTTTCGCGCTGCATTACCAAGTGTCACTATAGTCGAACGCTATCTGATAATCGTAGTTCGCCAAGACGATGCAATGCTGAAAATGGGGTTGGATTATGGCGATCCAGTGGCTGCCAACATTAAATCCCCCATTGTTAATATTGTTTTCCACTGGGGTCCCCAGAGCTCCCAGTATTGAGTCGTCTTCGCCTAGATCTTCGGAGGATTCTTCACCCTGACAAAATTCCGTTTTCTTGTCATACCATTCCAGCCTTAGCTTTAGTCCCATCGTCGCCTCACGATTATTTTTTTGTGAGAGGGCATATCAAGTTTTTCTCTCGTAGAATTGATCGCGTGAAAAAATTCGGCAGAAAGGCTTCGGGAACTGCTCAAGACCCCGCACGGGGGCCGATGAAGTACTCGAGCCCCTGCGGTAAATCGATTTTCAGAAGATCTGATACCTGTCTGATCTGAGTTTCAGTCAGCTCTAGTTCTCCAGGAGCTATCTCCTCAAGCGGCTTTGATTCAGTCAGTTGCGCCAGCGCTTGGTTTAGCTCTTGATCTTTGACAGTAAGTTCGAACTGCAATGAGTCATCTTTTTTTTCATCAGGATAGAATCCGGTTATAGATAGAAAGCGCATGATTTGTACTCGTCAGTTTTTTGCGGTTCGTCTGCCTGGCTTTGCTTTTTTTGTGCGGGCGCCAGTTAAATGATTGAATTCACCCAGATGTACTCCGAATCTATCGAATAGCTCGACAGCGCCGCTTTTGGAGTCCCATTCATATATCCGGCCTCTGCGGTCTAACCATCGTGCTCGTTTTTTTCCTCCTCCTTGAACTGAAACCTTCGGTTTCACGGGATATGCATCTGGAAAACCGGGTAGCGTTTGTGGATCGTCGAAGTACTTATGGTCCCCCGGCATCGTCACCACAATGTAAACCGGCTTTACACCCGAATTCGCCGGAAACACAAGAATGAAATCCTTGTACTCAGGCGGATAGCTCGGGTTCACGATGATGCCGTCAGCCGCTTTCGTTGGCGGGTAAACCCAGATATGCGGGGCTTGCGGGGCGGCTTCCAGTTTGGGGATGCCGAGGATGTCGGAGCCGTCGACGGCCGGGGTCCAGATCAGTTCGATGCCGTCTCCGAGGTCTGCAACTTGCTGGCTGCCGCGCAAGGTGAACTGCACGACATCGACCATTTCCCAATCGCGGTTCTTGCCGGTATAGAAACCGTAACCCTTGAGACGGCCATCAGCCTGTTGCTCGACCTGAAGCCGAACGCGGGTTCGGGCTTGCTTCAGGGTTCTGAGCTGGTCTTCGGTGTAGAGGGCGCTGTCGCCCAGGCTGGGAACCCAGAATATGGCGGCCAGGCCGGCCAATACGGTGCTGCCGGTGGCGCCGAGTGCTGCGCCGGGAAGGGCAAGCACCGGGAAGCGCAACGCGAGTTGACCGATGCCCAGTGACAGGGTCGAGCCGCTGATCGTTTCCAGATTCAGCAGCCCGGTGTCGTCTGCTTTGCGAGCGCCGAGCCAGGCGACTTCTCCGTAGTCCTTGAGGCTGTCGGTCGGCACCATACCCGACGGGTTCGAGTAATCGATGATGGCGTCCGGCAGGTTGCAGGACTTGGCGAAAACGCATCCGACTTGCGTGGGCCTGGGTTTGCCGGCGATCACCTGACGGCCGCGCAGGAAGGCGTCCTGCCGGGCGAGCATGGCGTCGTAAGCGTTTTGGCGGGCGTCTCGTGCCGCCAGTTCGGTGGCCGTCATGAGACGGTGGGTGATGTGATGCCCGTCGCCAGACGGTGGGTTTTTGACCCTGGGAATGTCCTTGTTGCCAGTCACTGATCTTCCTTGCGTTCGTCCGTCGACAGCCCGTTGAAAGGGGCTGTGCGACGTTAACGAACGTGGCTAATCGTGGCTGTAGGACGAATCCTGATTGTGGCTAAGAGGGTTCTGTTTCTCTCAGGATGGCAGCGCGGCGTTCTTGCGACTCGCCATCGCTGTCACCGCATAACCAATCAACGCGGCCAAAATCGACCCGGTCAAAATCCCCATCCGGTCCATCCCCGCGTAATCGCTCACGCCCGGTTCAAAGGCCAGGGAACCGACAAACAGACTCATGGTGAAGCCAATCCCGCAGAGGATTGCCACGCCCAGCACCTGGCCCCAGTTGGCGCCTTGGGGCAGGGCGGCGATGCCGGTTTTCACCGACAGCCAGGTCAGGCCGAACACGCCCAGCGTCTTGCCCAGGAGCAGGCCGATCGCGATGCCCATCGGCACGTGGTGGGTGAAGCTTTCCAGGGTGACGCCGCTCAGGGATAGACCGGCGTTGGCGAAGGCGAACAGCGGCAGGATGCCGTAGGCCACCCACGGGTGCAGGGCGTGTTCCAGGGTCAGCAGCGGCGACGGCTCAGCGTTTTTGGTGCGCAACGGAATGCAGAAGGCCAGGGTGACGCCGGCCAATGTCGCGTGGACACCGCTCTTGAGGACGCAGACCCAAAGGATCAAACCGATAATCATGTACGGCCCGAGCTTGACCACGCCGAGCCGGTTCATCGCGATCAGCGCCACGATGCACGCCGCGGCCAAGGCCAGCGACACGGTCGACAACGCGCCCGAATAGAAGACCGCGATAACGATGATGGCGCCGAGGTCGTCGATGATCGCGAGCGTCATCAAGAACAGCTTCAGCGAAACCGGCACGCGTTTGCCCAGCAGGGCCAGTACACCGAGGGCGAAGGCGATGTCGGTGGCCATGGGGATGGCCCAGCCACCGAGGGCGGCGGGGTTGTCCCGGTTGAAAAACCAGTAGACCAGCGCCGGCACGACCATGCCACCAATCGCCGCTGCGCCGGGCAGGACCACCTGGGAAGGTTTCGACAGCTGGCCGTCGAGGACTTCGCGCTTCACTTCCAGGCCGATCAACAGGAAGAACAAGGCCATCAGGCCATCGTTGATCCACAGCAGTGCCGGCTTGGCGATTTGTAGCGCGCCAATCTGCGCCACCACCGGGGTGTCGAGAAAGCTCTGGTAGAGCCAGGACAGCGGGGAATTGTTGATGATCAGCGCAAGGGCTGCGGCGGCGATCAGTAACAGACCGCTGGCAGCTTCCAACTGAAAGAAACGCGTGAAAGTGCTACGCAGAGGCAAGGTCGCTCTCCATCGATTCGTCAAAAGGTGGCACACCCTAACCCGTACCGTTAGTTGTTAAAACAAAAGTTATATTCTTTTTTGTTATATGCCGTTTCAACCCTCACGACCGGTACGGCTGTGAGCCTAGCAGTTGCCGGACGTATTGAACCTCAGCTGTACCTGTGCGCGATGCAGGATTTTTCCTAAGCTTGTGGGCTGAGCCTTGCAACAAGGCCGACTCAACGAGATCACCACCATGAGCGACAACCGACAGTGGGCCCGCGAAGCCATCCGCATCATCGAGGCCGACTTCCAGCGCAGCGCCGACACTCACCTGATCCCATTGCCGCTGCCGGGTTTTCCGGGCATCGAGTTGTATTTCAAGGATGAGTCCAGCCATCCCACCGGTAGCCTCAAACACCGTTTGGCCCGCTCGCTGTTCCTCTACGCGTTGTGTAACGGCTGGCTCAAGCCCGGCGCGCCGGTGATTGAAGCATCCAGCGGGTCCACGGCGATTTCCGAGGCGTACTTTGCGCGTTTGCTCGGTTTGCCGTTCATTGCGGTGATGCCGGCGACTACTTCGAAAGAGAAGATCGCGCAGATCGCGTTCTACGGCGGAAAAAGCCACCTGGTTGATGATCCGACGCAGATCTACGCCGAATCCGAGCGGTTGGCCCGGGAACACGACGGCCATTTCATCGACCAGTTCACCTATGCCGAACGCGCCACCGACTGGCGAGCGAACAACAATATCGCCGAGTCGATCTTCCATCAGATGCGTTTCGAAAAGCACCCGGAGCCGAGCTGGCTGATCTCCAGCCCCGGTACCGGCGGCACCACCGCGACGCTCGGTCGTTACGTGCGTTATCGCCAGCATTGCACCCGCGTGCTGTGTGCTGATGCCGAGCGGTCGGTGTTCTTCGACTACTACCAGACTGGCGATGCCAGCCTGCGCCTGGATCACGGTTCGCGGATCGAAGGTATTGGCCGGCCGCGAGTGGAAGCGTCGTTCCTGCCCAAGGTGATTGATGCGATGGTCAAGGTCCCGGACGCACTGTCACTGGCGGCCATGCATTATCTGGCGCAGCACTTGGGACGCCGGGTTGGCGGGTCGAGCGGGACCAATCTGATCGGCGCCTTGATGGCAGCCCGGCAGATGGCGGAGGCGGGGGAGTCGGGGTCGATCGTGGCGATTCTGTGTGATGGCGGCGAGCGGTATGAGACCAGTTATTACGACCAGGACTGGCTCAAGGCCCAGGGGTATGAATTGAGTGGGTTGATGGATGTGGTTGCGGCGAGTGTGGAGCGCGGTGAGCCGCTGCCAGCGACCGTGCTGCGCGCCAATATTTGACACGCAGAAGATCAAATGTGGGAGTGAGCCTGCTCGCGATAGCGGTAGACCAGTCAACACAGGTGTTGAATGTGAATCCGTCATCGTCGGAATGCCGCCCGGAGCCGGCTCGCTCCCACAGGGTTCTGCGCCGATCAGGCTTCCAGGCCGAGGATGTCTCGTGCCACGGCTTCGGCGATGCGAATCCCATCCACACCCGCCGACAGAATCCCGCCCGCATAACCCGCGCCTTCACCGGCCGGGAACAGGCCCTTCACGTTCAGGCTCTGCATCGATTCGTTACGGGTAATCCGTAGCGGCGACGAGGTGCGTGTCTCGATCCCGGTCAACACTGCGTCATGCAGCGAGTAACCGCGAATCTGCTTCTCGAACGCCGGCAACGCTTCGCGAATGGCTTCGATGGCAAACGCCGGCAAGGCGAGCGCCAGATCGCCCAGGGCAACCCCTGGTTTGTAGGACGGTTCAACACTGCCCAGTTCGGTGGACGGCTTGCCGGCAATGAAATCGCCGACCAGTTGCGCCGGTGCTTCGTAGTTGCTGCCACCCAGCACAAAGGCGTGGGACTCCAGGCGTTCCTGCAACTCGAT
This sequence comes from Pseudomonas sp. PB120, assembly GCF_009761815.1. Classification (GTDB taxonomy): domain Bacteria; phylum Pseudomonadota; class Gammaproteobacteria; order Pseudomonadales; family Pseudomonadaceae; genus Aquipseudomonas. The sequence goes on from NZ_RWIN01000142.1 coordinate 171,152, forward strand.
ACCGGCCAGCGGGCCGCCCGGGTAATCGACTTCCGGGGTGATCCCGACGACGATCCCGGAGTTGGCGTTACGCTCGTTTCGCGAGTACTGGCTCATGCCGTTGGTCACGACGCGGTTCGGCTCGGAGGTCGCCGCTACCACGGTGCCGCCCGGGCACATGCAGAAGCTGTAGACCGAGCGACCGTTCTTGGCGTGGTGCACCAGCTTGTAGTCCGCCGCCCCGAGTTTCGGGTGGCCGGCGTACTTGCCCAGGCGTGCGCGGTCGATCAGCGACTGCGGGTGTTCAATGCGGAAACCCACCGAGAACGGCTTGGCTTCCATGAACACGCCACGGCCGTGGAGCATGCGGAAGGTGTCCCGGGCACTGTGGCCTAGGGCAAGAATCACGTGCTTCGAATGGATCTGCTCACCGCCGTTGAGCTCGACGCCGACCAGTTGGCCGTCCTCGATCAACACGTCGGTGACGCGCTGCTGGAAGCGTACTTCGCCGCCCATGGCGCGAATCTGTTCGCGCATGTTTTCCACGACGCCGGTCAGTCGGAACGTACCGATGTGCGGTTTGCTGACGTAGAGGATTTCTTCCGGCGCGCCGGCCTTGACGAATTCATGCAGGACTTTGCGGCCGATGAATTTCGGGTCCTTGATCTGGCTGTAGAGCTTGCCGTCGGAGAATGTCCCCGCGCCGCCTTCACCAAACTGCACGTTGGATTCGGGGTTGAGCACACTTTTACGCCACAGGCCCCAGGTGTCCTTGGTGCGCTGGCGGACTTCGGTGCCGCGCTCGAGGATGATCGGCTTGAAGCCCATTTGCGCCAGCAACAGCCCGGCGAAAATCCCGCAAGGCCCGAAGCCTACGACGATCGGGCGCTGCTGAAGATCGGCCGGCGCCTGGCCGACCACTTTGTAGCTGACATCCGGCGCCACGTTGACGTTACGGTCATCGGCGAACTTGTGCAGCACTGCGGCCTCATCCTTGGCGGTGAGGTCGATGGTGTAGATGAAGCACAGTTCGGAAGACTTTTTGCGCGCATCGTAGCTGCGCTTGAACAAGGTGAAATCGAGCAGGTCATCACTGGCGATGCCCAGGCGCTGCACGATGGCAGGGCGCAGGTCTTCTTCGGGATGGTCGATCGGCAGCTTGAGTTCAGTGATTCGTAACATGACAGGGTCCGGTTCGCGGGGCGCACAACTGCGCCAAGGCGTTTGAAGCCCGCGATTATAAGCCCCAACGGAGGATTCCCGTGAGGCTAAAACGATCAGTCGTTACGCGATCCGCCGAAATACCCGCAGCCGCGCTGAACCTGGCCATCGATGCGCAGTTCGGCACTCATGTGCTGAATACTGCCGGTGCTGCTGTCGACGCAACGTTGTGGCGCGACCCACAGTTCGATGTGCTGGTTATTGGCTTCGGTGCTGAGATTGAAACGGCCGTCACCCAGTTGCTCTTCCACGTACGGCACCGCCAGCGGTGGCTGCCCGGCGCGGTCGATGACCATGCCTTTGCCGCTGACTTTGACGGTCCACTCGGGCGAGTGACCGGCTGCACGCAGGATCAGCAGTTTGAAGTTCGGGTCTTCGCACGCGGTGCCCGAGCGTTCGACGCGGTACAGCTGCTCCAGGTCGAGGCGACTGTCGACAACGCGGCCACGCACGTCGGCAAACAACTTGCCCCGCTGATCGGCGAGGCTCGCGGCTTCCTGCAGGACGCTGGTGCCGCCCGTGTCGTTGACCACGTACGTGCGTTGCTCGTTGCACGGCTGGAACAACAGCTTGCCGTCGGCTGCGGTCAACTGACCCTGCAGGCGGGTCTGGCCCACGTGAGAGGCACTTTCACGCGAGCCATCCAGCAACTGGCAGGCGGCAAACAGGGGCAGCAGGGCGACAAGGACTAAGGAACGGGCAACACGCATCTTTGGCTCTCCAGACAAGTGCCGCCACGTTACGCAGCCTGACCGTTCATCACAACCCCACAGACATACGTTCCTCAACCTGTAGGAGCACAGCTTGCTGGCGAAGGCGATTTAACGGACGCCATCGCCGGCAAGCCGTGCTCCTACGGATTGGATCGATTCAACCGACGTGAAACGTCTGACCAGTCTGCAGGCCTTCTACGCTTTTGGCGTAGGCCAGCGCCACATCGGCCGCCGGAACCGGTTTGTAACCGCGGAAGTACGGCGCGTAGCTGCCCATGGCTTCGACCAGCACGGTCGGGCTGATCGAGTTCACACGCAGGCCACGAGGCAATTCGATGGCCGCCGCGCGAACGAAGCTGTCGAGGGCGCCGTTGACCAATGCGGCCGAAGCGCCGCTGCGGATCGGGTCGTGGCTGAGCACGCCGGTGGTCAAGGTGAAGGAGGCACCGTCGTTGGCAAACTCACGCCCGATCAGCAGCAGGTTGACCTGCCCCATCAATTTGTCTTTCAGGCCCAGGGCGAAGCTTTCTTCCGTCATTTCGCCCAACGGCGCAAAGGTCACGTTGCCGGCGGCGCAGACCAGCGCGTCGAACTTGCCGGTTTGTTCGAACAGTTTGCGAATCGAGGCGCTGTCGCTGATGTCCACGTTGTAATCGCCGCTGGTGCGGCCGATGCGGATGACTTCGTGACGCTGGGACAGCTCTTTGTCGACCGCCGAACCGATGGTGCCGCCTGCGCCTATCAAAAGAATTTTCATTGTGCTGATCCTCGAGTGGGTTGGGTGTGGGGTCAGTTTAGAGTGGTTTTTTCTGCTGATAAGCGCGCTAATGGGCAACCTTTGGTTTTCAAATGGAAACAATCCATGAGCGAGATGGATGATCTGGCCGCGTTTGCAGTGTTGATCGAAGCCGGGAGTTTCACCTTGGCGGCGCAGCAATTGGGCTGTAGCAAGGGGCAATTGTCCAAGCGCATCAGCTTGCTGGAAACGCGGTTTTCCGTCGTCCTGTTGCAGCGCACCACCCGACGCTTGAGCCTGACGGCGGCGGGCGCAGCGTTGTTGCCACAAGCCCAGGCGTTGGTGGTTCAGGTGGAACGCGCGCGTCAGGCATTGGCGCGGTTGAAGGACGACATGGCCGGGCCGGTGCGCATGACGGTTCCGGTGTCTTTGGGCGAAACTTTCTTCGACGGCATGCTGCTGGAGTTTTCCCACACGTACCCCGAAGTGCAGATTGAGCTTGATCTGAGCAACAACTACCGGGATTTGTCCCGTGAAGGGTTTGATCTTGGGGTTCGTTCCGAAGTCGGCAAAGACGAGCGATTAGTGGCCCGGCCTTTGTTGGCCTGGCATGAGATGACCTGTGCTAGCCCGGCTTACCTTGAGCAATACGGCGAGCCCTCAACGCCGCAAGAGCTGGCGCAACATCGTTGCTTACTCAACAGTCATTACAGCGGGCGCGAAGAATGGCTCTATCACCAGCAGCATGAGTTGTTGCGGGTGCGGGTGTCGGGGCCGTTCGCCAGCAATCATTACAGCTTGTTGAAGAAAGCGGCACTGGCCGGCGCGGGGATTGCGCGATTGCCGTCCTACTTGCTGCAGGCGGAATTGGCTGACGGGCGTTTACGCTGGCTGCTGCGCGGTTATCAGACGCGCAGAATGCCGATGTATCTGGTGCATCCGTATCAGGGCGGGTTGCCGAAACGCACGCAGGTGCTGGCGGATTATTTGATTGGCTGGTTCAAGCGCAGTGGCGAGGCGTTGGATCGGCTCTAACGATATTGTTCGACACACCACAAAAACCTGTGGGTGCGAACTGTGGCGAGGGGATTTATCCCCGTTGGACTGCGAAGCAGGCCCTTTTTTTGGGGCGGCTGCGCCACCCAACGGGGATAAATCCCCTCGCCACAGTTCGCTCCCACAGGAATCTTGGTTGTTGGTGAGATTTTGGTGGGCACAAAAAAACGGCCCGAAGGCCGTTTTCTGTTTACCGTAATCGCTTAACCGCCGAGGTACGCTTCGCGCACTTTCGGGTCGGTCAACAGCGCTTCACCGGTGCCTTGCATCACCACGCGGCCGTTCTCCAGAACGTACGCGCGGTCTGCGATTTTCAGCGCCTGGTTGGCGTTCTGCTCGACCAGGAACACCGTCACACCGTCCTTGCGCAGCTGTTCGATGATGTCGAAGATCTGCTGGATGATGATCGGTGCCAGACCCAGCGACGGCTCGTCGAGCAGCAGCAACTTGGGTTTGCTCATCAGCGCACGGCCGATGGCGAGCATTTGCTGTTCGCCGCCGGACATGGTGCCGCCGCGTTGGGCAAAACGCTCTTTCAGGCGTGGGAAAAGTCCGAGAACCTTGTCCATTTGTTCCTGATAGTCGCCCTTGTCGGTGAAGAACCCGCCCATGGCGAGGTTTTCTTCCACGGTCAGACGGGCAAACACCCGACGGCCTTCCGGAACCACGGCAATGCTCTTGCGCATGATCTGCGCCGAAGTCTGCCCCACGAGCTCTTCACCCATGTACTTGATGCTGCCGCTGTGGGCTTGTGGCGAACCGCACAGCGTCATCAGCAGGGTGGATTTGCCCGCGCCGTTGGCACCGATCAGGGTGACGATTTCGCCCTGGCGGATTTCCACGTTGACGCTGTGCAGGGCCTGGATCTTGCCGTAGAAGGTGGAAACGTTTTCGAATTGCAGCATTTACGCTTCCCCCAGGTAGGCTTTGATCACTTCAGGATTGTCGCGGATCTGTTCCGGTGTGCCGTTGGCCAGGGGCGTGCCCTGGTTGATCACGACAATGTGGTCGGAGATGCTCATGACCAGCTTCATGTCGTGTTCGATCAACAGCACCGTGACGTCGTGCTCTTCGCGGAGCACGCTGATCAGCGCCTTCAGGTCTTCGGTTTCCTTCGGGTTCAGGCCCGCGGCCGGTTCGTCGAGCATGAGGATCCGCGGGCGGGTCATCATGCAGCGAGCGATTTCCAGGCGACGTTGCTGACCGTAGGCCAGGGTGCCGGCAGGACGGTTGGCAAACGCCTTGAGGTTGACCTTGTCCAGCCAGTACTCGGCGAATTCCATGGCCTCGCGTTCGCTTCTGCGGAACGCCGGGGTCTTGAACAGGCCCGCCAGGAAGTTGGTGTTCAGGTGACGGTGCTGGGCGATCAAGAGGTTCTCGACCGCCGTCATGTCTTTGAACAACCGCACGTTCTGGAAGGTCCGTACCACGCCTTTGCGGGCGATCTCGTGGCCCGGCAGGCCTTCGATCGCCTGACCATCGAGCAGGATGCTGCCGCCGCTCGGCTTGTAGAAACCGGTCAGGCAGTTGAACACGGTGGTCTTGCCGGCGCCGTTAGGGCCGATCAGTGCCACGACCTGTTTTTCGTGCACGGTCAGGGCCACGCCGTTGACCGCCAGCAAGCCGCCGAAGCGCATGCTGAGATTTTCGACTTTAAGGATCTCGCGGCTCATTTGCGCAGCTCCATGTGAGGACGTTGCATGGGCAGCAGGCCTTGAGGGCGCCAGATCATCATCAGCACCATCAAGGCGCCGAACATCAACATGCGGTATTCACTGAACTCACGCATCATTTCCGGCAACAGGATCATTACGGTGGCAGCGAGTACGACACCCAGTTGCGAGCCCATGCCACCCAGCACCACGATGGCGAGGATGGTCGCCGACTCGATGAAGGTGAACGACTCCGGTGTCACCAGCCCCTGGCGCGCGGCGAAGAAGCTGCCCGCGAAACCGGCGAAGCAGGCGCCGAGGGTGAAGGCCGACAGCTTGATGACCGTAGGATTGAGACCCAGCGCACGGCAGGCGATTTCGTCTTCACGCAGCGCTTCCCAGGCACGGCCCAGAGGCATGCGCAGCAAGCGGTTGATGACGAACAGCGCGAACAGGGCAAGGAACAACGCAACCAGGTAGAGGAAGATCACCTTGTTGATCGAGTTGTATTCCAGGCCGAAGTACTCATGGAACGTCTGCAGGCCTTCCGCCGCTTTACGTTCGAAGGTCAGGCCGAAGAACGTCGGTTTCTCGATGTTGCTGATGCCGTTCGGGCCGCCGGTGATATCGGTCAGGTTACGCAGGAACAGACGGATGATTTCACCGAAGCCCAGGGTCACGATGGCCAGGTAGTCACCGCGCAGACGCAGTACCGGGAAGCCAAGCAGGAAGCCGAAGGTGGCCGCCATCAGGCCGGCGATCGGCAGGCAGATCCAGAAGCTCAGACCGTAGTAATGCGACAGCAGTGCATAACTGTAGGCGCCGACGGCATAGAAACCGACGTAACCGAGGTCGAGCAGACCGGCCAGGCCGACCACGATGTTCAAGCCGAGGCCGAGCATCACGTAGATCAGCACCAGGGTGGCGATGTCCACCGCACCGCGAGAGCCGAAGAACGGCCACACCAGGGCACCGATGATCAACGCGATGATGATCCAGCGCTGAGTGGTCGGCAGGGTCAGGAAGTTACTGGCCTTGGCCGGCATGACCGGCATGTTCGGCGAGGATTTCCAGGCCGCGCTGATCTGCTGGTCGAACAGCACCCGCAGGAACATCAGCACCGAGCACACGGCGATGGTGATCAACGTGGCCGTACTGGTGCCATGCACTTCGAGGTTGATACCGACGATGGTCAGTTTCAGACCGAGTACCGGGTAGGCAACGGCCCACACCAGCAAGGCGCTGAACAACGCCTGTTTAAGATTCCTAGTCATACTTTTTCAACCTCCGGACGGCCCAACAGGCCGGTAGGCCGGAACAACAACACCAGAACCAATAGGCCGAACGCGACGACGTCCTTGTACTGGTCGCCGAAGATGTCGGCACCAAAGGCTTCCGCCACCCCGAGCACGATCCCGCCGAGCATGGCGCCGGGAATGCTGCCGATACCGCCCAGTACTGCGGCGGTGAAGGCCTTGAGGCCGACGAGGAAACCGGCGTTCGGGTTGATCACGCCGTATTGCATGCTCAACAGCACAGCCGCGATGGCTGCCAGTGCGGCACCAATGACAAAGGTCAGGGCGATGATGTTGTTGGTGTTGATGCCCAGAAGGTTGGCCATCTTGATGTCTTCGGCACAGGCGCGGCAGGCGCGGCCCAGGCGAGAGCGGGAGATGAACAGCGTCAGGCCGAGCATGGCGACCAGGGTCACCACGAACACCACGATTTGCATGTAGGAAATCAGCACTTCATGTGCGCCACCTGGCCCGATGGCGAAGTTGCCGGGGATCAGGTTGGGGATGGATTTGTCCTTGGAGTCTTGCGCCAGCAGAACCGTGTTCTGCAGGAAGATCGACATGCCGATGGCGGAAATCAGCGGGATCAGACGGTTGCTGCCACGCAGGGGGCGGTAGGCAATCCGTTCGATGCTGTAACCGTAGGCACTGGTCACCACGATGGTGGCGAGGAAAGCGGCGGTCATCAACAGCGGAACGCTGTCGAGTCCCATCATGGACAGGCCCGCGATGGCGATGAACGCCACGTAGGAACCGATCATGTACACCTCGCCGTGGGCGAAGTTGATCATTCCAATGATGCCGTAAACCATCGTATAGCCGATGGCGATCAGGGCATACGTGCTGCCAATGGTCAGACCATTAACCAGCTGCTGGAAGAAGTGATAGATGTCAGGCATTACAGCGCTCCTAAAAACCTGATACGCATTTCACTGGTGGAGTCATTTTCCCGCCCGAGCCCCGTGGATCTTTACCCACTTCGAATTCGAGGTTTGCCAGCGAACCGCTGATGACGGTTTTGAGATTTTCAGGTGGGGAGACTGGCGGATCACGCCAGCGCGGCCCAATACGTTCGTAAAACAAAGCCCACGGCACGCCGTGGGCTTTGTTGGCAGTCAGTCAGGCAATGCCTTACTGAGGCGAAGCTTCAGTTTTAGGCTTGCCGAAGTGCCACTCGTAAACCACGAATTTGAAGTCTTTCAGGTCGCCCTTGGCGTCGAAAGCCAGGTCGCCAGTCGGGGTTTTGAAAGTGCCTGCGTGGATGGCGGCTGCCACTTTCGCAGGGTCTTCGCTCTTGGCTGCAGTGATGCCGCCAGCGATGACTTCAACAGCCGAGTAGGCCGGGAACACGAACGGACCGCTCGGGTCTTCTTTCTTCGCTTTGAACGCGTCAGCCAGTGCAACGTTGGCCGGGTCCTGGTCGAAGGATTTCGGCAGGGTGACCAGCAGGCCTTCGGAAGCTTCCTTGGCGATCTGCGAAATGGAGTCGTTACCCACGCCTTCCGGACCCATGAACTTGGCTTTCAGGCCTTTTTCCTGAGATTGACGCAGGATCAGACCCAGCTCCGGGTGGTAGCCGCCGTAGTAGACGAAGTCGACGTTGGCTTGCTTGAGCTTGGCGATGATCGACGAGAAGTCCTTGTCGCCGGCATTGATGCCTTCGAACACGGCAACCTTGACGTTCTTGCCTTCCAGGGTTTTCTTCACGGCGGTGGCGATGCCTTCACCGTATTGCTGTTTGTCGTGCAGGACAGCAACGATTTTCGGTTTTACGTGATCGGCAATGTAGTTACCGGCGGCAGGGCCTTGGGCGCTGTCCAGGCCGATGGTGCGGAACACCATTTTGTAACCACGGTTGGTGATGTCCGGGCTGGTGGCAGCCGGGGTGATCATGATCACGCCTTCGTCTTCGTAGATGTCCGAAGCCGGTTGAGTGGAGCTGGAGCACAGGTGGCCAACCACGAACTTGACGCCGTCGTTGACGACTTTGTTCGCGACAGCAACGGCTTGTTTCGGATCACAGGCGTCATCGTATTCAACGGCTTCGAGTTTCTTGCCGTCTACGCCGCCTTTGGCGTTGATTTGTTCGATGGCCATTTTGGCGCCACTGAACTGCATGTCGCCGTATTGGGCTACAGGACCGGTCTTAGGGCCGGCGATGCCGATCTTGATGGTGTCAGCTGCGAACGAATGGCTGGCAACCCCGGCCAGAACCATAGCGGCAAACAGTTTGGAAATCTGCTTAGTAGCCTTAGTCATAGTGCTCCACTCTTACTGTTGTAGTTTTTATAGTCCTGGCGCCGAAGCAGCAGAACCGGGTCAGATATCTTCGATATCCTCCGGAAAATGCCCCCGGCAACTGTACCGGTACAGTGTAGAGCGCCGATTGTCAGCCTGGGAAGGCAGCGCCGGGGGGCAAAACCAGAGGGTGTCGCTTTTTTGAAAGAAAAAGACAGAATTGCGGCGGGGGTTTACGCTGACTTAACAGCAATCCTTGGCTTTCCTGCTCTTTTCAATCGATGACTCAATTGCATCCGGGTTTTTCTGCCAGACCACCAACGTTATCATTCGCGTCGATTTCTTTTCCGGACAGGACCCATGACTCAAGAACCTAGCACCCTCTATGCCAAGCTGCTTGGTGAAACCGCATCTATTACCTGGAAAGAGCTGGAGCCGTTCTTCGCCAAGGGTGCCCTATTGTGGGTCGACCCCGGTCTGGATTTGATCGCCGCCGCCGAAGCCGTGGCGACGGATGAAGGGGAGAAAGTGGCTGCCTGGCTGGCCGCCGACCAGGTCGCCAAGCTGTCTGAAACGCGGGCGCTGGATCTTTTCGAACGTGATCCCGAGCTGTGGGCAGTCGTTGTTTCGCCGTGGATTATGATCCAGGAAAGGGCGACGAGCTGAATGCGTGCACGCTCTTGGTGCGCAGTATCAAAAGCAAAAAGTGTGTAGCCGAGTAGCGTGATGGCATGTTGCCGTAGAGAAAGGCCACAGGCAGAGTTGGCATAACGGTGACGTAAACGTAACGGGCACAGTTTATTGAGCAGCTTGAGGGCTGCTTAATTGTTTCTGGATGTTGGATTTGTGTCGATTCAGATGCCGCTATCGCGAGCAGGCTCGCTCCCACAGGTAATCAGAGAACCTGTGGGAGCGA